>JAYRKT010000010.1:0-124499 GCA_041905595.1 Rhodobacter sp.
TGCGATCGAGGAAGGTCCCGGTGCGTACGCGATCTTCGATACGTTCGACACAGAGGAGGATCGGCAGGCCCATCTTGACGGCAAGGTTGCCGCCACACTGATGGACAAGGCAGAAGAACTATTCTCTGAACCGCCGCAGATCCACAAGTTCACCCTGCTGGCCGCGAAATAGCGGAGCGGTCGGCACCCTAGTTGTTCAGACCGCCACGGAAGTGTTGTAAGAACAGCAGCGGCGTTCCGGTCTCCGCGCCAAAGCGCCGGTAGCCATAACGCACGCCATCGGCTCCGACATACTGCGTCGGTGCAGTGATATGGGTATTGGTCATTTCGTCTTCACATCATCTATGGATGTCTGATCAGGGACGGCAGCAAGGCCGTCCCTTGGCGATGCGATCTCAGCCGTCGAGCGTCGGATAGTCGATGTAGCCTTTTGCGTCGCCGCCATAGAGCGTCGTCGGATCGATCTGGTTCAGCTCCGCCCCGGTCTTTAACCGCTCGACCAAATCGGGATTCGCAATGAACGGCCTGCCAAAGGCAATGAGATCGGCCTCGCCAGCCGCCAGATGCTGGTTCGCGAGATTGAGGTTGTAACCATTGTTGGCGATGTAGGTGTTCTTGAAGCGGCTCCGCAGCGCCGCGTAGTCGAACGGTGCGACATCGCGCGGGCCGCCGGTCGCGCCTTCGACCACGTGGATGTAGACGATCCCGAGGCCATTCAGCATCTCGACGACATAGTTGAACTGCTCTTGTTCTTCGCCAGTGACCACGGCCCCGCTGGCGGGCGATACAGGCGACAGCCGAACGCCGGTGCGATCCGCGCCGATCTCATTCGCTACGGCCGCAACGACCTCAAGCAGCAGACGGGCGCGGGACTCGACCGATCCGCCATAGGTATCGGTGCGGACGTTGGAGGAACTGCGCAGGAACTGGTCGAGCAGATAGCCATTGGCGCCATGAACTTCGACACCGTCGAACCCGGCCTCAATAGCGTTGGCTGCCGTCTTGCGGAAATCCTCGACGATGCCGGCAATTTCGGCTGTCTCCAGAGCCCGCGGCTCGGACACATCGGCAAAGCCGTCGTTCACGAAGGTCTTGGTTTCGGCCCGGATCGCCGATGGTGCAACCGGTGCTTCACCTCCATGCAGATTGACATGGCTGACGCGGCCGACGTGCCAAAGCTGCACGAAAATGCGCCCGCCCTTCGCATGGACCGCATCGGTCACCTTGCGCCATGCAGCGATCTGTTCGGGCGCATAAAGGCCTGGCGTGTTCTGATAACCCTGCGCCTGTTTGGAAATCTGTGTCGCCTCGGTGATCACGAGACCTGCGCTGGCGCGCTGCGAGTAGTATTCCGCTGCGAACTCACTCGGAACTAGGCCCTCGCCGGCGCGGTTGCGTGTGAGCGGCGCGAGCACCACGCGGTTGGAGAGAGTGATCCCGCCCAGCGTGTAGGTGTCAAAAACTGTCTTATCGGTCATTGGTGCAACTGCCTGCCCTAGAGATTGAGTATTTAATGATAATCATCATCATTAAATTTGATGACGGCAATCCTAAATGTCAGAGGGCTGTTGCAGTTGTTGATTGTTGACCTGCCACTGAACTTTCATCCAGATGCGACCGGAGCCCGGTTAGTATTTACGCCGATTGGGGCGGGTTGAGCAATCGCCCGTCTCGCGGAGCTTTCATCTCGCGCAGCGGGGCGGGCGATTGCGGTGGTGAGGGCCAGCGTGTAGTCAGCCGGGGGCTGATAATCCAAGGCCGAATGCGGGCGCTCGGTGTTGTACAACTCAATCACAGAACGCCCACAGGACTGATGAGCGTGAGCTTCTTTATCCGTGGCATCCGTGGGCGGGCCGACGGGTTTATGTCCACGAGGTCGTTAAGAAGGCCAGCCAGCCGGCATTTCGCTGTAGCCTGACCGGCATTGCGTCTGGTCGCTGGCTGGAGATCCCCGCGTGGATGTTTGATCGGGCCACCAGCCAATCCTGGCACCTCAGGTCTGCTCCCGTTGCGTCGATTGCGACCCTGGCGAGCTTAGCGGCAGTGCTGAACGACGCGGTGGCGGCTCGCGACAGGCCATCGGAATTGCGAGATTCGGGCGCAACATCGAACTCCCTATCGGTAATTCCGGGAGATGCTCATGCCGCGCCGAACGCCACCGCAGCAACTCGACCTTTTCGATCCGCCCTGCGCCGCCGGATCGCTTCCAACACCGCAATGGCAGAGCCTGCCCGACGAGGCGCGGCTGACGCTGACCACGTTGATGACCCGCCTGATCCTCGACCACGCCGACGGCGCGGACAGGCAGCGGAAGGAGGCGGGACATGATGCATGAGAAGATCGGGCCGCATCATCTGGAGCGCAAGGCGATCCTCTACGTGCGGCAATCCTCGGCGCACCAGGTGCTGCACAACCGTGAGAGCAGCATTCTGCAATACGCGATGCGCGACCGACTGACGGGGCTCGGTTGGTCCTCCATCGAGACCATCGATGACGATCTTGGTCGCTCGGCTGCGGGTGGTGTGCCGCGGGCCGGTTTCGACAGGATGGTGGCCGAGGTTTGCCTGGGCAAGGTCGGTGCGGTTGCGGCACGCGAGGTGTCCCGCTTCGCACGCAACAGCCGTGACTGGCAGCAGCTGATCGAGATGTGCCGGGTCGTGGATACTGTCCTGGTTGACCAGGAGACCGTTTATGCGCCACGCCAGAGCAACGACCGTCTGCTTCTCGGCCTGAAGGGCAGCCTCAACGAGTATGAGCTCGACCTGCTGCGGCAACGCTCACTGGCCGCCCGATACGAGAAGGCCCGACTCGGTGAGTTGGTCGTCGCGGCCCCGGTCGGTTTTGTAAAGGCCGGCGACAGACTGGAGAAGGATCCCGATCGCCGCGTGCAAGAGGCCATCATTCTCGTCTTCGACAAGGTGGCCGAGCTCGGCAGCGCACGGCAGGCTCTGCTCTGGTTCCTGGAGCATGGTCTGGATCTGCCGGCCCGACGCGCCAATGGTGATGTCGTCTGGCGCCGGCCAACCTATGCCACCATCCATCGGATGGTCGAGAATCCGGTCTACGGCGGCGCCTATGCTTATGGTAAGACTTGCGTGATGCCGAAGCACGATGCGACCGTTCCGCGAACCGGCAGCCGCCGAAAGCCACGCAGCGATTGGCTGGCGCTGAAGCCCGGAGCGCATGAAGGCTATGTCAGTTGGGAACGGGCAGAAGCGATCCGCACGATGGTCAGCAATAACGTCCCCTCAAGCCGCCATCATGGAGCGCCCAAGCACGGCGAGGCACTGCTGGCCGGCCTGTTGCGCTGTCGGCGCTGCGGCCGCAAGCTGACGCTCCGCTACACTGGCGTCAATCACACCATCCCGCGCTATTCCTGCTGGCGGGGTCTGCTCGACAACGGCGAGCCGCGTTGCATTGCCTTCGGCGGCTTGCGGGTCGACGATGCCATCGAGGAGGCATTGCTGCGGGTGGTCGAACCCGGAGCAATCGCTGCCGCCATGGAGGCCGAGACGCAGGCTGCCAGCCGCCGGGATCAGGTTCGCGAGGCCCTGGTGCGCGATCTCGAGGCTGCCCGCTACCACGCCGATCGGACATTCCGGCAATACGATGCCGCCGATCCTGCGAACCGGCTGGTGGCCGGAGAGTTGGAGACGCGGTGGAACCGTGCGCTCACGCAAGTCGCAACGGTCGAGGCCAGGATTGCGGAGCACGATGCCGCCGCCCCAGGAGCATCTTCCCTGGCGGCACTCGACACCAGCAGAATTGGGACGAACCTTCGGGCGGTCTGGGCGGCACCGACAACGGATGCCCGGCTCAAGAAGCGGATCGTCCGCACCGTCATCCAGGAGGTGGTTGCCGATCTCGACGACACAGCCTCCGAGATCGTTCTGCTGGTCCACTGGACCGGCGGTGCACATACAGAGCTTCGCCTGCCGAAGCGGCGCCGGGGTCAGCGCAACAGCACCGCTTCTGAGACCATCGCCGCGGTGCGCCAGCTGGTGCTCATTGCCTCCGACGATCTGATTGCCGGCATCCTCAACCGAAACGGCCTGCTGACAGGCCATGGCAACCGCTGGACACGCGAGCGGGTCACGTCGCTCCGCTCGCATCACAAGATCCCGGTCTTCCGCACGGCTCCCGATGGCATCGAACCGTGGCTCAATCTAACCGAGGCTGCGCGCCTGCTGGGCGTATCGCCGAAGACACTGAGGATCGCGGCCGAGACCGGAGTGGTCAAAGGCGATCATCCCCTTCCCGACGGACCGTGGCTCTTCAGCCGGTCCGAACTTGCCACACCACAGGCACAACACGTCGCTTTCGAGGCCAAGCAAAGGGCAAAACACCCCGCAGAACCGCATCCCGACCAGAAGAACCTATTCCCCTCAACAACATAGAGAGATGGGTGTTATGCAGCAGCGTTGTAGTCGGCGGCCTAGTCAGCGATCACAACACGCGCGTGAACCAGGTTGCGGAACATGGTCTCATAGAGCAGGCGCCGTTGTTTACGCAGGGATTTCTTGAGTGCATCAATCCGTCACTTTTTTAGACCTTCCCGGCCCAAAAAAATGGAAAAGCTGCCGAAAATCGATCCGAGAACTGCCGAACGGGAAGGAACCGCTCAGGCATCAGGCGGTTTAGGACCCTGAGAGCAGTTGGAAAGATGCGAGTTCCTTCGCCGTTGCGCTGGACCGGATCATCAGCAAGCGCTCGACTTGATGACGTCTTGAGCAGCGCTACGAAAGGAAAAGTCCATGAAAGCTGTCGTATACAACGGACCCAAAGACGTTTCCGTGGATACCATCGACGATCCCAAGATCGAGAAACCGACCGATGTGATCATTCGGGTGACCACCACCAACATTTGCGGGTCTGACCTTCACATGTACGAGGGCCGTACCAGCTTCGAGAAGGGCAGGGTCTTTGGTCACGAAAACCTCGGCGAAGTCATCGAGGTCGGCGCTGCCGTAGATCGGATCAAGAAGGGCGATCGCGTCTGTATGCCGTTCAACGTGGGTTGCGGGTTCTGCGAAAATTGCGAACGCGGTCTGACGGGGTTTTGCCTCACGACCAACCCCGGAACCGCCGGCGCAGCGTATGGCTTTGCCGAGATGGGGCCGTGGCAAGGCGGTCAGGCCGAGTTGATGCGCGTTCCTTATGCGGACTTCAACTGTCTGAAGCTGCCCGAGGACGCCAAAGAGAAGGAGGACGACTATGTCATGCTCTCCGACATCTTCCCGACGGGTTGGCATGGCGTCGAACTGTCCGGTTTCCTGCCCGGCGAAAGCATCGCGATCTACGGCGCTGGTCCGGTCGGTTTGATGGCCGCGCACTCAGCCCAAATCCGCGGTGCCGCTCAGATCTTCGTGGTCGATTCCCACGATGACCGCCTGAAACTGGCCGAGGCGATGGGCGCGATTCCGATCGACATGCGCAAGGGCGATCCCGCCCAGCAGATCCTTGACGCAACCGGCGGCCTCGGGACCGACCGTGGGGTCGAGGCGGTAGGTTACCAGTGCTGCGATCGCCACGGCAAGGAGCGCAGCAATTACACGATGAACTGCCTCGTCAAAAGCACGAAGGCCACCGGCGGCATCGGCGTCGTCGGCGTGTTTATCCCGGAAGACCCCAATGCGCCCGACGATCTGCAGAAGGAAGGCAAGATTGCGTTCGACTTCGGCAACTTTTGGTTCAAGGGGCAGAAGATCGGCACCGGGCAATGTAATGTAAAGCATTATAACCGGCGGCTGATGAACCTCATTGAGCATGGCCGGGCCAATCCCGCTCAAATCATCTCCCACCGACTGCGGCTCGATCAGGCGCCAGACGCCTACAAGCATTTCGACGCACGCGACGATGGCTGGACCAAGGTTGTGCTCAAGCCGACGGCCTGACCTTAATCTTTGACGGAAAAGGACATAGCGATGACGTTACAGGGCAAATCGGTTGCCGTTCTGATCGCGCCCCGCGGGACGGAAGAGCCGGAATTCTCGAAGCCCAAGCAAGCTATCGAGGAAGCTGGCGGCAAAGTGACCGTGGTCAGTTTTGAAACGGGCGTGGCTCGTACAGTCAATAGCGATCTTGACGAGGGCGGCAGCTATACTATCGACAAGACGTTTGCCGAGGTCAAAGCCGACGATTTCGACGGCCTTGTCGTGCCCGGAGGGACTGTCGGCGCCGACAAGCTGCGCGGCAGCGGCGAGGCAATTGGTTTCATCCGGGCCTTCTTCGATCAAAAAAAACCGGTTGCGGCTATATGCCATGCACCCTGGACATTGATTGAGGCTGACGTGCTTGAGGGGCGTTCCCTGACGTCCTACCCAACGCTGAAGGTCGATATCGAGAACGCCGGCGGTAAATGGATCAATGAGGAAGTCGTCGTCGACAACGGCCTTATCACAAGCCGCGACCCCAACGACTTACCCGCCTTCTGTGCCAAACTCGTAGAGGAAGTAGCGGCGGGTGTGGGCGCTGGGCTCGCAGCCGGGAATTAAAGACGGGGCGGTCTCGACAAACCATTTTGATGGCCCGATCGCTGAAGAAGGGCCACGGTAGACAGGCGTAGCGGATGGCCGGTGATAATGGCCATCCGCTACGCCGCGTATCAGACGAACACGGCGCGACGAGCAGCCAGACGTTAACTCCCTTCGACTTCGGTGAACTGTTCGGCGGCTCTGATAAGCTTCTAGGCTTGACCCATTGTAGCGTCCGGTTTCGTTCCACATAGTCGACTCCAGGTTCGGTCCCCTAGCTTCGACGCCGTCAATGTACGTAGACATGGGTGCCAGCGAGGACGGGCACGGTATTGCGGGTTTCCTTGTTGAGGCGCCGAGCGGCGCCCCGCTTTGGACCTACGATGCATAGCGGTTCAACGCGCAGGCGGCGCAAATGACTGTCCGCCGTCGGTAGGCGTGCACGTGCTTGGGATCAGTCGGTGCCGCAATATCCAAGCGGCGTGTCCCCCGCGCTTAGGGAAGGCATCGCGAGTGACAAAGGACGCGCTTGTTGATAACCGGAATTGATCTTTTCAGTAGACGGCAGTCAGCGCCTCGACGTCACGGCCCCGGCTTGATCCGACCTTATCGTCGAGCGTCATTCCGATCAGGCCAGTGGAAGCGAACAGGATCGTGGCCTCTGACCGTTACCGGGTGGCCCCAGCTGACCGACCGCCACCATACTTGCTCTGCTGTTCTTGCGAACGCTGGATGCCGACTAGGTTTACGACCTACAGTGCCGCTTTAAGATAGGGGGCTGTGAGACTGCCTTCCGCTTCCGCAACTATGCCGGGGACGCCGCTGGCAACGATGCGGCCGCCATCTTCCCCTGCCCCCGGTCCCAGATCGATGACCCAATCCACCTGCGTGATGGCGCGCATGTCATGTTCGACGACGACGACCGTATTGCCGGCGTCGACGAGGCCCTGCAGATGTTGCATCAGCCGGTCCGCATCGGAGGGGTGAAGCCCCGAAGTTGGCTCGTCGAGGATGTAGATCGTGTTGCCGCGTTGAGCGCGTTGCAGTTCAGTCGCCAGCTTGATGCGCTGAGCCTCCCCGCCAGACAGCTCGGTTGCCGGCTGACCGAGCCTCAGATAGCCAAGACCGATCTCCCGCAGCACGTCCAGGGAGCGCATCACAGACGCCTCGCCAGCGAAGAAATCGCACGCATCGTCCACCGTCAGTTCGAGCACCTGGGCGATATTGCGCCCGTTCCATTCGACTTCGAGCGTTTGCGGATTGTAGCGAGAGCCATGACAGGTCGAGCACGGCGCAAAAACGCTTGGCAGGAACAGCAGCTCCACCATGACGTATCCCTCGCCCTCGCACACAGGGCAGCGGCCTTGCGCGACGTTGAACGAGAACCTTCCCGGGCTGTAGCGCCGCCGGCGGGCGAGCGGCGTATCAGCGAAGATCCTTCGCACATGGTCGAACATGCCGCTGTAGGTAGCTAGGTTCGAGCGCGGCGTGCGTCCGATCGGTTTCTGATCGACCCGCACCAGCCTGCGAACGTGCTCCATGCCTGCGACAATGCGTCCTTCAGTATCGTTCTGAGCAACATCGAGCAGCGGATCGATATCCTCCTCCGCGGCCACGGGGGAGCCGCCGAGCTGTTCCGTGACGAGCTCGGGCAGCGCCTGACTGACGAGACTGGATTTGCCCGATCCCGAAACGCCGGTGACAGCGGTGAAGCAGCCGATGGGGAATTCGACGTCGAGACCTTGAAGATTGTTACGCCTGATCCCTTCCAGGCGTAGCCATGCCTTGGGATCGCGCGGTGTGCGCTCACTGCGGAGCGGCTCTGCGAACAGGTAGCGGCGGGTGATCGAAGTCTCGACGTCGGCAAGCCCCTCTATCGGCCCGCTGTAGAGGACTTCTCCGCCCTTTTCCCCGGCTCCTGGCCCAACATCGACGAGCCATTCGGCGTGACGGATCACGTCGAGATCATGTTCGACGACGAACAGGGAGTTGCCCGCCGCCTTGAGACGCTCGAGGATAGTGAGCAAGGCTTCCCCATCTGCCGGGTGCAACCCTGCCGAAGGCTCGTCAAGCACATAGACCACGCCGAAAAGCTGTGACGACAATTGGGTGGCAAGGCGCAAGCGCTGCAGCTCTCCGGAGGAGAGCGTCGGCGTGCTGCGATCGAGCGATATGTAGCCAAGGCCAAGATCGATCAGCGGCTCGAGCCGCTCGATCAATTCGCAGGCAAGGCGTTGGGCGGCGATCCGCTTTTCGTCGGAGAGATTTGGCGTGCGGCGCACGTCGGGCGCGCTCTTGTGCGCAGAGCCGCCCGCCGCAACCCGTTGTTCGACCGCTGCATCGCGCGCTGCTTTTTCCAGAACATGGCCCTTTGAGGGGGCGGAGACCGCCCCATATTCGCCCCGCGCGAGGGGCGTGAGCAAGTCCTTCAGCTTGAGCACCGTCAGGTCGCCGAACTCGGCAATGTCGAGGCCGGCGAATTTGACCGACAGGGCTTCGCGCTTCAGGCGCTTGCCGTCACAGGTCGGGCAATCGCGGCCGATAATATATTGCGAGACGCGCTTCTTCATCAGCGCGCTCTTTGTGTTGGCGAAGGTTTCCAGCACATAGCGGCGCGCGCCGGTGAAGGTGCCCTGGTAGCTCGGCTCCATGCGGCGCTTGAGGGCCGTCCGGGTCTGTTCGGGCGTCAGGCCCGCATAAACCGGCACCGTCGGCGCCTCGTCAGTGAAGAGGATCCAGTCGCGATCCTTTTTCGGCAGGTCGCGCCATGGTGTATCGACGTCATAGCCGAGCGAAACGAGGATGTCGCGCAGGTTCTGGCCATGCCAGGCGGTCGGCCAGGCGGCGATCGCCCGGTCGCGAATGGTGAGGCTGTCGTCAGGCACCATCGTTTCTTCGGTCGCGTCATATACGCGGCCGATGCCGTGGCAAGTCGCGCAGGCCCCTGCGACCGTGTTGGGGGAGAAATCCTCCGCATAGAGCATGGGCTGATGGCGCGGATATTCGCCGACGCGCGAATAGAGCATCCGCACCAGGCTGGAGAGCGTCGTCACGCTGCCGACCGAGGATCGCGCGTTGGCCGAGCCGCGCTGCTGCTGCAACGCGACCGCAGGCGGCAATCCGTCAATCGCGTCGACCTCCGGCACGCCCGCCTGGTCGATCAGGCGACGGGCATAGGGCGCAACCGATTCCAGATAACGCCGCTGCGCTTCGGCATAAAGGGTGCCGAACGCGAGCGATGACTTGCCCGAGCCCGATATCCCTGTGAACACCACGAAGGCGTCGCGCGGTACATCGACGTCAACATTCTTGAGGTTGTTCTGGCGCGCGCCGCGGACCTGCACGCACGCGGGCGGCCCCGCAAGCCCATGATCGGTGGCCGCCGTCGCCGCGTGTATATCCTTGCTCTTCAATTCAGTCTTCCTGACATATCCGCCCGTGCGGCCGCTGTTTCATCACGGTCGGGGTAACGGATGAATGTATTTCCGGGCCAATACATGCAAGGGCCATAGCCCCATGTTGCGCTGAGACAGGTCTGGCACGCGGTGAGAAGCGATCATGCTCTCAAGCCTGCGCCACATGCAACGAGGGCATGGGCGCTGAGGGTCCGATCCTGTGTCCGGGAGGGAGGAGGGGAGCAATCGCTCGCTCCCCCAGGTTTGCCGGTCAGACCGTAACGACCACCTTGCCGATCTGGTCGTTCGATTCGAGGAAGCGGTGCGCGTCCTGGATGGCGTCGAGCGGGAAAGTGCGCGCGATCCGCGGCTTGAGCGCGCCAGATTCCAGCCCCGCCACGATGAACGCCTTGGCACGATCAAGGGCGGCATCGTCCGAGACGATCTCGCTGTAGAGATAACCCTTGATCGTGAGGCTCTTGCCCAGAACGGAGAACAACGGGAACGGCGTCGGCTCGCCGCTGAGCGCGCCATATTCGAGCAGGATGCCACCGCGCGCCATGCTCGCGGTCAGCGGCTCGAACGACGGGCCTCCGACCGGATCGAGCACCACGCGCGCACCTGCACCATCGGTAATCTCCATCACCTTTGCGACCAGATCTTCTTCCTCGGTCGCGACGACATGATGTGCACCGGCATCAAGGAGGGCCTGGCGCTTGGCGCTGGTCCGCGTCGTCGCGATCACCGTCGCGCCGACCATCCGCGCAATCTGGAAGGCAGCAAGGCCGACGCTGCTGGAAGCAGCGGTGACGATGACGAAATCGCCCTCGCCGAGCTTCGCCTGCTCCACCAGCGCGCCCCAAGCGGTGACATATTGCATCCACACGGCCGCCGCTTCCTCGAACGACAACGCCGCCGGATGCTTGACGACAAGGCGGGCGGGCACGTTGGCGATCTCGCCATAGGTGCCCCAGCGCGCGATATCGAGCGGGGGGATGACGCTGACGGCTTCGCCTTCCGCAAACCCGGTCACGTCCGCGCCAACCGTAACGACGGTGCCGGCGGCCTCGTAGCCGAGGCGGCTCGGGAACTCGGCTTCCTGAAGGTAGGCGTGGTTGCGGAACATCACTTCGGCGCGGTTTATACCTATCGCCTTGACCGCGATCTGCACTTCGTCGGCCGCGGGCGCGGGCACGGCCACATCTTCAATCTTGAGGACGCTGGCGTCGCCATATTCGTGGATACGAACGATGCGGCTCATGGGACACTCCTTGATTATTGAATGATCGTTCTGTATCGGTATGAGCCACCTGCTTCAAGATATTATTTATCGATCATTCCATATCGGGCAGCAGACATGACAGACACGAAAGCCCGTCGGGGCGCAGGTCGCCCTCGCGTGTTCAACACTGACGCTGCGCTCGACAAGGCGGTGCGGCTATTCTGGCAGCGCGGCTACGAGGCGACTTCGATGGCCGATCTGGTGGCCGAGACTGGTGTCGCCGCCGCCAGTCTCTATGGAGCGTTTGACAACAAGGCGGGGCTGTTCGCGGCGGCGATCGAGCGCTATGCCGCGACGTTCAGCGTACACCTCTACGCACCCATCAACGATCCGGCGTTGTCCACCTTCGAGGCCGTCAAAGGCCTGCTGGAACGAGCGGCGTCATCTTTCTCGGAACCGGGAACGCCGGCCGGCTGCTTCATGTATTCGGCAGCGGCAGCCGTGTCGCCGGCGTCCGCCGCCGTCGAATGCCTGCTGCGCGACAAACGTATCGCAGCGGAGGCGCTCCTGATCGAGCGTCTGCAACGCGGCGCCGCCCAGGGCGAGCTTGCGGCCAATGCCGATCCGGCCGTCCTGGGCAAATTCATCAATACGGTCATGGAAGGCATGTCCGTTCAGGCGCGCGATGGCGCTACGATCAACGAACTGCTCTCCATCGCCAAAATGGCACTCGATCGATGGCCGGCAGCGGTGTGATGGTGGAAGCGAGCTCGTCCTCGGTGTTCTTGCAACAAACCTGTGTCGACCTGCAGCAAAGCCCACTCCGACCGAAGTCCGCGTGCCCAAATCATCATCCCATTCCGGGAGACCGCAGCGTTCGACAGGATTTTCGAACAGCCGCGGAAAGTTGTAATACCAAGTATAGATATTTATTTGTGCGTGGCGGGGATCTACCTATCCGCTTCCCTCCGAACGAATAGCCGAACACATCTGATAGGACGAAAGCACATGAAACGCGTGACGCTGCCAGGCGGGGAAGTCGTTCCTTCAATGGGTCAAGGCACCTGGAAGATGGGCGAACGTGCCGAGCGGCGATCCGATGAAATCGCAGCGCTACGCGCCGGTGTCGAGTTGGGCCTGACGCTCATCGACACCGCCGAAATGTACGGCGACGGTGCGGCGGAAACGCTGATATGCGAGGCGCTGGGCAGCTTTCGCGACCAATTGTTCCTCGTCAGCAAGGCATATCCGCAGAATGCATCGCGCTCCCGCCTTGCCGGTGCGTGCGAGGCGAGCCTGAAGCGGCTCGGCACCGATCGGCTCGACCTCTACCTTCTCCACTGGCGGGGATCGGTGCCGCTCACTGAAACAGTGGAGGCATTGGAGACGCTGAAATTGGCGGGAAAAATTCGGCACTGGGGTGTCAGCAACCTCGATACCGATGATATGGACGAGCTTGTCGCTGCCGGCGGGGTTGGCTGCGTGACCGATCAGATCCTTTACAATCTGGTCCGTCGGGGCCCCGAACTGGACCTTTTGCCTTGGCTCGCCGAGCACAAAGTGCCGGTTATGGCGTATAGTCCGGTCGAGCAGGGACGACTTTCTACGCACCCTGCTCTCGACAAAATTGCAGCCGAGATTGGTGCAACCCCTGTGCAGGTCGCACTTTCCTGGACATTGCGGCACGATGGCCTCATTGCCATCCCGAAAGCGAGTTCAGTCGCACATGTGCGGGAGAACCGCGCGGCCGCCGATATCGTTCTTTCCGATGCCCAAATTGCGACGCTCGACGCGGCATTTCCCAGGCCTCGCGACCGCCGTCCACTCGAGATGCTTTAGCGTCAGATGGCGATATTCTCTCTTGAAGGCACCGAGCGCAAACCGGATCGGCTGGAGGCGGTCAGCGATGCAGTGTTCGCGATCGCGATCACCCTTCCTGTGGTGGACCTGCACGCACCTAGTGTACTGAATCTTACGCTTGCTACCTGTTCCCGCAGATACCATCGAGTGCATCGAGCGCGCGTCGTTCACGGGTGAGGATATCGTCGGCTGACTTGGTCCAAACAAAAGGCTTCGGTCTCAAGGCCTTGGACAATCCCGCCCGGCTCGCAATCCTGGCGAAGCTCAAGGACCCGCGAAAAAGTTACCCTGAACAGGACGTTGATCCTGAGCAGGTTGGCGTCTGCGTGAGCATCATTCAGGAACAGGCTGGCCTGTCCCAGTCCACCGTTTCTCTGTACCTGACCGCTTTGCAGCGCGCCAAGCTGGTGACCTCGCAGCGCATCGGACCCTGGACCTATTGTATTCCTCCGGTGAAGGCCGCCTGACGGGTTTGGCGCTTGAGTGATAGCTCCGACCTTATGCGCGACCTTAAATTCGAACCCCCGATTGAAGTTTTGTCCGCGGCGGACGGTGTCCGCCGGCGACATTGGAGCGATGCGGACAAGGTCCGGATCGTCGAGGAGAGTTTGACCGGAAAGCGGCAGGTGAGTGCCACGGCAAGACGGCATGGCATTTCGCGGTCTCTGCTCACGGTCTGGCGCCGACAATACCGCACCGGGGAGCTTGGTGGCGACCGTTTGCCCTCCTTTATGCCACTGACGGTTTCTGCCGAGTTGCCAGGCACGATGTCCCCAAGGCCTGTGCCCCCGAACCCGGAAGCCCGGGTAGAGATTGCCCTGAGGAATGGACGCCAGCTTGTTGTGCCGGCCAACGTGGACCCGGAGGCGCTGGCCCGGCTCCTTTCCGTGGTAGATGGCCGATGATCGCGTTTCCGGCGGGAGTGACTGTCTGGATCGCGGGCGGCGTCACCGACATGCGGCGAGGCATGAACACGCTGGCGCTGCAGGTTCAGCAAGGGCTCGGGCGGGATCCGCATGCGGGCGAGATATTCTGCTTCCGAGGGCGCCGTGGCGATCTGGTGAAATTGATATGGCATGACGGCGTCGGAATGTCGCTCTATATGAAGCGGCTCGAGGCAGGGAAGTTTATCTGGCCATCGAGCGGATCGGGCGAAGCGGTTCAGGTATCAGCGGCGCAGCTCGCCTATCTTCTCGAAGGCATTGACTGGCGAAATCCACGTTGGACACAAAGACCCGCAAAGGCAGGATAATACAGTTTTATTTGCAGTTTTTGCGTAGGCCTGCCCCCGTCGGCGTGGTAAGGTCCTGCCATGTCTGGGACCGCCTCCGAGCTCGAACAACTGCGCGCCGCGCTCGCCGCTGCCGAGGGGCGCGCTGCAGCTGCCGAGGCTGATCTCGCACAGGCCCGTGCGGTGGTCTCGACCTCGGAAGCGATGATCGCGGGGCTCAAGCTCGAGATCGCGCTGCTCCGCCGCGACAAGTACGGCCGGAGCGCGGAACGCACTGCCCGGCTCATCGACCAGCTGGAACTGCAGCTCGAGGAGCTGGTGGCCAACGCCGCAGAGGACAAGGCCCGGGCCGAACAGCAGTGGGGCAGACACAGGTCGCGGGCTTTGAGCGACGCAAGCCGGTGAAAAAACCCTTCCCCGACCACCTGTCGCGCGAACGGGTAGTGATCGAGGCGCCGACCGCCTGCAGCTGCTGTGGTTCCGGTCGCATCGTGAAGATGGGCGAGGACATCACCGAGACGCTGGAGGTCATCCTTCGGCAATGGAAGGTGATCCAGACGGTCCGCGAGAAGTTCACATGTCGGGCTTGTGAGAAGATCAGCCAGCCCCCGGCGCCGTTCCACCCCGTTCCGCGGGGATGGGCCGGACCCAGCCTTCTGGCAATGATCATCTTCGAAAAGTACGGCCAGCATCAGCCCCTGAACCGTCAGGCCGAGCGGTATGCCCGGGAAGGCGTGGAGCTAAGCCTCTCGACGCTGGCCGACCAGGTCGGCGCCGTGACCGCATTGCTGGAACCTTTGCAGGCACTGATCGAGGCGCATGTCCTGGCCGCCGAACGCCTTCATGGAGATGATACAACGGTACCGCTTCTTGCCCGCGGCGGAACAAAGACCGCGCGGCTCTGGACCTATGTTCGCGATGACCGCCCCTTCTCCGGGACCGCCCCGCCGGCCGTTGTCTTCAAGTTCTCCTGCGATCGAGCGGGCGAACATCCACTTGGGCATTTGAAGGGCTGGCAAGGCATCCTGCAGGCCGACGCCTATGCCGGATACAACCAGCTCTACCAGGGTAATCGCAAGCCGGGCCCTGTTCTGCCCGCGCTATGCTGGTCGCATGCGCGCCGCAAGTTCTTCGAGCTTGCCGATGTCGAGGGCAACATCCGCAAAGGCAAGTCGCCTGAAGACATCTCGCCGATCGCCTTTGAAGCGGTGAAGCGGATCGACAGGCTGTTCGAAATCGAGCGCGAGATCAGCGGCCTTGATGCCGCTGCCCGTCTGGAGGCGCGCCAGCGTCTGTCGGCGCCACTGGTGGGCGAACTGGAAGCATGGCTGCGGTCCGAACGGGCGCGGCTCTCGAAACATGCCAAAGTCGCCAAAGCGATCGATTACCTTCTGTCGACTGCGCACTGGCCCGGGTTCACCCGATTTCTTCAGGACGGCCGGGTTTGCCTCAGCAACAATTGCGCGGTTCTTACACTGGGTGGGGGGGCTCTCGCCTTTATATCTGGCCTCTTGGGGGGCCCGGCGGGGGGTGCCCCCCGCGCCGCCGCCATGTACACGCTGATCGGCTCGGCGAAGCTGAACGGCATCGACCCGCAGGCCTGGCTTGCCGATGTCATCGCTCGCATCGCCGACCTGCCGGTCTCGCGGCTGCCTGAATTGCTTCCATGGAACTGGAACCAGCCGGAAGGCCGGTCAGCCGAGGCCGCCTGATGGCCCGCGTCACGCATCTCCTTGCTCTCGATGAAGTCGCCAGGAGGATCGGCGAGAACCCCGAGCTCATCGAGATTGTCAGCGCCAATTCCGACAACATCGACTACGGCGAGATGATCTGGGTCGACAACGGTACCAAGGAAGGGATCAAGGCCTTCACAGACCGCGGCATCGAATGCCTGCAGGAGCTTATCGCAGACATCCGCACCTGGGAGGGCGGGGTCCGCGAGTTCCTGCGTGACGAGCAATGCGAGCCCGACGTCATCGAACGCATCATGGCCGACGAGAGCAGGTGCTGAGGCAAGACGGTCCTCGGCGTAGCCTTACGACCTATTACAAGCGCCACGAGGAGAATATCGCGGCCCTCCTGAAGGAACTGCGCGACCTGATCTGAGCGGCGCGCTCCGGCGCCGCTCCATCCCCATCTGATCAGTTCCGATCGATCTCAACGACCAGACGCCCGCGCACCTTCCCCGCGAGAATGTCGGCTCCGGCCGCGATGGTATCTTCCAGAGGGATGGTCGAGGTGATCCCGGCAAGTTTGCCGCGATCGAGGTCGGTCGCAAGGCGTGCCCAGGCTTCAACGCGACGCGGCTTCGGGCACATCACGGAATCGATGCCGAGCAGCGAGACACCGCGCAGGATGAAGGGCGCCACCGAGGCAGGGAGATCCATCCCCTGCGCGAGGCCGCATGCGGTGACGGCACCGCCATATCTGGTCATCGACAGGACATTGGCCAGAGTATGCGATCCCACACAATCGACGCCGGCGATCCAGCGCTCCTTGCCCAGTGGCCGCCCGGCGCCAGAGAGTTCGTTGCGATCGATGATCTCGGTCGCGCCGAGGCTTTTGAGATAGTCCGCCTCTTTGGCCCGGCCCGTCGACGCGATGACGTGCCATCCAGCCTTGGCGAGCAGGACAATCGCGACCGAGCCGACGCCACCGGCCGCACCTGTGACGACGACAGGCCCGTCAGTCGGCTTCAGTCCATGTTTCTCAAGGGCAAGCACGCTGAGCATGGCGGTATAGCCCGCGGTGCCGATCGCCATCGCTTCGGCAGGCGTCAGGCCGTCCGGTAGCGGCACCAGCCAATCGCCTTTCACTCGGCTCTTTTCCGCATAGGCGCCCAGATGCGTTTCCCCCGTGCCCCAACCGTTGAGGATAACGCGATCTCCGGCCCGGAAGTCGGGATTGCTGGATATCTCGACCACCCCGGCGCAGTCGATGCCGGGGATCATGGGAAAGCGTCGCACGACCGGGCTCCTTCCGGTCAAGGCAAGGCCGTCCTTGTAGTTTACCGTCGAATGCGTCACTCGGAGAGTGACATCACCCTCCATCAGGTCGGCTTCGCTGAAATCTTTCAGCGTGACGGTTTGGCCCGTGTCGTTCTTCTCAATCACGACCGCACGAAATATGCTCATGGTTGGGTTCCTTCCTAATAATTAGACCCCATGATCGGCTGTGAGTATCCGTCTTGGTCAAGTAGGTTTATAGACCCAGTGGCGATCGGCTTTGACGGGAGCGTTGGCCATTTCGATGAGCTTGCGAATGAGCGTGACGATGGCAACCTTGGCGGGCTTTCCCGCCGCGCGTAGGGCGTGGTATTTTGCCTTGAGATCAGGTTTGAAGCGTATGGCCACGAGGGCAGGCATGTAGAGCGCGTCACGCAGGGGCTTTCGCCCGCCGCTGATGAATGACTTCCCCTTCCACTGACCGGACTCGCGGCTGTGCGGGACAAGGCCGGCGAGACTTCCGGCCTGCTTTCTGTCGAGGGTGCCGATTTCGGGCAGGAAGGTGAGGATCAGCGCGGCTGCGATGGGACCGAGGCCGGGGATCGAGCACAGGATCTCGCGCTTGCGCTCCAGGGCTTTGTCGCAGGCGATATGGCGTGCAATCTCGGCATCGAGCTCGGCGAGCTGACGCTCGACGAGGGTCAGGCGCGCCTTGATCTGGCGTTTCAGGACCGAATTTACTTGCACATGGCTGCGGTTGCGCAGGCGGGTTCGCTCCTTGACCAGTGCTGTCCGTGCCACCTGCAAGTCTTTGAGCACAAGCAGGTTCTCCGCATCGGGCGCATCCGGTTCCAGCTTCAGGGCGGCCCCCATCCGGGCCAGGAGGCGTGCATCGACGGCATCGGTCTTGGCCCGCGTCCCGCATGCCTCGGCAAAGCGACGGGCCTGCAGCGGATTGACCTTGACCAGCGGCAGCTTGCCCGACAGCGCCGCCTCAAAGGCCCGATGATAAGGCCCTGTCGGTTCGAAGACGATGCGGGCGACCGGCGTCTGACCGAGCCAGCGGATCAAGGCCCGGAAGCCCCGGGGCGCGTTCTCGAACTGCCGCGCCGCCTGGTCTTCCAGACGGAAGGCGTCGAGATGGGTTTTCGAGATGTCGATGCCGATGGTATGTTCAGTCATCTTCGCCATGTCCTATGCTTGTCATGCGTAGCGCAAACACGCGTATCCGTTCAGGCCCCTGGTGAAGACGGCGGTTGATCAAACTCACAAACGGTCCCTGCTGACCCAGCAGATGACGATCCAACCGCCGCCACTGCCCGCCATAAATGGCGTGGCGGGCAGTGGCTCCTGTATACCTTCAGGAGCCAGCCCCTGAATAAGACAAGCTGACTGGGTCGGTGGCCTCTCCCGCGGCATTCTCCGTTCGAGGGTTGCACCAGATTGGCTGGTGCCGAGCCTCAAGAATGGGGGAGAGACCAGATGCAGAGTAGCATGTTCATCGGGCTGGATGTCCACAAGG
Source organism: Rhodobacter sp. (assembly GCA_041905595.1). Lineage (GTDB taxonomy): Bacteria > Pseudomonadota > Alphaproteobacteria > Rhodobacterales > Rhodobacteraceae > Aliitabrizicola. The sequence continues at coordinate 18,649 of JAYRKT010000010.1, forward strand.
CGACGATATCGGTCGCAGTTGCCCAGGGGGAGCGTGGCGGTGAAGTCCGCCACTGGGGGACAATTCCACACCGCCCGCTCCCATCAGGTGCCCTGGCTTTGAGCCTCGTTACAGGCGCCGCCCGCAGCAGGGGCTAGGACGTCGTTTGCCGGCAGATTGTGCTGCACTTGCACCTGCAACCGTCGTCGCTTTCCGACGCCTCAATCTCGTCTTTCAATAAGCATATCCCACGGGTCTCCCCGGACCTTGGCCCAATCGCATTCAGGTGGCAAAACTGGCCGACACTGGCTACCCCTATCCCAGATGTTCACATGACAAGGAAAGAACGATGAAGCCGATGACCAAGACTGAGCTGCTTGCCACTCTGGCCGAAAAGTCAGGCATTGAGAAAAAGGATGTCTCTTCTGTCCTTGAGGCGCTCTCCGAAGTTGCGACTTCGATCGTGGCCGAGGGCGGCGCCCTCACCCTTCCTGGCTTGGGCAAGCTCGCCTGTCGGGATCGTCCCGAACGACAGGTCCGCAATCCGTCAACAGGCGAGGCCATGACAAAGCCTGCAGATCGCGTGGTGAAGTTCACAGTAGCCAAGGCTCTAAAGGACAGCGTCAACTCTTAACCGCAGAGATGGCTTGCTCTTGCATGCGGTGGGGCAAGCCGAAAAAGACAACGGGTCCATTCGGGCCCGTCCCCGCATCCCAAGATGGTTGCCAATAGGCATTTGACGACTATCAACGGGTGTTATGGACCACAGCGCCAAAGCCCGTCAGCGACCACCTTGTCGCCACCTTCGGGCTGCACGGTCAGCTTGGCAGGATAAGCGGCAGACTCTCCGCTCTCAGTCGCTTCGCTGGTGACCGCTACTTCTGCCAAAACTTCCGAGCCGGTGAACACGGTGCCTGGGGTCATTGCGTCGTACCCGCCGTCGGCGCTCAGGCTCAACAGTCTGTTGGAGAGCCTGATAGTCGCTTCCACCGCCTGATCGGAGGCCACATTCCCCGCTGCAAGCAAAAGGGGCTGACCATTCGCCTCGAAGCTGCAGAAGAGCTCGCCTGTTAAGCCGGCGCCCTCTACGTCGTCAGCAGTTAAAGGCTGCAGCCCGGGTTCCATAACTGTGATTTCCAGCTCGCCGCCGATTTCAACCTCGCGGCTTTCCTTGTCAACAATGCAAATCATGCTCACAGCGGCATCATCTGATGTCACCCCGCTGACGATAGCCAGCCCGTAGCTTTCGCTGCCGAAGGGATCGACAGCCGCTGACCCTTCCGCAATTGAGCCTTTTGTGGCGGCCAAACACGCGCGCTCAACCTCTGTGGCGAAATCAGACCAAGCATCCTCGCTCGACCCAAAAGCAGGACTTGCAAGTAGAAGGGCGGCGGCGAGAGGCTTCAACATTCAGTGCTCCTTGTATGGCAACAAGGGCTAAACGAGATACGGCATCGGTCAGTTGCTGATGGCTAGCCAGTCTGCATCAAGTTGTCGCCAGGTCTGCCGAACACAACTCCCGTACGTCGACAACAGGACAAGCAATCACTGCCGCCTGATTGCTTCAAGTTCCCGGTGTCGCCGCTGAAGCATTGCGCTGCAGTTTGAGTTGGCAATTATGCCAACGGCAGACGATTATCACGATGTCTATATCCTGCCTTTACAGGCAGAGACATCCAAAGCTGGCAATTGATGACCACAACTTCTTCCGGAGCCCTTTTGACCTTGACGAACTTCTCCCGGACACCGAGCGGCTTGAACTCATCATAGCCGGGAGAACGGCCGCGTCATCGTCAAGCTGACGAACAAAGTCAGTCGCTGACTGCACCTGCTACAGCGGTTTGCAACAGTGCCTCTGACCCAAACCGGCTTGGCCGGCCGCGACACGCTGACAAAGGTTGCCGCAGACTGGTACATGCATCTGGATATTCTTTTTGCCGCGGCCAGGGGCAGCATGGCCCTTCGTTGTGGGCGACCTGGAACGGCCTGCAGACCGACCTTGACTAGCGCCTGCCTCGCCGACGCACATGGGGCCAGGCACCCCATGCTCAAACCCTTAGCCGCCCGTTCCGACCTTAGCTGCGCGGCTGCCACGGCGATCGCGCATGCCACGCTGGCCTTGCGGTGCCGACTTGTGCCTTACTCCTCAGAACATTCAGCTGGCGTTGCGACGTCAGCGGAAACTTCACGCCCGCGGACCTGCGGGCCTGGGCTGCGACCAGGGTCTTCATCGATGGATCAGGATGTCGAGAGCATTTGGAAGTCCGAGCGGTCCCAGGCGATCGTCCGACTTTGCATTGCGGGCGCTGCGGCGGTCTATATTCTTGCAACGATCGGGCTAGGCTTGCTGACGTCCCAGACCGTCCTAGTCCTGCTGCCCTATATCTGTGTCTTCTTCATCGTCGCCGTTGCACTGCTTATAGCAATCAATCGATGGCGTCGTGTGCACCACGGGCGCCGTGTCATCGCCATGCTGCTGGATTACAGCAGCATCACGCTGGTGCTGCTGTTGGGTGACGAGGTAATGCTGCCTATCTCGGCCACGCTGATCTGGATCACCGTCGGCTATGGCATGCGGTACGGCACGGGCTATCTGTTCGCCGGAACGGTTGCCTCGCTTACCAGCATCACGGCGACAGCTTCTTTTTCCGATTTCTGGCGCGCGAACTCCTATCTGGTGGCGATGCTGGCGATCAGCGTTCTCATGGTGCCTGTCTATGCAAGCATCCTGCTGAAACGCACTCGGCTGGCCCATGAGGAGGCCATGGCGGCGAACCGAGCGAAATCGCAGGTTCTGGCGCAGGCAAGCCATGACCTGCGCCAGCCGATCCATGCCATCGGCCTTTTCACCAACTGCCTGCGCGCCGCCTCTTTGGGGCCGGACGAACAGGTGATGGTCGGCCGGATCGAACGGTCTCTGGACAGCATCTCGCGCCTTTTCCGGTCCCTTCTGGACCTGTCCACCTTGGACAGCGGGCGTGTCATCCCCCGGCAGGAGGTCGTGTCCCTGCACGATCTGCTGAGCGACCTTGCCGCGCAGAACAGCCAGGCCGCGCGATGGGCCCAAGTGGACCTGCGGGTGGTCGACTGCCGGCAGCACGTTTTCAGCGATCCCGCCCTGCTGAACACGATGGTGCAGAACCTCCTCACGAACGCGGTGAAACATGCCCCCGGCGGTCCGGTGCTGATCGGCTGCCGGCGTAGGAACGGCAGAATCGCCATCGAGGTCCACGATCGCGGTCCCGGCATCCCCGCCGATCATCTGGAACGCATCTTCGACGAGTTCCACCGTGTCACCCGCGAAGGGTGCGATGTGTCTGGCGTGGGCCTTGGCCTTTCCATCGTCCGGCGGATGGCCGCGCTGCTGCAGCTTGTCGTCACGGCGCGTTCGCGGCAGGGCCTGGGTTCGACCCTGAGCATCGACGGCTTGCAAGTAGCACCGCGGGAACCGATTGCGTCCGATCGCACGCGGCGACACCCGACGCCGCTGGACGGGCTCAGGGTGCTGCTAATCGAAGACGATCCCGAGGTTCTGCACGCGACCTCAGCGCTGTTGCGGAAGTGGGGATGCCAGGTCAGGGCCGAACGAACATTGCCCCAGGATGATTGCCCGACGGACCTGATCATCGCGGACTTCGACTTGGGCGAGGGCGACAACGGCTGTCAGGTGATCGCTAAGGTCCGCGCTGATCGGGCCGAACATGTTCCCGCGATCCTGATCACTGGCCACGACGCCATCTCGCCCCATCCGCTGCTTGGGGACGATACCCCGGTGCTGTCGAAGCCGTTGCGGCCGGCCGAGCTGCGTGCGGCGGTTGCGGCACAGCGGCTGGCCCAGCTTGCGGCCCGCGCAGGCGCGAAACCCGACCGGCCTGCCACGACGGGCTGATCAAAGCCCTTCCTCTCCGGCTAGGGCGGCCGCTCCGGCGCGCGAACTGACACCAAGCGCCTTAAGCACGCCGGACACGTGGATGCTGACCGTGAAGGGCGAGATGTCAAGCTCGCGGGCGATTTCCTTGTTCGAGCGTCCCGTCCGGATCAGCTTCAGGATCTCTCTCTGTCTGGGAGTCAGCGCGTCCAATGGTCCGGGCACGCGGTTCAGGCCCGGCTCGGCGTGCAATGTGACAACCGTTTCGCCATTGCAGATAGCCTCGATGGCGTCGCCAATGGCCTCTGGGGAAACGTCCTTGCCGATGAAACCGTCGGCCCCTGATGCCATGGCGTGGTCGACCGTCCTGTCGTCGGTCAACATCGAGACCACGATAACCGTCGCCAGCCTGAACTCCGTACGCAACTCGCGGATGGACTGCTCGGGGTGGAACCCCGGAAAGATCAGATCCAGAACGAAGGCCGATGGCGGGGGGCCGGAGCGCGCCTGTTCCAGAAGTTCGCTCCACGTCCCGGCCTCGCATGCGGTGACATGGCCAAAGCGCTTCTGCACCAGCCGCCGAATGCCTTCGCGGAACAGCGGATGGTCGTCGGCGATGATGATCCTGTAGTCGCCCATGCCGCCACGCCGTCGCCCTTTTGTTCTCTTTGGCCGATGATGATGCGCGAAAAGCTGCCGTCAACCCCGTCCGCCTAGTGCATCCTTGCTAGTGACCCCCTGCGTTCGGCCTCCCACTCTCATGGGAAGCAGACAGTCAGGCGTGGGAGGACGCTGGGATGCGGTCATGGGATCAGAGGGACACAGCGCGGAACCGTGCGGGCTGACTGATGGAACGCCCGCTGTTCCGTCCTGAATCCGTCGAAGCGCGCAGGCTGGCCTGGCTGGGACGGCCGATGGTGCTGAACGCGGTGCCGGTGTCCGCGTTTGCCGCCTTTTCGGTGCTGTTCACGGTCGGCCTCGCCGCCCTGCTGGTCTTGGGCGATTACAGCCGCAGGGTCCAGATCGCCGGCCAGCTGCTGCCCATCGACGGGCTGTCCCGGCTGACGGCGCCACAAGCGGGCCGCATTGTCGATCTGCGCGTGCAGGAAGGCGACGAGGTGTCGCGCGACGACGTGCTGTATCTGATCGGCATCGACAGCACGACGCAGATGGGCAACACGCAAGACAGCGTGTCCAGGCTTTTGCGCCGCCAGCATGACGAGTTGACCGGAAAGCTGCAGCGTCAGGCCCAGATCGACCGCCTTGAGAAGGCCAGGCTGGCAGACGACCGCATCGCCGCTCGTCAAGAGGCCGAGGCATTGATTGCCGAGGTTGCCGCCATCGAGGATTATCTGGCGCAACTGGACCGCATCGTTGAACAGCAGCAGGACCTGCTTTCCAGGGGACTGGCCCGCGCCAGCGATGTCGAAACCCGGCTGCAGTCGCGCAACGCCGAGCGGGCGCGATTGGCTGCGTTGAAGCGCGGGGGGTTGCAACTAGAGGCGCAGATCGCTTCGCTCGGCCACGAGATCGATGGCTTCGATCTGGCTGCTGGCGAACGGCTGTCCGAAATCCGCCGCGCCATTCTGGACGTCGAACGCGAACTGTCGGAAACCGAGGCGCTGCGCGAGATCACGGTGCGTGCACCCCGTGATGGCGTCGTTACCGGGATCCTTGCGCAGCCGGGCCAGACGGTCGCCGCCGCCGATCCGCTGCTGACGGTGATGCCGTCGGACCGGCCTCTGGTCGCCAAGCTGCTTGTCACCAGCGATGCTATCGGGTTTCTGCGCACGGGCTCCCCGGTGCTGCTGCGCTATCAAGCGTTTCCATACCAGAAGTTCGGACAGCATCCGGGGCGGGTGGCGGTGATCTCTCGGGCCGCGCTGAACCTGTCGGATCTTTCCAATATCCAGACCACACAGGACAAGGCCAATGCCGCCGGTCCGCTTTACCTTGTCACGGTTGAGCCCGACGCGCAGGCCGTGTCTGCCTATGGTCGCGAAGAGCCGCTTCAGCCCGGTATGCAGGTCGAGGCCCATGTGCTTGTCGACCGCAGGCCACTTTACCAGTGGATTCTGGAGCCGGTCTTCAGCCTGCGCGGGACGCTTGCCGCCGCGTCAGGGACCGGCACATGAGCGCCGATCTTCTCCGGCGGTTGTCGGGAGGCATGGCGACGCGCACGCCGGTTATCCTGCAGGCCGAGGCCGCCGAGTGCGGACCCGCATGCATGGCGATGATCGCGGGCCATTGGGGCCATGTGATCGACTTAGCTTCGCTGCGCCAGCGGCATCCGTCCTCAATCAAGGGGGCGACGCTGCGCGATCTCGTTGCGCTTGGCGCTTCGCTGAATCTGGCCGCACGGGCCTTGCGGATCGAGGTAGAGGACCTTAAGGCGCTGCGGCTGCCCGCCGTGCTGCATTGGGAACACAACCATTTCGTGGTCTTGGCGCGCGTGCATCGCCGCGGGGTGGTGATCCACGATCCTGCCATCGGGCGGCGCGCCATTCCCATGGCCGAGGTGTCTCAGAAATTCACCGGCGTCGCCTTGGAGGCCTGGCCCAGCGAAGGTTTCCATCCGCGGACCGAGCGGCTGCGCATTCCCGTCCGCGACATGATCCGGCGGACAGCGGGCATCGGCCGAGCCGCCATGCAGATCTTGGCGATCTCGCTTGCGCTGGAGGTTGCCGTGATCGCCCTGCCCGTCGGGGTCGCGCTCATCCTGGATGAGGTTGTCGTCACCGCCGATGTCAGCCTGCTGACGGTTGTGATCCTCGCACTGGGATTGCTGCTGGCGCTTCAGGTTGCGGCAGGCCTTGCCCGGGCCTGGGCCACGATGATGGTCGGGACGGGACTGACCCTGCAATGGAAGGTCAGCCTGTTCGACCAGATGATGCGCTTGCCGTTGTCGTTCTTCACCAAGCGCCATATCGGCGACGTAGTGTCACGCTTTGGCTCCATCGATGCTGTGGAACGGACCCTGACGACCCGCGCCATCCAGTCGATCATCGACGGCGTGATGTCGGTCACGCTGGTCGCGATGATGTGGCTTTACGGCGGATGGCTGATCTGGATCGCCCTTGCAAGCCTAGCCGTCTATGCTGCGCTGCGCCTGGCCATCTATCGCCCCTACCGCACCATGGTCGAGGAATCGATTGTCCACGGCGCCCGGGAAACGACGCATTTCATGGAGTCGGTGCGCGGCATCTCCAGTGTCAAGGCGCTGAACCTGGAACCGCGCCGCCGCGGCATTTGGATCAATCACCTGGTCGATCGCGTCAACGCCGAACTGCGCGTCGAGAAGCTGGATGCGGTCTTTGCCGCGGCAGGCACCGGCGTGTTCGGCCTTGACCGGCTGCTGGTGCTGTTCTTCGGGGCGCGGGCCATCGTGACGGGGGATCTCAGCATCGGGATGCTGGTGGCCTTTCTGGCCTACAAGGACCAGTTCGCCACCCGGGTGAATGCGCTGATCGACACCGGGATCATGTTCATGATGCTGTCCCTGCATGGAGAGCGGATCGCGGACATCGCCTTAGCCGAAACCGAAGAACCCCCGCTGGCATCCGCACCGGCGGCGCACGCCCCATCGGCAAGGCCCGCAGCGCTGGAACTGCGGAACGTGTCGTTCCGCTATACGCCTGAAGACCCCGACGTGCTGTCGGGCCTGTCGCTGCGGATCGCGGCGGGCGAATGCGTGGGCATTGCCGGGCCGTCCGGGACGGGCAAGTCTACCCTGCTGGCCATCGTCGCGGGACTGGCGCGGCCCAGTTCGGGTCAGGTGCTGGTGGACGGCGCGGATCTGGACCGGCTCGGCCGGGCGGCCTATCGCGACCGGATCGGCTGCGTCTTGCAGGACGACCGCCTATTCGCGGGGTCGATCCATGACAACATCGCGGCATTCGACCCCGAGGCCGGTCGGGACGCGGTGATCGCCGCCGCCCGCATGGCGTCGATCCACGACGACATCCTGGCCCTTCCCATGGGCTATGAAACCATGGTCGGCGACATGGGCAGCGCCCTGTCGGGCGGCCAGCGTCAACGGCTTTTCCTGGCGCGGGCGCTGTTCCGCAAACCAGATATCCTGATCCTCGACGAGGCTACGAGCCACCTCGACGAGGAAAACGAACGGGCGATCAACGCCGCCGTTCGACGGCTCGACGTGACCCGCATCGTTGTTGCCCACCGTCCCTCTACCCTGGCTGCCACCGACCGGGTGGTGAACCTGGCCGAACTCCGGGGATGGGCGATGGACACGGCTGCGGAATGACCCTCCCGCCCCCAAAAAGGGCGGGCCAACAGCAAGGAGAAGAAGACATGACGTTCACCAGGCGGATCACCCCGAACGACAACGGGGCGACACTGACCACGCTGCTGGAGGAGCATCTCGACCTCGTGTCGGGCGGCGCCAACCCCGGACCCGGCTGTTCCCACGATTCCAGAAGCTGCGGGCCGTCGCACAACAGCAACACCACCTGCCAGAAGTTGGAGTGATCATGGACCGGAAAACGACCTTGTCGCGGCTTCGGGACCGGATCGGTTCAAAGGCTGCACCCCAAAACCTGACCCCGCTGCTTGACGAACATCTGGAACGGGTGTCGGGCGGTCGAAACTGCGGCTGCGGCCACAGTTCGAACACGAACCATGCCTCGCAAGGCAGCGGAGGCAATCACGTATCCCAGACGCGACCGATGCAGCAGGCGCTTTAAAAACCGCCCTGCCGCTTGACGGGACAGCCTTCGGGCGCCCCTCGCGTATCGCCTTCGGGCGGTGCGCAGTCCGCCAAACTTCCAGAGGACCGCCATGAACAGCCCTCGACAGCACCGCTCGATCGACATCGTCGCCAAGATCACCGAACGCTGCAACCTTGCCTGTACATACTGCTATTTCTTCTTCGGCGGCGACGACACCTGGCTTCGTCATTCGGCCGTGATGAAGCCCGAAACAATCGAGGCACTGGCGCGCTTTCTTGCCCGGGGTGCACGAGAGCTGGAACTGGACGACATCTTCTTGGGCCTTCACGGCGGGGAGCCGCTGCTGATGAAGAAGCCTGCCTTTGACGCGATGTGCTCGCGGCTGCGCAAGGGGCTGCCCGACCATACCCGCCTGTACCTGGGTGTTCAGACCAACGGCATGCTGATCGACGACGACTGGATCGACCTGTTCCAGAAGCACGGTGTCAGCGTCGGGATCAGCCTCGACGGCCCCGCCGCAATCAACGACAAGGCCCGCATCGACAAGAAGGGCAACGGCAGCCATGCGCGCGTGGTCAAGGGGTTGCGCATCGCCCAGCAGGCTGCACGAGAGGGGCGGATCGCCGCGCCCGGTTGCCTTTGCGTGATCGACCCCGATCAGGAGCCAGAAACGATCTTTGACCACCTGATCGGCGAACTGGGATTTGCGTCGCTGGACTTCCTGCTTCCGCGGGAAGGCCACGACACCACGATGCCGATCGACGCGACCAAATGGCGCAGCTTCATGCGCCGTTTGGTTGCGCATTGGACGGACCCGGCGACACCGGATGTCCACATGCGAATTCTGTCCGAACCGTTGACGGGCATGATCGCCGACGAGGGGGTGGCGTGGCGCGACATGCGTCTTGGCAATCGCCACAACATCATCACCGTGACAAGCGACGGAGAACTAGGGCCAGACGACAACCTGAAGGGCCAGGATCTGCGGTTCCAGGAAACCGGCATGACCGTCGCGAACACCAGCCTGCGCGACTTCGTATCCTCTCCATTGTGGCAGGACATCGTGCGGGGCGCCGACACCATCCCCGCCCGTTGCGCGAACTGCGACTGGCAGCGGATCTGCGGCGGCGGCGAGATCTTCAATCGCTATGGCCGGGCTAGCGGCTTCGACCGTGAGAGCGTGTTCTGCGACGCCCTGGACGAGGCTTACCTGGCCCTAGCCCAATATGCCGTGGATCATGGCATCCCCGCGTCCGAGATCGCAACGCGCCTTTCCGGGGCCCGCACCCAATGGGCACGGGATTTCATGGATCACGCGCCGACAGCAGTGACGAACGGCGCATCGACCTGACCGCCGTCTATGCTCTGTCGGACGCCCCGGTCTCGTCGCGCGGCCTGACGATCTGTTGCATCCAATTGCAGCTTGGAGGTCCGGAAGAGTTCTGACACACGGAACGCTTGCAGGGTTCATCCTTCGAAGCCAGCATGATAACTGAGCGGCATAAAGCAGACCGACACCCGCGAACTGCATATGAACAGCCCCACTTTCCTCCGGGCGCGCCTTACGGTCAACGCACTGCCAGAACATTGTCAAAGGCGGCTCATCAAATGCCCAGGATTGTGGCCGCGACGGATGGCAGTCCGTGGTCCATCCCACTGCCCATGGGCGGGCAACGTTTTCGCCACGCCAGCCGCCTCTCCTTCTCGCCATCCGAACCCTAGCCACTCCCGGCCCTGCCCTTCTCCCCGCAGCCGTTCAGTGCGCGGCATCCGCAGGCGGCACGATGACCATGCCCACATCCGCCGCGACGGAGAGAATGCGCGCCACGTCAGGCGGTCCGTCCAGAGGCTGCGGGGCAGCGGTTGCATCAGCAACCGGACGGCCGGTCCGGGTGAAGAACGCCTCGTGCATGTGGCCCGGCGCGTTGATGATCAGGAGGCGCGCAGGTTCGGAACCTATGGCCTGAAAGGCATGTACCGCTCCGTCGGGGACCGAGACAAAGCCGCCCCCCTGGACCCGCTGCGTTTCCCCGGCAAGCGTGAACGCGATCTCACCGCCAAGCACGTAGAAGGCTTCTGTCTCGCCCGCATGATGATTGGGCGGCGCACCCAGGCCCGGCGGCACCACGGCCTCGACGAGGCAAAACTTGCCCATCGTCTCGCCGGGGAAGGCATGAAACCGGAAGAGCATGCCCATTGCGTCATAGCTGCGCGGAGCGGTCATGGCGTGTTTCTCCTGTTGGTTGCCATTCATGAGACAGAGGTCTTATAACTGCAGGATGATTCTAGCAAGACAATTGTCTCATGAGGTGGCCGTGACGCAACGGGAAGACCAGAAGAAGAAAACACGGGCGGCCCTGCTCGACGCGGCCCGCGCGCTCCTGATGCGCGGCGAGGCTCTGACGGTCACGGCAGCGGCCCGCGAAGCCGGCATCTCGAAGGCTTCGGCCTATCGCTACTTCTCCGATCCCGCGCTGCTGGCGGCCGAGGCAGGCCTGCATCTGAAGGCGGCACCTTACGAAGAGATCATCGGAGATGCCGCCACCCTGCGTGATCGGCTGGTTGCTATCAGCCTTTACTTCTTTAATTTAGCCGTGGCCAATGAAGCAGCCTTTCGCACCTATCTCGGCCTGAACCTGCAGGCGAGCGCGCAAGCGCGGGACGGCAAAACATCCCGCCGCGGCGCCCGCCGTTTCCAGGCCTTCCTGCGCGCCCTGGAGAGCGGGTCAGACATCCGTCCTGAACAAGCCCGCTCCATTGCCGCCGCCCTTGGCATGGCCACCGGGGCCGAGGCCATGATCGCGCTCTTCGACATCGCAGGTCTATCCGCAAAAGAGGCACGCGCACTCGTGGCAGAGACGGCCGAGGCGATCTGCGATCGGATGCTGCCGTAGACCGCATCCTGAACAAGCCTAGGCAGGAAGATCGGCAGCAACGGGTTTTATGGAACACGCAGAACAGATTGCCGGCAGTCAGTTGTGCCTACCTGCGCGGCAATGCTCATAGCCGCAACGGATAGACAAGAAGCACATATCTTCTCTGCCGAAGCCGCCACAGCTCTTTCCTTGGGCCGTTCCCTGACTCAGGTAGCTTGTCTTGAGGTCCCTGCTTGCTATTTTTAGCACAGCCGATCAGGCAGAGAGCTGCTGCTTCTCTGAGGCAGAACGCGTCGGTGCCCAAGCTCAGCGGCTTGCTTGGCGACGGGCAAGAATCTCTACCATGCGATCCCGCGCTGCGGCCGGCAGATCGTCGGGCAGTTCAGCCTCGGCTGCAGGGACATCGCCCACTTGGATCAGCATCACCATACCCATGGTGTAATGCGGCGAGCATTTGATGCCCCAGATGCCCTCTGCGTCCAAGGTAACTTGGATTTCCTCGTTGATCTTCCCGATGAACTTTTCACCCCCGTCGGGGATCATCTCTGCGATGGTTGCCGCATTGTGCCCGGGGTCGGCGGCGACAAACTTCACGGTATCGCCAGGCGCGATCACCAGATAATCCGGCTCAAAGGGCATCGGACCTGTGTTGTTGCGGTTGAGCATCTTCACCTCATGCACCTCAGCGAAAGCAGAGACCGGGAGGAGGCAGACCAGAAGAGCGGCACGAAGCAGCATGGGTTGTCCTTTCAGGAAAGGCGTTGGAAGGCGAAGACCGGGCGGCCGCCGTTGGGACGCGTGATAAGCTCGGCCTCGACGGCAAAGATGTCGCGGATCAGCGTGGGCGTCAGGATCTCACGCGGCTTGCCCAAGGCAGCACAGCGGCCGGATTGCATCACCAGGATGCGGTTGCATCGCAACGCATGGTTCATGTCGTGCAGGGCAAGAACGGTGGTGAGCGGGAGAGCGGCAATCAGATCGAGAATGGCAATCTGATGATGGATATCGAGGTGGTTCGTCGGCTCGTCCAGAAGCAAGATCTGCGGTGCCTGCGCATAGGCGCGGGCGATGTGGACCCGCTGACGCTCTCCCCCGGACAACGAGGACCAGTCACGCCCGGCCATCTGCTCCATGCCCACCATCTGCAATGCGGCAGTAACGGCATCATCATCTACCGAACTCCAGGGTCGCATTGGTCCGAGCCAAGGCGTACGGCCCAGTTCCACAGCGTCGCGAACCGAAATGCGATCACTGGTCTCGGCCTGCTGTGCGACAAGGGCAAGAGACTGGGCGATCTGCCGCCGCCGCATCCCGGCCATCAGCTGGCCCGCAAGACGGATCTCGCCCCGACAAGGTCGCAACAACCCCGCCATCATGTTGAGCAGGGTGGACTTGCCCGACCCGTTCGGCCCGATCAGCCCCAGCGTCTCGCCCGGCTGCAGGCGTAGGCTGACATTTGAGACGATGTCGCGCCCCCCGACCGTGCGGCTGGCGCCGATGACTTCGAGAATGGGGGCGTCCGTCATCTCTGACGGCCCCGGATCATCACGAGGGCGAAGGCAGGTGCGCCGACAAGCGCGGTGATGACGCCGATGGGCAAGACCTGTCCTGGAATGACGATGCGCGAGACCACATCCGAGAGGACCAAAAACACCGCGCCCGCCAAAGCCGTTGCCGGGACTAGGCGGGCATGGCGGACCCCGACCAGAAAACGCATTGCGTGGGGCACGACGAGTCCTACGAAGCCAATGGCCCCGGCGATCGAGACCATGATCGCCGTGACCAAGGCAGCCGTTCCAATCAGAATGGCCTGCGTTCGGCGAACGTCGGTGCCTAGGGACGCGGCACTGTCGGCACCAAAGGTAAAGGCGTCAAGCGCCCGCACGTGCCACAGCGTCACCCCGAGGCCGAGGGCCACCATCGGCAAGGTCATCCATGTATCAGGCCAGCGCACGCCCGAGAGATTTCCGAGAAGCCAAAACATGATGCCGCGCGCCTGTTCGGCACTGGCGGACTGTGCGATGATCAATGCAGTCAGCGCGTTGAACATTTGCGAGCCGGCAATGCCTGCCAGGACGATGATCCCTGCACTCCTGACGCCAGCGCCACTCCCCGCGGCTCGCGCGAGTAACGTGACCAGGCCGAAGGCAAACAGTGCCCCGGCAAAGGCTCCGGCAGACATGCTTAAAAACCCCGCACCGAAGCCCGCGACCGCCACGGTCACCGCCCCGGTCGAGGCTCCCGCCGAAATTCCCAGCAGATAAGGCTCGGCCAAGGGATTACGCAGAAGCGCCTGGAGGATCAGGCCCGATAACGCGAGGCTGGCGCCGCCACAGGCTGCCACGACCGTCCGCGACATGCGATAATGCCAGATCACGCTGGCATCGACCGGATCAAGAGTACGTTCCACCAAACCCGCCTTGGTAGCCAGAACCTCGAAGATGGTGGCAAGCGGGATCCGCGTCTCACCCACCACGGTGCCGAAGAGCAGCGCCGCAGCCAGCACGGCTGGCGCCAGCCAGAACCAGCCCCTGCTTCGGGCCACGGCGCGCTGCGTCATTGCGTGAGCCCGAAACTGGCCAAGGAGCTCGACAATGCCTCAAGCGCATAGATCGAGCGGACCGAGGGATCCATCGCATTGGCCTCGATCGTCAGGATGCGGTCATTCTTCACCGCGTCCATCTCGCGGGCGACGGGATCGCTGGACAGGAAGTCCCGCTTGACCGTGATATCATCCGCAGGGAAGCGGCGACGGTTCATTTCCGCCGCGACGATAAAGGTCGGATTGGCCTTGGCGATCGTTTCCCAGCCTACGGTTGGCCATTCCTCTTCCGAGGTGATGACGTTCTTCATGCCAAGCTTGGACAGCATCCAGCCCGGCGCGGCATTCACGCCTGCCACATAGGGATCGATCTCGATATCGGCAGATGAGTACCAGAAGACACCTGACACATCCTCGGGAAGGTTCAGCGCCTGAACTTTCTCGATGGCCGCTTGTTCGCGTGCCTTCAGATCGGCGATCACCTCGGCACCGCGTTCCTGCACGTCGAAGATCGCTGCCAGTTCGTTGATCCCCTGATACAGGAGAGCCGTGTCAAACATGACCGTGCGTGCGCCGTCCATGCTTTGGGTGTTGTCCTTGCCAACACATTCGGTGGGCATGACCCAGCTGGGGACCTGGGCATCGGCGAACATTTCACGGGTGCCGACGGCACCCTGCGGGCCGATCATCCATTCATAAGCGGTCACCACCAGAGCCGGTTTCTTGGCCAGCACGCTTTCGAAGCTTGGGGCGTTGTCAGACAAACGCTCGACTTGAGCATCCGCTTCGGCAAATTCGGGCAGCACCGGATTGATCCACAGCGCCGTGCCCGCGACCTTGTCCGCAAGGCCGAGCATGTAGAGGATCTCGGTCGTGCTTTGCCCGATGCTGACGACGCTTTCCGGCGCCTTCTCGAACGTGACGTCGTGGCCGCAGCTTGTTAAGGTCAGCGGATATTCGGTGCCGGCAAACACCATCGGCGCCAGTCCCAGCAGGGCGCTCAGCGCCGTTGTCAGCTTCAACATGATGTGTCCTTCCGCAACATCATGAACGAGCCGGACGAGCAGACGGAAACCGACAAAAGCCGCCGATCGCAATCCCTCCCGAGCCGACCCGCTCGGATTGGTCAAACTGCGTCGGCAGGTCTCCTGACTGACGGGTCAATACCGGCCCGACCTTCCCAGACCCCGAGGGGACCAGTGGCATATTCGGGCGCGGCTCACCGCCTACAGTTGCGGGGGCAGTTCCGGTTCGAGGCGCAAGGCCCCGGCGGATTCCCTTTCCGACCTGGCCTCCCTAGTGAATGCGGGCCAAGCTGGCAAGCTGAAGCTCGGCGGGGGTGCGTCATCGGCATCAGGTGCCCAGAGCTGCTGCCACCCGCTGCCATTCGCCTTCGTTTCCCGGCAACCCCAAGCGAAGCCATGTGCCGGAATAGGGAAAGAGGCGCGTCCAGATGTGATGCCGGGCAAGCGCGTCCTGCGCCTGTTGCGCATCCGGGGTGTCATAGAGGCGGAACAGAAGGGTACCGCCTGCCTGGATCCAACCGGCGCTTGCAGCCAGGCTATCAAGCCTTTCGGCTTCACCGGAAAGACGCCTGACAGTCCTGTCACGCCAGTCCCGGTCACCAAGCGCCATGCGTCCGATTTCGAGCGCAGGACCTGAGACCGGCCAAGGGCCAGCGAGCGCGGACATTCGCCGGATCACATCTGCGCCCCCGTAAACAAAGCCAAGCCGCAGCCCGGCAAGCCCCCAGAACTTGCCGAACGACCGCAGAACCAGCAGACGGTCGGAAGCTTTGGCCACAAGGCTTTCCGCCGGGACCGGATCCACGAAGCTTTCATCGACGACCAGCCTTCCGACCGACAGGGTGAGGAGGCTCTCCTTGCGGCAGGTCCGTCCGTCCGGGTTGTTGGGATTTACGACGACGGCAAGATCGGCGCCGGACAGGTCTTCCAGCCGAGCCACCTCCTCGACGTGCCAGCCCGCCTGCCGCAGGCAGGCCGCGTGCTCGTTATAGGTCGGGGCGAGCACGCGGGCGAGGCCGGGCCTTTCCAGCAAGGGGATCATCTGGATCGCCGCCTGCGCGCCTGCCATCGCCAGCCCCGAGGCGGCGGTGCCGAAGGCCGTGGCGGCGGTCTCCATGAGGGCGGCCATCGCGCTTGCCGTGGGCAGGTTGGTCCATACCCCAGGGGAAACTCGGGACACCGGGCAGGGCTGGCGGTTGATACCGGTGGAAAGGTCGACCCAGTCCCCCTGCCCCCATCTTGCCTGTGCTTCGTCAAGGTTTCCGCCATGGTCGCGCATCAGGATGCTCCGGTGATGATGGGAAGCAGCGACCAGAGCATCAGGCCAGCTGCCAGCAGAAGCATGGCCCGCCTGTAGAGCCCGAGCCCCTGCGTCACCGAGGCAGGCGAGGGATCCGGCGCGCCCTCGTTGAGCCAAGGCTCGGGGGCGACATGGCCGTCGTAGATCCGGGGGCCGGACAGCCGAATGCCCAGTGCTCCCGCCATGGCTCCCTCGGGCCAGCCGGCATTCGGCGAACGGTGCCGGCTTGCGTCACGCAGCATGACCCGGCCTGCGCGGAGGGGATTGCCACAGGCCAAGGCGAACAGCGCTCCGGTAGCCCGTGCAGGGATCAGGTTGACCAGGTCGTCCAGTCGGGCCGAAGCCCAGCCGAACTGCAGATAGCGCGGACTGCGATGGCCGATCATCGAATCCAGCGTGTTGATCATCTTGTAAACTGCTATGCCCGGCAGCCCGGCCACCGCGCCCCAGAAGACCGGTGCGACAATGCCGTCCGAGCTGTTCTCGGCCAGACTTTCGAGCGCGGCACGGGCGACGCCAGCCTCGTCCAGAGCATCGGGATTGCGTCCGACGATCATCGACACGGCGTGCCGTGCGGCAGGCAGTTCCCCCGCAACCAGCGGCATTGTAACCGCCGCGACGTGGTCCTGCAGGGAGCGCATCGCGACCAGGGGCCAAGCGAGGCAACCTCCCACAAGAATACCCGTGATATTGCGGGGCAAAAGGGCCTGCGCAACGGCAGAGGGCAAAAGGGCCTGCGCAACGGCAGAGGGCAAAAGGGCTGCGGCGATGCAGATAATCAGGACCAGCACCCCCATCAGCTTTCCGGGCGCGGCAGCCCGGTTGAGTCTTTCGTCGAGTGAGGCGATCAGATGTCCTGCCCATGTCACCGGATGGCCCATGCGCGCATAAAGCCAGTCTGGCCAGCCGATCAGCCGGTCAAGGGCAAGCGCCACCAGCATCATCGCGGGGAACTCAGCAATCATCGCTGCCGAACTTCAGAATGTCGACAACCCCGGCAGCCTCCAGCACAGAGGCCGCATCAGGCGGAACCTCGCCCTTCGGGAAGATCAGGCCGCGGGCCGAGCCAGTATGCGCCATAAGAAAACCCATCGCCCCAAGGTGGCGGGCCAGTCCTTCCGTTGGATCGCCCGCCGGTCCCCGCATCCTCAGGCAGCGCCGGGCGCTTTCAGAGGCTAGCTCGGCAAAGGTGTGCAGCCTGTTGGCTCGCTCCCAGTCCGCGACGATATCCGAGACATCCGGAAAATCCATGTCGGCGGGATCGGTGGAACGGGGCAGACCGAAATAGCCACCGACGATCTCGTGGGCAGGAAGTGCAGGCAGTTGCTGCAGAGTGCGGCCCTCACGGGAGGCCCAGAGCAGACGTTCGGGACGGGTGAAGGCAAGCGGGTCCGAAGCCCCTTCCTCAGCCACGCAGGCCGCCATGAGGCGCCCTGCCGGCCCTTGCCAGCCATGAAGCAGAGCCGCCGCGATCAAGCGGGCGGTCGAGATGCCTGTGCCGGCCCCTGGAGGGGATAGTGTCGAGACGACCACCTCTCCCTGTCCGGCAAGCCCTAAGGCCTGCAGGAAGCCGGCAAGTGGATCGTCCACGTGTCTGCTCCCGCACCGCAGTTCCGCCCGAAGTCCGGTCTTCGAGCAGGGAACCGTGATCAGGCCGAGCGCGCCGTTCGGCCCCAGCCTGCCCTGCACATATTCCCCGAAATGACCACGAATACTGACTGTCTTCATGGCTGCCAATTGACTTGGGCCACGGACCAGTGGCCATGCGGGCCGACATGGAAGCGGGTCAGCGACAGCGGAGCCACCTGGAACGACAGGGCGCCGGCAACCGACCCAATGGCAAGGGCAAGCGCCGCCCGAACGGTGCCTGCATGGGCAATGACGATCTGTGTGCCCCCTGCGCGGGCAAGATCCAGAAGGGCGGGGGTTGTCCGGGCGCAAAGGTCCCGAAAGCTCTCGCCCTGTGGGGGGCGGTGATCGGCCAGAGCCTCGGGGGCCAGGGTGCCAAGGTCGGGGATTGCTGTATGGTCCAAGCCTTCCCATTCCCCGAAGTCCTGCTCCCACAACCTTTCGTTCGTCCTCACGGCCAGTCCCGGCATCAACGCCTCGGCGGTCATCAGACAGCGCCGGGCCGGCGAACTGGTCAGCATTGCGCCTTCCGGAAGGCAGGCCGCCAATGCCGAAAAGCCCGCTTGGTTCGACAGATCCGCCGGCAGGTCAAGGCGGCCGACAAGGCGCCCGGCCCCTGCCACCGGAGCATGGCGGATCAGGAACATCTCGGCATGGCGAAGTTCAGACACTGCCCACGGCTCTCCCGTCAGTTTCATTGTCCTGTTCACGCATGGGCGCCGAGCGTGAGCAGCATCGCCGCCTCGGCGACCTGCTGGCCTGCCCCCAGCACATCGCCGGTCTGTCCGCGGAGCTTCCTCCAGGCGATCACAGCCAACGCCGCTACCGCAAAGGCCGCAACGCCAAGCGCGGTCCAGCCCTGCGGCAGAAGCAGCATTGGCAATCCCCCCAGCAGGGCTGCCAGGATAACGCTTGCAGTCCCAACGCCCTTGCCCTGCGCTCCAAGCCCGTCCGGGCGTGCGGCCGGCAGCCATGCCATAAGCGCGGCCGGCGCCACGCGGCTGGCCATCGCAACGGCGATCAGAGCACCGATGGCCTCAAGCTCGGCAAGCGTCGCCAGTCCCAGCCAACGCAGCCCGAGCGACAGGATCAGCCCGACCGCCCCATAGCTGCCTATCCGGCTGTCCCGCATGATCTCAAGCCGCCGCTCGCGCGTGGTGCCGCCCCAGAAGCCGTCGCAGAGATCGGCGAACCCGTCCTCGTGCAGCGCCCCGGTCGTGATGACCTGGGCGGCAAGCGCAAGCCCGCCCGCGACCGGTGGGGACAGCCCAAGCGCCAGAGCCGCCACCATCACCCCGGCTGCAATAAGACCGACCGGCAGGCCGGCCAGGGGAAAGGCCCAGGCCGCCGCGTCCAGCCTAGGGACGGGGTCGCGCAGGCGTCCGAACGGCACGCGCGTCAGCAGGATGACCGCTAGCTGCATCTCGGCAAGGCGCTGCCTCATGCGCCGCTGATCCCGGCGTCGGCGAACATGGCCATACCATTGTGGCAGGCCAGCGCCGAGCGCACGATGCCAAGGGCCAGCACCGCCCCCGTCCCCTCGCCAAGCCGCATGTCGAAATCGAGGATGGCCGTCCTGCCCATGGCAGACAGCAGCTTCCTGTGTCCCGGCTCGACCGAGACATGGCCGACCAGGCAATGATCGAGAAGCCGCCGGTCCGCCGCGAACAGGGGCGCAACGGCGGCGGTGCAGATAAAACCATCCAGGATCACCGGAATACGGGCAGCCCGTGCGGCAAGAACCGCCCCGCAGATCGCCGCCTGCTCGCGGCCGCCGAGGGTCGCAAGGGTTTCAAGCGGGGCAAGGCTCGGATGGCGCGCAAGCCCGCGCGCGATCGCATCGATCTTGCGCCGGACGCCGTCATCGTCCGAGCCGGTGCCCCGGCCAACCCAGTCCGCGACCTCGCCCTCGAACAGCGCAGCACAGAGCGCCGCGGAAATAGTCGAGTTGCCGATGCCCATCTCGCCCAAGGTCAAGATGTCGGCTTGCGGATCGACGGCGGCCGCGCCACGGTTCAAGGCATCCAGCGTCTCGGCGTCGGTCATGGCGGGGCCGGCGGTGAAGTCGGCGGTCGGACGCTCGAGGTCCAGCGCGATCACCGACAGATCGGTGCCATTCACCCGGCAAAGCTGGTTGATCGCCGCACCGCCTGCCTCGAAGTTCGCCACCATCTGCGCGGTGACCTCCTGCGGGAAGGGGTTGACCCCTTGAGCGCAGATCCCGTGGTTTCCGGCGAAGACAAGCGCCTGCGCCTTGGCGATCCTTGGCCGGTCATTTCCCTGCCAGGCAGCCATGAACAGCGCGATCTCCTCAAGCCGGCCCAGCGAGCCGGGCGGCTTGGTCAGGCTGTCTTGGCGGCGCGCGGCGGCGGCGCGGGTGGGTTCGTCGGCGACGGGCAGGGTGTCGGCGAGACCGGCGATCTGGGCCAGGGTTTCCAGCTGCATCATTTCACTTTCATGGGAAGGCCGCACACGGCCAGGATGACCTCGTCTGCGACCTGCGCGACCTGCTGGTTTAGCGTCCCTGCAGCGTCCCGGAAGATCCGGGAAAGCCGGTTCTCAGGCACAATCCCCGCGCCGACCTCGTTGGTGACCAGCACTACGGGCGCAGCCTGCGCGCCAAGCGTCTCGACCAGCCGGGCAGCCTCTGGACGCCAGTCGCGCCCAGCCAGGATCAGGTTCGACAGCCACAAGGTCAGGCAGTCGACCAAACGGGGAGCCCCGTCCGTCAACGACAGCGCAGCGCAAAGATCCAGGGGTTCCGCATGAGTGCGCCAGGCCGCGCCTCGCCGCGCCTTATGGGTGGCGATCCGATCTTCCATTTCTGAATCGAAGGGCTGCGCGGTGGCGATATAGATCGCAGCCTCGCCAAGCGAGAGTGTCCGGCTCTCCGCGATCGCGCTCTTGCCTGACCGGGCACCACCTGTGACAAGGATGATCGATCCCATGAACATTCTATCCCGTGGTATTTCTGGCTTGGCCGCCGCCAATCACACCGTCATTTGCAAGATGGCGCGCAATCGGCTTGAGCTCGAGATGATGATTTCGTCCAAGATGACCGGATCCTGGGCATTGGTGGACATGGCTGGCACCGCCGCAGCGATGGCCAGAATGGATAGCGACGAGAACCGCATGGTTCCCTCCCCGATTGGCCCGATGGGCCGCATGACAATCTGCCTGTGGGGATGCACCCGCAGACGGTTTCATTGTCACCGCTGCGGAATTGCCGCTCCTCGGACGCACCCCGCGCCTCGGATGGGTGATCGTCGAGGCAGGTCTCCTGACTTGCGGATCATCGCTCCGGCCAGCCTTCCCATGCCCGAAGACACAGTGGCAAATTGACCGTCGCTCACCGCTTACAGTTGCGGGGGCAGTCCGGGATTTGCCTGCAAGAGGCGCACCCGGTTCCCATATTAAGCCGCTCTCGCGGCACCACGACGCGTCCGTTCTGCGCCGGGCACGCTCCGGCTGTCAAGGCTGCTCTGCGGCCCTCCCAAGGCGTGCTGCGCGACCCTGCTCTTGCAAGCGGGAGACATTTCCCACTAGGCCGTGCCGGAAGCCCTGAGGAGCCTTGCCATGGAACTGACACTCGTCGGCATCGGGACCGGCAAGCCGGACCATCTGACCCTGCAGGCGGTCGAGGCGATCCGGGCGGCTGACCTCCTGCTGATCCCCGAGAAGGGCGAAGGCAAGCAGGAGCTCGCGGACCTGCGCCGCACGATCGTCGCCGGTTGCGTCGAGGATGACGGCGTCAGGGTTCTGTCCTTTGCCATGCCCGAGCGAGATCCCGCAGTGCCCGACTACAAGACCCGGGTCAAACTCTGGCATGATGCCATCGCGCAAGCCTGGCTTGATGCGCTGGCCCCTTATCCTGAAGCGCGGAAGATCGTGCTGCTCGTCTGGGGTGACCCGGCCTTGTTCGACAGCACGCTGCGCGTTGCCGAGCGGATCAGGAAGGCCTGTCCGCTAGAGCTGAAGGTCGTGCCAGGCCTGACGTCACTGCAGGTGCTTGCCGCATCCCATGCCATCCCGCTCAACCGCCTGGCCGAGCCGTTCCTAGTGACCACCGGCAGGCACCTGCGCGAGCATGGCTGGCCCGAGGGCATCGATACGCTTGTGGTCATGCTCGACGGCGAATGTTCGTTCACCACGCTCGATCCGGCTGGGGTCTCAATCTGGTGGGGCGCCTATCTGGGCATGGAAGGTGAAATCCTCGACCAGGGGGCGCTGTCAGAAGCCGGCCCGCGCATCGTCGAGGCCCGTGCCGAGACACGGGAACGGCGGGGCTGGATCATGGACATCTACCTGCTGCGCCGCGAGACTTCCTCCGCAAGCGCGCCGTAGAGGATCAGCGTTGGGGCTATCGAACGCGTCTTCGCGCGGCAAAGATCGACCAGCTTGCCGATCGTCGCCCGGTGCAGCGCCTCCGCAGGGGTGGACACGCCGGCCGCCAAGATCGCCGGAGTTTCTGCCGGAAGTCCATGCGCAATCAGATGGGCAGCAAAGGCCGGAAAGGTGGCGCGCGCCATGTAGACGGCCGTTACCGCATGCGGGTCGGCCAGTGCGGCCCAGTTCAGATCGCCAGGCAGACCACCGGTAACATCATGCCCGGTCACGAACTGCACCCGTCGCGCGGTCAGGCGCCGGGTCAGCGGGATGCCCGCAGCTGCAGCGGCCGCAGCCGGAGCCGTCACGCCAGGAATGACCTCGTAGCCAATCGTAGCGGTGTCAAGAGCCGCGACCTCTTCCTCCAGACGCCCGAACATGCCCGCATCGCCGGATTTCAGCCGCACCACGCGGGCGCCCGCCGCCGCGTGAACCACCAGCAGGCGGTTGATGTCATCCTGCCGGGCTGAAGCCCGGCCTGCGCGCTTGCCGACCGGGATCAACTCGGCGTTCCTCGCGGCGAGTTCGAGGATCGGCCCCGAGGAAAGGTCATCGTAAAGCACGACCTCAGCCGCCTGCAGGCGCTTCATGGCCTTGACGGTCAGAAGCTCGGGATCGCCTGGGCCCGAGGACACGAAGCTGACAAAGCCCGCCGCTCTCATGACGCCTCCGAGATCAGGTGAAAGAAGGTGCCGGTGACGTTTCCCCGACGAGAGCCTGTTTCCGGGACAGCATTGCCTTCCGCATCGAAGACCTCGGCCAAGGGCGCATCGGGCTGCGCGAGGATGGTGGAATAGTGGAATTCATGGCCAAGCAGCCTCTGGCCGCGGCCCTGGCCTGGCAGGGGGGAAAGGAGCCTCGCCTGTCGGTATCCCAAATGCATTCGGCGGCTCGCATAGCTCGTTTCCAGACCCAGCAGCCCCGCCATCCGGTGGATCTGTCCCCCTTCATCCGTCAGGGCTTCCCCCAGGACCATGTATCCGCCGCATTCCCCGTGAACCGGCCCGCTCTCCGCAAACCGCCTCAAGCCGGCAAGAAAGACCTGCGCCCCGGCCAGGCGGCTCGCGTGAAGCTCCGGATAGCCCCCCGGCAGCCAGCAGCAATCGGCATCCGGTGGGGGCTCGTTGGCCAACGGAGAAAATGGCAGGATCTCGGCCCCCGCCTCCTGCCAGGCAGCGACAAGATGGGGATAGGCAAACGAAAACGCCTCGTCGCGCGCAAGGGCGATCCGCTGGGCTGGGGGGCGGATGCGTCTTGGCGGCTGCAGGGGTTTGCCGCCTGCCACCAGTGTGCGAAGAGCCACAAGATTGACATGCGCGCGCAGGAAGCCGGCATAGCCGGCGATCGCCGCATCAAGGTCCGGATGCTCGACCGCCTGGACAAGCCCGAGGTGACGTTCGGGCAGCGTCAGATCGCCACGTCGAGGCAACGCCCCGAATACCGGTATGCCGGCGTTGTCCAGGGCCAAACGGCACAGCCGTTCGTGCCGAGGCGAGGCGACCCGGTTGAGGATGACCCCTGCGACCTGGACGTCCTGGCGGAAATGCCGCAGTCCCAGCGACAGCGCCGCGACGGTTTGGGCATGGCCGGACACGTCCATGACCACCACCACCGGCCAGCCCGTCGCCGCGGCGATATCCGCCGTTGATCCATTGCCCGTGGCCCCTGCCCGGGCCACCCCGTCAAACAGCCCCATCGAACCCTCGGCGACCGCCATCTCGCCCGGCAGCCCAAGCTGGTCGGCCAGCAACCCTGGGTCCATCGCCCAACTGTCGAGATTGCGGGAATCCTCGCCGCAGGCGGCGCGATGGAAGGCGGGGTCGATATAGTCGGGACCGCACTTGTAGGGGCGAACCTTCACCCCGTCCTCGGCAAGACAGCGCAGCAAGCCTAGCATCACTGTGGTCTTGCCCGCGCCCGAGCGGGGGGCCGAGACGATCAGCCCGGGGATCGTGGCCCGGCTCATCCCTTCACCGCATCGGCACGGCCCGCACGGAAGCGGCGGTCATAATCGGCGGCGTAGAGCCGGCTCTCGTGGAAGCCTTCAGCCGCCAAAGCGCGACCCACGAGGATCAGGGCAGTCCGCTCCATCGTCTCGCCCACGTCGGCGGCGATGGAGCGGAGCGTTCCCCGCACAATCCGCTGGTCCGGCCAGCTCGCCCGCCAGACAACGGCGGCAGGACAGTCGACGCCATAATACGCACCGAGTTCAGCGGCGACCTCCTCCAGCCGGTGGATGGAAAGATGGATGGCCAGTGTCGCACCCGTGGCTCCGAAGGCGGCCAGCGTCTCGGCCGGGGGCATAGGCGAGGCGCGGCCAGAGATCCGGGTCAGCACCACGCTCTGGGCAATGCCCGGCAGGGTCAGTTCCGCCCCCAGGGCGGCGGCGCCTGCCGCGAAGGAAGGGACACCCGGCGTGATGTCATAGGGGATGCCAAGCTCCCGCAGCCGGCGCAACTGCTCGCCCATGGCCGACCAGACCGACAGGTCGCCCGAGTGCAGGCGCGCCACGTCCAAGGCCTGGGCGTGGGCGGCGGCAATCTCGGCCATGATGCCGTCGAGGCTCATGGACGCGGTGTTGATGATTCGAGCGCCTTGGGGACAGTGCTGCAACATCTCTTCCGGGATCAGCGACCCGGCGTAAAGGCAGACAGGCGAGGCCGCGATCAGGTCCCGCCCCCGCAGGGTAAGAAGGTCAGGCGCGCCGGGGCCTGCGCCGATGAAGTGAACGGTCATGGAACGGGCCTTTCGGACTGGGCAAGGGCGGCAGTGACGCATCCGTCGGCCGAAATCACGCGCGGCTCGACAAGGCGCGCACCGGAGCCGGCAGCGATAATGGCGCAAGCCTCGGCAAGGCTGCCGGTCCCGAAGCGGGCGAGGATACGGGGGCTGCGGGTGGGCGTGCTTACGCCCAGCAGCATAGCCTCGGGGATCGGGACGAGCCTGAAGCCGGCCGCCTGCAGGCTGGCCACGACGGGATGGGTCTGCCGGAAGGCAGGCACGGCAAGCGTCAGCGGGGGTACGACCTGCAGCCGCCGGAACAGGTCCTGAACGCCTTCAAGGTTCGCTGCTGCCCGCAGGCCAAGTCCGACCACCCTCATCGCGTGACGCTCCATTGCACCACCGGATAGCTGGCCTTCCAGCCGCGCCTGCTGCCCAGTGGCGCCGCTTGCGACAGCTCGATCCGCAGAAGCGTGCCCCCAAGCCGCGCTTGCGCACCGGCAAGCAGGCTTTCGGTTTCCAGCGTGACGCCATGGGCGACGATGCGGGTATTGGCGGGAAGGATTGCCCACAAGGCGTCGAGCAGCGGAGCGTCCAGACCGCCGCCGATGAAGACGGCATCGGGCGCGGGAAGGCCCGGCAGAAGCGCCAGCGCTCGACCCTCACGTATCTCGAAATGCGGCACCCCGAGGGAGCGGGCGTTGGCACGCGCCCTTGCCGCGCGGATCGGGTCGCGCTCAACCCCGATGGCGCGGTTGCGGGGATGGGACAGAAGCCACTCGATCCCCACCGAGCCGCTGCCTGTGCCAAGATCCCACAGCAGTTCGCCGGGATGGGGCGCAAGCGCGGAAAGAGCCAGGGCGCGCACCGGGCGCTTTGTTATCTGACCATCATGTTCGTAAAGATCATCCTCCAGACCCGAGGATTGCGCTAGTCCCTTCCCGCCCCGGACCTCGAGGGCGCAGGCGACAAGGTTCTCGCATTGCGGCAGCGCCTCCTGGGCGAGATATCGGCGGACACGCTCTCTGGGGCCACCCAGATGTTCCAGCACGTGCAGCGTGGAGGCGCCAAAGCCGAGCGAGGTCAGGTAACCCGCCAAGGATGCGGGCGCTGATCCATCCCTCAGGGTGACGATCAGCCTTGCACCGTCTGACAAGTGTCGGCGCAGCTTCTCGACCGGTGCGGCGTGGAGGCCGAGGCACAGAACCTCCTCCAGGCGCCAGCCGAGGCGCGCGGCGGCCAGGGACTGCACAGAGAGGGCGGGATAGGCGCGCCATTCCCCAGGTTGCAGCTCCTGCGCAAGGCTGCCGCCCGCGCCGTGCCAGAAGGGATCACCGGAAACCAGCGCGACCACCCGCTTGCCGCGCAACGTCAGCAGGGGCACCAGCGAAAACGGGACAGGCCAAGGGGATTTGGAGGGATGGTCCACCATCGCCAGGTGGCGCGGACTGCCGAAGACGACTTCGGCCCGTTCCAGCGCATCACGGCTTGCCTCGGACAGATCCTTCAGGCCATTTTCCCCAATGCCGATGATCGATAGCCACTCAGCCATTCCGCCCACCCTCATCCTGGGCGGCACCACCGAGGCGAGCCACCTTGCGCAGGCCGTGGCCGATGCGGGCCTGCCCGCGATTCTGTCTTATGCCGGACGGGTGGCAAGCCCCCGTTCGCAGCCGGTGCCCATCCGCAGCGGCGGCTTCGGCGGGACCGACGGGCTTGCCGCCTTCCTGAGGGTGAACGGCATCGGTCAGGTGGTGGATGCGACCCATCCCTTTGCCGCCCGGATCAGCCGCAACGCCGCGCTCGCCTGTGCCGCCGCCGGGATGCCGCTCTGCGCGCTTGAGCGGGCGCCCTGGATGGCCCAGGCGGGCGACGACTGGACCCGTGTCCCGGACATCGAAGGAGCCGTGGCCCAGTTGGACGGTCCCGCCAAACGGGTGTTCCTGGCGATCGGGCGACAGCATCTCGCCAGCTTTGCCCATCTCGGGCAGCATCGTTTCTTGACCCGGACGGTCGATGCGCCCGCCGCAGACTTTCCCCTGCCGGACGCCGAAGTGATCGTCGCGCGCGGCCCCTTCAGGGTTGAGAACGACATGGAGCTGATGCGCGCGCATGGCACCGAGCTGCTTGTCGCCAAGAACGCGGGCGGGGCTGGAGCCGAAGCGAAAATCCTTGCTGCCCGGGCACTCGCCGTCCCGGTCATCATGATTGATCGGCCGGAACTGCCCGACCGCCCCCTGCGCCGGACCGTGGCCGAGATCATGGACTGGCTTCATGCCCGCCTCGGCGTATAGACGAAACGCCCGATGCGGCGCGTGGCTGACGAGCCGAGGATGACCAACGTGCGCATGTCCGCCATCTCAGCGCGTGCCTCCCGCAGAGGCATCACGTGGATCTCTTGCTGCGGGGTCGATACCGCACGGGCGAAGATCATAAGGCGGTCAGGTTCGACCTGCGCCTTCAGCAGATCCAGCAGAGATGCGAACTGATACGGGCGCGCGGCCGAGCGCGGATTGTAGAAGGCCATCGCGAAGTCGGCCTCTAGCGCCAGCCGCACCCGCCTGAGCACCAGATCGAAGGGCTTGAGATTGTCCGACAGGTTGATGGCGCAGAAGTCATGGCCCAGCGGCGCACCGGCTGCGGCAGCGGCAGCCAGCATGGCCGTGATGCCTGGCAAGACGCGGATGTCCAGGTCGCGCCAAGGGGCGGGGCCGTTCTCGACGGCCTCGAAGACCGCCGCGGCCATGGCAAAGACGCCGGGATCGCCCGATGATACGATCACGGCGTGGTTTCCTTGTGCCGCAAGCTCCAGCGCGTGCCGGGCGCGGTCAAGCTCGACCCGGTTGTCGGAAGGGTGCAGGCGCAGACCGTCGCGCGGGGAAATGCGAGACACATAGGGAATATAGCCGATCACGTCGGTGGCCCGATCCAGCGCCGCCGAAACCTCGGGCGTGACCATCGCCTCCGCGCCGGGACCAAGCCCGGCGATGACGAGAGAGCCTATCATGGCCTGCGTCCTTGCCCGTGGACCAGCACGATCGAGAAATAGGGCACCGGCCCGTCGACCTCGGACAGCATGCGGACCCTCTCCTCGGCCATGGTGCCGTGCTCGACCAGCCACGCCTGATCCGCCCTGCCCGCAGCCTGCAGAGCTGCGCGTAGACGTTGCAGATTACGGCCGATTTTCATGACAACCAGGGCATCGGTGTCGCGGATGCGCCGCGTCAATTCGTCTTCAGGCAAGGTCGCGGGCAGAACTGTGAGGATGTCATCGCCCCAGGTGATCGGAAGGCCCGTGGCGGTCCAGCAACCGGCCATGCCAGGAATGCCTGGCACCACCTCCACACGCTCGCGCGGGAGGCGGGCGTAAAGATGCATGAACGAGCCGTAGAAGAAGGGATCTCCCTCGCACAGCACGACCACGTCATCATCCTCGGACTGCCGCAGAAGTTCGGCCGTCCAATGCTCGTAAAAACCTGCAAGCGCGGCGTTGTAGCGCGGGTCCGAAACGGGGATCTCGGTGGTTACGGGATACTCCATCGCGATCTCGACCGCCTGTGACGGAAGGAGCCCCTCGACAAGCCTGCGCGCCACGCCCATGGCGCCCGCCTTGCGGAAGAATGCCACGCGCCGCGCACGTGTCAGATAGCGATGGGCCTTGACGCTCATCAGCTCGGGGTCGCCGGGACCGAGGCCGATGCATATGATCTTGCCGGTCATGCCTACTCCCGCGCCGAGGCGAGCGCGTTGACCGCAGCCACCGTCATGGCCGAGCCGCCCGGACGCCCCTCGACGACGCACCACGGCACGGGCTTGTCCTGCATCAGCGCGGCCTTGGACTCCGCCGCGCCGACGAAACCCACAGGGCAGCCGATGATGGCGGCCGGACGGGGAAAGTCCGGCTCGGCCAGCCGGTTGAGAAGGTGGAACAAGGCGGTCGGCGCATTGCCGATGGCCACGACCGCGCCCTGCAGATGCGGTCGCCACAACTCGATGGCCGCCGCCGAGCGTGTATTGCCCAGCTCAAGCGCAAGGGCAGGCACGCGCGGATCCTGTAGGGTGCAGATGACCTGATTGTCCGCAGGCAGACGCGCCCGGGTTACCCCTTCTGACACCATGCGCACATCGCAGAGAATGGGCGCGCCCTCCTGCAACGCCTGACGCGCCGCCCGGGCAAAGCCGGGCGAAAAGCGGATCAGGGACGCCAGCTCCACCATGCCCGCAGCATGGATCATGCGGACTGCGACAACCTCCTCCTCCGGCGAAAAGCGGGCCAGGTCCGCCTCGGCGCGGATGGTGGCGAAAGATGCGCGGTAGATGGCCGCGCCATCAGTTTCATAGCTATGAGCCAAGATGGCCTCTCATCATATCTGGAATGTCTATTCCGGTCAGTCCGCACAGAGCGGGCTTCCCCCCTGCGGGACCATTGAGGACCAGGTCGAAGCGCCCCTCGCGCCCTGTCAGGGTGACATGCGCCGGCGCGGGATGGGCGCAGCCCTTTCCACAGCCCGACACATGCAGATGCCGCCCTTCTGGCACAATGGCGGCGAGGTCTCGCGCCAGGGCGCGGGTCTCGACGCTGCTCGAGGCGCAGCCCGGCGCGCCGATACAGGCACTGACGCGCAGCAGCGGATGGCTGGGATCGGTCAGCCACAGCTCGCTGCGCGCATGACCTTCGGGCAGAACCGCCCGCCAAGGCGTCAGTCGCAGGGCGCTGCCCGTGAGTTCGGCCAGGATCTGCGAGGTCACGGCCCCGAAGGGCGCGAACAGAAGCGGAGCAGCACGCAGGATCTCGTCCAGGGGTGCCTGCGGGTCGGGTGCCGCATCCGCGTGGAGGGCGGGAACAATGCCTGCGGCCACTGCCTTCGCCATCCGGGCCTGCCCGCAGGAGGCAAACCAGTTCAGCAATTCGAGGATGCGTGCCATCGCCGCCTGCGGCTCGACGCATTCGCCCCAGGCCATTCCATCGGCACGCAGCAGCAGATCTTTCCCGGCGCGTTCGATCCGGATATCCGCCGAGGCATCCTGCAGTGCCGGGCATTCCCCCGTGTCGATAGCAAAGCCAAACTTGGGCGGCAGATCGGGGGCGTTCAGCAACGCCTCCTCAAGTCTGCGGACAAGCTCCAGGGTTCCATCTCCCTCACGCCAGAAAGGCGTCGTCATGATGTTGCGCCTCGCTTCAACCCGAGGATCGGGATCCAGCAGGTCAAGCGCCTGCAGCCGGCGATGCACCTCGGGCAGGCTGCCTTCGCGGACGCCTCTCAACTGCAACGTCGCTCTCGATCCGAGATCAAGTTGCCCATTGCCGAAAGACTCGGAAATCCTGACCAGTCCGGTCCCTTGGTCCGGATCGAGGCGCGAACAATGCGGACGGACCCGCAGCAGCAGGCCATCGCCTGCCGGCATCGGGCGAAGCGCGCCGGGGCACCAGCCTTTGCGGGTCATGTGGGAAGCCTCGCGACAGAGTTGCGGCGCAGGTCGTGCCCGATCCCGAACTCGGCAAAGATTGCCTGCATCGCCGCCAAGGCACCCGGATTTTCCTCCGCGAGGAAATCCCGCACCTCGGCCGAGCCGAGGGTTGCTTCATGGTAAAGTGCGAAAAGATGCTCGGGAACGGCATGCGCCATCCGGGCAAAGGCCGCCATGTGCTCCAGCGTGGCCGCGATCTCGGCCGCGCCTCGGAAGCCGTGGCGCATCATTCCCGCCAGCCACCGGGGATTGGTGGCACGGGCCCGGACAACGCGGGCGATTTCCTCGGGAAGAAGCCGCGCGCGGGGCGTGTCGGGGCGCGTTGCGTCCAGATGGTAAAGCGCGGTCGGCCCCAGTCCCAGGGCAGCGCGGGCTGCGGCGAACCCGGCTTCATGCGCCGCGTAGTCCATCGCCAAAAGAAGATCAGTCTCGGGGAGGTCCTGCGACAGCACGAAGCCATCAGCCGCCCTGAGCCGCGCCTCGAGCACCGCGCGGTCGGGCGTGCCGTCGTGACCAAAGGCTGAAGTCTCCAGCCATGCCCTTCCTGCCGCCTCGGCGGTCATGTCGTCGGTGATGCCGGTGCCGAAGCGGCCCGGTGCAGGAGCGAAGACATGCGAGCCAGGGGCTGCTGCGACATAGGGGTTCATGTCCTCGGCCTCGTCCCGTGCGGCAAGTGCCGCGCAGCCTTGCTGGAACAGCACGACGAGTTCCGGGAACGTGTCGCGGAAAAGGCCCGATACCCGCAGCGTCACCTCGATCCGCGGTCGGTCCATCAATGCCAGCGGCGTGACCTCGAAGCCTGTGACGCGCTCGGAGGCCGCATCCCAGATCGGCATGAGTCCGGCAAGGTGCAGCGCCATGGCGAAATCCTCGCCTGCCGTCCGCATCGTGGCCGAGCCCCAAAGGTTCACGACCAGACCCTGGGGATAGTCGCCGTGATCCTGCAGATGACGGCGCACGAGTTCCTCGGCCAGCCGGACACCCTGGGCCCATGCCGCGCGCGAGGGCACCGCACGCGGATCAACCCCATAGAGATTGCGCCCCGTCGGAAGCACGTCAAGCCGTCCCCGATAGGGCGAGCCCGACGGGCCTGCCGTGATCCGGCGCCCCTCGAGGGCGGCAAGGATCGCGGCGCGCTCCGATGCAAGGGATACCGGATCGCCCTGCGCCCTGCCCGTCTCGTCCGGGGTGCCCTCCCCCCAGACATGCAGGCCGTCGCCAAACTGGCTTTCCTTGAGATCGCAGACGAAGCGGTCGATGGCGGTGATCGCCTCGGCGGCTGAGGCACCGGTCTTGATCCCAAGTTCAGCCTCGAGATCATGCTCGCGCGCCTCGGCCCGGATCAGCGTGATCAACCTCAGACGGCGGGCCGGGTCCAACCCATCGGCGGTTGAATATTCGTCCAGCAGGCTTTCCAGCCTCAGCAGCCTTTCGGGCATCCCGGAGCTGACGAGTGGCGGCGGAAGATGGCCCAGCGTCAGCGCGCCCAGCCTGCGCCGGGCCTGCGCGGCCTCCCCAGGATCATTGACGATGAAGGGGTAAAGCACGGGCACGCCGCTGGTCAGCGCCTCGGGCCAGCAGTCCCGCGACAGGGCCGCAGCCTTGCCCGGCAGCCATTCCAGCGTGCCATGCGCGCCAACATGGATGATCGCATCGATTTTGGCACCATGCTTGAGCCAGAGGTAGAAGGACAGGTAATCGTGACCTGGCACATGTGACAGGTCGTGGTAATCGGCCTCTCGTGTGGCGGCCTTGCCCCGCTCAGGCTGCAAGGCCAGAAGCAGGTTGCCGGCCCAAAAGGCTTGGAACTCCGGTTCTGCAGCCATCTTGCCGTGCGCTTCTTCAAGGTTCCCGCGCAGGCATTCGGAAAGAGAGGACAGCGCATCTTCATAGGCCGTCAAGGACCAGCGAAGCCGCGTGGCCTTCAGGTCACGAAGGATGGTTTCGGACGTTATTTCAAGGCCAAGCTGCCGCGCAATGGCCGCCGCCGACGCCAGGGCGTCAAGC
The DNA here is from genome assembly GCA_041905595.1 of Rhodobacter sp. Taxonomy (GTDB): domain Bacteria; phylum Pseudomonadota; class Alphaproteobacteria; order Rhodobacterales; family Rhodobacteraceae; genus Aliitabrizicola. The sequence goes on from JAYRKT010000010.1 coordinate 51,139, forward strand.
CCGACCGCATGGGCCATCCGCCATTCCTTGCCGGGATAGGTAGACAGGATAAGCGCCACGCGGCGTTCGGACGATGCCAGTTCCTGCAGACGCCGCCAGTTCATCACCCTGGTAACGACCGCATCAATCCGCTCCGCATCCGGGCTGTGACGCTGAAGCCCGAATTGTAGCGCCGGGTCGGTGTCCATCATGTCCTTGAAGGAGATGACGCCCGCATTGATGCGTCCGTCCAGTTCAGGCAGCGCGACATGCATTGCAAGATCGGCGGCGGAGAGGCCGCGTTCCGACCCCTCCCATGCGGCACGATCAGAGGTCGCGTGAATGACCTGGAAGACAGGCACGCCCGGGGCATCGAGGGGCGATTCATCTTTGGTCCTGCCCGAAAAGGCGGTTGCATTGACGATCACCACCGGGGCGAGCCGGGGAAGGATGGCCCCGAGCCAATCGGCCGCCGCTGCATCCTTGAGGCTGGGAAGAAACAGTCCCGCAGCCTGCATGTTTCGAGCCTCGAAGGCGCGGATCAATGCGTCCACCGAGGCAGTGTCGGAGGCAGCCACCCAAGCGCGATAGAATGGAATGAGAACCAGCGGGCGATCATTCCGCTGAAGTTCGGCTATTGGACCTTGATCCGGGTGCCAGAAGCCATGGTTCGGCAGCATCGGGGCGCCATGCAGCGGCGCCGGCTCCAGACGGGTAACCGAGGTGAGCAGGGCCAGTGCATCATGAGCGGCAAGTTCGCCCCCGGCCTCGCACAGCTTCGTCAGGTGCCGCAGGGTGGAAACGGGCAGCGTCGAAGCCTCGTCGAGCACAGGGTCTGGCTGGCTGTCTGCCGGCAGGAAGGCCAGCGCGATCCCCTTCTCGCGCGCCATGCGGGAAAGCTCGTCCACGCCGTAGGGCCAATAGCTTCTGCCACCGATCAGGCGCACCAGAATGCCTTTGGCCGCCGGCAGGGTGCGCTCGGCATAGGTGTCGACGGACAGCGGATGGCGGAGGCGCGAGAGATTGGCCAGACGCAGGGTGGGCAGCTGGTCCCTGCCACGCCGCCAGCCTGCCGCGAAAGCTCCGAGGTCGCTGTCCGAAAAGGACAGCACCACCAGATCCGCAGGCGATTGCCCCAGATCCTCCGGCTGGGCGGTCTCATCCAACCCGTGGCTTTCGCGGAAGAGGACGTGCATCAGGCTAGCGCAGACCGGATGGCAACGGGGTCGATGTCTCCTTTTTGCGCAATCACGACAAGGCGTCCGTGTCGGGGCTGATCCCCCCACGGACGGTCGAATTGGTGGCGCACACGCGCACCTACGGCCTGAACCAGAAGCCGCAGCGGCTTACCCTCGACTGCGACATGGCCCTTGACCCGAAGGACCTTCTGCACTTCGGCCAGCGCCGCGATCTTGCTGGCCAATGCTTTGGGATCCGCCTGTTCGGGCAGGTCGATCACCACCGTGTCAAAGTCGTCGTGGTCATGCTCCTCCTCGCCCTCGTGGTGCGAAGGACGTGCGGCCAGATCGTTCTCGGCCGCCGCGTTGATCCCCAGAACCACACGAGGATCAATCACGCCCTCGGTCAGGGCCACCATGGGCAGCGGACGCGGCGCCTCGGCCGTGATGATCTCGCGGGCAGCAGCAAGTCCACCGCTGCCAGCCAGGTCAGCCTTGGAGAGCAGCACGATATCCGCGCAGGCGATCTGGTCCTCGAAGACCTCGGACAGGGGCGTTTCGTGATCAAGCTCGCTTGCATCGCCGGGATGCGCCGGATCGGGGGCAAAGCGGCCTGCCGCCACAGCCTCGGCATCGGCCACGGCAACCACGCCGTCGATGGTGATGCGCGAGCGCAGGTCTGGCCAGTCGAAGGCCTTGAGCAGAGGCTTGGGCAGCGCAAGCCCCGAGGTCTCGACCACGATATGGTCGGGTTTGGGGTCGAGCGCCAGAAGCCGCTCGATGGACGGGATGAACTCATCGGCGACGGTGCAGCAGATGCAGCCGTTGGTCAGCTCGACGATGTTCGCCTCGGGGCAGTTGGCATCGGCGCAGGCGCGGATCAGGTCGCCATCCACACCGACATCTCCGAACTCGTTGACCAGCACCGCCAGCCTGCGCCCTTTGGGGTTCTGCAGCAGATGGCGGATCAGCGTCGTCTTGCCAGCCCCCAGAAATCCGGTGACGATGGTGACGGGGGTTTTTTCAAGTGACATCTCAGACCTCGATCGGGGGAATGCGGGCAATGGTGTTCTTGCGGATCACTTCGGGACGGGAGCGCCAGGGCACGATGCCATCTGGCGTCGCGGCATAGGCGCGGGCCATCTCGGCCACGTCGTCCGGATGCAGGTCAGGATCCAGTCCCCCCTGCACATAGGTCCAGCGGCCAGGTCCACGGAACACGACAACGCAGGAGCGCTCGCAGGCCGAAAAACATTCCTGTTGGTCATGGGGCACGCCGCGCGCGGCAAGCGCATCGGACAGCCGCACCCCGTCACGCGGTGCCTGCGGATCGGTGCCGACGCGCCTGCAGGTGACGCAGACCGTCAGCGCATTCTTCTTGGCCATCTGCCCTCCCGGCAAGCCAATGGACGCGGGGGGTTAGGATTTGCGCGCAGGACATGCGAAAGCCCGGTGGCCGCCGTCATGGCTTGCACACGGTTCACCCCGACCGCAACACAACGCAGATGCGAGATCTCGCACCGCACGCTGGCAGGTCTCCCGGCTTGCGGATGACGGGGATTTTCCCCGACGGTCACCCGACCTTCCCAGGCTGTTCGGCCCAGTGGCATCCGGGTGACCTCTCCGGTCACGGTCGCGGGGGCGGCTGCGCTTTGCTGGAAACCAGCTATCGCATTCCCTCTTAGCTCGCGCTGTGCGAGAACCAACGATGCACGAGGGAAGCCACGAGACCGCCTCGCTTGTCAAGAGAAAGGGAGCCATGCCGACAGGAACAGTCCCCAATGAGGCCGCGCGCCATGCCGAGAAGAAGGCCCGGATCAAGGCGGCCCGCGACCGGATGATGGCAGAGAAGACCGGCGAGAAGGGCCTGATCCTGGTGCTGACAGGCCCGGGAAAAGGCAAATCGTCCTCGGCCTTCGGCATGGTGATGCGGGCGATCTCGCATGGGATGCCGGTGGCGGTCGTTCAGTTCATCAAGGGCGCGATGGCGACGGGTGAGCGGGATTTCCTGCTGACCCATTTCCCCATCCTTTGCGAGTTCCATACCATGGGTGAAGGCTTTACCTGGGAAACCCAGGACCTGGAGCGTGATCGTGCCGCCGCCGCCCGTGCCTGGGCCAAGGCGAAAGACCTGATCCGGGACGAACGCAACCGGATGGTTCTTCTGGACGAGATCAACATCGCCTTGCGCTATGACTATCTCGACATCGCCGAGGTCGTGGGCTTCCTCCGGTCCGAGAAGCCCGAGATGACCCATGTTCTGCTCACGGGCCGCAATGCCAAGCCTGACCTGATCGAGATCGCCGATCTGGTGACGGAAATGACAGTTGTGAAGCATCCCTTCCGACAGGGAATCAAGGCTCAGGCGGGGATCGAGTTCTGACACATGCGCTGATGCTCCAGGGAACGGGATCGAACGTCGGAAAATCCCTGCTTGTTGCCGGCCTCTGCCGGGCGGCTGTCCGGCGCGGTCTGTCCGTGCGCCCCTTCAAGCCGCAGAACATGTCGAACAACGCTGCCGTGACAGTGGATGGCGGCGAGATTGGCCGCGCGCAAGCTCTTCAGGCGCTTCCCTGCGGTGTCGAGTCCCACACCGACATGAACCCGGTCCTGCTGAAACCCGAGACGGACATCGGCGCGCAGGTCATCGTGCAGGGAAAGCGGCGCGCAACCCTGAAGGCACGTGACTATGCCCGGCTCAAGCCCGAGCTGATGGCGCCGGTGCTGGAAAGCTATAAACGGTTGAAGTCACAGGCTGACCTGGTCATCGTCGAAGGCGCGGGCAGCCCGGCCGAGATCAACCTGCGCCAGGGAGACATCGCCAACATGGGGTTTGCCGCGGCCGCAAATATTCCCGTGGTGCTCATCGGCGACATCGATCGCGGGGGTGTCATTGCGCAACTGGTCGGATCCAGGATCGTCCTCGATCCCGAGGATGCCGCACGCATCAAGGGTTTCATCGTCAATCGATTTCGCGGCGACCCCTCGCTCTTTGACGACGGCTATCGGATGATCGCCGAGCAGACCGGCTGGCCGGGTTTCGGTGTGCTTCCATGGTTCGCCAGGGCCACGCTGCTTCCTGCCGAGGACGCGCTCGACCTGCAGCCTTTTGGGGAAGGTGCGATCAAGATTGCCTGGCTCGCCCTGTCCCGCATTGCGAATTTCGACGATCTCGATCCCTTGAAAACGCATCCCGGCGTCAGGCTCGAAATGGTTCGGCCGGGACAAGCCATTCCAGGCGATGCTGCGGTGGTTATTATTCCGGGCACGAAGTCTACCCGGGCCGACCTTGCCTTCCTGCGCGCACAGGGGTGGGACATCGACCTCAAGGCCCATCACCGCCGCGGCGGTCGCATACTGGGGATATGTGGCGGGTTCCAGATGTTGGGCAACAGCATTGTGGATCCACATGGCATCGAAGGAGAGGCCGGTGACACCGAGGGTCTTGGCTACCTGGATGTCCAGACGGTGCTGGCAGCCGACAAGCGCCTGACCCGCGTAACCGCCGTCCATGCTCTTTCCGGCCTGCAGGTCGCGGGTTACGAGATCCACCTGGGCAGAACCGAAGGGATCGGTTGCCTGCGCCCCTTTGCCCATATCCACGATTGCCCGGACGGTGCGCGTTCGCGGGATGGACGGGTAGAGGGAACCTATTTGCACGGGCTGTTCACATCGGACCCGTTCCGCAATGCCTGGCTTCAAGGCCTGGGCGCAAGAACAAGCCCCTTTTCCTATGCCGCAGAAATCGACACGGTGCTTGACGAGCTTGCCCTCCATATCGAGGCCCATCTTGAAGTGGAGGAGTTGTTGAGGCTGGCGCAGGTGTAAAGCTTGGAACTGGCCTTCGCTTGCTCCCTCAACGAACCTGTATCCGAAAGAGGTGTGCAGCGTCGGTCACGAGGCGCAGATCCTGCTTGACGCATGACAACCAAGGCGCCCACAAGGGGCCATGGCGTTCGGTCGGCACAACCCGACTGGACTTAATCGGGAATGGGGAACGGGCATTCCGCAAGGATGCTCCAAGCCTCAACCGCCCCCGCGACTGTGTGCGGAGAGCGGCCTTCCAAGAAGCCACTGGTCCGATGGACTGGGAAGGGGGAAGGCTGCTGTGACCCGCAAGTCAGGAGACCGGCCATGCAGGAAATGTCAAACGCTGTCGGTGGGACGGCAAGGAGAGACGGATGCATATCGAACCAGGCCTCGTTGATGGGGCCAAGATTTTTCTGAGCTATGTCACTGCGGCGGGCGCTGGCGCCTATGCGCTCCAGCGTGGCTGGATCACGTTGCGCGAGCAGGGTGTGGCTTCCTTCGCCGGGCGTGCTATTGCGAGCACGGCCTTGGTATTTTCCTTCTTCGAGATACTGCCACACTTTCCGGTCGGCGTGTCGGAGGTCCATCTCATTCTCGGGTCGACACTGTTCCTGATCTTCGGTGTGGCGCCTGCTGCGTTCGGCCTCGCTTTGGGGCTGCTCTTGCAGGGGCTGCTGTTCGCACCCTTCGACCTGCCCCAATACGGCATGAACTTGACCACCCTGCTGGTGCCGCTTTTTGCACTTGAGGCTCTCGCCCGCCGCATCATTCCATCCGGCATGGCCTATGTGGATCTGAGCTATGGCCAGGTGCTGTCGCTGTCTCTGGCCTATCAGGGCGGCATCGTGGCCTGGGTGGCATTCTGGGCCCTTTACGGTCAAGGCCTCACTGCAGCCAACCTGGCAGCCATCAGCACATTTGGTGGCGCCTACCTTCTTGTGGTCCTGATCGAGCCGTTGGTTGATCTTCTGGTCCTCGGCAGCGCCAAGGCAATCCGGGGTCTCAAGGGGTCGAAATGGGTCACCCCACGCCTGCACTCGGCTGCCTGATCTCTGTCCAGGTTAGGGTTTTTCCTATCCAGAAACACAGCCCCTCAGGCAAGACCTCGTTCCTAAGCCCTGCCGTACGGCAGGGCTTTTTGCTGAAACCTCTGAGTGCAGGTCCAAAACAGGTTTGCGGCCTGGCGGGTTTTTAGAAGGCGTGAAGCGTGCCTGATGCTATCAACACGACATGCAGGTGAATGTCATACTTCTTGGCCAGCTCAGCCGTGGTCAACTCCTCGCGAATGGCTTCCAGAGGCAAAGTCGCTTTCAATTTGGCCGAATAACGCTTCCGTTTCGTCATGCGAATCGGTCCTTCGTCAATCGCCAAAGCTTAACGACTGGTCCGAATTCCTGCGACCACCTCTCTCTATGACGGTCAACACGCGCGATCGATCAGCTTGCGCACGGATGCCCTAGTGATCTGGCGCACCCCTGATGTCGTCATAAGGGCAACAGGTCTCTAAGAGTTCGCCTCCAAAGAATGGCCAAGGAATTTAGACTTTCCTCAACCGACTTGACCAGCCAAGTCGTACAAGTGCCGCAGCAGATTCTAACGGGTTTTATGGAATACCCGAATTATGACTTGCATCCTTCCGATTGTCATGCGGCCGATATTCCCTATCGAAGTACAGCCCTGCAATGCAGGTCGGTGTAGTTCTTTTGCCCGCTACACCCGTTGATTCAGTACGTTGAACCCGACCGGTCGTTTACCCTGCCACTTACCAACCACGTGGCAGTTGGCAGCTGCCTGTCTACGCCAAGTCGCATGATCTCAACATAGCTGGAACCTTCCAAGCCAAAGCCACAATGTTTGTTCTAGGTAATTCGACGGCGGACAGAGCATGAGGCATTGTTATGGAAAGCACCTTAAAGCACCTTGACGAATGTCACCCCGAGGCTTGGCTGGCGCTGATCACGCCCCGCTATCACGAACCTTATACAACCGCTTCACTGCGTTTTGCAGATGCACCCCCGCAGCGCGGGCCGCGCCTTCGGCGTCGCTTGCGGCAATCGCGTTATAGATGGCGCGATGCTCGCACTGCACCGCGTCCTGCATCTCAGACATATGGTAGCGCGTATTACTGCGCGTGATCCGGATGACGCGGCGCACCCCATAGTCAAGGTGGCTGCACAGCGACACGAAATAGGGGTTGTGTGTCGCCGCGACGATCGCCTGGTGAAAGGCGAAATCCTCGTCATCGCCCAGCCGGTCGCTGGCGATGGCATATTCCATACCCAGAAGCTCGCGCCGGATATGTTTGAGATCGGCCTCGGTCCGATGGACCGCGGCGCTGCTCGCGGCGGCGACCTCGACCGCCATCAAAAGCTCCATCACCTGCGCAAGCGACTCGTCCTGCTCGAGGTCAACGGGATGCAGACGGAAGGCCTTGGCCTCGGCCTTGGCGTTCACATAGACGCCTGATCCGGCTCGCGCCTCGACCAGACCGGCCGATTTCAGATGCGACAGCGCCTCACGCACGACCGGGCGCGAGACGGCATATTCCGCGCTGAGGTCACGTTCGCTGGGCAGCCGCGCGCCCGGCGCGAACTCGCCCGCCCGCACCCGCGCGGCAAGGCGTGCCGCTAGATCATCGGGCAGGTCGCGGGCCTGCCGTCCCATTGCAGCCTTTTCCAAAGTTTCTTCCTTCAGGCGCCCTACGCGTCAGCAGTTGAATTGGTCAGGCCAATTTATTTCAGCAAAATACATATAACTCAAGAATTTTGGGTACCTAGTTCTACTAAAGTGGCCACCATTTTCGTTATAACAAATAACATCATTGACTGGACTGACCAATTTGTGGAATTGTCTGCTGCATCGAACGCGCATGCCGATGGAGGTGAAGCATGTCTGCTCAAGCCCTGGCAGCGCGTTCGGACCGTTCGACGCAAGGCAAGCCATCGTGCAGATAACATTTGATTTCGCAGGCAAGACCCTGCTTCTGACCGGCGCAAATGGCGGCATCGGTCGCGAGATTGCGGCGCTGTTCGCCGATGCGGGCGCTAACCTGGTGCTGGCCGACCGTGACCGGGGCGAACTGGCAAGCTTTGCGGCCGGTCTTGGCGGGGCGGGCGGCAAGCATGTGCAGGTGCTGGATGCGGCCGATCCGGCCTCGGCGCAGGCCTTGGTCGATGCGGCGTGCGCGACATTCGGGACAGTGGACTATGTCGTGCCCTCGGCCGGGATCTATCTGGCCGAACCCTTTGCCCGGATGACTGATGACCAATGGCGAAGGACGCTGTCGATCAACCTTGACGGGGTGTTCTACCTGCTTGGCCGGGTACAGGGCGTATTGACCGACCGCTCGGCCATCGTCAACTTGACCTCGCTGGCCGGCCATCGCGGGGCGTTCACCAATGCGCATTACGCGGCCTCGAAAGGGGCGCTGACCTCGTTGACGCGCAGCCTTGCGCGCGAGCTTGGGCCGCGCACGCGGGTCAATGCCGTCGCCCCCGGCATCATCGAGACGCCGATGACGCGCGAGCTGCTGCAGACGCGCGCCGACAGTTCCATTGCCCAGACACCGCTGGCCCGGTTGGGCCACCCTGCCGAAGTCGCGCGGGTCGTGGCCTTCCTCTGCTCCGACGCGGCCTCGTTCATCACCGGCGAGACTGTTCATGTGAACGGCGGCATCTACATGCTCTAGGCCGCACAGCCGGGCTTGAACCAGAAGGATAAACCCATGCCGGGATTGCTGAAAGACAGGCTCGTGCTGGTGACCGGCGCGGGACGCGGCCTTGGGGCGGCGATCGCGCGCGGAATGGCGCAGGCGGGCGCGGCGGTCATCTTGGCCGACCTGAACCCCGAAGGCATCGCTGCCGAAGTCGAAGCCCTGCGCACCGAGGGCCATGACGCCAGGGCCGAGGTCCTGAATGTCACCGACCGCGCCGCCACGGCCGCCTTGGCCGCGCGCATCCTGAAAGGCGATGGTGGGCTTAACGTGCTAGTCAACAACGCCGGTGTCGCCGGGCGGGCCAGCTTTGACGACCCCGCCGTGACCGAGGTCTGGGACCGGGTGATCGGCGTGAACCTTGAAGGCACGTTCAACACCTCGCAGGCCTTCGTGCCCGCGCTGATCGCGAAAAAGGGCAATGTGGTGCACTTGTCCTCGGTCGCGGGCTTCGTCGCCGGCGGCTCGACCGCCGGATATGTCGTGTCAAAAGGCGCGGTGCGATCGTTAACACAGGTGATGGCGCGCGATCTGGCGCCGCATGGCGTGCGCGTCAACGCCGTCGCCCCTGGCATCATGATGAGCGAGATGGCCGTGGCGCAACTCAACCGCCCCGGTGGGGCGGATTGGTTCATGAACCGCGTGATGATGAAGCGCATCGGCGAGACGCGCGAGATCGTCGATCCGGTCGTCTTCCTTGCCTCGGACATGGCCAGTTTCATCACCGGTGCCGTGCTGCCGGTCGATGGCGGCTTCCTGGCCGCCTGATCCTCCTTTCTAATCCGGACCCCTGACATGCCCATCCTGACCGACCTGACCCCCGCCGCACCCTGGCGCGAGATCATAGCCACACCCGAGGATCGCGCCGCGCTGGATCCCGGAACCGGCCTGACCATGCTGGCGCAGATGCACCTGATCCGCGCATTCGAGGAAAAAGTGCTGGAGCTTGCAGGTCAGGGACTGGTGCATGGCCCCGCGCATTCCGCCATTGGTCAGGAGGGCGGCGCTGTGGGATCAGCGTTGGCGATGCGCCCGACCGATCAGGTCAACGGCTCGCACCGCGCGCATCACCAGTTCCTGGCGAAGGCGCTGGCCTATGTCAGCGCCGAGATCGATCCGACAAAACCCTTCGGCGACGACCTGCGCGAACTGGCCAGCCGGACCCTGGCCGAAATTCTGGGTCTGGCCGATGGGTTCTGCAAGGGACGCGGCGGTTCGATGCACCTGCGCTGGGGAGACAGCGGCAACCTTGGCACCAACGCCATCGTGGGCGGCGGCGTCCCGATGGCGGCGGGGGCCGCCTGGGCGCACAAGCGGGCGGGCACGGGCGACGTGGTCTATACCTATTTCGGCGACGGCGCGGTCAACATCGGCTCGGTGCTGGAAACGATGAACCTGGCCGCCGCATGGAAGCTGCCGATCTGCTTCTTCATCGAAAACAATCGTTACGCGGTTTCTACCAATGTCGATGAGGTGACGGCCGAGACGCGCCTGTCCGCGCGCGGCCTGGCCTTCGGCATCCCATCGTTCAAGGTTGACGGGATGGATGCCCTGTCGGTCCATCTGGCCGCGCAACAGGCGAACGAGATCATGCGCGCAGGCAACGGTCCTACCATCATCGAGGCCGATCTTTATCGCTTCTTCCATCAGAACGGACCGCTGCCCGGTTCCGCCTTCGGCTATCGCAGCAAGGAGGAAGAGGCTGAATGGCGCGGACGTGACCCGCTGAACGCCATGGCCCGCGATCTTCAACAGCGCCAGATCATCGGCGAGGATGCGGTAACGCGGCTGCGCGCCAACTGCCAGCAGATGATGGAAGAAATCGCCGCGACCATGATCGAGACGGTCGAGGGCAGGAAGCGCATCCTTCCCGCCCTCTGGCCAGAGGAAAGCTTCCGCGACCACGGCCTGCGCGGCGATCTGTCCGAGATGACGGGCGCGCGCTATGCGGAACAGGCAACATTCACCGGCGCCATGACTGACGACGCAAAGTTCATCGACGTGGTGGCCGATGTCATGGAACGCCGCATGGCCCAGGACGACCGCATCGTCGTCATGGGCGAGGATGTGCACCGCCTGAAAGGCGGCACCAACGGCGCAACGCGGGGCCTGTCGGCTCGCTTTCCCGATCGCTGCCTTGGCACGCCCATCTCCGAGAACGCCTTTACCGGCCTGGCCGCCGGTATGGCTGCGGATGGCCGCGTGCGGCCGGTGATTGAATTCATGTATCCCGATTTTATGTGGGTCGCGGCCGACCAGGTCTTCAACCAGATCGGCAAGTTCCGCCACATGTTCGGCGGCGACAGCGCGATGCCGCTGGTTCTGCGCACCAAGGTCGCCATGGGAACGGGCTATGGCTCACAGCACTCGATGGACCCGGCAGGGATCTTTGCGACCGCGCCCGGCTGGCGGATCGTCGCACCTGCGACGCCCTTCGACTATGTCGGGCTGATGAACTCGGCGCTGCGCTGCGACGACCCGGTGCTGGTGATCGAACATGTCGATCTTTACAATTCCAAGGGCACGGCGCCCACGGATGACCTGGATTATTGCATTCCCCTAGGCAAGGCACGGATGGTGCGCGAGGGCGGCAAGCTGACGATCCTGACCTATCTGGCCATGGTCGAGAAGACCCGCAAGGTGGTCGAGGAACTGAGCATCGATGCCGAGATCATCGACCTGCGGTCCCTGGATCGCGCGGGCCTTGACTGGGAGATGATCGAAGCCTCGGTACGCAAGACGAACAATGTGCTGATCGTCGAACAGGGCGCCATCGGGACATCCTATGGCGGCTTTCTTGCGGATGAATTGCAGCGCCGCGTCTTTGACTATCTGGATCAGCCCATCGCCCGCGTGCATGGCGGAGAGGCCTCGCCCTCGATCTCGAAGGTGCTGGAAGGCGCGGCCTGCGCCCGTCCGCAGGATATCGAGGCAGGCATCCGCGCCATCATGGCCGATCAGGGCCTGCCGCTGGCATAAGGGAACACGGACATGGCAATCGACATCACCCTGCCTTCGCTTTCGGCAGGCATGGAAGACGCGGTCATCGCGAAATGGCTGGTCGCTGCGGGCGATCCGATCAGCAAGGGCCAAGCCATAGCCGAGGTGGAAACCGACAAGGCCACAATGGAGCTTGAGGCCGAGGCCGACGGCATCCTTGGCCGCATCGACATCGCGGACGGACAGCGCGCCGATGTGGGCCAGGTCATTGCGGTCGTGCTGGCCGATGGTGAAACCCTGTCTCCCGTGGGCGCCTCCGCCCCTGCTCCCGCGGCGACCCCGAGGACTCTGACGGAAGGTCCGGTGAGCACTGCAACGGCAGCCGCCCCTTCGACAACCGGGCGCAAGCATGCCGCATCGCCCTTGGCGCGGCGGTTGGCGGACGAGGCAGGACTGGATCTTCAGGGCATTACCGGCAGCGGCCCGCGCGGCCGCATCGTCAAGCTGGACGTGCAGCGCCTGCTAGCCGCGACCCCTGCCCCGGTTGCGGCACCCGCCCCCGCAGTCCAACCACAGCCGCAAGCCGTCCCGCCCGGCATCGGCCCGCATAAGGCGCATCCCCTGTCGAACATGCGCCGCACCATCGCCCGGCGCCTGGTCGAGGCGAAAACCTCGATCCCGCATTTCTACCTGTCAGTGGATTGCGAACTGGACGCGCTGCTGGCGCTGCGCGCCCAGGTGAACAAGGGCCGCGACAAGGCCGAACGCATCTCGATCAACGATTTCGTCATCAAGGCCGCCGCCCGCGCGCTGCGCAAGGTGCCTGCCGCCAACGTAGTGTGGAACGGGGACGAGATCCTGCAACTGGCCGATATCGACATATCGGTCGCCGTGGCGACGGATGGCGGGCTGATCACGCCGATCCTGCGCGGCGCCGACCGGATGAGCCTTGGCACGCTTTCCGCCGAGATGAAGGCTCTTGCCGCCCGCGCGCATCAGGGCAAGTTGCGCCCCGAGGAATATCAGGGTGGCGGCTTTTCGGTCTCGAACCTGGGGATGTACGGGGTGCAGACCTTTTCGGCGATCATCAACCCGCCGCAAAGCTGCATCCTTGCCGTGGGCGCGTCCCTGCGCCGTCCGGTCGGGCGCGGCGACCAGATCGTGCTGGCCGATGTGATGTCGGTAACGCTGTCGGTTGATCACCGGTCGGTGGACGGGGCGCTTGGGGCGCAGGTTCTGGCCGCCTTCAAGGACGGCATCGAAAACCCGATGAGTCTGCTGGTATAGGACATTTAGTGGAGAACTGACATGGAACTACAGGATCCCGGCCTGCTTCGGCAGGCAGCATTGGTGGGTGGCGAGTGGATCGAGGCAAATGGCGCGGGCATTGCAGTCACCAATCCCTCGACCGGCGCGCTGATCGGGTATGTCCCGCGTCTTGGACAAGCGGAAACCGCCCGCGCCATCGCCGCCGCCGAAACCGCGCAGAAGCTGTGGGCCAGGCGCACCGCCAAGGACCGCGCCGACACCCTGCGCGGCTGGTTCAACCTGATGATCCGGCACAAGGAAGATCTGGGCCGCATCCTGACCGCCGAACAGGGCAAGCCCCTGGCCGAGGCCGTGGGAGAGATCGCCTATGGCGCAAGCTTCATCGAATGGTTCGCCGAAGAAGCCCGGCGTGTTTATGGCGACACCATCCCCGGACATCAGCCGGACAAGCGCATCCTGGTGATGAAGCAGCCCATCGGCGTGGTCGCGGCGATCACGCCCTGGAACTTTCCCAACGCGATGATTACCCGCAAGGCCGGCCCGGCCTTTGCCGCTGGCTGCGCGATGGTGCTGAAACCGGCCTCACAGACGCCCTTCTCTGCCATCGCGCTGGCGGTTTTGGCGGAACGTGCGGGCCTGCCCTCAGGGCTGTTCAGCGTCATCACCGGATCGGCCGCGCAGATCGGCGCCGAGATGACCGCGAACCCCGTCGTGCGCAAGCTGACCTTCACCGGCTCAACCGAGATCGGGATCGAGCTTTACGCCCAAAGCGCCAAGACCATCAAGAAACTGGGGTTGGAGCTGGGCGGGAACGCGCCCTTCATCGTCTTTGACGACGCTGATCTGGACGCCGCCGTCGAAGGCGCGCTGATCGCCAAGTTCCGCAACAACGGCCAGACCTGCGTTTGCGCGAACCGCATCTATGTGCAGGACGGCGTCTATGACGCCTTCTCCGAAAAGCTGACAGCTGCAGTGGCCAGACTGAAGACCGGAGACGGTTTTACCCAAGGCGTGAACCTTGGGCCGCTGATCGACCAGGCGGCGGTCGAGAAGGTCAAGGAACATATCGCCGATGCGGTGGCGAAAGGCGCGAAGGTCGCGCTTGGCGGCCAGCCACATGCGCTTGGCGGAACCTTCTTCCAGGCGACCGTGCTGACCGATGTGACGTCCGACATGGCCGTTGCCCGCGAAGAAACCTTTGGTCCCATCGCGCCCCTGTTCCGCTTTGCGCATGAGGATGAGGTGATTGCCCAAGCCAATGACACCGAGTTCGGGCTTGCGTCTTACTTCTATGCCCGCGACCTGGCGCGCGTCTTCCGCGTTTCCGAGGCGCTCGAATATGGCATGGTAGGCGTCAACACCGGCCTGATCTCGACCGCCGAGGCGCCGTTCGGCGGGGTCAAGCTGTCCGGCCTGGGGCGCGAAGGCTCGCATTTCGGAATGGATGATTTCATCGAGCTTAAATACGTCTGCCTTGGCATCGCCTGAGCGTGAAGCGGCCCTGCCCTTTGAGGGCAGGACAACGCCCCCTGAAACGTCATGCCGGACCAACTTAAAAGCCCCGCCATCGCCGGGGCTTTTACCTTTCCATGCGCGGGTGTCAGATCATCATGGTGGTGACTGTCATGGTCGTGAGATAGGCCTCAATCCCCTCGGACCCACCTTCCGAGCCGAAGCCCGAATCGCGCACGCCGCCGAAGGGCGTCTCGGGCAAGGCCAGGGCGAAATGGTTCACGCCCAGCATGCCGGTGCGCAGTTCCGTCTGGACCCGATGAGCCGTCGTCATCGACGAGGTAAACAGATACGACCCCAACCCGACCGGCAGGCGGTTCGCCTCGGCCAATGCCTCGTCCAGCGAGTTCACACGGATGACCAGCGCCAAAGGGCCAAAGGGCTCTTCGTTCATCGCCAGCATGTCGGCTGTCATGCCCGACAGGATCGTCGGCTCATAGAAATAGCCGCTGTCTCCGATCCGCGCACCCCCAGTTTCAACCTTGGCGCCCTTGCTGACCGCGTCATCCACCATGTCCATCACGGTCCCCAAGCCGCTGGCCGAGGTCAGCGGACCCATCTGGGTGCCGTCCTGCGTGCCCTTGCCGACTTTCAGTTCGCGCGCCTCTTCAGCAAAGCGACGGACGAATTCGTCATGGATCGTGGCATCGACGATGAAGCGCGTGGGCGACACGCAGACCTGACCGCAATTGCGAAATTTCCACTGGACGGCCAGCGGGATCAGGTGGTCCAAGTCGGCATCGGCCGCGATGATGACCGCGCCATGGCCGCCCAGTTCCATGGTGACCTTTTTCAGCGCCTCGCCCGCCTGCGCGGCAACGATCCGGCCTACCCGGGTCGAACCCGTCAGCGAGACCTTGTGGATCTCCGGCGCCTTGATCAGCGTGTCGGACAGCTCCGATGTCGCGCCCCAGATGACCGAGATCGCCTTGGCGGGCAGACCGGCCTCCAGCAGCGCCTTGCCGATCAGCCAAGCGGTGCCAGGCGTGTCCGAGGCAGGCTTGATAACCACCGGGCAGCCTGCACCAAGCGCGGGGGCAACCTTCTGCATGGTGTTCCATGCGGGAAAGTTCCACGGCGTGAACGCGGCGACCGGCCCGACCGGATGCTTCAAGACCTGAATGTGGATATTCGGTGCACGCGAGGGAACAATGCGGCCATAGACACGGCGGCCTTCCTCGGCGAACCAGTCCAGCAGATCGGCCGAACCCAGCCATTCGCCGCGTGCCTCGGCCAGGGGCTTGCCCTGCTCCATCGACATGACGCGGGCGGCGCTATCGGCCTGCGCACGCATGATGTCCGCAGCGCGGCGCATGATCTTCGATCGTTCCAGCGCCGAAAGCGCAGCCCATTCGACCCCGCCCTGTTCTGCGGCGCGGGCCGCCTCGAGCGCCTCGGGGCGACCGGCACGCGGCGCGATGGCCAGCTCGCTGCCGTCCGAAGGATCGGTCAGGCGCAAGGTTCCGGCCGAGCCTTCGCTGCGCTCCTCTCCTCCGACGATAAGGGTCAGGTTGGGATACATAAGATTCTCCTGCATGAATTCGGCGGCGCTCAGCGCACCTGGCGGTTACCTTCCAGAACCAGATCGGCCCCCTTGGCGGCCAGCATCATCACCGCCGCCTGTGTATTGCCCGACACCATCTCGGGCATGACCGAGGCATCGATCACCCGCAGGCCCGCGATCCCGTGCACGCGCAGTTCGGGATCGACCACCGCCATTGGGTCGGTGCCCATACGGCAGGTTCCTGCGGCATGATAGATGGTCTGACCATTCGCCCGGGCGAATTCCAGCCATTCGGAATCGGTCCTGCAATCCGGTCCGGGACTCATCTCGGCCACGCGGAAGGCGTCCATCGGGGCCTGCGCGATGATCCTGCGCGCCAGCTTCATGCCGTCCACCATTGCGCGGCGGTCTTCCTCGTGATCCAGAAAGTTTGGCACGATCGCCGGCTGGACGTTCAGGTCGGGCGACACCGTGTGGATTGAGCCACGCGACTGCGGGCGCAACTGCGTCACGCCCAGGGTCATGCCGGGGAATTTGTCCAGCTTGCGTTCTGCCGCATTGGCATAGCTTGCGTGCATGAAGAAGAACTGCACGTCCGGCCGATCCAGATCCTCGCGCGAGCGCAGGAAGCCATGGGTAAGGCCGGTGCCATAGGTTAGCACGCCGCGCCGCTTCAGCGCGTATTTCAGCACCTCGCCCACCAGCCGGGGTCCGCGCGTCAACTCGTTCAGGGTGACGGGCTGCGAGACGCGCCAGTTCATCCGCGTGCAGAAATGGTCGAGATAGTTCTCGCCCACGCCGGGCAGCGCATGGACAGGCTGGATGCCCGCCGCTGCCAGCCGCGCCGGATCCCCGATCCCCGCAAGCTCCAGCAGGTGCGGCGTCTGGATCGACCCTGCGGCCAGGATCACCTCGGCCGCACGGACTTTGTGGCTCTGGCCCTTGTGGGTCACCGCGACGCCGGTGGCCTGCCTGCCTTCCAGCAAAAGGCGGGTCACCCGGGCTCCGGTCAGCACGGTCAGGTTCGACCGCTTGCGGGCGGGGGCCAGCCAGGCGCGGTCGGCGGAATAGCGTTCTCCACCCGCCTGGTTCACCTGATACCAGCCGACGCCTTCCTGGCTTTTTCCGTTGTAATCGGGGTTGAACACCTGACCCTGCGCCTCGGCCGCCGCGATGAAGGCGCGGCCGATGTCGTTTTGCTCGACCACCTCATTGATGGGGAGGGGGCCGTCACGGCCGCGTAAGCCGTCGGGGTCGGGCTTGTCCCAACGCTCGATCGCCTTGAAATAGGGTAGCACGCCCTGCCAGTTCCAGCCGGTCGCGCCACGTTCCTGCCACAGATCGTAATCCTGCGGCTGGCCACGGACATAGATCATGCCGTTGATCAGCGTCGAACCGCCCAGTCCCTTGCCGCGCGGAATGGCGATGCGGCGGTGGTTGGTCGCAGCTTCCTCGGTGCTCCAGAAACCCCAGTTATAGCGCCTGTTCACCAGCAGCTTGTAGAACCCTGCCGGAACGCGGATCCACGGAGAACGCGCTTCGCCCCCTGCCTCGCAGAGCAGCACCTTGTTGCGGCCCGAACGGGACAGGGCCTCGGCCAGGATGCAGCCTGCGGTCCCGCCGCCGACAATGATGAAATCGAACCGCGCATCCTGCGGAAGGGCGTTTGCCATCTTCTTGACTCCATGGCCTTGTTCTTACGCGTCTGGGACAGACGTCACGCCCATGTGCCGGGCCATCAGGCGGATCTGCTGGCGCAGCATCGGGCGGCCGAAATGGATCCTCGCGCCCGCTGCACGCGCGGCCGCCAAAAGGGGCGTGACCTCGGGCTCCATGATCGCCTCGGCGACGATCTGGTTGCGGTGGAAGGCCAGGTCCGACAGGGGCAGCGCGTCATCGGCGCGCAGGCCGAGCGAGGTTGCGTTGACGATCAGGTCGCGGCGCGCGGTCTCTGGCGCACCGGGGGCAATGCGGATCGAAGGGTATTTGGCCATCACCCGTTCCGCCAGATCGCGCGCCTTGTCCTGCGAGCGGTTGACGATGGTCAGGTGCGCCACCCCGGCCTCGGCCAGGGCGAAGGCGATCGCCGCCCCTGCCCCGCCCGCGCCCAGCAGACAGACATCCATGCCAGCCACGTCGATCCCGTTCACCCCGAGTCCGCTGACGAAGCCCTTGCCGTCCAGCATCGCGCCGATCAGCCGCCCATCGGGATCGCGGCGGATCGCGTTAACCGCGCCGATGGCTGCGGCATCCCCGACTGTGTCGTCGCACAGCGCCAGCACATCGGTCTTGTGCGGAACGGTGACGATCAACCCGCCAAGGTTCTCCAGACCGCGCAGCATGTTGATGAATTGCGAAAGGTTCTGGGGCAGCACATGGAAGGGCACCAGTACCCCGTCATGGCCGATCGAGGCAAAGAGATTGTTCATCTCCTCCGGGGTCTTCACATGCGAGATGGGGTTGGCAACGATGCCGTAAAGCCTGGTATGTCCGGTAATCATGGCGGGCCTCAGGTCATGTAAAGACCGCCAGCCACGTCGATGGTCTGGCCGGTCACAAAGCTGGATTCGGTCGAGGTCAGCCATAGCGCGACATCCGCCACCTCTGCCGGCTCGCCAAGGCGGGCCATGGGCGTCAGCTTGACCTGCTCGGCATTCACCTCGGGCGCGACCCCGGCAACCATGGGGGTCGCGATGCGGCCCGGCGCAAGGGCGTTCACCCGGATCGCATAGGGGCCGAGTTCCGCCGCCAGATGCTTGGTGAAACCGATGATTGCTGATTTCGTCGCCGCATAATGACAGGCAACGATGGGCGAATAAGTTTTGCCCGCCACCGAAGAGGTGTTGACGATCCAGCCCCGCCGCGCGGCGATCATGCTGGGCGTCAGCGCGCGGATGGTGTTGAAGCTGCCGGTTAGGTTCACATCGACGACGCGGCGCCATTCTTCGGGCGCCATCTGCCAGACCTTGTGCGCGACACCGTCATGCTTGGGCGAGATGCCCGCATTGTTGATGACGGTGTCGAACTCGAGTCCTGTGGCCGCAATCGCCGCGAGCAGCGCGTCATAGTCCGACACGTCGCAGGTCATCGGCACGGCGCGGCCACGGCCAAGGGCGTTCAGCGCCGCGCAGGCAGCGGCCACGTCATCGGGGTTCAGGTCGCAAATGCCAACGGTCGCGCCGCGCTCCACAAAAGCCTGCGCAATGGCCCGCCCGATGCCGCGCGCAGCGCCGGTGACCAGGACATTGCGGCCCTGATGCGACGGGCGGAAGCGGATCGTCTCGGGGGTGATTTCGGTCAGTTCCATAGATCAGATTCCCAGATAGGCGCGGCGGACATGGTCGTTCTTCAGCAGTGCCTCGGAGGTGTCGGCCAGAACGACCTGCCCGTTTTCAAGCACATAGCCCCGGTTCGCGACCTTCAACGTTGTGAAGACGTTCTGTTCGACGAGCAGCACAGTCGTGCCGGTGGCCGCGATCTTGCGCACCACGTCGAAAACCTGCGACACCACGATGGGCGCCAGTCCCAGCGAAGGCTCGTCGAACATCAGGATGCGGGGCTTGGCCATCATGCCGCGCGCGATCGCCACCATTTGCTGTTCGCCCCCGGAGAGCGAGGCCGCATTCTGGTCAAGGCGTTCCCGGACGCGCGGGAACAGCGCCAGCACCTCCTCCAGCCGCTGTTCCTGATGCTCGCGGGCGGCCTTGCGATAGGTGCCCATCTGCAGGTTTTCCCGCACGGTCATCTCGGGGAACAACTGCCGTCCCTCGGGGACCAGGATGATGCCCCGGTCCACGACCTCATGCCCAGGAAGGCGGGTGATGTCTTCGCCAAGGAAACAGATCTTGCCCGCGCGGGGCTTGATCTGACCGACGATGGTGCGCAGCGTGGTCGTCTTGCCGGCGCCGTTGGCGCCGACGATGGTGACGATTTCACCCTCTTTCACCTCAAGGCTAACGTTCTGAAGGATCGTGGTCGGACCATAGCCCGCATCGATGTTCTCAAGCGTGAGCATGGGCAAACTCCTTGCCAAGATAGGCTTCCACAACATGGGGATCGCGCACGACATCCTGCGGACGGCCCTCGGCGATCACCTCACCCGAGGCCAGCACGATGACGCGGTCCGACAGCGACATGACCGCCTGCATGACATGTTCGATGGCGATGATCGAAACGCCCGTGTCACGGATCGACAGCATCAGGTCGATGGCGCGGCGCACGTCCGTCTGGTTGATCCCGGCCATCACCTCGTCCAGCAGCAGCACGCGCGGCTGCATCGCCATAACTCGCGCCACCTCGAGCCGCTTGAGGCCGCCGATGGTGAGCCCGCGCGCCTCGGCGTTCAGCAGCGGGCCAAGGCCCATGCGCCACGCGGTTTCGCGGGCGGCTTCCCGCGCGTCCCTCTCGTCGTGGTGCCGATAGAAGGCGCCGACCATGATGTTTTCCTCGACCGTCATGGCCGCGAAGGGCTGAACGATCTGGAAGGTCCGGCCCATGCCCAGGGCCGCGAAATCCGCGGGATTGGTGGGCTGATGGAACTGGCCATCGACGCCGCGCAGGCTGACCTTGCCTTCGTCAGGTGTCATAAAACCCGAGATCATGTTGAACAGCGTCGTCTTGCCCGCGCCGTTCGGGCCGATCAGGCCCAGCACCTCGCCTTCGCGCAGCGTGAAGTTCACGTCTCGGGTGACATGGAGTCCGCCAAAGCGCTTGTTCAGGTTCTCGACCTTCAGGATGTCCTGGCCGATGCCGGGACGGTCGGGGTCGGGGGCTGCGACGGCATTGGCAGGGGCGACGATCGGGCCGGTTTCGGTCTGGGCCGGCTCGACGGCGGCTTTTCCGCCGCTGCGGGCAAAGCGCCTGATGGCGCCCATGATGCCGTTCGGCATGAACAGCACAAAGGCGATCAGAACGATACCATAGACAAAACCGTGCAGGCCAAGCGCGGACGCCCCGAGCGAGGCGCGCGCCCATTCGGTGATCGGCACCAGCAGCGCCGCACCCAGCAGCGGGCCCGCCACCGTGCCGATGCCGCCGATCAGCGCAAACATCGCGATCTGGATCGAGAAGGCCAGCGAGAACATCGCAGCAGGCTCGATGTAGGTCAGATACATCGCGTGGAACGTGCCCAGCATCGCGCAAAGCGCCGAGGAAATCGCAACTGCGACCAGCCGGACCCGCACGGTCCGCACGCCCGCCGCGCGGGCCGCCGATTCGCGTTCGCGCGTCGCGACCAGATAGAAGCCAAGGCGCGACCGGCGAATTGCCCAGGCCACGGCCAGCGTGACCAGCAGCATGCCGAACACGATCAGCAGCGACGGCCAGCGCTCGCGGAAGACCATCCAGGTCCAGCCCAGACGCAGGTCGATCATCATGCCCGTGGCGCCGCCAGTCATGTCCTTGAAGTGCAGCGAAAGGACGCGGATCACTTCAAGAAAGGCAATGGAGGCCAGCGTATAGAACGGACCCTTCAGCCGGAAGCAGGGATAGGAAATCACCATGCCGACTACAGCGGCAACCGCCGCGCCGACGAACATGCCGATCCAGGGCGTGACGCCCAGGTTGAACAGGATCACTCCGGCATAGCCACCGATGCCATAGAACACCGCATGGCCCAGCGACAACTGGCCGGCAAAGCCGCCGACGATGTTCCAGGCCGTCGACAGCGCGGCGAACAGGCAGATGGTGATGAAGACATGCGACACGAAGGCGTTGTCGATGCCCAGCGGGATCAGAAGAAGCGAGGCCAGAAGCACCCCGAAGGCGACCTGCGGCCAGCCGATGCTGCGGGTATTCATGCCGGTCTGGCTGTGGATGTCGCTGATGCTCATGTCGTTTCCTCAGGACAGATGCGAAAGGGTCATCCGCTTGCCGAACAGACCGGAAGGCTTCAGGATGAGGATGAGAAGGAAGATGCCAAAGACCACGGCCTCGCGCAGGTCCGAGCCGATGTAGAAGCCCGAAAGCGAATCCACGAGGCCGATGACCAGGGCGCCGAAGAACGCCCCCGGGATCGATCCCAGACCACCCAGGACCACGACCACAAAGGCTGTCAGCACGAAATACGTCCCGATATTGGACGAGGTCGGGTAAAGCGGCGCGATCAGCACGGCGGCCAATCCCACGCAGGCCGCCCCAAGGCCGAAGCTGAGGATATAGATGCGCGGTACGTTGACGCCCATCAGTTCGGCTGCGACGCGGTGCTGTGCCACGGCGCGGATGGCGCGGCCGGTCTGGCTGTTCTTCAGGAACAGTTGCAGTGCAGCGACGAGGATGATGGCGGCAATGAAGATGTAGAGCTGGCCGGACAGGACGCGCACCGGGCCGATCTCAATCGGAGTGCGCAGGCCGAAGTTCGGCGTGTTGGCGATATCCGCGCCGAAGATCAGCAGGGCAAGGTTTATCATCGCGGTCGAAAGACCAACGGTCGCAAAGATCTGGACATGATCGTCCTCGGCCGACATCAGGGGCTGGATCAGCACCCTCTGGGTCAGGGCGCCCAGAAGAAACATCATCGGGACGACGATGATGACGGATGCATAGGGATGAAGCCCCAGCCGTGTGGTAATCAGCCAGGTCACGAACATGCCCGCCATCAGGAATTCGCCGTGGGCGAAGTTCACCACTTTGACAATGCCGAAGATCAGCGTCAGGCCGATGGCGACAATTGCGAACAGCCCGCCAAGCATGAGGCCGTTCAAAAGGACTTGCAGAAAGGTCGTCATTACAGGCTTCCCCCGGAAAGGGGGGCGGCTGGAAGGGGCCGCCCCGGCATCATCATTCGGCGAAGCGCATTTCCGCGACCGCGGCGCCTTCGGGATAGACCGTGACCAGCTTGCCGTCCTGCCACTGCATACCCATCATGCTGGCCCGTTCGTTCTGGTTGGTTTCGTCGAACTTGATGCCATAGCCTGCGGCAGTCGTGCCCTCGGCCACATCGATGGCCTTGACGGCGGCGACGATCTGGTCGGGTTCGAAACCCTCGCTCTTGTCCAGCGCCTCAAGCACGGCCTTGGCGCCGACATAGTTGTTCAGCGAATGGCCCGAGCGCGGCTCGGTCCCGTATTTCGCCTTGTAGGCCTCGACAAACTTGTCGAGGCCCGGGGTTGCCTCCTGGTTCACCTCGAACTGGGTGAAGTCCACGTCATAGACGCCCTCGATCACGTCATGGCCCACCGCATCCGCCGTCGGCTGCATTGAATAACCGCCGCCGCCGCCGATGATCGCCAGCGGCTTGTAGCCCGCCTCGTTCGCCTGCTGGAGAAACAGGACCGAGTCATTCTGGTACGAGGTCTGCAGGACCACATCGACGCCCTTCTCGCGCAGCTCCAGCACCAGCGAGGACATGTCGACGGTGTTTGCCGGATAGCCCGACTTCAGCACCACGTTCAGGCCGGCATCCTTGGCATGCGCGTCCTGGTGGCCGGCGACCGAGGTGCCGTAGGACGAATCTTCATAGATGATGCCGATCTTCAGATCCTTCGGATCCTTGCCAAGGCCCGGGGCGATGGCGTTGGCCAGCATCTCGATCGAGTCCTTGCCCATGTTGGCCGCCGTCGGGTTGGTGCGGAACAGGTAGGTCAGGCCACGGCCCGTCACCTCGTCAGCGACCGCGCCCAGTTCGAAATAGGGCACCCCTGCCAGTTCGCTGACCTGCGAGGCCGCAATCACGCGGGCCGAGGAATAGGTGCCGAAGATCGCCTTCACGCCCACCAGCGAGATCAGGCGGCGCGCTTCGCCAGTCGCCTGGTTGTTGTCCACCGCATCACCGCGCTCAAGCACGACCTGCTCGCCCTGGATACCGCCGGCGGCGTTGATCTCGTCCACGGCCAGTTCCAGGCCGCGGGCGCTTTCCTCGCCCAGCAGGGCCAGCGGGCCGCTGATCGGGTAAAGCGAGCCGAACTTGACATCGGCGAAAGAGGGCGAGGCAAGGGCAAGACCCACGGCCGCGCTTGTCAGGAATTTCGTCAGTTTCATTACTCTCTCCCTGGTTGGTTCAGTAGTCCAGCGCCTGCTTGCCGGTGAAGCTGGTGACAGGCGGATAGGCGCGTTCGTCGGTCACGACGTCGATGACGGTCAGGACATTGGACGAAAGCGCCGTTTCAAGCGCGGCCGGAAGATCGGCCGGGTTGTCGATGCGGATCCCCTCAACGCCGCAGGCACGGGCGATCGCCGCGTGATCCACAGGCTGGAAATGCACCACATCGGTATGCGCGCCGAACAGCGTCAGCTCGGCATGTTTCTGATAACCAAGGATCTGGTTGTTCAGCACCACGACCACAACCGGTAGGTTCATCCGCTTCGAGGTCTCGATCTCGCCCCAGACATGGGCAAAGCCCCCGTCGCCGGTCAGGCAAACGACTGGCGCGTCGGGCTGCGCGGCCTTGGCGCCAAGGGCATAGGGTAGGCCCCAGCCAAGACCCGCCAGGCCGCGCGGCGTCAGCACGCGCTGGCCTGCCTTGCGGATGGTGATACCGTCGGCCACCCAGATCGAGGAATACGACGCATCCGCCACCACGATCGCTTCGGACGGGATCAGCCTGTCGATCTCGGCCACGACGCGCTCGGGGCGCAGGGGGCTTGCATCCGATGCGCGGCGCTCGTCACGCGCGGCTGCGCCCTTGGCCAGACCTTCGGCGATCTGTGCCTCGACGCCCGGACGGGCAGCGGCCCGCGCCGACAGGTCGGTGCCCTTCAACGCGGCTACCAGTGCCTCAAGCCCAAGACGCGCGTCGCCCACAAGGCGCAACGCCTCATAGTTGCGGCCGACCTCGTTGCCATCGATATCCAACTGGATAAAGCGCGCTCCTTCCGGGTAGAGCTTCCAGCTATCGGTGCCATTCTGGTTGGTGCGGTTGCCGACCAGCAGGACCACGTCAGCCTCGCGCACCATGGGCGAAAGTTCGGCCGCGCGGGCGCCGGGACCCATGAAATAGCCCGCGATGCCCAGCGTCAGCGGATGGGTTTCATCAACCGAACCCTTGCCCATGACTGTGGTCGCAACCGGGAAGCCCAAGTCCTGCAATTCCGCCAGCGCGGCATAAGCGCGCGCACTGTGGACGCCGCCACCGGCGATGACCAGCGGGCGTTCGGCCCCTGCCAGCAGGTTTGCAGCTTCGGCCACGCGCGCGGGATCGGGTGCTACCGGATCCAGCGGATAGCGGCCCAGCGACGCCTGGCGTGGCGTCCTGTTCACCCCTTCGCTCAGCTCGTCCAAGATATCCAGCGGCACCAGCAGCACGGCCGGACCCGCGCGCCCCGTCGCGGCAGCGGCAAAGGCCAGATCGACGTAATCCTCGATCCGCGAGATCTCGGTCACCCGGCGCACCCATTTGGCCACGCCACCGAACAGGGCCAAATGGTCAAGTTCCTGAAAGGCGTTCTTGTCGGTGTGCAGGCGGCTGACGTCCTGGACGATGGCGACAACCGGGATCGAGGCCTTCAGGGCTTCGGCCAGGCCCGGCACCAGCAGCGTTGCCGCTGGGCCGTTCTGCGCGGTGACGACCGCCACCTGGCCCGAGACACGGGCAAAGGCATCGGCCATGGCCGCTCCGCCGTTCTCGGTCCGGTAGCCGACCTGTCGGATGCCATAGTCGGGCGCGGCCAGGAAGAAGGCCGAGGGGATCGACTGGCCGAAGACCTGCGTGACGCCATGGCGCTCCAGCGCTCCTGCCAGAAGATGGGCGCCGCTCCGGTTCGAACGATGTGCTGCGTCTTTCATTATCTTATTCCTCGGTACAGGCGGAGGTTTTCAGGATGATCTTGCCCGTATGGGCCGACGCCTCGAGATGGGCATGCGCGGCCTGCACATCGGTCAGGTCAAAGACGGAATCGATGGCCGGTCGGGCACCCTTTTCCATGATCAGCGGGATGACCTCGGCCTCGACCGCGCGGGCCAGCGCGGCCTTCATCGGGATCGGCCGCGCCCGCAGGGTCGAGCCGCTCAGCGTCAGCCGCTTGAACAGCAATGGCCCCATGTCCATGTCCGCGCGCGCGCCCTGCTGGAAGGCGATCTGGGCGATGCGGCCGTCGTCGGCCACCAGCTCAAGGTTGCGTTGCATGTAGCTACCGCCGACCATGTCCACGACCACCTCGGGGCCGCGGCCATCGGTGAGGGCACGGCCCTCGGCCACGAAATCCTGCGTGCGGTAGTTGATCGAGGCCGACGCGCCAAGCGCGACCGAGGCCGCGCATTTCTCGTCCGAGCCGCAGGTGGTAATCATTCGCGCGCCGATTGCGCGGGCCAGCAGCGTCGCGGTAACGCCGATGCCCGAGGTGCCGCCATGCAGCAGCACGGTTTCGCCCGCCTTCAGGTTGGCGCGCTGAAACAGGTTGCTCCAGACGGTGAAATAGGTTTCGGGGATGCCGGCGGCTTCGATCATCGACAAGCCGGCCGGGACGGGGATGCAGACATCGGCTTGGACCACAGCTTCCTCGGCATAAGCGCCGCCCGCGACCAACGCCATTACGCGGTCGCCGGGCTGAAAGCGGGTCACGTCGGGGGCGGTCTCGACCACCTCGCCCGCCAGTTCCAGTCCCAGCACATCGGTCACGCCAGGCGGCGGCGGGTAGTTTCCGGCGCGCTGCATCGCGTCGGGGCGGTTCACCCCGGCCGCGTGAACGCGCACGCGCATCTCGCCCGACTTCAGCGCGGGTAAATCTCGTCGCACCAGTTCAAGCACCTGGGGACCGCCTGCGCGGGGCGCAATGACGGACAAAGTCCCGGCTTCAAACATTTTCCTCAACCTCCCCAGGGAAAAAGCATCACCTTCAGCGCCGCGCCCTTTCGGGCTAGCGCGAACCCATCCTCGGCCTGCCCCAGCGGCAGCCGGTGGGTAATCATCCGGGCGTAAAGCGCGGGGTCCGCGGCCAGGCGCGCGATCGCCTCGGCGAAACCCCGCGGTGTCGAATCATGCGCGCCGCGCAACTGTTTCTTGCCGCGCACAAGCTGGTTCAGGTCCAGCGACAGCGGTTCGGCATGGATGCCGACAACGGTCAGCACGCCCCCCGGGCGCAGAATTGCAAGCCCCTCGGCCACGCTGGCCGGACGCCCCGTTGCCTCAAGGACGACATCCGGCGCGACGTTGAAATGGTCCTGCACGGCCTCGGCCAGCTTGACCTGCGCCAGATCGGCAACCGCCGAAATGCCCATGTCGCACGCCAGCGCCAGCCGCGCATCGTCGCGAAAGCCCGCCAGCAGCACATTGGCGCCGCGGGCACAGGCAACCAGCGCAATCCCCATGCCAATGGGTCCGGGACCAAGGACGACCACCCGGTCGCCTGGCGCGACCTCTGCCACATCGACCGCGTTGATCGAAACTGCCAGCGGTTCGGTCAATGCCGCCACGTCCAGCGGCAGGCCCGCGGGCAGCGGCAGCGCGTTCGCCGCTGGCATCCGCACGCTTTCGGCAAAGCCCCCGTCGCGGTGCAGGCCAATGATGCGGCGTGCCTCGCATCCGCCCGGACGCCCGGCGCGGCAGGTGGCACATGTGCCGCAGGTCACCGTGGGCCAACAGACAATACTGTCCCCCACGGAAACTTCGGTAACATCGGGTGCAACGGATGCGACGACTCCTGAAAATTCATGCCCCAGCGTCAGGGGCAGAAAGGGCGCCATGAAACCATAGGACGGATCCCAGGCATGGGCATGCAGATCGCTGCCGCAAATCCCGACCGCCTGCACATCCACCCGGATTTCACCAGCGGCGAGCGGTTCTGGCAGTTCAATGTTGGCCAGTTCGGCCCCAGGGCCGGGTATGTTTTTGCGCAGCGCAAGCATGTAACCCTCCATTGGTGCAACTGCCTCCTCACAGCTAGCATGCACCATCAGTTACCGTTATAAGCCACATGTTATAACGGCGAGTCAATTGCAATCCGTCGTCCTGGCGGCAACCGAGCAGAGGGAAGTTTGGAACCAACAGCAAGCGAGTGGATAAAACCGATCCAAAGGCAAAGCCTCAGCGAGCTTGCCTATACCAGCCTGCGCGAAGCCCTAATGGAGGGGCGAATGAAGCCGGGGGATGAATTGCCTCTAAGGCCGATCTCGAGAAGCTTCGGGATCAGCGCGACCCCCATGCGAGAGGCCCTCCTACGCCTGGTCACGGAACATGCGCTGGAAATGGACGGCCGCGGCCGGATCTCGGTTCCGCATCTGACGCGTGCGACATTGATCGAGGTCCGCAAGATCCGCGGCTTCCTGGAAGGCAACGCCGCACGCCAGGCCGCCATTGCCGCTTCGCCCGAGGCGGTTGACGCGCTGGAACAGATCCATGTCGATCTTGGAACAGCCCAGGACCAGGGCGACTTTTCGCGCGCCATCGGTCTGAATACCAAGTTCCACCTGAAACTGTGCGAGATCGCGGGCCTGCCCGTGACCCATGAGGTGGTGTCGAACCTGTGGGTCCGCTGCGGCCCGCTGTTGTCGCATCTCTACGACGCGGGCCTGCCGCCGAACTGGGATCCGCACCCTCATCTGCGCATCGTCAAGGCGATCCGCGGCAAAGATCCCGAAGGCGCCTATCAAGCGCTGAACATGGACATCGAAGGGGGCGGCGCGGGGCTTCTGGCCCATGTCTGCGATTAGGCGCCAGCCGGGACGCATCCTGCGGCCTTCAAGCCGCATGGATCGGTGACGCAAAGCGCAGGCCGGCCGGGATGCCCGCACATCCACCCCGCCGCTATCCACGCAGCGTGTCGGCGATCATCCCCAGCGGATGGCGCAGGCCCTTGCCACTGAACCGCTCGGCCTGGCAGCGGCAGGAAAACCCGGTGGCAAGGACCGGCGCCCCGCCTTCGACATGAGCGCGCCATGACATGTCGTAAAGTTTGCGCGACATGGCCTGATGGCGTTCCTGATGCCCGAAAAGCCCCGCCATGCCGCAGCAGCCCGAGGCGGCAGGCGCGGCCTTCATCCCGATAGCCGCAAAGACCTGCGCCCAGAGCGCGCCCGCGTTCGGCAGCGCGGTCTGTTCGGTGCAGTGCGACAGGATCCGCGCCGCGGCTTTGCCCTGCACCTGCACCTGCGGGAAACGCCGCCCCGCCGCAATCTCGGCCGCCAGGAATTCCTGCGCCAGCATCACAGGCGGCGGCGTCAAGCCGGCCTTGGGATAGTCTTGGCGCAGCATCATGACAAGGGCTGGATCCAGCCCGATCATCGGCAGGCCGGTGGCGGCGCCCTTTTGCAGCGCCGCGACCTGCCGCCCGGCCATGCGCCGAAAAGCGGATTCCGCACCCATGTTCTGCGCGGCCCTGCCTGCGGGCCGCATCGCCACCAGCAACGGGTGATAGCCAAGGGCGCTGAAGCCCGCGATGGCATCCTGCACGACCTTGGCATCGAACAAGGCGGTGAACCAGTCCTGCCACAGCAGCACCGCGTTCTCGGGCAGCGGCCGGTCCAGATCGGCCAGCCGCACGCGATGCGCGGCTGCGACCGGGCGGGCCAGATGGGCGGGCATGTCAACGGTCTTCAACGCGCGCTCGGCCAGCCGCCGTGCCAGCGGCCAGACAGGTCGCAGCAGCGGGGAAAGGGTGACGGCCAGCGGGCTGAGCCGTTCTGCCGCCAGCACCAGCCGATCGGACAGCGGCCGCGCATTGCGGCTATAGTGATCGGCATAGAACGCCGCCCGCATCGATGGGATATCGACCTGCACGGGGCAACTGGAGGCGCAGGCCTTGCAGCCAAGGCAGGTGTCCAGCGCCGCCATCAGATCGTTCTCGGGCGCGGGCTGTCCCGTATCGCGGGCGACCTTCCAGGCCCGCAGCGCGTCGGCCCGTCCTTTTGGCGAATGACGTAGGTCGCCTGTAGCCTTGAACGAGGGACACATCGGCACCGCCGCCTGATAGCCGAGGCATTGCGCGTTCCCGTTGCAGCGGAAAGCCTTTTCCAGCGGGTCGCCAAGCCTTGCGTTGAAGGGCCGGAAGGGCGTCGTCGCAATCCCCATGAGCGGGCGGTCCAGCGTGACCAGCTTGCCGGGGTTGAACCGCTCGGCGGGATCAAAGGCGCGCTTGACGGATTGCAGCGCGGCATAGGCACCCGGCCCGATCCATTCGGGCAGATAGGCACCCCTGACCCCCTTGCCATGTTCGCCCCAGAAGATGCCGCCGTATTTCCGCGTCAGCGCGAAAACCGCATCCGAAACCGCGACCAGCTTGGTCCGGTCGGTCGTTTGGTCGATGTTCAGCGCCGGGCGGATGTGCAGGCAGCCGACATCCACATGGCCATAGATGCCGAAGCCCAACCCATTGTCCTTCAGCACTTGCAGGA
Source organism: Rhodobacter sp. (assembly GCA_041905595.1). GTDB lineage: Bacteria > Pseudomonadota > Alphaproteobacteria > Rhodobacterales > Rhodobacteraceae > Aliitabrizicola. Next base: position 81,306 of record JAYRKT010000010.1, read on the forward strand.
AATCATCGACGAAGGCGGGCAGGTTTTCGGGCGGGACCACGCAATCCTCGACAAAGGCGATGGGGCGCGCGGGACCGTCCACCTTGCCCAGAAGCCCTACCCCGGCGGAACGGATCGCCCAAAGCTCGCGGATCTCGGCCGGGTCGCGGGCCTGGTGCAGGGCGATCTGGCCCGGAAGGCTGCGCAGCCGCTCCAGGCAGGTGGTGATGCGGGCCTGCATCTCGGCTGCGTCATGGCCGTTGAACTCGATGAAGACATAGGCGACCGGGCCTTCGGGGCGCAGGCTTTCGGGCAGGCGGGCCAGGATGCCCGCGTCCTGCGCAATGCGCTGGACCCATTCGTCCATCACCTCGATCGCGGTCGGATCGTCCGCCAGCAGCGGCGTCGCCGCAGCCAGCGCATCGCGGAAACAGGCGAAACCAGCAACGATCAGGCGCTTTTCCGGCTCGATCCGGCGCAGCTTGATGCGGATGCGGGTGATCGGTCCCAGCGTGCCCTCGGCCCCCAGGAACAGCCGCCACCATTCGAATCCGCCCGCCTCGGGACAGGCGCGTTCAAGATCATAGCCGGTGAAGCGGCGGTTGAGGCGCGGGGTCGCGTCGATGAAGGCGGCCCGCCCCTGTCGCGCGGCATCCTCGGCCGCGGCCAGCATCGGCGCGGCCCAGTCCGCCGCAGGCGCAAGGCTGGACAAAAGCCCTTGCGGACGCGCGATCTCCAAACCTAGGATGTTGTCCGAGGTCTTGCCATAGACCCGTGACCCCTTGCCCGAGGCATCGGTCGAAACCATGCCGCCGATGGTACAACGCGTCGAGGTAGAAGTTTCTGGCGCAAAGAACCAGCCGTGCGGGCGCAACGTGTCGTTCAGCGCGTCCAGTACCACACCCGGTTCGACATCGGCCCAGCCTTCGGTCGCGTTGATCTCCAGCACCCGGTTCATGTGCCGTCGCATGTCCAGGATCAGCCCTCGGTTCAGGCTTTGCCCGTTCGTTCCGGTGCCGCCCCCGCGTGCCGTCAGCGCGACATCGGCAAATGCAGGGGCCTCCAGCACCGCCAATGCGCGCACCACATCCTGTCCGTCACGGGGCGCCGCGACTAGGTCGGGAGTGATCTGATAGACCGAATTGTCGGTGGACATGGCGGCGCGCAGGGCGTGGTCAGTCTCGATCTCTCCCTGGAAACAGGCGGCACGCAGGGCATCGGTCAGTGATTGGCTGGGTGGACTGTCAAGCATGGCGGCCTTTCGGGCTTTTTCCTGTTGAAGCACGAAAGGGATGTTCATAAAAATAGAATGTAATGAAGATAAATTCTAAGAACACGAATCTGAACCTGCGTCATCTGCGTGCCCTTCATGCCATCCGGGCTGAAGGGTCGTTTGGCCGCGCCGCCGACAGACTGGGCGTCGTGCCCTCAGCCCTGACCGAGACCATCCGCCAGCTTGAAGAAAGCGCAGGCGTGCCGTTGTTCGACCGCCGCATGCGCCCGCCACAATTGACCCAGGCTGGTCTGGAGTTTCTGGACGACACCCGCCCCGCCCTGGAGGCGCTGGACCGTGCGCTGGAACGGTTGCAGGAAAATGCGGATCTGGGTCGTGGGCGGCTGGCGCTTGGCGCCTCGCCCTCGACCATCGGGGATCTGGTCGCGCCCGCGCTGCGCCGCTTTCGCGCCGATCATCCGGCGATCGCGGTGCGCCTGCACGACGGTCCGGCCGAGGCTCTGGCGCGGATGGTCGCGGATGGCGACCTTGACCTGGCAATCGCGGGTTACGCCAGTTCCTCCCCGATGTTGGAAATCCGAGAAATTGCGCGCGACCCCTTCGGCCTTGTGGTTCCCGTGGACCATCCGCTGGCCCGGCAGGGCCGTCCGCCCCGGCTGGCCGAGATCGACCCCTCCACGTTGATCCACCTGGACGAAGGCACGGGCACCGCCCGCCTGCTGGCCGATGCCCCCGACCTGCCCCCGGCTCTGAAAAGCGGGCCGTTGCGCGTTGCCTCGACCTTCGGACAGCTTTGCCTGATCCGCGCAAGCATGGGGGTCGGGCTGCTTCCGCAAAAGGCGGCCCTGCTGTTCGACGATCCACGGGTGGTGTTCCTCAGGGTCGCGGACCTGCGGCTTCAGCGGCGGATCTCGATGATCTGGCCGGCGCGGCGGGCGCTGTCGCATGCGGCGGTGCGATTCATGGCGCTGTGCGAGACGATGCTGGGGGCCTTGCCGGAAAATCACGCAGAGGTGGAGTAGCCAGCACCAAAGCTTCGGCTTCATGTGCACGTCGCTGCCGCCCAAAAACAAGCAGACCTGCCGCATTGCCAGTTCACGAACCAGGATGGTTTCATATCCCTTGGAGCGCGATCCTCCTGCTGGAGCCTCAGCTATGAACACCTCCTCGCGGCTGACACGGTCCGGATCTCGCTTGGGGCCCCTTGGCCGACGTTTCCCGCTTGGCTTGCCGGGCTTGCGGTTTGTCGCCTTTTCCATGCCGGACGATTTGAACGGCGGTCGGGGCGGCAGGTTCTTCAAGCGCGCGATCTCGTCGAGCAAGTCCTGGTTCTCAACCTGCAGGGTAGCACGAGCCATTTCGGTCTTCTCGAGCTCATCCCGCAGCTCGGCCACCTGCGCCTCGAGGGCTCCAAGCCGCTGCGACAGATCGACAACGAGCCGGCGCAGGGCGTCGGACGGCAACGTCTCAGATCCATCGTCCGAAAGCGGGCCCATGCCCTATGGAATCAGACATCTGCCACAGGCGCAACGATCATGCCCGAAAATCTGCCCCAGTTATCCCCCATGCCCCTGTCTAAAACTATCAACCAGGCAAGTGATCTTACCCTCATGTCCGCAAATTTTTCCTATAATGAGGATTACCGGCACGCCTTCTAGAGTAGGCTACAAAATATCAAAGACCTCCCTGACGGCGTTAGCGACGTCGGGGACAAGCCAGTGGCCAACGGCCTGTAAATAGCTGGAGCAGTCAGGAAATGCTGAATCCTTGGGCTAACCGGACCTAGCGACACTTGCTGCGGACGCATCTTCAAACGGCCGTTTTATAAACCATCCTGACAGTGTACACTGGCTTCCCGAGGCCAAGAACTTGGTTGTGTTGGATGACGGTGATTGACGGTACCTAGATGTCCGAGTGCAATCAGAGGCTGGAGCAATGGCGTGGGAGGTGCCCGCGGCGGGATGTGCGATTATCCACGAGAAGCAGGCCTGGGCCGCCGACGTAGCACGCCGGGGCCTTGCGCGTATCTTAGCAACGAGATCGGGCAAGTGAGCTCCTCCCTTGCGGTAATACCCTCGAGCCCTATTACGCGACAGGATAACGAGTTGGGCCTTGGCCCAAGCTCAATCGCCAAAGTCACCAGCTTTGAGCCGTTGGAGAAGATATCCGGCAGAAGGGAGCAGCGCGCGGCTAGCCTGCAGGCAGCAATGTCGCGACAGTACGTGGAGCCTGCTCAAACGGCCTGAACGCTCGTCCATCGTTCGAAACGGCTCATAGCAGTATGTTCGCATTCATTGTACTGGGCCAGTTGTCGAAGTAAGGGAAGCCCGTCTGGCTTTTAGAGCGTCTAACAAAACCGCTGCTCATGCGTTGAAGGACCATGAGCAAGCCCCTTGTACCTGATGATCTATGGGAGGCCATTGCGCCGCTTCTGCCAGAGGAGCGGCCGAAGCCGAAGGGCGGCCGCCCTCGATGCGGTGACCGGCTGGCCTTGGCCGGCATCATCTTTGTGCTCCGCTCCGGTATTCCCTGGGAGATGCTGCCGCGTGAGTTTGGCTGCTCCGGCATGACCTGCTGGCGCAGGCTGCGTGACTGGCAGACGGCTGGCGTTTGGACCACGCTCCATCGCGTGCTGCTTGAGCGGCTGTCAAACGCCGGGCATCTGGATTGGAGCCGAGCATCCCTCGACAGCGCCGCCGTTGCCGCGAAAAAGGGGGGGCCGAAACCGGCCCGAACCCGACGGATCGCGGAAAACCGGGCACGAAGCGCCATCTTGTGGTCGACCGGCAGGGCACCCCGCTCGGAGTGCGGCTGAGCCCGGCCAACCGGCACGACAGCATGATGCTGGCACCCACCTTGGATGCCGTGCCAGGTGTGCGCCACGGTCGTGGACGTCCGCGCAAGCGCCCTGGCAAGCTCCACGCCGACAAAGCCTATGACCATCACCGCTGCCGGAGCGAATGCCGAAAACGCGCCATCAAGCCCCGCATTGCCAGACGGCGCGTCGACAGCAGCGAAAGACTGGGCCGGCACCGCTGGGTCGTCGAGCGGACACTGGCATGGCTGAACCGCTTTCGCCGCCTCGCCATCCGGTATGAGCGGCGCGCCGACATCCATGAGGCCTTCGTGATCCTCGGCTGCGCTCTCATCTGCCTCAACCAGATCAGAAGGTTTTGTTAGGTGTTCTTAGATGTGCGCGGGCGTCATCAAAGCTTGCGCGTACGCTATTTCTGGCACCATTCGTTAGCTCGGCAGATGATGATGAGGAGCCCCTTTGATCGAGTGTGATCTTGAGCAAAGGAGTAAGCTAGCCCCTGCCCTTTCAAGTACGGCATTGGCGTACTGTCTGCGGCGGCACACGATTGCGGCCTAAATTGCGAGCGTTGCATGTCGGCGCAACAAGAATTTGCCCACGGACCAATGCAGAAAGCCGATGTTCACCATTCCGATGTTTATCAAATCGCTGCGAAGGTTACTGAGAAGGAGAGCGATTTGGCGCATGGAATGCATTTGGTGGTCTGCAAGGTGCAGGCAAACATGGAGTACTCGAAACCCTACACTGATGTCGCTCCAACAGAACATAGTTAATCTGCCTAGAAGCCGCCTTTTGACGGATAATTGTCCAGGTAGATGCACGATCTCCTCCATCAATGTGTCATAATGCTTGTCTGATCAGCATCGGTCCCTAAACGAGAGTGAATTTTGCGCGATTCAAAGTGCGGACGTCGCTGTGGCTCTACCCTTATAAGGCGCCTCGCGTTCTACAGAGTGCATTCTGTAGAAGTCATGGATGTTTCAAAGGCCAAACTGCCGCGACTCTGCAACGTTCTGGTTGGTCCATGGACCAACTGCGCTGTTCTGACTGATCCGGTAAATGCACCTACTGGCTTTACCGCAGGAACTTACGATCCGGGAGAAATGTGTCAGACGGAAATTCTGGAGCAACCTTGATCAATGGATCAGTGCCAAGTGTTTAGCGGCACATCCCGCCTAGGCAGGAGGCTTTGTATTCGCTCCTTACCGGCAGTCTTTGGAGCTTCAACTGTGGAAGCCGTAGGCAGACAACCATCGATGTAGCTTCAGTTTAGAACTTCGGAATTGGTCCATGGACCAATTCCCTTGTCAGAAGATAAAATACGGCACCTGAGCAAACTCTTGATCGAGCACACGTCATGCAGCGACGCAGGTTTGTCCACTTAGTTCCTCAACACCCAGTGTCCAGTCGTGTACTCGCGTTACTGTGATGCTCTCGAACGCATTGGAGTTTTTCTTTCGGCTCCCGCCAAAGTTTGCAGCGATTACTACAATGTTGGTCCTTGGATCAATTCTCTCACTTGGCTTTCTACCTCATCGCCGTGATGCCCGTCACTAACCGCTCAATTTGTTGAAAACTTCGAAGATCTACTCGTTGCATGTGGATGATTCGAAACGTGAACATTTTGCTGCGTGGGGAGGTGAGGAGAGCAATCTCTGCCGAGTATGCAAGACAGCGGGACCACGGGCCATCTTGACGACCGCTATGTCTCACTGAAACATCCAGTGCTGATGGATGCTGGGGAGTCAGCATGTGTTTGGCCTACTTTAGTGACACGTCCCAGTGACGGACCACTACGGCGTCTTGCACTACATTGAGGATGCCCACTCAGACACCATTGCTGCTACCTAGAGCCGTTTGAATAGTGACTATAAGAGGAGAACCGGGGCGCTAGCCTGGGCGCATCCAGCACCAACAGAAGCATGGACCTGGAGCCCATAGTGTTCTTAGGCAGTGAAGCCGAAGAACCTTCCGAGCTACCGGGCATCAATCCAATAGAGCCGTGAGGAAATCGGCGCTGCCCTTGATGCGTGCTTCCGCTGCAGAGAGGGCTATCCCAATGGTAGGTCGGGTGGCGCGTGGTGGAAGAGCCCATGCCTAACATAGTCCTGGAAGCCCTGGTAGATCGGCAGATGACGTCCATCCACGAAAGGATCGGGAGCATTACGCAGATGTGACCAGCGTCCTTGCAGGATGGCCTGTAAGCCACTGACTGTGTAAAAGCTGTCATGACAGAAGCCGGATAGGGTCAAAGCCTGCTGCTCGCCGTCCTAATATCAAGCTGTTGAAGTAGGCGGGTAGGTTCCTGATGCGGTCCTTGCGTTCGAAAAGACCCAGGATGGCTACTGCGACCTTTTTCCGGCCCGCTCGCGCCACTGCGGTGGTCAGCAGTTCCCGACTGATCCCGCACCAGGTTCCTAAGGTGAGAGCGTGTTCTTCGACCTCCCACATGTTCGAAGGGTTTCTGGCAGCATAGGAAAGAGCTTCGGGGCAGGCGGCCTGTATTCTTCTCAGCAGATCGGCTTCGGTAGGCGTACCGCTTTCCGCCTGAGCGGCACAATCAATATCTTTTACTTTGTATTCAGTGTTGATCTTATGGCGGACAGATTGGCCGTCATTGCCGGTCAGAATCTCCTGCGGTTTTGCTGGTGCCTCTTGCTGTTCGAGAACGCTGCCTTGATCTAAGACAGCCTGTAGTTTGTCGCAGATTGCCTGGAGGTCGGACGAGGCGAGCTTGCGCCTACGTGCAGACTGATACTCCTCTACAAGATGGAAATGGCCGAGTAGGCCGGCATGATAGAGGAGGGACGACATCCGTCTACGAAGGAACTTGATGAGGTGCAGCTCGCGATTGACTGCCGCGGCCGCCTCTTTGAGTTCCTCTTGTCTGCTCAAAAGAGGCGAGAGGTCCAGACCGAAGGCCTCAACGGGCCCGTCGGGGTGCTGGATCATGTACCGCTTGCCATTCGGGCTGTCACGCCTTCTGATGAGGCCGGCCTTTGCGAGTTGGGCTATATGCCTCCTCAGATTTCGCTCCGATTGGTTCTCCGCCCGATTGCAAATGGTGACATTGGAGGCGAATACGATTGAGGCTCCTCCTTCACGCAGAAAGCTTATCAAAGCACGGAGCGTCGAGATGGCCCCACTTCCAAGCCCATACAGCTTCTTGGCCGTTGAGACACAGCGATGGGCGGACCACATTTTGGCCATGTCAACCGATTGAGCGGATGACGTTGGCCCATGGGCCACGGCCTGGGAAATTTGTAGATCTGGTTCCATGTTCAGTTCACGCGAAGCCCGGCGGCCACGCGAAGACATCCCGCTGCGTTGTCATGAGATGACAACAGCCAACAGAAATTTGGTCGGCCTTGTGGGCCGCTATTGACGCAGTGGTAGGGGAGCTGTTAGATCAGTGTTGCTAGGCACTAATCAGGGCTCTCCGAGGATGACTTCGGGGGGCTCTATTTTTATCCGTTCTTCTGATGTGCTCCTTGCTTTTGGGGATGATGGAAAAAGGGCAGGGGGGTCACTCCTCCTTGCCCTCACGCATCCAGCGGTCGTGGAGATCGGACACGACTTTGTCGATGTTCCGCTCCAGCCAGCCGCCGAATTCCGGATTGTCGCTTGTTCTAAAGCTTAGGGACAGGGCGCGGCGCCCTGTCTTGAACTCAAAAGCCGGACCAGGTCCTCTCTCACCCACCAATCTGCGAGTTGGTCCATGGACCAACTGCTGCGTTGCAGCATTCTTACGCTGCATTGCAGCAAGGACTTCCTGTCGCAGTGCCTGATGAATGATGCGGAAGCGTTCGGAGCTGGTAGCTTCCTTATCTGAGCGCTCGAGCGCCACTCGGGCTATCGCAACTGCATCAATCTTCCCAGAGATGACCAGATCGCCAAGCTCGCGCCATGGTCTACGGCCGATATCATGGGCTGGACCGATCATGTCGATCAATTCTTCAGGGATATCATCGATGAGCTTGACCATCTTCGAGATAGCGAAGCGATCGACGTTCAGGGCTTCCATAATGATATCGTTCGAGAACTTCTTCTGGCGCAACTCCGCGGCGAAGAGTGACTTCTCGATATGAGAGGGATCAAGGCGCAGGTTGTTCTCGTGCCCTTGAGCGACAATGGCCTCCTCGTCTCCCATCTTGCGAACGATTGCCTTTACGGTCATGTCACCGCCAAGGAGCCGTATTGCTGCTAGCCGACGCCGTCCGTAGACGATCTCATAGCGGTCGATGTGGCCCGTCAGCGGCCTCACCAGCACGGGAACATGTTGACCATGCTCCCGGATGGACTTCGCAAGCTCCTTGATCCCGTCCGCCTTGAGATCAATGCGATCTCGCGCCCCTGACTGAATAATCGTGGAGGGGTCAAGATCACGGATCGAGTTCGCCTGTAGGCTCAAAAGCCCGTCCGAAAGACGGGTAGTGGAGAGCATCCGGCTTGGGGCAGGGCTCTCTGCCGACTCGGAGCTTCCGTTTACGTCTTCCTCTTCATCGACCAGGCCCCGAGCGCCCGCCTCGATCATTCCGAAGAGCTTACGTGCCATTCTCGCCCCCACGCTTCTTGGATGACCGCCTCGATTTCACCAGCGGCCGCATTCATGCTGTTTAAAGCCCGATCGAGAGTTGCCTTTACAAGCTGCTTCGGGTCCACTTCGTAGATTGTCTGCTGAGTCATGCCAGCATCGCTGATCGCCGTGGACTTAAGCATTGGATTGATGAGCACCTGCTTGCCAAGGATATGGCGCAGAAAGCTCGCCATCTGAGTTTGAGGGCCGTCCGAGGGCTCGTAGCGGGTGATCAGGAACTTAACGAAATCCCATTGCTGTTCCTGGCCGGTGGATTTGCCGATCACCTCCATGGTTTCGGAAGCAAGCTTCAGAAACTGGCTCATGGATGCTACGTCAAGCATGCCCGGGACAACAGTGACGATAAGGCCGGTGGAGGCGGCGAGGGATGTCAGTGTCGTGAAGCCAAGTTGCGGAGGGCAGTCGATGAGCACCAGGTCGTAGTCGTCCTCTACACCCTGAAGAGCCTCTGCAAGGCGAACGGCAAAGATTGAATCGCGGCCCTTGCCGCTTGCGGCACGGCTGAGGGCGCCTGCCGTCTCTGTCTCATATTCCGACAGCATGAGGCTCGCAGGACACATGTCGAGGTTCTTGAAGTAGGTCTTGCGGATCACTTCCTTCAGGGGGGCGCGGCGCTGCCCTTCTTCGAGATCCTCGTAGCGAAGCGCATCGTAGATCGTAAGAGAGCCTTCTTCCTCGAAGTCCAACTCTGGCCGATACCCGAAGAACGTCGAGAGAGATCCTTGGGGATCCATATCAAGGGCGAGCACCCGATAGCCTCGCAGAGCATATCGCTGCGCCAAGTGGATCGTTGTCGTAGTTTTCGAACTCCCGCCCTTGAAGTTGACGATGCTGATGATCTGCATTGCGTCGCCCGGTTTGCGCCCGGGGCGGTAAAGGTTGGGATTCTTGCCGGTCCGGAACATTATGTCCCGGATCAGGTCGATATCCTCTGCCGAATAGGTGCGATGCCCCCGAGTGTCGGTTTCCACCTCGGGGAAAGAGCCTTCCTTGTGCCGTACACGGAAGTTCGACGGACTTATGCCTGTGAGTTCGGCCACTTCGCTGACATTGAAGCGCCTTAGAGTCTTCCGTTCTGTGGGTTGGTAGGCTTTGCGCATCTCTTCATCGAGAGACCTTGCAAGCGCATCGGCATACCTGCTTATGCTGCCAATACCGACAGGGGTGCGCTTTGCTTTGAGTGGAACCTGATTATTCACTGTTGCCTCTCTTGCAGTCTCTGAGGGGTGTTAACGGTCAGCGCCTCAGTTGCGCCCCAGTTGGCGTTAATACAGTGAGTGCCACGCGATCACGATTCCGGCAATCCCTTTTTAGTCGGTTTAATCCGCTTGAAGAGAGAAGCAAGTGGGGGCTGCCCCAGTCTGTAACAAAAACCTCAATTAATTCAGACACTTAACTATGTTCTTGGCACTGAGGCATGATTGACACAGGGGACAGGGTTCTGGCTGTCGAGCAAAGCATGCGCTAGGAAGAGGGCTGTAGAAGCGGGTTAAAACAACCGGGAAGAAGTCATGGTGAGCCGACTCGCCATCTCGAACGCGGAAGATTGCAGCTGGCTGCACAGTTCTGTGCCCCTATGCACAGGCAACGTGCGGGGGGTTGATTAAGAAGCCTTTAACGACAGACGATTTTCTCGCCGCCCGTAACTGCGGAGAGATCGGCTCTCGCGAGGCGACGCGCCGGATTGGCCACGCAGGTGAGCATGCCGAGCGCCAGCACATCGACCTTCATGAAGCCGAGCGCGTCGATGTTGTCTTTAACCTATTTGATGATTTGCCGTTCTCCCACTGCGGTAGGCTCGATCGGCACCAGGGCATCCAGACGATCCTGGTTGAGGACGAGCCCGCCCGGATGCTGCGACAGGCTCTGATGAGATTCAAGCAGACGCTTGACCGAGGCTTCTGGTGTTAGGCACTCGTATTTGCCCCGGTATTTGGGGCAGGGAGCGTCAACGATGCTGTCATCGTGGAAGCGGCAGCCAGAACCAGGCTGATAGGGTATGATAGGCTTGATCCATGTTAAAGGGAGGGGCTGTGATGAGTAATCAAGCGCAATGCCGTCTGATCCGGTCGGGCGAAACCTACGATGGCAAGCAAGGGTTCAGCTATCTTGAAGGGATTTCAGCCCAAAGTGTTGGTGCTCAAGGCCTCTGCATGCATCTTCTCACCATCCCGCCGGGCGGACGTGCCAAGGCGCATCTGCGCAGCGCCCACGAGACCGCGATCTATGTGCTGAGCGGGGCGGCGGGAATGTGGCAGGGAAATCGGCTCCAGCATTGCCTGCGAGTAGGGGCAGGAGACATGCTCTACATTCCGGCCGGCGAGCCGCACCTGCCGTTCAATTCCGGACCAGAGCCTGTGGTGGCAGTAATCGCGCGAACCGATCCGAATGAACAGGAGAGCGTGACCTTGCTGCCCGAGCTTGATGCGCTCGTGCCGCACTAGGCGCTCCGGCGGCCCTGGCGGGGCCGGACAGCGCCAGGCACGTGCTCATAGCTTGAAAGCGGCGTCGAAGGGAGTAGGGCGTTTTGGCAAAAGGAAAAACCCACTCTCATGCATATGCCGGAAAGCGATGCGCTTGTCTGATGCGGTTGGTCCCGTCATGACCTGTAGTCCTCCAGCTTCCGTACTTGCCGACCGTACGCGTCGAAGTTGTCAGGTGATAGCCATGCCTGATAGCTCGGGCACAGGCGCTTCCAATCCTGATCGGTCATGGCGAACCAGGCGGTGTCTCGATTGGCACCCTTGACGACCATGTGCTGGCGGAACAGACCCTCGGGTTGGAAGCCGAAGCGGATGGCCGCACGCTTGGAGGAGGCATTCAGGTCATTGCACCTCCACTCGAAGCGTCGATAGCCGAGGGCAAAGACATGGTCGGCAAACAGGTAAAGCGCTTCGGTCGCCATCCGCGTTTGCTGAAGCGCAGGCCCCCACATGATGTTGCCGATTTCGATGACGCCATGAGCCTGGTCAATCCGCATCATGGCTTGGCGGCCTTCCGCTCGGCCTGTTTCCTTGTCGATCACCGCAAAGAACAGGGGATCGCTTGAAGCGGACGCGGTCTCGATCCACGCGTCGAACTCGGCGCGGTTCCGAGGGGCGCTTTCAAACAGCCAGCGAAAACGGTCCTCTGCGCCGCCGGCCGTTGCGGCCTGGAAAAGCGTGTCGGCATGCTGGTGCCCTAATGGCTCCAGCCGCACATAGCACCCCTCCCGTGGTGCCCGCACCGGGCGCGGCCTTGCCGACCAATCTGCCAGATCCATGGTTTGTGTCCTTCCTCAGAGCTCAAACAGTTCCCGGTATACTTGATCCATCAGCGCCAGGCAGCATAACCTTGATCCACAGAGCCAGTGCCCTGCAGAGCAAAATCAAGACGCCTGTTCCAAATCATCCGACCACGGACAGGAGACAAGCATACTGGCATGGGACGTTGGTGCATGATGCAGTTGGAAGACCAGTTTGACCGCCTTACGGCAGAACGTGGGAGGGACTATAGCCGACGCGGGTTCGTGCGATCGGTCGATCTACTGCCGAATGGGCATCTGCAGGCGCGGGTCACGAATTATCGGGGCCGGACCTATCAGCAGCATATTGCAGTGCGGGACGATCTTGTCGAAGGCATCTGCTCCTGCCCGATAGGCTACAATTGCAAGCATGTGGCAGCCGCGCTGATCACCTGGAGCGAGCGCGGTTCTCCCGGCGTCGGCACCGGTCTGAGCTTTGCAACACGCAACTGGCTGCAGAGCCTCGCCACCTATGCCCCGCGATCCGAGCTCGCCGTGGAGCGACCGCAGGACTACCCGGACACGGTCAAGGACCGCCTGCTCTACGTGCTCATGCCTACTGGGTCGCAGGTCAAGATTGACATTTACAAGGGCCGCATCAATGCCACAGGGACCGGCCTGAACCAGACCATTCGCCGACATGACATTCTGCGCGAAATGCGGAGTGTCGCCCCCGCCAAATTCATCCGCCCCCTGGATCTCGACCTGCTCTCCGCCCTGGCCCAGACGCGGCTCTGGGAGGCACCCTACAGCTATGGTCTACCCGAACTCCTGCGGCCGCGCGGAGAAGAGGTAACTGCCCTTTTGCGCAGGCTCTGCGACAGCGGCCGGTTCCTGCACGACACTGCGCCGGAGGCCCATCTCACCTGGTCCGACCACCTTCCTGACGCCCGGCTCGGCTGGCGGATGACGGCAGATGGTAACCAGCAGCTTGGCTTCGAGGATGAGGCCGGGCGGGCGCTCGAACTCCGGACGCTTGAGGGGGCCACGATCTGGCTGGATCGACCAGGCGGTCTTATGGGCCGTCTGGCCCGGGCGGTCGACGATGCCGCGCTGCGGATCCTCACCTCTGGCCCAGTCGTTTCGCCGCAGGAGGCCGAGGCTCTCGGCGCGGTTCTGCCCGAGGTGGTCGCGGGGATGTCCCTGCCGCCTTTGCGCAAGACGCGGCGGATCAAGCGCGCGGCCGAGGTGCGCTGCGCCCGGCTAACCCTGGGGGCCGAGCTGGCGAAGGACGGTCCGCGTGGTTGGGGCAATAGCCATCTGCTGCCGACTCTCACCCTGCGCTTTGCCTATGACGGAATCGAGGTCCCGGAGGATGGCACCGATCCGCGCCTCGTCCTGGCCGGGGAGGTGGTCAGCCTGATCCGGGACCATGATTGGGAAGCCTCCTGCAGGAGCCGGCTGCTGGCGGCGGGCGCCCTTCCGGTCGAGGAACTGGAGGTCCACTGGCCAAATGAGCGGATGGCGGGCTGCGATTTCGTCTTCGCAGAAGGCGAGATGAGCCTGCATCTCCTTCGGATGACCGACAAGCGAGATGCCTTGCACTTCGCTTTCGGTCTCCTGCCGGCGCTTCGCGACGAAGGGTGGGAGATCACCGAGACGGCGAAATGGCCCTATCGCCTCAGCCCCGAGGCCGCTTCCCTTTCGGTCTCCACAAGGGGGGAAAGAGGGGAGTCCTTTGGGGGCCAGGACTGGTTCTCGCTGGGCTTCACCGCCGAGATCGGCGGCCAGACTCTCGACATCGCTCCCTTGCTGGCGGCCTGCCTCGAGCAAATCCGCGAGGACTGGGAGGAGGTGCCCGATGTCGAGACCCTCAGGCAGCAGCTTTCCGTCCGGCCGATCTATCTCGACCGGGGCAAGAACAGCTATGCGGCGCTGGATCTCTCGCCCCTCGCACCGCTTCTCCATCTCTTCCTGAGCCATCATGCCGAACTGGGCGCCCTGCATCATCCCACGGATGCCGGGGTGGCGCGACTTGTGGAAGAGGCGCTGGAGGGAAGCACGGTGCGGTTTTCGGACCATGCCGGTATCCTGCCCCTTGCCCGGCATCTCGACGCCCTGGCCCGGGGCGAGAACCTGCACCCCCCTGCCGGCCTGACGGCGCAACTGCGCCCTTACCAGGCTTTTGGCGCGGCATGGATGACGGGGCTGGTGAGCGCCGGCTTCGGAGCGATTCTGGCCGATGACATGGGGCTGGGCAAGACGGTCCAGACGCTGGCGCTGCTGCAGGCCCGGCGCGAGGCGGGCGGCACGCTCCCGGCACTCCTGATCGTGCCGACAAGCCTGCTGCACGGTTGGCAGGTCCAGGCCGCGCAATTTGCCCCGGAGTTGCGCCTGCTGGTCCTTCATGGTCCGAACCGCCAAGCCCTGCGCAAGCGGCTTGGCGAGGCCGATCTTGTGATCACCACCTATCCCCTGCTGGCGCGGGATCGCGACTGGCTGGCCGGGCAGCAATGGCCGCTGGTCATTCTGGACGAGGCCCACACCCTGAAGAACCCGGCATCGCACCTGGCCAAGGCTCTGCGGGAGATCCCGGCCCAGGGGCGCATCGCCCTGACCGGAACGCCGATGGAGAATTCGCTCGGGGATCTCTGGACGCTGTTCGACTGGGTAGTGCCGGGGCTTCTGGGCGATCGGAAGCGCTTCCAGGCCCTGTTCCGCACCCCGATCGAGAAGCATGGCGATGCTGGCGCACAGGCCCGCCTGAACCGCCGCTTGCGCCCCTTTCTTTTGCGCCGCACCAAGGAGGAGGTGGCCGCGGAACTGCCGCCGCGTACCGAAATCCTCGAGCGGGTGAGCCTGCCCAAGGCCCAGCAGGGGCTCTACGAGGCGGTGCGCAGCGCCATGGACCAGCGTGTACGCGAAGCAATCGGCAGCCGAGGCCTTGCCGGCGCGCGGATCACGGTGCTTGATGCGCTTCTCAAGCTGCGGCAGGTGTGCTGCGATCCCACTCTGGTCAAGACCGGAGCCGCGCGTTCGGTCACCGACAGTGCCAAGCGCGACCGCTTGCGCGAATTGCTGGCCGAGCTCGTGGCCGAGGGCCGCCGAGTCCTGGTCTTTTCGCAATTCGTAGAGATGCTGCGCTTGATTGAGGCTGATCTGAGCGCAGTCGGAATTGCAAGCCTCAGCCTGACAGGCGAGACACGCGACCGCGCCGCCGTTCTCGACGCCTTCGCCCGCGGGGACGCCCCGGTCTTCCTGCTCAGCCTCAAGGCCGGAGGCGTGGGGCTGACACTGACCGAGGCGGATACGGTGATCCTGTTCGATCCTTGGTGGAACCCGGCGGTCGAGCGTCAAGCCATGGATCGCGCCCATCGGATCGGCCAGACAAAGCCGGTCTTCGTCCATCGCCTCGTCGCCGTGGGAACGGTCGAGGAAAAGATCCTGGACCTCCAGGCGAGAAAGCAGGCCCTGGCCGACGCCCTGTTTGACGAGAACACCGACAGCAGCTTGCCGATCCTGGACGAGGCTACGCTGCAGGATCTCTTCGCACCATTGATTGGCTGACATGACCGATCGAAGACCTCCTTGCGCCGGCTGAAATCCCGCGACCCATGTGGTCCCGCTGTTGTGCTCTTTCTGTCTGAGCGGCGCAACGAAGCGCCCCGTCGTCACCTTGTCTCGCCAGCCACCCGCTGCAGCACCCTGCAAGCAACGTCTTGCGCAGTCAGGTAAAGATCCTGGTAGTCTGGACGTGCCATCAGTCGGCTCATCACCGTTCGAGCCAGTCCGGGATTCATTCCGCGAGCCACCTTCAAAGCCACGCCACTTGCCTCCGCCAAAGGCTTTAGTGAGGCAACGAGAGCATGCTCGCCAAGCACAACAGCGGTGGCGGCAATATCGAACATATCACGGGGTTGCAGTGTTGCACCCCTATAGACGATCTTCTTCCCGAGTATTTCCGCCGGTGTCTCGCGATTGACCTCCCTGCCATTGACAATTGCCTGTTCAAAGGGGTGGTCTGTGACCGTAGGACAGCAGATGAAATCGACCTCTCCGACGCCATCAAAGACGATCTTGAGGGCCCTAGTGCCATCTGTCTCGTAGCCGCTCGGAACGAGGCTAAGCTTGAATCCTTGGGTTTCTGGATTCAAAAAGGGCAGATATTGGGCATCACTGACAAACAGATCAATGTCGTGACTATCACGGTGCCCGATCTGCAGCATGAGGGCAGTGCCACCACCGAATGTCCAGTCGTTCATGGCAATGCCATTTGCATTCGCTTGATCGATGATTGCCATTCCCTGGTCGAAAAGCTCGGGCCATCGGCTCGGGTTGGGGGTATTCATCAGGATGCGAGCGGAAGCCTGTAACCGGCAAGGTCAGAAAACTTCCTGGCCACCAAGGCAACCTTTTCCGGGTCGACGGCCATTGCATCGATGAAGGCATGCTGCAGGTTCAGAGATACTTCCGAGAGAAATGCAAAGGTCGCATGGTCGCAGACGACAGCACTTTCGGGATCGGCAATGCGGACTGCGAGCTGGGCAGGCGTTACCGCCACGCTATAGGGCGCGTTCACAGTAGCCATAACCTTCGACAGGACAGGAAGCATCTGTCTAACCTGTTGCCAGCAGAGACGTTTGATAGATAGTCCGAGAAGCCAAGAAAATCAATGCCACGTTCGGGCTCAACCAAGACGTGGCTCTCCGTCGCGGCGCAGAAGAGGTGTAGCAGGACTCAGGTGAGATCAGCTCAGCCGCTATCACACGTGCAGATCGCGTGGAACCCGGCCCTTTGCTGACGGTTAGGCTCTGCCTGGCGCTGCAGTGCAGCCTCCTGAAACCAGCCGTTCATGCTTACCGCAGCGATCTCAGCGGGGGGCTGTCTCCGATGCGGACCAACCGATCATTCGCTGCATGTGCGTCGTAGGCAATAGCTCTTGATCGCGATTGGCGTAAGCAGACTGATGCAGGTGCGGCGATGTGACCGCCGCAACGCAGTTTTCTCAACCGTCGCTTTCGGTAAAGACCTCGTCCCGGCGCTTGCGGATCTGGGGCAGGAAGACCAGCACCAGGATCGCCAGCGACATCAGCAGCAGCGTGGCGCTGATCGGGCGGGTGACGAAGGTGGTGGGGTCGCCCCGCGACAGGATCATCGCCCGGCGCAGGTTCTCCTCAAGCAGGGGACCAAGGACGAAGCCCAGCAGCAGCGGCGCGGGCTCGCAGCGCAGCTTGGACAGGACATAGCCCAGCAGCCCGAAGCCGGCGACCGCGAACAGGTCGTAGGTGTTCGAGTTGACCGAATAGACCCCGATCGAGCACATCGCCATGATGATCGGGAACAGCACGTAATAGGGCACGGTCAGCAGCTTGACCCACATGCCGATCAGCGGCAGGTTCAGCACCACCAGCATCAGGTTGCCGATCTACATCGACGCGATGATGCCCCAGAACAGCGCCGGCTGTTCGGTGACCACGTTGGGGCCGGGCACGATGCCCTGGATGATCATCGCGCCGATCATCAGCGCCATCACCGGGTTCGCCGGGATGCCCAGCGTCAGCAGCGGGATGAAACTGGTCTGCGCGCCCGCGTTGTTGGCGCTTTCCGGCCCGGCGACACCCGCAAGCGCCCCCTTGCCGAATTCTTCGGGGTTCTTCGAAACCTTCTTCTCGATCGTGTAGGACGCGAAGGATGCCAGGATCGCGCCCCCGCCCGGCAGGATCCCCAGCACCGACCCGATGCCGGTGCCGCGCAGGACGGGGCCGATCATCTGGCGGAACTCGTCCCGGTTCGGGAGCAGGCGGGTGATGTTCCTGGTCATCACCTGGCGGTCGTGTTCGTCCTCCAGGTTGCGCAGGATTTCCGCGATGCCGAAGACGCCCACGGCCACGGCCACGAAGTTCAGCCCGTCGGCAAACTGGTTCATGCCCATCGTGAAGCGCGGCGCGCCCGTATAGACGTCGGTGCCGACCATGCCCAGCAACAGGCCCAGCACTACCATGGCAAGCGCCTTCAGAACCGATCCAGGGCCACCGACATCACCAGGCCCATGACCATCAGGCTGAAATATTCGGCCGCGCCGAATTTCAGAGCGATGGTGGTCAGGGGCGGCGCGAAGATCGCCACCAGGAAGGTCGCCACGCTGCCCGCGAAGAAGGACCCCAGGGCGGCGGTGGCAAGCGCCGTGCCCGCGCGGCCCTTGCGCGCCATCTGGTATCCGTCGATGGCCGTCACGGCGGAGGAGCTTTCGCCCGGCATGTTGATCAGGATCGCCGTGGTCGATCCGCCGTATTGCGCGCCGTAATAGATCCCCGCCAGCATGATCAGCGAGGACACCGGTTCAAGCTGGAAGGTGATCGGCAGCAGCATGGCGATGGTCGCCGTGGCGCCGATGCCCGGCAGCACGCCGATCAGCGTGCCCAGCAGCACCCCGATCAGGCAGAAGGCAAGGTTGGCCAGCGAGGAAGCGACGCCGAATCCCAGGGCAAGGTTGGAAAGCAGGTCCATGATCGTCCCTTACAGCGGCAGCAACGGACCGAAGCGCCGGAAGGGCAGCCCCAGGCCATAGCTGAAGATCAGCGTGGACATGATCGTGACGACAACCGCCAGGATCAGCGCCGCCAGCGGCCGCATCCGCGACGAGGCTTGCGCGGCGATCAGCGTGGTCAGGAACAGCGCCGGCACGAAGCCGAGGCCCCGCACCGTCAGGCCGAAGAAGATCGGCGCGGGCAGGATGAACAGGATGCCGCGCCAGGCGAAGCGGCCGATGGGTTCGTCATCGGGCCGCCCGAAGGCCTTCAGCAGGATGATCGCCCCCAGCAGGAACAGCAGCCCCGACAGCACCATCGGGAAATAGCCCGGCCCCATCCGCAGCGAGGTGCCGAATTCCAGCCCCAGGGCCTGCCAGCCGAAAAAGGCGGCCAAGGCCATGAAGAACAGGCCTGCAGCAATATCAGTTTGGTCTTTTGGTTTCGTGGACATAGTGCCTCCCCGCCCGCATGCCGCCAACAAACCCGCCGCCTCGATGGGCGGCGGGCGCATGGATCAGTTCGCCGGAGCGTCTGCCAGCAGCTTGGACCAGCGTTCGATCTCGGAGGTGAAGCGCTCGTCCATGGCCGCAGGGGTGGCCAGATCGGCCGCGACCGGAGTGGTGCCCAGCGTCGCGAGACGGTCAATCACATCGGGATCGGCAAGGGCCTTCTGCAGAGCTTCGGACAAGCGGTTGCGCACATCGTCAGGCGTGCCAGCCGGTGCCCAGATGGCGTGCCATGCCGAGAGGTTGAAGCCTTCGAGGCCACTTTCGGCCAGGGTCGGCGTGTCCGGCAGCAGGGCGATCCGCTCCGGCGTGGTCACCGCATAAGGCTTGATCTCACCTGCCTTGATCTGATTGGCCGTGTTGGTCGTCTGGTCGCACATCAGGTCGATCTGTCCGCCCAGCAGATCGGTCATGGCCGGGCCGGTGCCCTTGTAGGGAACAACGGTGAACTCGATCCCGGTCGCCTCGCTCAACTGCCGTCCGCAAAGATCGGACACCGAGCCAACACCCGCCGTCCCGAAGGTGGCGCCGGTGCCCTCGCCCTTGAGCCAGTCCAGAAGCCCGGCCACATCGGCCGCCTCCAGATCCTTGCGGCTGACAAGGGTCATCGGCACGTCCGTCACCAGGCCGACCGAGGAAAAGGCTGTGTTGGTGTCGTAAGGGAGGTTGGGATAAAGCGCGCCGAAAGTCGACACGCCCACATGGTAGAGCAGCAGCGTATAGCCATCGGGCTCGGCCTTGGCGACGCGTGCCGCGCCCAGCGATCCCCCTGCACCGCCCATGTTCTCGATCAGCACCTGCTGGCCGAACTCGGCGCTCATCTTGTCGGCAATCAGCCGGGCAACCGTGTCGCTCGGCCCACCGGCCGCTGCGGGCACGACAATGGTGATGTTCTGGCTCGGATAGTCCTGCGCCATGGCCGCACCGGCCATAAAGGGCAGGATACCCAAAACCACTTTAGCTGTAACCTTGAACGTCCTCATCAATCTCTCCTCCGTGTTGATGTGGAATGGAGTCTTGCCGCGATCAGCGCAGGATGGTTCTCCCGGCGTATTCTGCCGTAGCGCCCAGCATCTCCTCGATGCGGATCAGCTGGTTGTATTTCGCAAGCCGGTCGGACCGGGCAAGGCTGCCGGTCTTGATCTGGCCGCAGTTGGTGGCGACCGCCAGGTCTGCGATGGTCGCGTCCTCGGTCTCGCCCGAGCGGTGGGACATGACGCTGGTATAGCCGTTGCGGTCGGACAGGCGCACCGCGTCCAGCGTTTCCGACAGCGTGCCGATCTGGTTCACCTTGACCAGCAACGAATTGCCGCAGCCGCGCTCGATCCCCTCGGCCAAACGAGTGAGGTTGGTCACGAACAAGTCGTCGCCGACCAGCTGCACCGACCCGCCAAGCCGGTCGGTCAGCAGCTTCCAGCCGTCCCAGTCGTCCTCGGCGCAGCCATCCTCGATCGACAGGATGGGATAATCGGCACGCAGCGCGGCCAGGTAGTCCACGTTCTCGGCCGAGGTCAGGGACTTGCCCTCGCCCGCCATTTCATACTTGCCGTTCCTGAAATATTCAGTCGAGGCGCAATCCAGCGCCAGCATGATGTCGTCGCCGGGCTTGTAGCCGGCTTTCTCGACCGCGCTCAGGATGAAATCCAGCGCGTCGCGGGCCGAGGACAGGTTCGGCGCAAAGCCGCCCTCGTCGCCGATCCCGGTCGAAAGGCCTGCCGCCGACAGTTCCTTCTTCAGCGTGTGGAACACCTCGGATCCCATGCGCACGGCGTCGCGGATGTTCTCCGCGCTGACCGGCATGATCATGAATTCCTGGATGTCGATGGGGTTGTCGGCATGTTCGCCGCCATTGATGATGTTCATCATCGGCACCGGAAGGATGCGGGCCGAGGTGCCGCCAACATAGCGATAGAGCGGCTGCTGGCAGGCATCCGCCGCGGCCTTGGCCACCGCCAGCGACACGCCGAGGATGGCGTTGGCGCCCAGCCGGCCCTTGTTGTGGGTGCCGTCCAGTTCGATCATCATGGCGTCGATGGCGCGCTGCTCGGTCGCGTCCTCGCCGATCAGGTTCTCGGCGATCTCGCCGTTCACGGCGGCCACGGCCTCCAGCACGCCCTTGCCCATGTAGCGAGCCTTGTCGCCGTCGCGCTTCTCGACCGCCTCATGCGCGCCCGTGGATGCGCCCGAGGGCACCGCCGCCCGGCCCATCGTGCCGTCTTCCAGCGTCACGTCGACCTCGACGGTCGGGTTGCCGCGGCTGTCCAGGATCTCTCGCGCGAAGATGTCGATGATGGCGGTCATGCTTTGCCTGCCCCCAAGGGTGTGACGCGAATGCTGTTGGTTGTGCCAGGCACGCCGAAGGGAAAGCCGCAGACCACAACGATGCTGTGCCGGTCATCGCCAATACCAAGGCGCAGGACCGCTTCCTCGGCCATGATCGGAACCGTATCGTGATCGCTCACCTCATCATCGACCAGCGAACGGATGCCCCAAACCAGGGCCATGCGTCGCGCAACCGCCGGGTCGGCGGTCAGCAGCACCGTCGGGCGCGGCGAGCGGTGCGAGGCGATCCGCCGTCCAGACGCGCCGGTCGAGGAGAAAGCCACAATGGCTGGGGCTTCAAGGGCACCCGCGAGGTCCACGGCTGCCGCCGCAATGGCGCGGTTTGCGGTATCTGCCTGGGGGGCCGTGGCCTGCAGTGAGGCCGCATAGAAGGGATGCGTCTCGGTCCGGCGGATGATGCGGTCCATCATCGTCACGGCTTCTGCCGGGAATTGGCCCGAGGCGGTTTCGGCCGACAGCATCACTGCATCCGCCCCGTCATAGATGGCCGTCGCCACGTCGGAGGCTTCGGCCCGCGTGGGCGTGGGCGTGGTGATCATCGACTCCAGCATCTGGGTAGCCACGATCACCGGCCGGTCGAGCTGGCGGCAGAGGCGGATGATCTCCTTTTGCCGGCCCGGCACGTCCTCGGGCGGGATCTCGACGCCGAGATCGCCGCGCGCGATCATCACCGCATCCGCCTCGAAGACGATCTGCGGCAGGCTGTCGAGCGCCGAAGGCTTCTCGATCTTGGCGACCAAGCCTGCGCGGCCCTGGATCAGAGCTTTAGCCTCGACCAGATCCTCGGGCCTCTGGACAAAGGACAGCGCCACCCAATCGACGCCGAGCGACAGACCGAACTGCAGGTCCGCGCGGTCCTTCTCGGTTAGGGCGGGCAGGTCAACCACCGTGTCGGGCAGGTTCACTCCCTTGCGGTCAAGAAGACGGCCGCCTGCCACTACGCGTGCAGTGATGGTCTCGGCATCATGGTCAACCGTCTCCAGCCGGATGCGGCCATCGTCGATCAGCAGTTGATCGCCGGGGCAAACGGCCGCGAAGATCTCGGGATGCGGTAAGGGGATCTCGCCGGCGCCAAGGGTCAGGGTCAGTGTCTCGCCCACCAGGACCTCACGCGGGCCACCGGAGAGTTGCCCCAGTCGGATCTTCGGTCCTTGCAGGTCCTGCAGGATGCCGATGGGTTGACCGAACTCGGCCTCCAAGGCGCGGATCGCGTCAAAGGCCTGCCGGTGATCGTCGTGGCTGCCATGGCTGAAGTTCAGCCGAAAGGTGTCGGCACCGGCGAGAAACAGGCGGCGCAGCATCTCGGGGCTGCGGCTTGCCGGACCAACGGTCGCAAGGATCTTGGCGCGGCGCGGGCGCAGCGCAGAAGGGGTCTGGATGTTCATGGGATAAGAACCGCCCTGAAGTCGTTGACATTGGTCAGGGTCGGCCCGGTCTTCACCAGATCGCCGATCCTGTCGAACAGGCTGTAGCTGTCATGCGCGGCCAGCACGGCACGCGGATCAAGTCCGGCAGCACGGGCGCGGGCCAGCGTATCGGGAGTAATGATCGCCCCCGCCGCATCTTCACTGCCGTCAATGCCGTCGGTGTCGCCTGAGAGAGCGTGGATGCCTGGCTGGCCGTCCAAGGCGACTGCGAGCGCAAGCAGGAACTCGGTGTTCCGTCCACCCTTGCCCGGTTTGGCCGCGCCGATGGACACGGTGGTCTCGCCTCCAGACAGCAGCACCGCCGGACCTGTGACCGGAAGGCCGTGCAGGGCAGCGCTGCGGGCGATGCCCGCCATGACCTGACCGGCGGCAGCGGCCTCACCCTCGATGGCATCGCCCAGGATCAGGGGCGTCACACCCGCCGCCTTTGCAATCTCCGCAGCCGCTTGGAGCGCCAAAAGCGGCGTGGAGATCATGCGATAGTCTGCCTCAAACGCTGGCAAGGGCTCGGGCGCTTCCAGCAACAAGCGCCGTGCGGCCTCAGGCAAATCAGGACCAAGCATTTGAGCCACATCGGACAGATCTGCGTCGGCC
The DNA here is from genome assembly GCA_041905595.1 of Rhodobacter sp. Lineage (GTDB taxonomy): Bacteria > Pseudomonadota > Alphaproteobacteria > Rhodobacterales > Rhodobacteraceae > Aliitabrizicola. Next base: position 104,554 of record JAYRKT010000010.1, read on the forward strand.
TCGGGGTCATGGACCGTCGGTCCCGAAGCAATGGCCAAGGGGTCGTCGCCGGGCACATCGGAAATCGCCAGTGTCACCAGTTTCGCCGGTGCTGCCGCCAAGGCCAGTCGCCCGCCCTTGATGGCGGACAACCTGCGCCGCACCCGGTTCATCATCGAGATCGGCGCCCCGGAGGCCAGGAGCAGCTTGTTGACCTGCATCTTGTCTGCCAGCGTGAGGCCCGGTGCCGGCGCCGTCATCAGCGCCGAGCCGCCACCCGAGATCAGCGCCAACACCAGATCGTCGGGACCAAGCCCCCGCACCGCCGCAAGGATCCGTTGCGCGGCATCTGCCCCCGCCTGGTCGGGGACAGGATGGGAGGCCTCGATGACCTCAATGTTCCGCGTTGGAACCGCGTGGCCGTAGCGGGTGACAACCACGCCGGTCACATCAGACCATTCCGCCTCGACCGCGCGGGCCATGGCGGCGGCGGACTTGCCCGCCCCCACCACGACGACCCGGCCACGGGGACGTTCAGGGAGATGGCGCGCGACCGTCTTCGCCGGATCGGCGCTGTCTACCGCAGCGCCGAACAGGCGCTTGAGCAGCTCTTGGGGGTCGTGCGCCATCGTCAGCCTCAGATGTTGGCGCCGCGGATCGCGTTGCAGACCGCGTCCGTGACTTGCTGGGTATTGGCCGTGCCACCCACATCCGGGGTCATGACGCCATCGGCGCAGACCTGCTCGACCGCGGTCATCAGGCGCTTGGCGGCGTCAGCCTCGCCCAGGTGCTCCAGCATCTGCGCGGCGGTCCAGAAGGTCGCGACCGGGTTGGCGATGCCCTTTCCGGTGATGTCGAAGGCAGACCCATGGATCGGCTCGAACATCGAGGGGAAGCGGCGCTCGGGGTCGATGTTGCCGGTGGGCGCAACGCCCAGGGAGCCTGCCAATGCGCCTGCCAGGTCCGACAGGATGTCGGCGTGCAGGTTGGTGGCAACGATGGTGTCAAGGCTCTGCGGGCTCTTGACCATGCGCACGGTCATGGCGTCGACCAGCATCTTGTCCCAGGTGACGTCCGGAAACTCCTTCGAGACCTCGGCCGCAATCTCGTCCCACATCACCATGCCATGGCGCTGCGCATTGGACTTGGTTACCACCGTCAGCAGCTTACGTGGCCGCGACTGCGCCAGCTTGAAGGCATAGCGCATGATCCGGGTGACACCGACGCGGGTGAAGATCGCGACCTCAGTGCCGACCTCTTCGGGGAAGCCCTTGTGGGCGCGGCCGCCATGACCGGAATACTCGCCCTCCGAGTTTTCGCGCACGATCACCCAGTCCAGGTCGCCGGGTCCGACATCCGCCAGCGGTGACTGGATGCCCGGCAGGATCTTCGTGGGCCGAACATTGGCATACTGGTCGAAGCCCTGGCAGATCGGCAGGCGCAGACCCCACAGGGTGATATGATCGGGCACATCAGGAGCACCCACGGCGCCGAAGAAGATGGCATCAAAAGCCTTCAGTTGCTCGGGTCCGTCCTCTGGCATCAGCGCGCCGGTCTTCTTGTAGCGGTCCGAGCCCCAGTCGAAATGGGTGACATCGAAGGCGAACTTGCCGTCACGCTTGGCCAGGGCTTCCAGAGCCTGCAGGCCTGCGGCGATCACTTCCGGGCCGATCCCGTCTGCAGGAATGGCGGCGATGCGGTAGGTGCGGGTGTCAGCGGACATGTTGGAGGCTTTCTGTGCAATGGTCATGGCTCAGCCTTTTTGAATGGCGGTGGAGGTAGGAGCAGGAACGTCTTTGCGTGCCGTGCCTGCAATGATCAGGGTGACGATGGCCGACAGGACGAGAAGGCTGGCGACGAAGTAGAGGCCCCACTCGAAGCTTCCCGTGCTTTCCTTGATCAGGCCGATAGCATAGGGACCCACAAACCCACCGAGGTTCCCAAGCGAGTTGATCGTGGCAATGCCGGTTGCGGCAGCCGATCCCGACAGGAACATGGTGGGCATAGACCACAGTGGCGGCTTGGCGGCACTGACGCCGGCATTCACCAGCACCAGAGCCAGCACGACCGCGACCAGAGACACAGCAAAGCCTGCAAAGAACAACCCGAGGCCAGCAGCCAGGCAGGCGAGCGTCACATGCCAGGTGCGTTCGCCGGTGCGGTCAGAGTGGCGCGACCAGGTATACATGGCGATGACGGCGAAGATCGGCGGGATGGCGTTGACAAGGCCGGTCTGGAACGAGGTCAGGCCAAGTGCATTCAGCATTTGCGGCGCCCAGATCCCCAGCGTGTAGAGGCCAGCGGACGTCCCGAAGTAGACCAGCGACAGCGCCAGCACACGGGGGTCGGTCATGCCCTTCAGGATCGAGTGGCTGGCCCCGGCCTTGTCCTTGGCCGCACGTTCGGCATTCATGGTGCCGGACAGCCATTCGCGCTCCTCAGGCTCCAGCCATTTGGCCTTTTCCGGGCGGTCGGTCATGTAGAACAGGACGACGACACCCAGAATCAGGGCCGGGATTGCCTCCAGCACAAACATCCACTGCCAGCCGTGCCAGCCCGCAAGACCGTCCATCTCAAGCAGCGCGCCCGAGATTGGCGAACCGAGCGCAACTGAGATTGGCGCGGCAGCCATGAAGAGTGCTGTTACCTGAGCGCGGCTCTTCGCCGGGAACCAGTAGCTGAGATAAAGGATGATCCCCGGGAAGAACCCGGCCTCAGCGGCGCCCAGCAGAAAGCGCAGAATATAGAAGCTGGTCGGCCCTTGGACGAAAGCCATGGCCCCCGAGATCAGCCCCCAGGTGATCATCACCCGTGCGATCCACAGTCGAGCACCAAACTTTTCCAAGGCCAGGTTCGAGGGCACTTCGAACAGGAAGTAGCCGATGAAGAACAGGCCCGCCCCGAAGCCGAAGATTGAGGGCGACAGGCCCACGTCCTCGTTCATGTGGATGGCGGCAAAGCCTACATTCACGCGATCAAGGAACGCGATGAAGTAGAGCAGCATGATGAAGGGAATAATACGCCATGAGATCTTTCTCATGACGCGCTTTTCGAGCGCATCGCTCATGTGATCCTCCCGGATATGGAAAGCGCTCTCCTCAGCGCTCCTGAAAAATACCAAACCGGCCGGTCTTCCCTCAATCGTTCAAGAACTGTATACTGAAATGATATAATCTGGTGGCATCACGTGGAGATAACTCGGTGGTATCATGGATTTGAAGCAGTTGCGTTGCGCCGTTGCAGTGGCCGACGAGATGCATTTCGGCCGTGCAGCTGCCCGATTGGAGATGATGCCCGCCGCTTTAGGGCGTTCTGTCAGACAGCTTGAAGACGGCTTGGGTGTGCAGATCTTCGAGCGCACCACGCGTTCAGTGATCATCACCTCCGAAGGATTGCGGGTTCTAAAAGAGGCCCGTGCCCTACTGGACCAAGCGGACGCTGCAGAGACCCGTTGGCGCAAGCTGGGCCGCAAGAGCGGTCAGGTGCTGCGGCTTGGCGCAATTGATACGGCCGCCAGCGTGCTTGTTCCGCGGCTGTTGCAGGCTGTCCATGCCGTTCATCCGGACCTGCGCATCCAGCTGGCCGAGGAACGCTCCATCAAGCTGATCCCTCGGCTTCTGGCCGGCAATTTGGACCTGGCCCTGGTCAGGCCGGGCCTGAAGCCCTTCCACCGCCGCCTGCGCGGGCATCTGCTGCTCCACGAAAGTCCGGTCGTGGTTCTGCCGCCTGGTCACTCCCTAGCCGGTCGGGAGAGCGTCAGGGTCCAGGAACTGGCTGATACGCCGCTGATCGTGCCGGACCGGCGGTCGCGTCCGCACAGCCATGACCTGGTCCTGGCCTTGTTCGAACAGGAGGGCATTGAGCCGCACATCATCCAGAACGCCGATGAAAAGCAGACCATGCTGAACATGGTGGCGGCAGGGATCGGGGCTGCCATCGTGCCGCGCTGGTGGTCAGGACTGGTGCCGCGTGGCGCGCATGTCTGCGGGCTGGAGATCAGCAACGATAATTCCCGCGCCAAGTTGCCACTTCATGTCGTTTGGCCTCGCGACGTGCGCGATCCTTCACGCGATGCCGTGGTCGAGGTCTTGCTGTCGCTTACCGAAGAGCTTTCGGCCCTGGCTTGATCAGGGCGAGAAGTGCCTTTCTGGACAGGACGAGCGGAGCGCATGCCATCTCCCACCAATAGGCTATCAATGATCTCTCGCTACTTCGACAGTCTGGTTTAGCGATGCTGCTAGGCAGCGTCCTACTGCGGAGGAGCGGCGGGTTTGGGGCATCGTATGTCGCTGCACCTGCGAACATCTCTGTCTCGCTGCGCTCTTTCCAAATGTCGCTTAAGGACTCAGCGCGACGTGCTGCTGCGCGGCATAACATTGCGATATGCACACACGGGCGATTACGTGACCGGCTATCGTGCTGCGCTCTCCAAGGTCGCAATTCATGCTCGCTTGAGCAACGCAAGGTGAGTGAGGGACGGGCCGCGAGGCTGCCACGCTGAGCGATGCAGACCATCTCTTGAAAAACCCAACAGGCTAGGTTAGCTTATCTGATGGTTACGATTCATCGTGCACATGGCTTGCGCATCATCATCTTTACGGACGATCACGAGCCAGCTCATGTGCATGTGTTCGGGGACGGTCAGGCCAAGGTCAATCTTGTTGGAACTGACGGTGCCCCGGTCCTTGTCTGGGCCGAAGGCATGAAGGCGAACGATCTGCGTCGCGCCATGCAGATTGTCCGTGACGAGCAGGCGCAGTTTCTTGCCAGATGTAGGGAAATCCATGGCTGACCTGACAGACGCCGAAATTGACGCTGCTCTCGAACGTGGTCGCATCGCGCAGCAAACCGAGCCCCGTGCGGCGTCAGCGCGCTATGATCGAAAAAGTGGACGGATCATCGTTGAACTGACAAACGGCTGCACCTTTGCCTTCCCGCCCCATATGGCACAGGGGTTGGAGACGGCCAAGGATGACGAGCTTGCCTCAGTCGAGATCCTTGGCGCAGGTTATGGGCTGCACTGGGAGGCACTCGACGCAGACCTTTCCGTGCCAGGTCTGCTTGCCGGGCTGTTTGGAACAAGGGCCTACATGGCTCGCCGGGCAGGACAGGCCACATCCCCCGCCAAGGCAGCGGCAGCACGGGCCAATGGTGCCAAGGGCGGCAGGCCGCGCAAACACGGGTAACGGTCGCGTTGATCGAAGGCCTTCTCAGAAGCCGCAGCCGGACAAATCGCGCCATCGTCACACGGTCTGGGGCAAACAGCTGCCAACGAACTGGCATCAGAGCGTAGAGCAGGAGCAAAGCGGTCACAGATAGCGTGATATTATCAGGTCCGTCGGATCATGCGAAGTCAGGGCGGGGCTGGAGGACAGGAGGTAACACCATGTCCATCGATCTTCTCCCTGTGCTCCGTCCTGAACGTCCCGCCTGGAACAAGGGGCGCATCATCGGCCAGAAACGCCCTCTGCTGCCAAAAACATGTCTGGTCGATCCGGGTCCGCCTGGAGATGGCGGACAACCGACGCGATCTGGCATTGTTCAACATGGCCGTCGACAGCAAGCTTCGAGGCTGCGACTTGGTCTGCCTGAAGGTCCAGGACGTTTTTGCTGCCGGACGGGTCAAGGAGCGCGCCTCCGTCACCCAGAGCAAGACCGGAAAGCCTGTCCGCTTCGAGATCACCGAAACGACACGCCAATCGCTTGAACGCTGGATTGCAGATCCGCAGATGCTTGGACTGGAATATCTCTGGCCCAGCCGCCTCCACCACAGTGCGCATCTGTCGACGCGGCAGTATGCGCGCATCCTGCGCGAATGGGTCTTGTCGATAGGTCTTGAGCCGAGCGCCTATGGCACGCATTCGATGCGCCGGACAAAGGTGGCACAGATCTACAAGAAGACGGGCAACCTGCGGGCCGTCCAACTGCTGCTTGGCCACACCAAGATGGACAGCACTGTCAGGTATCTTGGTGTTGATCTCGACGATGCCTTGACCCTGTCAGAGGGAATAGATCTGTAGTCCAGAAGCCGGCCGACAGATTTCCTGGCGGCCGGCCCGTTGCCGACCTTTGCTTTGCCGACTAACGCCGCAGCGCGGCATCATCAGACCGGACTTTCGCTGCGCCTGCATGGGTTCCGAAACATCGAACTCGCACAACGCGGGACAACGAGGTCATGCAATCGCGCACAAAAGAGAAAAACCTAATCGGGATCACATTGGACATTCCTGCCAATATTGCACGATTTTCGGAAAGGTCGCGCGAGCCTCCTATGTCTGCGGGCTTTGGCGGACGGACCGACCTCGCTTTGGCACAGATTTCAGCTCCTGCCCCCTGATTGCGGTCCGGAACGCCGTTGGCGTCATGTTGCGGGCATTGCGAAAGCGTCGCGCGAAGTCGGCGGCATCGGAGAAACCGCACTCGGTTGCGATCAGGCCCACGGGGCTGTCGGTCTGCATCAGCATTTGGCACGCCCGGCCAAGCCGCAGTTGCAGCACATAGGCGCTGATGGACATGCGGGCGCTGCGCTTGAAGATCCGTTGCAGCTGACTTTCGGTCAGATGCACAAGATCACACAGCGGGGCCAGCCGCACCGGTTCATCGTAATGGGCATGCAAATGGTCCAGCACCTTCTGCATCCGCGCCCGGTCGCGCGGCATCTCGCTGACGGTAACCTCTCCGCTGGCCAGCGGCACTCGGTCAGTAGATCCTGACAAGGTCGCAAGGATGGATTGGAAGGCAATCACCTGATCCACGCTGTCAATCTGACCCAGTTGCAGGATCCGGTCTCGCAGTTGCGCCGACGTTTGTGCGCCGAACCGCAATCCACGCCGGGCCTGCGCAAGCAGCGGCGTGACGGGCGAAAGCTCTGGCACCAGACCGATCAGGCTGGTGATCCAGTCACTGGTGAACCAGCACACAATGGCGCGATGGTCGCCGGCAATCTCGATCAGGTTTTGGGATTGAAACGCGTGCGGCAGATTGGGGGCGATCAGGACAAGATCGCCATCGTTGTAGGGCCCGACATGATCTCCCACAAAGCACAATCCGCGGCTGTTCACCGTAAGGGTCAGCTCGAATTCCGGATGGTAATGCCAGTTGAACGGAAACTCTGGCAGGCGGCGGTCGAAGACATGCAGGGACCGGTCCGGCGGGATGGCAACGGTCTCGAAGTAGGGTGGCGATATGGGCATTACATTCAACTGTAGCGCTGAGATGCGGCAATCATACAAGGATATGCGGCAATAGGGAATGGTGCGCGCGGTGAAGGCTTGGCATCTGTGAAGCGGACACCGGGGAGGACGTGATGCAAACCATTAGGACGGATGTCGCGATTATCGGGTCGGGGGTGGGTGGATCTGCCGTGGCGCATCAACTCGCAGGCAGCGGCGCAAAAATCCTGATCCTCGAACGCGGCGACGATCTGCCGAATGAGCCGCAGAACAGCGATGCAGAGGCGGTTTTCGTCCAGTCCCGATACAAGACGACGGATGAATGGGTGGACGCGAAGCGGGCACCCTATCGGCCCGGTCAATACTACTATGTCGGCGGGCATACGAAGTTCTACGGCACTGCGATGTTCCGGTTCCGCGAAAGTGATTTCACGCACACGCAGATCGATGGCGCCACATCCCCCGCCTGGCCGGTCAGCTACGCCGATCTTGCGCCATACTACGCCGCAGCCGAACGTCTGTATGGCGTGCGCGGCGCGGCAGGTGTCGATCCGACCGAGCCGCCCCGCGATGCCTTCCCCCACGCCGCGATCCCGCACGAGCCGGTGATTGCCGCGCTGTCGGATCGGTTGCGCGCCCAGGGCCTGCACCCATTTGCGATGCCATCTGCAATCGATTATGGCCCCGATGGCACCTGCCGGCGCTGCGGCACCTGCGATGCCTTTGCCTGCCGGTTCGACGCCAAGGGTGACGCGGATAAGCGCGTGCTCCGCCCACTTTTGGCGCATTCAGACGTGCGGCTGGACCGCAACGCAAAGGTTACGCGACTGATCACCGATGGCGAGGGCAAGCGTATCGTCGCCGCGGAGGTGCTCCGGTCCGGAGAAATCCTGCGCGTGGAAGCGCAGGTCTTCGCCCTCTGCGCGGGGGCGATCAATTCCGCTCTGATCCTGCTGCGGTCCGCCTGTGAGGCGGCACCGGACGGAATTGCCAACCGGTCCGACGTCGTGGGCCGATACCTGATGAACCATCACCTGACCGGGCTGATGGGGGTGAAGCCTTTCACTACAAACACCACGAAGTTCCCCAAAACCCTGTCGTTGAATGACTTCTACCACGGTTTGCCAGATGATCCCGATGCGCGCGGCAACATCCAGATGCTCGGCAATATCCAGGGTGCGATGATCCGTGCAACGTATCCCAGAACGCCGCGTGCCGCGGCCGACTGGTTGGGCCGCCATTCCGTCGACGTGCTGGCGATGGGCGAGGATCTGCCCGACCGCGAGAGCCGCGTGCGCCTTCTGGACGGTGACCGGGTGCAGGTCGATTACCGCCCCGGCGGGCGGGCCGCCCATGACCGGTTCGTGCGCCATGTCAGGCATGTGCTGCGCCGGGCCGGGTTCCCGGTCGTTCTGCGTCACAGCTTCGGCATTCAGGCCCCCTCGCACCAATGCGGCACGGTGCGGATGGGCGATGATCCGGCGACATCAGCCCTAAACGCCATGTGCCGCGCGCATGATCATCCGAACCTTTACGTGGTGGACGCGGGGTTCTTTCCCTCATCCGCCGCGCTGAACCCCGCCCTGACCATCGCAGCCCAGGCGCTTCGGGTTGGGGCGCATCTACGCAATGCCCGCGCCATCTGAAAGGACACGCCCCATGAACTTCCTGTTGCCCCTGACGGGTTCCTTCGCACAACCCGCAGCCGAGAACCCGACCGTCGCGATGATCGAGGCCGCCTACCGCCATCACGGTCTCGATTGGCGCTACATCAACGTCGAGGTCTCGCCCGACGATCTGGCGGACGCGGTGCGCGGCGCGCGGGCGATGGGCTGGCGCGGCTTCAACTGTTCCATCCCGCACAAAGTCGCCGTGATCGACCACCTCGATGGGTTGGGAAAATCGGCCGAGATCATAGGAGCCGTCAATACCATCGTGCGCGACGGTGACCGGCTGATCGGTGAAAACACCGACGGGCGCGGCTTTGTCGCGGCGCTGAAAACGGTCGTGGATCCGGCGGGCAAATCCGTCGTCCTGTTCGGTGCGGGCGGTGCGGCGCGGGCGGTTGCGGTCGAGATGGCGCTGGCCGGCGCCACGCGGATCACCGTCGTCAACCGCAGCGCGGAGCGGGGGCGAGTGGTCGTCGATCTGCTGAACGACCGCACGGACACGCAGGCAAGCTACACGTCGTGGGAGGGCACATTCGTCGTGCCGTCCGGCTCGGATATCGTGATTCATGCCACATCCGTCGGTCTGTATCCGGACGTCGACGCAATGCCCGACATCGACACCGACAGCCTGACGCCCGAGATGGTCGTTGCCGACGGCATTCACAACCCGCCCCTGACACGCCTGATTCAGGCCGCCAAGGATCGCGGCTGTAAGACCGTCGACGGGCTCGGGATGCTGGTGCAGCAGGGCGTGATTGGAGTGAAATACTGGACCGGTGTGGATGTCGATCCGCACGTCATGCGGCAGGCCCTGCTGGATCTCGAATTGTAGATGGAGAAGCGACTGTCTTGGACAGCGTCGGTCATTCTGATCTGGTTGCTGGCTGCCGGAAATCGACCAGACCAAAGAATATGAGGCGTCACGAGATCCGTCCCGATTTCGCTGAATGACAGGATTTTGCCAGAGTGTTTCTTTAGTGGAAATGGGCTCGAAGCGGTCGAGCGGCGTGCCGCCAAATCACTTTGGCGGTATAGCATGGCGCTCGCGGCCATAGCCGTCGGTCAGCCCTGCCATATGCTGCGCTCAGACTTCCCCAAAGAAGCCGTTCATCCATTGCGCAGCATAACCCTCTTAGGATGGCAGGAATGCGGTGTGAAGCGGACCGGCATTCCGACATTCGAAGACCTTTCAAAGCTTCTCTCGCAAAGAAATGTGAGCGGGGGGCTGAAAATTTTCGCCGATCTCCAAATCGAGGCATCGGACCCATGGCCGGTGAGGGACTTGACCCCGGAAGCCCCCTTGCCGAAACCCATGGGCAATATCCGTTCGCTGCGCGGAGCCGTGGCGGCGATGCGGGGAAAGCAGCGGGCAAGGTTGACAGCAAAGCTTCCGCGGCAGTTGCCGACCATCGTCCTTCATGGCGACAATGACCGCGTCGTGCCTCCCAGCAATGCGGGGGGTTCCTTGCCAACCTGGAATAGTCGCGTCCCGGACCACTGGCCTGCCACATCGCCTCAGGCAGCACGGGGCGGGGGCGCGGCTTCATGCGCCGGACCTATCGAACCCGGTCGGACCAGACGCTGCTGGAGGACTGGACGGTGAATGGCAGCGGCACTGGATGATCGGGCGGCCGCGCCGCAGGCTCCCATACCGATCCCGCCGGACCGGATGCCTCGCGCGAAATGCTGCGGTTTTTCGTAGCGCCGCGGCGGGATCGTTGAACGGTAGCCGGATCGGCCATGGGCTAGGGAAACAGTCGCCCGCCATCGCTCAAGCTCGTTCCCGGGCCAAATCTCAGAGGTTCCGACCGAAACTCGCCGAGCTTCGCGAAAACCTGCTTCACAGCTTCGATCCATCGCAAGCTTGACAGCACGCCTCGCCACCTGTCCATACGCTTGCCATGTAGGGGGCGTGATGCAGCAGAAACGGGTAACGTTGGAGGAAATCGCGCGGGCCGCCGGCGTATCGCGGGCGACCGTCTCGCTGGTCGTGCGGAAATCCCCGCTGGTCGCGGACCATACCCGCGCGCGGGTCGAGCAGATCATGGCCGAGATGGACTATGTCCGCGACATCGGGGCGGCGCGGCTTCGCAACAGGTCCAGCCGGACGATCGGTGTCATTGTTCCCAAACTGGTAAACTCTTTCTTCACGGAATTCCTGTCCGGGGTCGAGGAGGTGATGACCCAGGACGACCGCGTCGTGCTGCTGGCCAACAGCCATGACGACCCCTGGCGCCAGGACCAGATCCTGCAGCGGTTTCGCGGCCACGGCGTCGACGGGGTGATCCTGTGCCCTGCTGTCGGCACGGCGCCCGAACTGCCCGCCCGGATCGACGGCTGGGGAATGCCCCTGGTGCAGGCCCTGCGGGAGATTGGCGGGTCGTCGGATTTCGCCGGGGCCGATTACATCGCCGCCGTCGGGCTGGCGATGCGGCATCTGGTGGACCAAGGGCGCCGCCGCGTGGCCTTTCTGTCGGTCAGCGCCCGCACCTCGGCCCGAGAGGAGCGGTTGGCAGGCTTCGCCCGGGCCCTGGCGGAGACCGGGGCAACGGACGCGGGTATCATCGAGGCCGACCTAACCTGGGAAGGCGCGGCGCAGTCGGCGGCACAGATCCCGACGCTTGGAACGCGGCCTGATGCAGTCCTGTGCTTCAACGACGTGCTGGCAGCAGGGCTGATGGCGGGCCTGCGCCGGGCGGGCTGCGAACCGGGGCGGGACCTGGCGGTGGTCGGACTGGACAACCTGCCCCTGGCGGAACTGACCTATCCGCCGCTGACCAGCGTCGCCATGGACGCCCCACGCATCGGGCGCAACGCTGCCCGGCTTCTGGCGCGTCGGCTGGCCGATCCCGGCGCTGACCTCCGCCGAGAGATCGTCACCCCCCGCCTGATTGTAAGAAACAGCAGCCCGCAAAAAGTTTGACTCCTCGCCGATTCGCATTTAGATCGTTCTAAACAAGGGAAGCGACACATCCGCAGGGGAGGGCAGATGTATCAGTTCAACTTCCAACCGGTCTTCGAGAACCTCGACCTGCTGCTCTACGGCGCCTGGCTGACGGTGCGGCTGTCGTTCCTGGCGATGATCCTGGGCCTTGTCGTCTCGCTGCTGGGCGCGGTCGCCAAGACCTCGGGCATCCGCCCGCTGCGGTGGCTGGTAGATGTTTATGTCGAGGTGATCCGGAACACGCCCTTCCTGATCCAGATCTTCTTCATCTTCTTCGGGCTGCCCGCCGTCGGCATCTCGATGTCGCCCAACACGGCGGCGCTTGTGGCCCTTGTCATCAACGTCGGCGCCTACGGGACCGAGATCATCCGCGCGGGCATCGAATCCATCCCGAAGGGCCAGATCGAGGCCGGGCGGGCGCTTGGGCTCAGCCCGGTCCACATCTTCCGCTATGTCGTCGTGGTGCCCGCGCTGCGCAACATCTATCCGGCGCTGACCAGCCAGTTTATCTACCTGATGCTGACCTCCAGCGTGGTGTCGGTGATTTCGGCCAATGACCTTGCCTCGGCAGGGGCCGACCTGAACGCCCGCACCTTCGCCAGCTTCGAGATCTATCTGGTCCTGACGGTGATGTATTTCCTGCTGGCGCTTGGCTTCTCGACGCTGTTCGGCGTCATCCGCCGCGCGTTCTTCACCTATCCCGCGAGCCGCTGACATGATCCGCGAATTCTCGTCCACCGACGTGCTGTTCATCGTCATGGCCGTCCGCTGGACGCTGATCCTGTCGGCCGTGGCCTTTCTGGGCGGGGCCTTGGGCGGGCTGGCGATCGCCCTGGCCCGCACCTCGGGCAGCAAGCTTCTGCGACGGGTATCGGCCGGGTTCATCCAGGTGTTCCAGGGCACGCCGCTGCTGATGCAGCTGTTCCTGGTCTATTTCGGGCTGGCGGTGATCGGCCTGCCCATCGACCCGCTGCTGGCCGCCGCCGTGGCGCTGACCCTGCACGCAAGCGCCTATCTGGGCGAGATCTGGCGCGGCAGCATCGAGGCCGTGCCCTCGGGCCAGACCGAGGCCGCGACCGCGCTTGCCCTGTCCTATCCCCACCGGATGCGCCATGTCGTCCTGCCGCAGGCCATGCGCATCGCCACCGCGCCGACCGTCGGCTTTCTGGTGCAGCTGATCAAGGGCACCTCGCTGGCCTCGATCATCGGCTTCACCGAACTGACCCGCGCGGGCCAGATCATCAACAACGCCACCTTCAAGCCGTTTCTGGTCTTCGGCACGGTGGCCGCCCTGTATTTCATCCTGTGCTGGCCCCTGTCGCTGATGGCCCGCAGGCTCGAGGCGCGGATGCGCCTTGCCGTCACCCGCTGAATCTCGAGGAGGAGAAACCATGAAGATCAACCGTCGCCTGTTCACCGCCCTGGCCGCGTCCTCGCTGGCCCTAGGCCTCGCCCATCCCGCAACCGCCACCGACTTAGCCGCTATCGAAAGCGCCGGGACCGTCAAGATCGGCATGCTGGTCGATTTTCCACCCTTCGGCATCCAGGACGCCTCGGGCAAGCCCGACGGCTATGACGCCGATGTGGCAAAGGCCTTGGCGGAGTCCTTAGGCGTTGAGGCGCAGATCGTGCCGGTGACCGGGCCGAACCGCATCCCCTATCTGCTGTCGGGCCAGGTGGACGTTCTGGTCGCGTCCCTGGGCATCACCGAGGAACGGGCCCAGCGGGTCGATTTCTCGGACCCTTACGCGGGCATCAGCATCGCCGTTTACGGCGCGACGGGAACTGAAGTCACTGAACCTGCCGATCTGGAAGGCCAGACCATCGCCGTGGCCCGCGCCTCGACCCAGGACACCGGCGTGACCGAGGTCGCCCCCGAAGGCACGGAAATCCGCCGCTTCGACGACGACGCAAGCGCGGTGCAGGCGCTGCTGTCGGGACAGGTGCCGCTGATCGGGCTGTCAAACGTGGTGTTCCTGCAGGTCGAAAAGGTCGCGCCGGGCAAGTTCGACAAGAAGTTGGACCTGTCCAGCCAGGTCCAAGGCATCGCCGTGGCGCCTGGATCGGACGCGCTGCTGGAAAAGATCAACGCCTTTGTCCAGACCGCCCGCAGCGACGGCACACTGGACGAAATCCACCAGAAATGGCTGGGCGCACCGCTGCCCGATTTCGTCAAGTCCGCCGAGTAACCGGGACAGCCCGGCCCCGCGGCGGGGCCGTTTCCTCAAGGGAGCAGGATCATGACCGAAGACGCGATCATCATGCGCGCCGTCAACAAGTATTACGGCGGCTTTCATGCTCTGGTCGATATCGACCTGACCGTGCGGCGAGGCGAACGCATCGTCATCTGCGGCCCCTCGGGGTCGGGCAAGTCCACGCTGATCCGCACGATCAACCAGCTCGAGCCGATCCAGTCCGGCACCATCGTGGTGGACGGGGTGGAACTGACCGCGGGCGGCGACAATGTCGCCAAGGTGCGCCAAGACGTCGGCATGGTGTTCCAGAACTTCAACCTGTTCCCGCATATGACCGTGCTGGAAAACTGCGTCCTGTCGCCCATGAAGACGCGCAAGACCCCGCGCGCCGAGGCCGAGGCGACCGCGCGCCATTATCTGGAGCGCGTCAAGATTCCCGAACAGGCCGACAAGTATCCCGCCCAGCTGTCGGGCGGCCAGCAGCAGCGCGTCGCCATCGCCCGCGCCCTGTGCATGAAGCCGCGCATCATGCTGTTCGACGAACCGACCTCGGCCCTTGACCCCGAGATGGTCAAGGAGGTCCTGGACACGATGATCGACCTGGCCCAGGAAGGGATGACCATGCTCTGCGTCACGCACGAGATGGAATTTGCCCGCGCCGTGGCTGACCGGGTGATCTTCATGGATAAGGGCGTGATTGTCGAGGAAGGCGCCCCCGACGACTTCTTCGGCAACCCCAGGAACGAACGTCTGCGCAATTTTCTGGGGCAGATCGCATGACCCAGCCTCGTATCCTTTGCCTTGCCGACTTGAAGCCGCAGGACATGGCCCAGCAGCTCGAGGCGGATTATCACGTCCTGCGCGACATCGCCGACGCCGCCGATGTCGAGGCCGTGGTGACCGCCGGCAATGTGGGCCTGCCGAGCGCGCAGATGGCGCAACTGCCCGCGCTGCGGCTGATCGCGGTGAACGGCGTCGGCGTCGATGCAGTGGACTTGGCCCAGGCCGCGCGCCGTGGCATCGCCGTGACGACCACGCCCGACGTTCTGTCGCAGGCCGTGGCGGAAATGGCCCTCGCGCTGGCGCTTGCTACGGGCCGCCAGGTGGCCGAGGGCGACCGCTTCGTGCGCGCGGGCCAATGGGCGAGAGGCGGCAAGCTGGGGCTGGCATCCTCGGTCCTGGACCGCCGGGTCGGAATCCTCGGCTATGGCCGCATTGGGCGTCGATTGGCCGACATGCTGCGCGGGCTGGGGATGCAGGTCAGCTATACCGCGCGGCGGGAAAAACCGGACAGCCCCGACAGCTTCCGCCCCGACGCGGTCAGCTTGGCGCAGGATTGCGAGCTACTGTTCGTCACGGCGGCAGGCGGGGCCAAGACCCGCGGCTTGGTCGGCGCGGACGTTCTGGCGGCGCTTGGCCCGCAGGGGATCGTTGTCAATGTCGCGCGTGGCCCGGTCGTGGACACGGCGGCCTTGGCCGCGGCATTGCGGTCGGGCACCATCGAGGGAGCCGGGCTGGATGTCTTCGACGACGAACCCGATGTGCCGCAGTCGCTGCTGGACGCGCCGAATTGCGTGCTGACGCCGCATATCGCCTCGGCCACCGTGCAGGCGCGTCGCGCCATGGCGCAGCTGGTGCTGGACAACCTGGCCGCCCATTTCGCGGGCCGACCCCTGCCCACCCCTTATCCGGGCTGACAATGCGCGTCCTGTCCATCGGCGAGCCGCTGATCGAGTTCACCGCCCGCCCCGATGCCCCCTCGACCTTCGACCGGCGGGCGGGCGGCGACACACTGAACACGGCGATCTATCTGGCGCGGCTGACCGCGCCGGGGACGGTCGGCTATCTGTCCTGTCTGGGCGACGACCCCCACAGCCTGTGGCTTCGCGCCCAGATTGAGGCCGAGGGCGTCGATACATCCCCAATGGCCCTGCGGCCGGGCAGGCGGCCCGGCCTCAGCTTCGTCTCTACCGATGCGGCGGGAGAACGCAGCTTCGCCTATTGGCGCGACCAGTCGCCCTTCCGGGAAATGTTCCAGGGCGGGCGCGACCTTGATGCGCTTGACCGGGCAGATACGCTGTTCTTGTCGGCCGTGGCCCTGGCCGTGCTGCGCCCCGCCGGGCGAGAGGCGCTGCTGGACGCGCTGCAAAGGCGCCGGGCGCAGGGAGCAAGCGTTGTTCTTGACACCAACTATCGCCCTGCGCTCTGGTCCGATGCCGCGACGGCGCGGGGGGTGATGGGCCGGGCGGCGGGCGTCGCCTCGCTGCTGCTACCGTCCCTGGAGGACAGGGCGGGCTGCTTCGGCTGCGCCGATCCGGCTGCGGCCATGGCGCATCTTCGGACGCTGACGGCTGCAGAGATCATCCTGACCACGGGCGGGGACGCGGTGCTGCACTGCTACCCGGGCAGCGATGCGGTCCAGCGGCACGATTTGCCGCCCCCCGTTGCCGCCTTGGACACGACCGGCGCCGGCGACAGCTTCAACGCGGGCCTGCTAGCCGCACGGCTGACGGGGCTGCTCGTGGATCGGGCCATTGCCGCCGGGGCGCGGCTGGCCTCGGTCGTCGTGACCCATCCGGGCGCGATCATTCCCCGGGCCGCCATGCCCGAGATGCAGCTGACGGAAATCCATTCATGACCCAAGACTTCGATGTCGCCGCCGCGGCCCGCACGCTGCTGGACATCCGCCGGGGGTCCGCCCGCCCGGCGGGCCTGGCGCTGACGCCGCCCGATACGAACGCGGCCTATGCCGTGCAGCGCGCGGTGGTCGCCGAACTGGGCGGGGGGGCTTGGAAGATGGCACTGTTGGGCGGGCGCGACCGCCAGGCTGGGGCGCTGCCGGGCGAACTGGTCGCGGCATCGGGCGACCTGCTGCCGCCCTTGCCGCATGACGCCGACATCGAGGTCGAGACCGCCCTGATCCTGGGTGCAGACCTTGCCCCCGGTGCGGACCGGGCCGCAGCCCTTGCCGCCATCGGCGAGGTGCGGCTTTGCTTCGAGATCGTCACCTCGCGCTATGCCGACCGGGCGGCGGTCGATCCGCTGGAAGCCATGGCCGACGCCTTCAGCGCGGGCGGGATCGTGTTGGGCGATCCGCTGAAGGACTGGCGTCATGCTATGACCGGCCTGCTGGGCATCCGCCTGTGGCTGGATGACCAGCCGGTCAAGGCGCCGGAAACCGTGCAGCCCCTGGACGAAGCGTTGTCCTTCCTGGCCTGGCTGGCGGATCATGCGGCGGGCCAAGGCCTGCCCCTGCGCAAGGGCGACGTGATCATCACCGGTGCCCGGATCGGCCCGCTGCCGCTGAAGGATGCAGGCCGCGCGCGCGCAATCGCAGGCGAGGCAGGGGTATCGGTGAGCCTGCGACCGCCGGTCTGAAGGCGGATGGAAATTCGCTTTGGCCATACCATAGCTACGGCGAGGCCATCGGCGGCAGCAATGCATATTGGGGCGATGCTAAGAAAGATAGAGCGACGAGGGCCGGCCGTTGAGGGCCGCCTCGTTCGTTTCTTTTTCTGATCGGGACGGGTCGAAGGTTTGTCAAAACGTGGCGGCAGGATTCGATCCTTAGCAGGGTGAGGCGGCTTCGCGTCACCTTTGCCGCAGCCATCCCGATCAGCACTTTCTCCCGCTCACAGGATGAGGGGGCCGAAATAGTGCCTCTATGAGCGCGTTCAGACCATGCAGCCAGGATTGTGCGCATCATGCGCCGGATGCCGACCGGGCCAACCATCCCCTTGATGTTTTAGGCAAGCATGCGCAGCGCCATCACGCTGCGCACGTTGTTGAGCCTCCCCGTCAGGAAATGGATGTGCCCCATTCATGCTTTGATCGTGCCGAACGGGTGCTCGACCGTGCAGCGGCGCAAAGTCATGCGATCGGGGTCACGGCCAAGCCGCTGTCGCGCGGCATCGACCAGAGGCGAAGTTGTGCGCCTCGCCAATCACCTTTCTGAGGCTCATCACACCCTAATTCTGTGGAGAACCTATAAGTTGCTATTAGAAAAGTCAGGGTTTGGGAGAGATCCGCCCCTTTCAAGGTGCAGAGCAGGGAGATCGCTGCACCCCGCAATGAATGACTGGTCTCCGAGACTGCTGCGCTTGTCATGCCGCACCAGAGTCCGGCCGCTCTCCGCCCATACCGCCATCTGAGGTTCACTCGCCGCGATCTGCGTATGCCGGTCAGGTATGCTGGACCGTCATCTTGAAACAGCCCCCTCAACTCGCTTCAGAAGTCGAGGCCCAGATCCAGGACGGGAACCGAATGGGTCAGCGCGCCGACCGAGATATAGTCCACGCCGGTCGCCGCCACTTCGGCGATGCGGGACAGGCGCATGTTGCCCGACGCCTCGAGCACCACGCGGCCCTTGGCCATGGCGACGGCCCGGCGCATCGTGTCGCTGTCCATGTTGTCCAGCAGGACCACATCCGCGCCGCCCTCGTCCAGGACCTCGGCCAGTTGATCCAGCCGGTCCACCTCGATCTCGACCCGCATCATGTGGGATGCGCGGGCCTTGACCGCTTGCAGGACGGCGCGGATGCCGCCGCCTGCGGCGATGTGGTTGTCCTTGATCAGGATCGCGTCCGATAACGAGACCCGGTGATTGAAGCCGCCGCCATGCAGCACCGCCTGTTTTTCCACCAGCCGCAGGCCGGGCGTAGTCTTGCGCGTGCAGGTGATGCGCGCGGAGGTTCCCCGCGTCTCGGCCACGAAGGCGGCGGTCAGGGTGGCAATGCCCGACAAGCGGCCCGCGAAATTCAGCGCCACGCGTTCGGCCGACAGGATCGCGGCGGCGTCGCCGGTGATCTGGACCAGCGTGTCGCCGGCGGCAAAGAGGGTTGCGTCGGGGACCAGAACCTCGAACCGCAGGGAGGGGTCGATCAGGCGAAAGGCCAGCGCGGCAAGCTGCATTCCCGAGGCCGTGCCGCCGTCGCGCGCGCGGATCGCGGCTGTTGTGGTGGTGCCGGGCGCGATCACGGTGCGGGTGGTGATGTCGCCGTGACTGCCCAGATCCTCGATCAAGGCGGCGCGAACCAGGGGTTCCAGGATCAGGTCGGGCAAGGGCGGGATCATGAAGGCTCCGGCTGGGGGATGGGACGCAGGTCCAGGGCCTGCGCCAGGGTCATGCGGCTGCGGCGCGCCACGGGCAGCGGATCGGGGCAGTCGGTGCGGCAATGCGCGCCGCGGCTTTCATGCCGGGCAAGGGCCGCGGCACAGATCAGCGTGGCGGTTGCCGTCATGTTGGCAAGCTGCGGGCAATCGGGCTGCGCGGCCTCGATAGTGGCAATGGTGCGCAGCGTGTCGGTGAGGCCCTGTGCGTCACGCAGCACGCCCGCACCGCCGGTCATGGCCTGTCGCAGGCGCGCGACCAGGGCCGGGTCCGGCAGGGGCGCGGGGGCCGGCCGGGGCAGGACCACGGGGTCGGCGGGCGGGCCGTCGCGACCGATCGACATTGCCGCGCGGCGGGCAAAGACCAGCGCCTCGAGCAGCCCGTTCGAGGCCAGACGGTTCGCGCCGTGCAAGCCCGTCGAGGCCGCCTCGCCACAGGCCCAAAGGCCAGGCAGGCTGCTGCGGCCGTCGGCATCCGTGGCGATCCCGCCCATGTGGTAATGCGCCGCCGCCGCCACGGGGATCGGCTGGCGCGCCGGGTCGATCCCGGCCCGCGCGCAGGCGGCGGCCACGGCGGGAAAGTCCGAATGGATGCGCGCGCCAAGCTTCCGGCAGTCCAGCGCAGGTCGGCGGCCCGCATGGGTTTCGGCATAAATGCCGCGCGCCACGATGTCGCGGGGCGCCAGTTCGGCATCAGGGTGCAGCGCCGTCATGAAGCGGACGCCCGCGGCATTGACCAGATGCGCGCCCTCGCCCCGCAGCGCCTCGGTCGCCAAGGGCGCGGGATCGGTGCCGCAGGCGATAGCGGTCGGGTGGAACTGCACGAATTCCGCGTCCGCGATCACCGCGCCCGCCCGGGCGGCCATGCCCAGGGCTT
>JAYRKT010000071.1:0-12273 GCA_041905595.1 Rhodobacter sp.
GTAACCGTCCGGTCTAACCGCTCTGCCGCGGTGTGAGAGTGCGGGATAGTGTCCACCATTGATAGTGGACACTGTGGTGATGACGTGGCGCGTCGGACGAAGCGGCTTTGGACGGATGAGGAGAAGCGGTCGATCTGCTTCCAGACGGCGGCGCCGGGGGTATCGGTCGCCCAGGTGGCGCGGCGCTACGCGGTGAATGCGAACTTGATCTTCAAGTGGCTGCGCGATCGCCGTTACGCGCCGGACCCCGCCTCGGCTCTTCCCCCGTCAGAGGAGGCGCGCTTTCTGCCTGTGGAGATTGTCGCGGAGACCA
The DNA here is from genome assembly GCA_041905595.1 of Rhodobacter sp. Lineage (GTDB taxonomy): Bacteria > Pseudomonadota > Alphaproteobacteria > Rhodobacterales > Rhodobacteraceae > Aliitabrizicola. Next base: position 314 of record JAYRKT010000071.1, read on the forward strand.
GGTCTGCCCGGGCAACACCTGCCGCCCACAACCACATCGAGATCGAATTGGCGGGCGGGCACCGGATGCGCATCAGCGGGAGCTATGATCCCGAGGCTCTGGCGCGGCTGATCCGGGGCGTGACGGCGTGATCCCGGTTCCGGCGAACACGCGGGTCTGGCTGGCGGCGGGCGCCACCGACATGCGCAAGGGGTTCACGGCACTGGCGGCGCAGGCCGAGGCGGTGCTGAAGCAGGACCCGTTCGCCGGGCATCTGTTCGTCTTCCGTGGCCGTCGGGGCGATCTGGTGAAGGTGATCTGGTGGGATGGCCAAGGCGCGTGCATGTTCATGAAGCGGCTGGAGAAGGGTCGGTTCGTCTGGCCCTCGGCCAAGGAGGGCAAGGTGGCTTTGTCGCCTGCGCAACTGTCGATGCTGCTGGAAGGCATCGACTGGCGGGCACCGGAACGGACGTGGCGGCCTCTGGCGGCGGGATAGTCCACGGCGCCTGCAATCAGTGATTCCCACAAGTAATACAGTGGGATAAACTTTCCGCATGCTCACCCAGGCCCTGACATTGCCGGAAGACCCCGAGGAGCTGCGCAGCTTCACCGCGCGGCTTCTGGCCGAGGTGAAGGCCCAGGCGATCCTGATCGAGAAGCTCCGGCATCAGCTGGCCGGGCACCGGGCGCACCGGTTTGGTGCGTCGTCCGAGACGGCGGAACAGTTGCAGCTGGCCCTTGAGACCAGCGAGATCGCCGCCGCCGCGATGACCGCGCGGATGAAGCTGCCGGACATCGAGGAGAAGGATAAACCCAAGCGTCGTCCGATCCCGGACCACATCCCGCGAAAGGCTTCGCTGGCACTGTCAGACCGGATCGGGCGGCAAGTCGTCAGCTGCCAGGAAACAGACATCGACCGCTATGGCCGGTCTGTGGCGGATTGCTTTGCGGGCGGCGAGAATCTGAACCGCTGGATGGTGCGCGAGGGCTGGGCGGTGGCTTACCGCCAATATTCGACCGCCTATGTCGCGGCCGAGGAGCACGCCCGGACCGGCCAGCGCGGGATCTGACAGGGCCGTTTCGACATGCCGTGGGATTGGCGTGCGGCACGCCGCAGCGGTCAGAAAGCGGCACCGCCGATGCAGAGGTTGCAACAACTCGCCGGGCAAAACTGGTCCTGCAACCCGCGCCGGACCTGCTCTCAGATCGGCAGTTGCGCAGAGGCGCGCTGGTATCTGCAGAACTGCCCCTGGGGCGGCAGGCTCGACCGCGACAATGACGGCATCCCCTGCGAGAGCATCTGCTGAGAGAGATTCAGGCGGTCCGGCATCTCGGCGCGGGGTCGTGTCGCCTGCGATGGCTGCCGGATCGTCAGTTCACTGCGGCTAATCCGCCCAGCCGCGTCACCGACCAGCCGCCGCTGTGCCCTTTGCGCAGCCAGGCCGCGACCAGTTGAAAGCCACTCTGCGGCCAATCCTTCGGCGTGTCGATCAAGACCAGCTCGGCAATGCCGAACCCGGCCTCGTCCAGATCGCGCAGCCGCGCCTTCGTGGTTAGATTGGTCAACGGCGCCAGCCAGACGACATTCGGCGCAATCCGCATGGCATGGCGGGTAAAATCGCGCAGCCGCGACCAGGGCGGATTGGTCATCACCCAGTCGACCGGTTCGTGCCAGTCTAGAAAATCGCGTCCCTCAGTGATCTCGCACCAATGCCGGTTAAGATGGGCGGGAAACAGGTCGTGAAACGCCCCACGCCCTCTGGCCGGGTCCAGCACCTTGCCCGTCATCCGATCTGCGAAATGCCCGATCACCGCTGCCGCCAGCTCCGGCGGCGTCATCACCAGATCCTGCGCCGGGGCATTCGTCGCCGGCACCAGACCGCCGCGTCCCGAGGGGGCCGCACGCAGAACCGGCCTGACGCGCAGCACTGCCGCCGCCCTGACCAGCGTTGCGACCGTCGCACCCAGATCCCGCTCAAGCGCAATGATAACCGGTCGGCTGACCCCGATCCGATTGGCCAGCTGCGCCTGGCTGAACCCCCGCGCCCGCCGCCGATCAGCCAGAGCCCGCGCCGCCTGCACCCGGTCCGGCGCCCAGCCCCAGCGCAGATCCAGCACCGCCATGACCGCGACCAGCGCTTGAACACCACCCTCGCCCCGCTCAAGCGCCCGAAGCGTCGGCAGGCTGATCCTGGCTGAGGCCGCGACTGAGGCTTGCGTCAGTCCATATGTGCAACGCGTTGTGCGCAAGGTATTCATGTCAAGAATTTCTTGCTTTTATTGCGATCAAAAGGAAATGATTCATTACACCATCTGCACCGAGTCATCCCGTCGACGCCAGACGAAAAACGTTGAGAAGGGCGGGAAGCCGACATGCGGCGGCGCGGCAGGGCAGTCGCGGCAATCTGGGTTAGCAGACGTTCGTGCCTGGCCCAGCGAGGATCCACGATTAGCGCGAGGAAGCTGATATGGTCGGCTGCCGCCGAATTTCATACGATAGAGCGGAGTTTGCAGAAGTAAGCTTATGCTGCTCTTCGGCATGCTGATCGACGGCCCGCAATCACCATTCTCGTCGTATTGGTCAGGGGGGCGGCGATATGGCGAGTTTGGTCACCCGACATGAAAAGAAGCCCGCCTGCAGGGGCGGGCTTCTGGAAGTGGCTTCCGACAACCGGTTACTTCTTCGACGCCTTGCCGGAGGCGTTGATGGCCGTCACCGCAAGCGCGGTGAGCTTGTTGTTGGCGGCCTTCTCCTCGTCGAGGATCGAGGTCAAAAGCGTATGCGCTTCATCATTCCCCAGAAGCTTGGCCCATTCGCGCAGCGTGCCATAGCGGGCGATCTCGTAATGCTCCACCGCCTGCGCGGCACCGATCAGCGCGACATCCAGCGCGTGTCCGCTGGCTTCCTCGATCAGGCCGTCAGCCTCTTTCAGAAGGCCATCCATGGCATCACATTTCTCGCCCTTGGCTTCCTTGCCGATCGACTTGAAAACGGCTTCGAGCGTCTTGATGTGCCCCTTCGTCTCCTTGAGATGATCGTCCATCGCCTTTTTCAGCTCGGCGCTGCTGACCGCCTTGGAAACCTTGGGCAGCGCCTTGGACAGCGCGTTCTCGGCCCAATAGATATCCTCCAGCGTATGTTCGAATGCGTCGTTCAGCGTCTTCATCAGATATTCTCCCTGGTTGTGTAGACGTTGTTGGACCGGCGCCTGGAACGTTATCTAGGCGCCTCTGGACTAGGCGATCAGGCCAGATCACGGACCTTCGGCTCGCGATCCCAGTAGCGCAGCTTGGCCGCCTCAGGCAGCCCGGCCAGGTCGGTGACGCCGTCATCCGCTTCGACACCCGCCCGGTCCAGCAGGGCCTTTGCGCCGTCGGTCGCGCCGATCGCCTTGAGATGCGCGAAGGCGTCCGACACGAAACCGATGGCGGCGCTGTCCTTGGCCAGCGTGGCGGCGGCGTCCTCGGTCAGGACCAGCGCGACCGCGTCGAACAGCACCGAGGGTGAGCCGGCCAGCTGGCCATCTGCCTTCATCATGCCGCGATCGAGCGGGATGCCGCCGACCTTGGGCGCGATGGTGAAGACAGTGCCCTTGGCGGCCTCGACCGCCTTTTTCAGCGCGTCGATATCGGCCTTGCTGGACCCCTCGGCGAACAGGATCGCGACCTGCCGGCCTTGCAGCGTCTTCTGCCAGTTCTTCTGGATCGACAAGGCGCCCGAGGGTGCCAGATCGACCGGCGCCTTGAACGGTTTTGCGGGTTTCGGCAGGTCCATGCCGATGCCAATGGCCACGCGCTTGCCAAGATCGGGGTGGATCACCTGCAGATGGGCCAGCATCCGGTCGCGGATATGATCCAGCGACACCTTGGACAGTTCAAAGGTGATGGCCGAGGCGACATGCGCCTGTTCGTTCTCGGTCAGCGAATTCCAATACATGCGCGGCTGGCTGTAGAAATCGCCGAAACGCTCGGCCCGGATGCGCAGCTTTTCGCCCTCGACCGGCTGTTCGGCGGTGCGGAACCCGGTGCTGACCGGGCGCGGTCCGGGGTCTTCGCCGGCCTGGTCCAGGCTGTTGGGTTCGTAATTCGCACGGCCCTTGGGCACATGGGTCTGCATCAGCCCGTCGCGCTGCATATTGGCGAAGGGGCATTTCGGCGCATTGATCGGGATCTGGTGGAAATTCGTCGTTCCCAGCCGCGATTTCTGCGTGTCGAGATAGGAGAACAGCCGCCCCTGCAACAGCGGGTCATCGGTGAAATCGATCCCCGGCACCACGTTCGAGGGCAGGAAGGCGGCCTGTTCAGTCTCGGCAAAGAAGTTGTCGGGATTGCGGTCCAGAACCATCCGGCCGATCACGCGCAGCGGCACGACCTCTTCAGGGATGATCTTGGTCGCGTCCAGCACGTCATAGGGCAGCGAATCCGCCAGTTCGCTGTCAAAGACCTGCACGGCGAAGTCCCATTCCGGGAAATCGCCCCGGTCGATCGCTTCCCACAGATCGCGGCGGTGGAAATCATTGTCGGCGCCCTGGGTCTTGGCGGATTCGTCCCAGACGAAGGATTGTGTGCCCAGCCTGGGCCGCCAGTGGAACTTGCAGAAGCTTTCCTGCCCCTTTTTGTTCACCAGCTTGAAGGTATGGACGCCAAAGCCCTCTATCATGCGCAGGCTGCGGGGGATGCCGCGATCCGACATGGCCCACATCAGGGTGTGGAAGGTTTCCGGCATCAGCGAGATGAAGTCCCAGAACGTATCATGGGCCGAGGCCGCCTGCGGATAGGCGCGGTCGGCCTCCATCTTCACGGAATGGATCAGGTCGGGAAACTTGATCGCGTCCTGGATGAAGAACACCGGGATATTGTTGCCGACCAGATCCCAATTGCCTTCGTCAGTATAGAATTTCACCGCAAAGCCGCGCACGTCGCGGGGCGTATCGACCGATCCCGCGCCGCCTGCGACCGTCGAAAAGCGGGTGAAGACGGGCGTCTTCTTGCCCTTCTTGGCAAACAGGCTGGCCCGGCTGAGTTCCGGGATCGGATCGGTGCATTCGAAATAGCCATGTGCGGCCGATCCGCGCGCATGCACGATCCGTTCCGGGATACGTTCATGGTCGAAATGAAAGATCTTTTCGCGCAGCACGAAATCTTCCAGCAGCGTTGGCCCGCGCGCGCCAGCCTTCAGACTGTTTTCGTTATCCGATATGGGGACGCCGAAATTCGTCGTCATCGCAGGCGTATCGCCGGTGGCGATCTGATGCGTTTCGCCCGCATTGCCCTGTTCGGTCTTGAAATGCTTGTCCTCGGCCATCGATCCTGCCTTTCAAGGGTGGATTAAGCTGGTTGGCGCGGCGATCGGACGCCGCGCCAAGAAACCCCCGAAAAACGGCAAAGTTCCGCCGCTTAACTTATCTGAAGGCAAAGACAGGGGCGTCCGTATCTTCCCGCCCCGCGATCCGCGCCGCGATGATCTGCGCCCCGATCACCGAGAATGTGATGCCGTTGCCGCCAAAGCCCATGATCGTGTGGATGCGCGTGAATTCGGGCACCGTGTCGATGATCGGCAGCCCGTCCTTCGTGACGCTGAACGGCGCCGACCAGCTATAGGCGGGGCGGCCGATATCCACCCCGGTCAGATCGCGCAGCTTGCCGGCGATGGCCCGCGCCTTGCGTGCCAGCTTGGCCGGGTCCGAATTGGTGGTCGCCGCGTCCTCATCCTCGCCGCCCGCGATGATCCGGCCCGCCGCGTCGGTCCGAAAGTAGAGATAGGGTTCGGCGGCTTCCCAGACGATGGTGTCGCGCATCCAGCCCGGCAGGTTCTTGATCGGCCGCGATGCCAGCGCCCAGGTCGAGGTGACATGATGCGACGGTGTCTGCATCTGCCGCAGATGTTCATAGCCGGTGCAGAAAACCGCCTGATCGGCGGTCAGCACCTCGCCCTGCCGCGTGGCCAGCGCGATCCCGCCCGGCAATTCGGCCATGTCGGTGATCTCGACCGGCGAGATCAGCCGCGCCCCGCGATCCATCGCGCGGGCCAGCAAGCCCGCCGTCAGTTGCGCGGGATTGGCGGATGCCGAATCCTGCGACAGGATCGCGGCCTGACGGTCCATGCCATAGCCCTCGATCAGCGCCGCGCGGGTCAGGTATTCGGCGGCGATCCCGATCTTGCCGCGCGCCGCGACCTCGGCCTGCAGGGCGCGTTTGCCCATCTGATTGCCGGCCAGATACAGCGCCGGCTTGCGCTCCATCGAGCAGTCGATCCGGAGCTCGTTGACCAGATCCACCAGATCATTCGTCGCCTTGACCGAGCGGAGCCAGGCCGCATTGGCCTTTTTCGGGCCGATCTGCTTTTGCAGTTCGGTCAGCGGCACATCGATTTCGTGCTGGATCATCGCGGTCGATGCCGGGGTGGACCCGCGCACCGGCGGGCGGCGGTCGAGGATCACGACAGAACGCCTGGCGCGGGTCAGCGCCTCGGCCATCAAGGCGCCGCTGATCCCGGCGCCGACGACGATGACATCCACATGACCCGTGTCGGGACTGCGTTCGGCGGTCACGGTGGAATTCGGCGTCCTGACCCAGAAGGGCGTGCCGATCCTCAGGTCATCCTTGCGCGTTTCGGCGTCTAAATCTGGCATGGCATCCCCCGCAGCGGTCAGCTGGCTTCTGGACAAGCATCGCGGGTCAGAAACGTTCCACGGAATGATCGCCATTATTGCGACGCCCCGGCGCCAGCCCGATTGATTTAGGTGAAGCGGCGCAGGGGCGGGCTTGCCGAAGATCCATATGCAATCCATATACCATCCATACGGATGGAGAATCCCATGCAGAACGTCACGCGCCTGCCGGAACGACAGGCCGAACCGGAAAAGATCACGATCAATCTCGGCCATGTCGATCTGGGCCGTATCGATCTGCTGGTGCGCGAAGGGTTTTACGCGAACCGGACGGATTTCATCCGCACCGCGATCCGCAACCAGTTGACCAACGAGGGCCGTTCGGTCGCGCAATCCATCGACCGTTATCAGCTCGAACTGGGATTGTTCGACATTACGCGCGCCGATCTCGAGGCCATGGCGACGGCTGGTGAAAAGCTTCACCTCAAGGTCGTCGGGCTGGCCAGAATTGCGGCGGATGTCACGCCGGAACTGGCCGAAGCGACGATCGGCTCGCTGAACGTCTTGGGGTCGCTTCAGGCGTCGAAGGCCGTGAAGGCCGCGCTCAAGGACCGCACCACCTGAGGCTGACCGCCTCATCACAAGGAAGACACCAATGACCAATGATTTCGCGACGGGCATGCGCCGGGCGCTTGAGAAGTATCGTGCCATCGATCCCGCGGTTGCGACCTCGCTGGTTCAGGAGGTTCTGGGCGCCAACGGGATCGCGCTTCCCGGCGGCCTCGACAGGCAGCCGACCCGGGCGCTGCTTGAAAACCCTTTCTCCAGCCTGATGCGCGACCGTTGCCAGCCCTCCGCCGGCGGCGGCTTGGTGCAGGGGCTGAACCTGCCCGGCCTCTCTGGCCGGCCCGCTGGCGTTACGATCGAAGTGCCCGAGGGCGCCCGCTATGAGCGGCGTCAGCATTCCAGCCCCGCCGGGTCGCGCAAATATACGCTCTAAATTCCGTCGGACCGTCCCGAGGGGCTTCAGGGCGTCGTGTTGATGCTGCATGGCTGCACCCAGTCCCCCGACGATTTCGCGCGTGGCACGCGGATGAACGAGGCGGCCGAGAAGGCCGGCTTCCTCGTCGCCTATCCCGAGCAGTCGCACGCCCACAACATCCAGTCCTGCTGGAACTGGTTCCGCCCGGAGGATCAGGCGCGGGACCGGGGCGAGCCGGGGATTCTCGCCGGAATTGCCCGAGACCTGCTGGAGGAGTTCGGCCTGGCCGATGGTCGGGCCTTCGTGGCCGGGCTGTCGGCGGGCGGCGCGATGGCGGCAATCATGGTCGATGCCTATCCCGACCTCTTCGCAGCGGCCGGCGTGCATTCCGGCCTTCCCAGCGGTGCGGCCAGCGATGTCGTTTCGGCCTTTGCCGCCATGCGGGGCGAGGGCAATGCCCGCCCACGCCCACGCCCGCGCCAGACCCCGGTGATCGTGTTCCACGGCATGGCGGATGCGACAGTCGCACCGGTCAACGGCGACCGGCTGGTCATCGGCTCCGGCATCGAGACGCGGCACGAGGGCAACGGTCGCACATGGTCGCGACTGGTAGGCAGCGATGGCTCGGAGCTCTGGCGTGTCGAGCGGGCCGGCCATGCCTGGTTCCCGAAACGGGACGACGACTGGGAGTGAACGGCAGGGGCGGCGCAAGCCGCCCCTTTGCCGTTCCATTCAGTCGCTCACGCGGGCAGCCTGCGGCCAAGAAGATCGATGGAGGCCCGAGCCGACGCGCGGTCCAGGATGAACGGTGGCCGTGCCGGGGGATCGACCGGGCAGGCCCGGCTCACCCCCGACCCGACGATGTTTCTGTCTGTTTCATCCGCCACGCATCCCTGCCTCTGCCGGTCAAGGGGCAAGCGCCGCGCCCGCCGCGCGTCGTCGTCGAGGCGGGCCGTGTCCTCGCGCATGACCGGGGCCTGACCCACCTCCACCACTGATCAGTTCCGTCGGCTCAGGCCCCGGCGCAAACCGCATCAAGGGGTTCACTCCATATCCGGCTCACTTCTGGGTGGAAATAAACACGCCGCGCCCACCAACTGAAGCCGGTTGCGATCAGTCACATCCTGCGCAAGATCGGAGCTGTCGCCAGCGCGCAGGCGCTGCATGACGCCTTCGCCATAGTGGGCTTCGATATGGAAGGTCACCACCTTATAGGGCATGAGAAGTGTGTTATTTTGGCGACCCAATCAGCGATAGGCCCAACCCACCCCTGTGACGATTTGCGCAAAGTCATGGCAGGCATCACCGCCGAAACCGTTCGATCTGACCGCTTCCGGTTCCATCGCCAGGGCATCAGTTCATCGACCTTTGTGATCTCGTAGTCTGGTATGCTTGCGAGGGTGTCGGCGAGCCAAGCGTTGAGATCGGCTCCGCTGAGCTTAGCCGTTTCGATCAGGGTGTAGGGCGGAAAGATGGAGAAACCAGCAGCCGTCAAGCATCTCTGCACAGGGTCACGCCGTCGCGCTTACCCCAAACGATCTAGACCGAAGCTGAAGGTGATTATCCCGCCCGCACATAGCTGCCGGGTGCCGGCTCGATCGGTTTCAGCGCTCCGCTACCAGGCACATAGGCGGGAACCTTCTTGCCCTTGCTGTGGCTTTCGATCCACTCCGCCCAGTTCGGCCACCAAGACCCCTGATGCGGCGTGGCCTTGGCCAGCCAGTCCTGCGGATCGGCGGGATAGGCAGCCGCGCTGGTCCAGAACCCGTATTTCGGCCGTTTCGCTGGCGGGTTGATCACCCCCGCGATATGCCCCGAGCCACCCAGAACGAAGGTCGTGTCACCGCCCAGCAACCCGGTCGTCGGATAGATCGAGTTCCAGGGCGCGATGTGATCCTCTTTCGTCGCAAAGACATAGAAAGGGATGTCGATCTTGCTGATGTCGATGGGCACGCCGTCCATGGTCAGATGGCCGGGCTGGCGCAAGCCGTTCTCGATATAGATCTTCTCCAGATACCACAGCAGCATGGCCGCAGGCAGGCGCGTGCTGTCGCCGTTCCAGAACAGCAGATCGAAGGCGGGCGGCTTGCGGCCCATCAGGTAGTTCATCACATGGAAGGACCAGATCAGGTCATTTTCCCGGATCATCGAGAACATGTCCTGCAGGTGATGGTTTTCCAGATAGCCCTTTTCGGCCATGTGTTCGCGCAGAACCTGCAGCCGGTCGCGGTCGATGAAAACGCCGATCTCGCCCACATCGGTGAAATCCACCATCGTGGCCAGCGTCGTCGCCGTCTTGACCCGCTTGTCACCCTTTGCCGCCATATAGGCCAGCGTCGCCGTCACCAGAATCCCGCCGATGCAGAAGCCGAGAATGTCGAACTCATCCTCGCCCGTCGCATCGGTGATCGCGTCCAGCGCGGTCAGCGGCCCAAGGCGCATGTAATCCTCGAAGGTCAGTGCCGCGTGCTGCTTGGTCGGATTGACCCATGAAATCAGGAAAACGCTGTGGCCCTGCTCCAGCATATAGCGGACGAGGCTGTTTTCGGGCTTCATGTCGAAGATATAGTATTTGTTGATCCAGGGCGGCACGAACAGCAGCGGGCGCTTGAACTGGGTCTTGGTCAGCGGTTCGTAATGGATCAACTGGATCAATTCGTTCTGATAGATCACCTGCCCCGGCGTCGTGGCCAGATCGCGCCCGACCTCGAAGGCCGCGCGGTCGGTCATGTTGATGTCCAGCCGCCCACCGCCGCGTTCCAGATCGTCCAGAAGGTTGCGGAAACCGTCCAGCAGGCTGCGGCCATCGGTTTCAAGGAAACGCTCACGCGCGGCGGGGTTCAGCGCCAGGTAATTGCTGGGCGACAGCGCGCTGAGCAATTGCCGCGTATAGAACCGCACGCGCAGACTGTCCTTGTCACCCTCGGGCAGGGTCTCGATCAGCCGGTCGGCGGCGCCTTCGATAGCCAGATGCACGTCGCGCAGGCCACGGCTGACCCGATCAGTAGTCCAGCGGCCATCGCGGAAGCGGCGGTCCTTGCTGTCCTCGCCCTCGCCCGACCATGCGCCTGCCCATGCTTTCGCGCTGTCGGCCCAAAGATCGATCTGGAACTGCGCCAGCGCAAACGGGTTCTGCGCCAGCTTGATCCCCGCGCGCGCATAGGCCTGCGCCACGGTCCCGGAATCCACCACCGAGAATTCATTGCCCGTCGCTTTGGCCAGGGCACTGGCGCTGCTGCGCTGCGCAAGCTCCTGCGCCCGCTGCATCAGGCTGGCAAATTCTGCGGTCTGTTCGGCAATTTTGCTTCGGTCCATTCCGGGTCTCCTTGGGGGTAGCTAGGACGACCGGCTCTGCTGGCAACGGCCGGCGGTGGTGGGGACTGGCAACCGGCAGGTTGTCAGTCTGTGCTTGCAACAAGGATCACATGCAGGAAGCCCGGCCCATGCGCCCCGCGCACATAGCTCCCCTCGATATCGGTCGTGCCGCTGGGTCCGGTGATCAGGATCGCGTTGCGCGGATGGGGCCGCTCCGCCAGCTGCGCAGCATAGTCCTCGAGATGGGACAGGATATCGGATTCTTGCAGCACCACGATATGATGCAGGGGCAGGAAAGACAGCAAGATCGGCGTATCGGCGCCCGAATGCACGATCATGGACCCGCTTTCGGCGATACCCCAAAGCGCCTTTCCGAGCGCTGCCGGCTGGTCCGGGGCAAGAGTGGTGCCGGTGTCAAGGCCCGTCCAGTCGAGTGCGGTCAGCGCCGGCGTCGGTTCCACGGCCAGTGACAGTGACAGGCCGTGTCCCGACAGATAGCGCCGCACGGCGTCGGGGACGGCTTCCATGCCGCCAACCCGGTCGATGGTCGTGCCGATCGCCTCAGCCTTCAGGATGAAGGCATCGACCAGCCCCTCGGCGACCAGCCGGGGGCGGCTGGTGTCGGGATCAGCCAGCAGGGCCTTGGCCTCGGCGGCGATGGCGTCGGGCGCCGGGCGTTCCTGTGGCAGGGCGGCGCGGATCGCGGACAGGATGCGGTCGCGGGCGGTCATGGGCGGTCCCCCTTATCTGCCTGCTGGGCGCGATACTGGTCCATGAAGGTGCGGCCCGACGGACGCGGCAGGTCGCGATGGGCGGTCCAACCCCCCGCCAGTGGCAGGCGGGCGATCCAGCCCCCCTTGCCGAATAGCCGGATGGCGCGCACGCCGATCCGGCTGGCTAGCCGGTAAAGACCGGGCCGCCGGGCCAGAACGGCCCAGATACCGATACCGGCGCGAAGGCTTCCCGGTTCCAGCCTTTCTCGCCAACTGCGGATCCGCCATGCGCGCAGCAGCGTGGGGATGGGAATCTCGACCGGGCAAACTTCGGCGCAGCGGCCGTTCATGGTGCAGGCA
>JAYRKT010000072.1:0-333 GCA_041905595.1 Rhodobacter sp.
GACGCGGCGGTCGCTGGAGGAGACGAGCGCCCATCTGCCCCCGGACCTGCGGGAATGGCGGCTGCGCCGCATCACGACGGCCGTGCTGCGGGGCTTTGCGCTGGCCCCGCTCTGGTCGCCCATCGGGCTTGGGCTGAACGCCCTGCTGCTGGCAATGCCCGGGCTGGAATACGCCGACATCGGGCCTGCGGGGTTGCTGGCGGCGGCGTTGTTCCTGGCTTGGGGCTGGTTTCTGGACTGGGCGGGGGCGCCGCGCATCCCGCTGACGTCGCGGGCAGCCCCTCGGCCGGATGCCGCCGACCAGGGCGGGGTTGCGCTGCTGGTGCTGCATGT
>JAYRKT010000072.1:355-12176 GCA_041905595.1 Rhodobacter sp.
CCACCGGGCTGCAGTTCCAGCAGGCGCTGCTGATCGCCGTGCCGGGCTACAGCCTGGCCTGGGCAGCGCGGATCGGGCGCGGCGGTCCGGGCGGCGCGGGTGCCGCGATGCGCCGCGCCACCGCCGGGACGATCCGGCGCTTTCCCCTGGCCGCCGCCGAGATCGGCGTCTTCGCCTCGGCGGGGCTTCTGTCGGTGCTGGCGCTGGAACTGCTGCCGATCGACCGGGTGCAGGCGCTGGTCGCCGCGCTGATCGGGGCGCCCTGGCAGATGGTCGTCCTGCTGAACCTGTCCATGTTCGCGCTGGCCACGGCAGGGGTGAACCCGATCATCACGGCCTCCGTCCTGGGCGGCCTCGTGACGCAACTGGACGTGCCGGGACTGAGCGATGCGGCCGCGGCGCTGTGCCTCGCGGGAACCTGGAGCTGCGTCATGGGCTTCACGCCGCTGATGACGACGGTGGTCTATGCCGGCGCATTGGTCGGACGGCCCGCGGCGGTTGTGGGCTTCCGCTGGAACGGGCTCTACTGCCTGTCAGGGCTGGCCCTGTGGACGATCGGGATGGCGCTGCTCGTGCAATCGGGCCTGATGTGAGGCTCGCCCCCCTTTTCTTCTGCCACTTGGACAACGGCGCGATGGATGCTGGCAACCGAGGGCCGCGGATCGAGAAGGGCCAGACCCTCGATCAGTTCGACCATCTCCTTCGGGAAGATGCGCGTCCCGGCTTCCGGCCGGATCGGACGTGCAGGGCCTGCCGGCCCATCCGCCCGGTCGCGGTCCGGCCAGCGGCGCGCGGTCCGCATCGGGAGGCCCGCCCCGGCTGCCACCCTTGATGGTGGAGGTGCGGGCGCCGCAGGGCCATGCGGCGGGCGGCGTCCGCCCTGTCCGGCCCCATCCTCCGGTCCCTCCGTCATGATGGTCTTCCCGTCCGCAAGGGGATGGTCCAGCGTACACTCCTTCCGCTCTCCAAATGTGGCAGTTTCGGCGCCGCCCAAACCGTTCTGCAACGCAGGGAACGGCCTTGTGCTCCTGCTAAGATACGGTATCCCCCTATCCCATGAGCCACACCACGAAGCATAAAGCCAAGCTCCTGGCCCGCGTCCGCCGCCTCAAGGGGCAGATCGAGGCTGTCGAGCGGTCCCTCGAGGCCGACGCACCCTGTGGCGAGGTCTTGAACCTGGTTGCCTCGATCTGCGGCGCGGTCGGCGGCCTGACGGCCGAGCTGATCGAGGACCACATCCGCGAGCATGTATCCAATCCGGACCGGGACGACGACGCCGCGCGCGGGCAGGCCGCAGGCGAACTGATCGACATCATCAGGACCTACCTCAAATGAACATCCGGGCATCGCGGCTGGCCAGCCCGCACGAGCATGTCTACCTGGGCGACAATCACGAGCGGAACGAGCGCCGGACCTGGCTGGTCATCGCCATTACCGCCGCGATGATGGTGGTCGAAATCACGGCGGGCAGCATCTTCGGCTCGATGGCGCTGATTGCCGACGGCTGGCACATGTCGACCCATGCGGGGGCCATGCTGATTGCCGCACTCGCCTATCGCTATGCCCGCCGCCACGCTCGCAATGAACGCTTTACCTTCGGCACGGGCAAGATGGGGGACCTGGCGGGTTTCGCCAGCGCCGTGATCCTGGCGCTGATCGCGCTGCTGATCGGCTGGGAAAGCCTGATGCGGTTCTACAGTCCGGTTGCCATCAGCTTCCGCCAGGCGATTTCCGTGGCCGTGATCGGCCTGATCGTCAATCTCCTCTGTGCCTGGCTTCTGCGCGAGGACCACGCGCATCAGCACCACGGCCATGGGCATAGTCACAGTCATGGGCACGACCATGATTCCCATGATCACGGCCCTCATCATGAGCATGCGACTGACAACAATCTGCGCGCCGCCTACCTGCACGTCCTGGCCGATGCTCTGACCTCCGTGCTGGCCATTGCGGCGCTGACGCTTGGCAGTCTGTATGGGTGGAACTGGCTGGACCCGATGATGGGCATGGTCGGCGCGGCCGTGATCGCCCGCTGGTCCTGGGGGTTGATCCGCGACACCGGCCGGGTCCTGCTCGACTACGTGCCGGAGGATGAGGATCTGCCAGACGAGATCCGCTCCGCAATCGAAACCGGCTCGGATCAGGTGACCGATCTGCATGTCTGGCAGCTTGGCCCGGGTCATCACGGCGCGATTGTCGCGATCCGCTCCAAGGCGCCGCTGGAGCCCGCTGCCTACCGCGCCAGGCTCTCGCATATCCACGACCTCTCCCATCTGACGATCGAAGTCGAGCGCGCCGCCTGAGGGAGGAAGAACGATGTGAGGGGCCACATGAGGCCGCATAGCCTGTCCCTGGCTCATCTGCCGCCTTGTCGATCTGCAGACGGTAATCCTGTTCATTGCCGCTTCCAAGGTGGAGGGCGTGGCGGAGCGTCACGACGAGGCCCCTTTGACATTGAGGGGAGGCTTCAGTCATCGCGGGAGTTGTGCAGCTTCGACGGGATGCCGATGGAGCTCAGCCTCTCCATCGACAGCCCGCGTCGGCAGTAGCTGGGCCGGCGTGCCTGACCGGTCATCATGATTGATCTTGCCGTTTATGGCGGCCTGTTTCTGGCGGCCTTCACCGCAGCGACTCTGCTTCCTGCGCAATCCGAGATCCTGGTTGTCGGCCTTCTGCTGACCGAGCACCCGCTAGGGCTGGTGCTGACTGTTGCCAGCCTCGGCAATGTGCTGGGCTCCGTGGTCAACTGGTTTCTCGGGCGAGCATTCGAACGGCTGCGCACCCGACGCTGGTTCCCGGTGAGGCCGGCCGCCCTGGCACGAGCGGAGGGCTGGTATCGCCACTACGGCAGATGGTCGCTGCTGCTGGCCTGGGCGCCGATCATCGGCGACCCGTTGACTGTCGTTGCAGGAGTGCTGCGCGAGTCTTTCTGGGTGTTTCTGCTCCTCGTCAGCGTCGCGAAGATTGGCCGCTACCTTGTTCTGGCAGCAGCAACATTGGGGTTCGCTTGACTAAGTTGCCGCTCTGCCCCGGCGCTGCAAAGCAAGCTCCGCCTCTTGCAGGCGCATAGGACGGGGTTGACGAGATTATGGTCGAGCAACCTCAAGCCATTAGTGCCTCAGTTTGCCTTGACCGTTGCCCGGCGGGGGCGGGACCCCCGCGGGTTGAAATAGCGAATGCGAGCTCTCAGTCGGCTGCCGGCGCATCAGGGAAGCCTGCCGCAGCAAGGGCGGACGCAAAGCGGTCACGCGGCAGATCACTGGTCAGCTCGACCTCGCGACGGCTCTGATCAATGACGATACGGGCATCTGCATCGACCGACTGGATCGCGCGCGTGACGCTGCGGGCGCAGCCGCCGCAACTCATGTTGGGGAGATGAAAACGCATGACACCTTCCTTGGTTCTTCTCATGCCTGAGCAGATGGGAGCTTCCAGCGCGGGAAGGTCAAGGCGCGCCAACAACCTCCTGAAGTTGACCTTCGCGTGAATGTCCACAATCTGGCGGGCATGACTGGAAGCCGTTCGTCTGTCCTTTTCCTTCCAACTGCATCGCTGCTTGCCGTGGGCTTCGTTTGCATCGCTCTCTGGGCAGGATGGAGCTACAGCATCTCAGCCCAGACCCCGCGCGGGGCCAAGCTTTATGCCGAACATTGCGCGACGTGCCACGGCGCTCAGCTTGAAGGTCAGCCCGACTGGCAGGTCGCTGACGAAAGTGGCGTTCTCCCTGCACCGCCGCATGACGCATCCGGCCACACCTGGCACCACGATGATGCCATGCTGACCGACTACATCCGGCGGGGCGGCCAGGCGGTTCTGGATGACATAGGTGTGCCCATGACGTCGGGCATGCCGGCTTTTGGCGAAATCCTGACGGACGGCGACATTGCCGCCATCCTCGGGTTCATCAAGTCGACTTGGCCCGATCGGATACGCGCGATCCAGGCCGAACGGAATGGCAGCTAGCCCCGGTCCCGCAAAGTGCAATCTCCTGCCAGGGCATCAAGTATCGAGCAATCCGGATGCCCATCGCCCGCACAGCTCTGAACAAGCTGCTGCAGGGCCGTACGCAGTTGCATCAGATCAGCCAACCTTTCGTCGACTTGGGCGAGATGACGCGCGGCGATCTCGCGCACGTCGGCACTGCTGCGGCTCGTGTCTTCGTTCAGCATCAGGAGGTCGCGGCAGTCCTGCAGCGAAAAGTCGAGCCGTCGCGCACGGCTCAGGAAGCGCAGCCGGTGGACATCTGCAGGGCTGAAATGGCGATAGCCGTTCAACCCGCGCTGCGGGGTCACAAGACCGATGTCCTCATAGTATCGGATCGTCTTGGAGGTGAGACCCGACGCCCGCGCGGCTTCGGCGATGTTCATTCCAGTCCTCCCTTGCCCTGAAGGGTGCCACGTGCACCCTGACCAGCGACACGGCAAGGCCGCAGCCAGGACCCGCCCCCGATCACGGCCAGGATGCCCAAGATCAGCGATTTACCGGATGCCGTTTGCAACCTGAACCTCGCGCACGAAGCGGATGATGCCAGTTAACTCGGCGTCCGTGAGCCCCGGAACCGGGGCCATGTTTCCGAATGGCCAATGATGGGCACGCACCCCGTTGCGTGCTGCCAGAACGAAAGCCATGTCGCCGTGGTGGCTTGGTTCGTAGATCTTGTGGATCAGCGGTGGCGCGATCCCCGCCCGCCCCTCGGCATCGATGCCGTGGCAGGATGCGCAGTTGGCGGCGAAGGCCTGCTGACCGGCTTGGGCTTCGGGTGACAACGTGGCCGGCAGGGTTACAGCGACAAGAGCCTGGCCCTCTTCGGCCGGCCTTGCATCGGATTGGCCCCAGAGCCACCAGGCACCGCCTGTGGCGATCGCGGCAATCGCCGCGAGAAGAACAGTTCGCATGATGTCTTTCCTCTGATTGGCTCGCGCGACGGGTGAGCCGCGCGAGCGGCGCCGGAGAGGCTAAGTCTGGTGAGGTGGCCTTGATCGGACTGGCGCCGGGAAATTCGGCGCCAGCTTCTGCGATCCGGTCAGTTCGACGGCCCATAGACGATGCCGTTCGGGCGGTCGCCCACCGGCACCGATCCGACGACCTCCTGGCGCGCGACGTCGATGACCGAGACGCTGTCGTCCGCGATGTTGGTCACAAACACGAAGGCGCCGTCCGCTGAAACCGATACGCCATGCGCGCCAGAAGCGGTTTTCAGCGTCCTGGCAACCTCGCCGGTCGCCGTGTCGATCACCGA
This sequence comes from Rhodobacter sp., assembly GCA_041905595.1. GTDB lineage: Bacteria > Pseudomonadota > Alphaproteobacteria > Rhodobacterales > Rhodobacteraceae > Aliitabrizicola. The sequence goes on from JAYRKT010000072.1 coordinate 5,595, forward strand.
TACGGTGTCGTTCGGCGCGGCCTCGGTCCCCTGGTTGGCGACGTAGACCTGCTTGCCGTCGGGGGTGGCGATCATCTGGATCGGATTGGGACCGACCTCGATCCTGCCCGTGACCTCGCGCGTAGCGGTGTCGATCACCGCCACGCGGTTCTCGTCGCGTAGCGAGACATAGACCCGGCTGCCGTCAGGCGTGAAGCCGACCTGGACCGGCCCCGCGCCCACGGGAATGCGTGCCGTCTCGGTGAGGCTGGCCGTGTCGATGACCGAGACCGACCCGTCCTCGACATTGGCGACGTATAGCTCGGCCCCGTCGGGGCTGAGGCGCAGCCCGTGCGGGTAAGCTCCGGTCTCGATGCGCTCGACCACCGATGCGTTCGCGAGATCGACCACCGCGACCTCGTCCGCGCCCGAGAGGGACGCATAGGCGCGACCCTGCGTATCGGCAACGACGTGGGCCGGGTGGGCACCGACCTCGACCGTGACAGCAGGCTTCGAGAGGTCCTGTGGATCGAGCATTACCAGAAGTCCCGCGGCGTCCCCGTCGTGGCCATGCCCTTCCGAGCCATGATCACCGGAAGCCGGGGTACCGACCGCCAGCAGGAAGCGCCCGTCCGGCGTCAGGTCGACGTTATGAGGCGCCACCGGGATCGGCGTTGTGGTCACGGTCCCGGTGCCCAGGTCGATGGCGCTGATCGAGCTGCCGCCTTCGTCGGCGGACCAGACGGTGCCGCCGGTCCGGCCGAAGTCGATGGCCTCGGACTGGGCCTTCTCCTTCAGCCAGGCTTCCATCTCGGCGATCTCGCGCTCCTGCGCGGCGATGATCTGCTCGGCCCATGCCCTGGTCTGGGGATCATCGCCGTGTTGCTGCACGATCCGGGCCATGTCGATCGCGCCCTGATGATGCGGGATCATGCCCCGCACGAAGGCCGTGTCGGGGTCATCGGCCATGACGCCTTCCATCATCGGCCCGTGCATTGCGTCCATCGCGTCCACATAGGCGCGGGTGAACTCGGGGGCGTTCCCATCGGGTGGCGCCATTCCGGCAGCTTTCGATGCATCGGCCGCACCGTGCATCATCCCGCCCTGCATCATCTGCTGCATGGCGCTCATGCACTCGGCAGGCATGGCCTGCATCATGGTCCGCATCTGGTCTGGCATACCCGGCATCGGCATCGTCGGGGCGGCAGGCGGGGCGGCCTGTTCCTGCGCCTGTGCAGGGTGGTGGGTGTCATGCCCGGCCTGCGCCAAGGCAACAGTCGGCAGCCCTGCCGCGAGGCCAAGGGAAAGGGCGATTGCAGTTCGTTTCATTGCTGTTCATCCATATCCGGGAAAACGCGGCATCACACAGCGCACGCGCAGCCCCCTAGTGATCGTTGATGTCGGAGTGGCGTTATCGGCCTGTCGGCCGAAGTGGCCGGACGGCGTGGACCTGTCAGGCCCGGAACGCCTTCACACGACGATGGATGAACGGGGTGGCCGCAGGATTCCCTCGGGAGTCCGCCCCAAGCGGTCCGCCATGATGCCGAGATAGGCTTCTCCGCCGGACGGCGGGGCCGCCCACGCGCCTTCGGGCAGAAGGGCAATGATCGTGCAGAACTGATTGCAGCAATTGTCATGCGAAGCTGGCGCGCCACCGCCAGACGTGTCCGGATCTTCCAAGATCGGCTGGGCACATCCTGCAGCCGCATGGGAGTAATCGCAGTTCTGGTCCAGGCTCGCGGCGACAGCCCGCTCGGCATGGACCGTGTGTGTTGCCGGGAGGGTGTGGGCTCCGGCCTGCAAAGCCAAGGCGGCGAAAGCCACGATCAGCCATACGGTTGCCAGCCATTGCCTCCAGCAGCCGCGAAGCCCCATGCCCTTTGCCACACCCCTGCTCATCAGACCGTTCGTTCTCTTCCTCTGGACCGTCTCAGGCTTCCTGCCTGCTCAGGAAGCCGGGAAGCGGCCATTTTCCGACAGTGCCATCATCACACCACGTCGTGCGGGAAGACGACACCTGAAACCGGCCAGGGCAGGTTGCGACATGATGCCGCCCGTCGAAGGTGCTGACGATCGATTCTGGCCGCCTTCCGGTCATCACAGCTTCACCCCTCGCAGCCGCGACGCATTCGCGATCACGCTGACCGATGACAGCGCCATGGCCGCCGCGGCGATGATCGGCGACAGCAGGATGCCGAAGAACGGATACAGCACACCGGCCGCGACCGGGATGCCGAGCGCGTTGTAGATGAAGGCGAAGAACAGGTTCTGGCGGATGTTGCGCATCACTGCCTGCGACAGCCGCCGCGCCCGCACGATGCCGGTGAGATCGCCCTTGAGCAGCGTGACCCCCGCGCTCTCCATCGCCACGTCGGTGCCGGTGCCCATCGCGATGCCGACATCGGCGGCGGCGAGCGCCGGCGCATCGTTCACGCCGTCCCCCGCCATTGCCACGACTTCCCCCGCCGCCTTGTGCCGCTGCACGACCTCACTCTTCTGATCCGGCAGGACCTCCGCCTCGACCTCGTCGATGCCGAGCTGGCGCGCGACCGCCTTCGCCGTGGTCCAGTTGTCGCCGGTCAACATGACCACGCGGATGCCCTGCCCCTTCAGCGCGGCCAGCGCCTCGGGCGTAGAGGCCTTGACCGGGTCCGCGATGGCGAAGATGGCGGCCACCTGCCCATCGACGCCCATGAAGATCGCCGTCGCCCCGTCCTCGCGCAGTCTGTCGGCCTGCTCGGCCAAGGGCGCGACATCGACCCCCTGCTCGGCCAGGAACTTTGCGTTGCCGAGCGCGATGCGGCGCCCTTCGACGGTGCCGAGCGCGCCCTTTCCGGTGGGAGAGTCGAAGTTCGCGACTGCGGCGGGCACGATCTCTTGCTCCTCTGCGGCACGGACGATGGCGAGCGCCAAAGGATGCTCGCTCGCCCGCTCGACGCTGGCGGCGAGGCGCAGGGCTTCCTCCTCAGTGAAACCTGCTGCGGGAACAATGGCCGTCACCGCAGGCCGGCCCTCGGTCAGGGTCCCGGTCTTGTCGACGATGATGGTGTCGATCTTCTCCATGTGCTCCAGCGCCTCGGCGTTCCGGATGAGAACGCCGGCTTGGGCGCCACGGCCGACGCCGACCATGATCGACATCGGGGTGGCCAGCCCCAGCGCGCAGGGGCAGGCGATGATGAGGACGGACACGGCGGCAACGAGCCCGAAGGAGAAGCGCGGCTCGGGCCCCCAGATCGACCATGCGATGAAGGCAAGGAGGGCGACCCCGATCACCGCCGGCACGAACCAGCCCGACACCTGGTCGGCAAGCCGCTGGATCGGCGCACGCGAGCGCTGCGCCTCGGCGACGAGCTGGACGATCTGCGACAGCATGGTGTCGCGGCCGACGCGGCGGGCCTCGATCACCAGCGCGCCGGACTGGTTCATCGTCCCGCCAATCGCCGATGCGCCGACCTCCTTTGTCACTGGCATGGACTCGCCCGTCACCATCGATTCATCGACGGCACTGCGACCCTCGATCACTTCGCCATCAACCGGCACCTTCTCTCCGGGCCGGACCCGCAGGCGATCACCGACACGGACCGCATCCAACTGGACCTCCTCCTCGCTTCCATCCTCGCGGATACGCTTGGCCGTCTTGGGGGCCAAGTCGAGCAGCGCGCGGATGGCGCCGCTGGTGCTCTCGCGGGCGCGCAGTTCCAGCACCTGCCCCAGCAGCACGAGCACGGTGATGACCGCCGCAGCCTCGAAGTAGACGGCAACCGAGCCGTCATGCTGGCGAAAGGCGTCGGGGAAGATGCCTGGCGCCAGCGTCGCGACGACGCTGTAGATCCACGCCGCCCCCGTGCCCATGGCAATCAAGGTGAACATGTTGAGGTTGCGCGTGACCAGCGACTGCCAGCCTCGCTGGAAGAAGGGCCACCCGGCCCACAGGACGACCGGGGTGGCGAAGATCAGCTGGATCCAGTTCGAGCTGCGCTGGCTGACGAGGTGATCGAGGCCGAGCAGGTGCCCTCCCATTTCCAGCAGGAACACAGGGATCGTCAGCACCAGCCCGATCCAGAAGCGACGGCGCATGTCGATGAGTTCAAGGTTGGGCTCGGCTTCCAGGCTGACCAGCACCGGCTCCAGCGCCATGCCGCAGATCGGGCACGACCCCGGCCCGACCTGCCGGATCTCGGGGTGCATGGGACAGGTGTAGATCGTCCCCTCGGGCACGGGCTCGGCCTTGGCCGCCGCAGCGGCCGGATCGAGATAGCGCTCCGGCTCTGCCAGGAATTTCGCGCGGCAACCTGCCGAACAGAAGTAATAAGGCCTGCCGGCGTGCTCCGCCTTGTGCTGCGTCGCATGGGGATCGACCATCATGCCGCAGACCGGGTCCTTGATCTGATGCGCGCCGTCACTCGGAGCCGTCGCCGGGGCGTGCGAGTGCTCTGACCCGTGGTGGCTGGAATGAACATGCCCGTGATGGTGATGCTGATGGTCGCCGTCGCGAGAGCTGCTCTCCATGTGGAGGGAGGCTGGGTGTTGGTCTTTGCTCTTGCTGGCCATCATGTACCTCGTCTGGAAGCTACCCGAGAATCGCCCGCGCTTGTCCTGCACCTTCCTGTCGCTGGAAGGTCAAGAAAAGTCATGAAGCGGAAGCCGTTGCATCAATCGTCATGATGAACGCTCCTCATTTCGGAGTTTCCCGGAACGACCTGTCGGAACCGGCATGGCCGCCGCGAGACAACCGACATGAGTTCACCTCCTGTAGACGCGCCAGGCACTCCTTGCTGTCGTTGTGGCCGCCGCAGCTTCAAGCTCCGGCGGCCCGAGTCCTTACTGCTGACCCGCGTTCTTCTCGACCCAGGCGGTCATCTCCTCGATCTCCGGGCCCTGGGCATCAATGATCTTCTGAGCCATCGCTTTCGACTCCTCGTCGTCGCCATACTTCAACTCGACTTCGGCCATTGCGATGGCGCCGGCATGATGCGCGATCATCCCGCAGTGGAAGGCAAGGTCGGGGTCCTTGATGGTGTGGGTGGCCATCATCGGGCCGTTCATCTCCATCATGGCCTGCATGGAGGCCTGCTGGGCCTCATCCATTCCTTCCATGCCGCCCATCATGCCGGACATGTCCATGCCCTGCATCATCCCCGGCATTCCGGACTGCTGGATCGCGTCCTGGCAGCCCTGCGGCAGGATCGACAGGTCCGTCATGGAGCCCCCCTGTCCCGCCATGTGGGCCGCCTGCCCCCCGGTCCCGCTCTCCTGAGCAAGAGTCGCGGGCGCGGCGAGAAGAGCAGCGAAGATGGCGGCTAGCTCGAACTTACGCATGAAGGTTCTCCTTTGATGTAACTGGTTTCTGGTGCGGTCAGGCGGCCATTTTCCGGCAGCTTTCGGCGCACCGGCGGCAGGCATCGACGCATTCCTGCGTGTCGCCGACCTGCTCGCAGCTCTGGGCGCACTCCTCGCAGACTTCAGCGCAGATCGCGCAGGTGCGCTTGTGGAGATCGCTGCCCATCAGCATGAAGTTTGCCGAGGTCTGGCAGATCTCGGCGCAGGCTATCATGAGCCGAAAATGCTCCGGCTCGACATGCCGTCCGCCTGCCTCCAGGCAGTGGTTCATGGCCATGCTGAGGCAGACGCTGTGGCAGCGTTGGCAGTCGTCGATGCAGCTCTGCATTTCAGTGGACATCTGGTGCATGTGGCTTCTCCGTTGCGAAAGCGCCGGAAACAGGAAGCGGCGAGCGCGGCGCCAGTCTCACCGCATCGAGGACGCAAGGTGAAAACCTCGCGTTCATTGACCGCAATCCGCCCGTCTGAGGCTTGGGAGTGGGCGCCCACCTCTTCAATCAGGCTTGGCGCTTCACTTCCGATGGAACGCGATCAGATCCGATAGGGGAGCCGTGGAGGACGACGCAGCCCTTCAGGGTCGTGCCCCGCCAATGAGGAGACAACGAACGGGGATTTCGACCGTACGCCCCAAGGCTCGTTCAGATGAGTATCCACGTCCGGCATCAGCGCCAGCAGACACGCCTCTCCGCAGCAGGGAGCAGTTCCATCCTTGGCAGTGCCATGCTTGTGGCCGACCGCCGATGAATGCTCATGGTTCCTACCCGGCTCGGCAGGAGTATGACCTGCGATGAGCGATGTTTCGGCGGGAGCAACGGAATGATCGTGGGCGTGGGGACGTGCGCCTTTGGCAGCTGCACCATGCGCCACGAACATCGCGACCGCCAGAATTGCGATTGCACTCGCAACCTTCTGCCAGACCGACACAACTCTCGTCCTGGTGACTGATCGTCCCATGGCACATGGAACGCCAACGACGAGGAGTCGTTCCTGCTGGCAAAAGGGAGGTAAAGAAAACGGAGATTTCTTTAACCCAGAGCTGCAGGCCATCGTTGCTGTTGGTGAGCCTGGCAGTTCCGAGTAAATCTACTCGGTAAGGAAAACTAGGGAAGCTTACTCCCTTCTCATGATGACTTTTCTAGAGGTGGTCCGGGATTTCCGACCAGTTTGCCGCTTCGCTAAGCTCGGGCATGGGTTTCATGTCAGGCAGCGGCTTTCAGGTTCTGGTTGGCGGTATCATAGGCCTCAGCGGGCGTCAGCAATCCA
>JAYRKT010000102.1:0-2138 GCA_041905595.1 Rhodobacter sp.
CTTCGCGATCGCCGCCCCAGCCGCCGCGCAGGAAGATCCCGCCGCGCTGTTCCAGGCCCGCTACGCCGACCTGCGCAGCGCGATGCAGGCCAAGGACCCCGTCCAGATCGCCGGAGTGATCGCCCCCGAATACACCATGACCGACATCCAGGGCGAAGAGCACGATGCAGCCGCCATGACCGAACGGATGGGCCGGATGCCGCAGGGCGCGGGCCGCTCGGTCGAAACGAAGGTGCTGTCCGCCACCATCACCGGTGAGAGCGCGGCAGTGGAGCAGGAACTCTCCGGCGGAGCGACCCGTGCAGGGCCGGACGGCGCCGAACACAAGATGGAGCTCCAGCTGCGCTCCGCCGACACCTGGGCGCTGCGCGGCGGCAAGTGGCTGCTGGTAAAAAGCGTGCAGAAGGAACTGACCGTCAAGCGCGACGGCGAAGTGTTCATGCACCAGCAGAACTGATGCGCGGGGCTTTCCTGGCTGCGGCAGCGCTGCTTCCCGCAGCCGCGCAGGCCGTGCCGGTGCAGTACCACTGCACCGGGTCCGCGCAGGGCGAGGCGGGCGAGCAGGTCACCGTGACGCGGTATTACGATGCCGGCGGTCGGAACGAAGGCCAGTCGGCGGCATGGGATCCGCCCGCCCGGATCGAACCATCCGGCTCAGCGAACTCCGCCGATCTGGATTTCACGCTGATCTATGTGCGGCCGGACGCTGATGGCCCGGGGTCCAGCAGCGGGGCAACCGTGATCGCCACGGCATTTGCGCCCCCGGGGACGCGCGGCGCGGCGAAGGTCCTCGCGGCGATTGATGGCAGCAAGGCCGAGATCAGCGCCAACGGCGCCTCCCCTGCACTGCTGCCGCTGGAGCGTGACGCGCGGATAGCCGAACTGCCGATGACCGCGATGCGCTTCGCCGCGCTCGATCCCTTGCCAGAGATGACGCGCGAACTGGCGGTGCGGCTGCTCGATCGGCGCGGCAAAGCGCTGGCTGCGGTGCAGTTCGACCTCTCAGAGCCTGATCCGAAATTAAGTTGAGTGGTGCCAGCGGGTTAGCTTGACGCGAGCCCAAGTCGCTGATTCACGGGGTTTTGCAACAAACTTCGGGAGTTCAACGATGTGGACCGACACCACCCGGGCGCAGTATGCCCGTGCCGACCTGGCTTTGCCAAGCGATTTGACCGATGCGGAATGGGCCGTGCTGGAGCCGTTACTTCCGGGCCCTTGCTGTGTAGGGCGACCGCGCAAATGGCCGCTGCGGCGGATCATCGAGGCGATCCTGTATCTGCTGCGCGGTGGGCTGCCCTGGCGGATGTTGCCGCCCTGCTTTCCTCCGGTCTCGACGGTGCGGCGCTGGTTCTATCTGTGGCGCGACAATGGTCTGTGGCTCTCGCTCAATCACGCCCTGCTGCTGATCGGGCGGGAAGCCCTCGGGCGCGAGGCTTCTCCGAGCGCTGGGGTCATCGACAGCCAAAGCGTGAAAACCACGGAAAGCGGCGGGCCTTGCGGCTATGACGCAGGCAAGAAGATCAAGGGCCGCAAGCGACACATCGTGACCGACACCGAGGGCAATCTCGTTCATGCCGTGATCCACACCGCTGACGTGCAGGATCGCGATGGCGCGCCGTTTGTTCTGGCCGAGATCATCCGCCGTCACCCTTGGCTCAGGCACATCTTCGCCGATGGCGGCTATGCTGGCGACAAGCTTCGCCAGGCGCTGCGCAAGATCGGGAAGTGGACGGTCGAGATCATCAAGCGATCCGACCATGCCAAGGGCTTCGAGGTCCTGCCCAGACGCTGGGTGGTCGAGCGGACCTTTGCGTGGCTCGGTCGCAACCGCCGCCTCGCCAAAGACTTCGAGCAGACCATCGCATCGGCAACCGCGTGGCTGTTCATCGCCTCAATTCAGCTCTTCGTCCGCCGTATCGCAAGAGCATGAAATCTATCGCGATAATTTTGAATCAGACTCTGAGAGAATGCCACCGTCAGGGCGCATGGCTGACGAATCGAAGAAGTAGTGAAAATCCACTTGTGGGAAACTCTCGCGGAGCTTCGAAACCACATCTTTGAGCTTCCATTCGGTGACATGGTGTAGCTTGATTCCCGGGAACTTGGAATTCAACTCCTCGACCACAGTGTGCAACGCT
>JAYRKT010000103.1:0-2134 GCA_041905595.1 Rhodobacter sp.
GCATACTCCGGAATGTGTTCGGCATGACCCCGGAAACGGCGGAGGCGGTGACGCGCCGTGTCGACAAGGAGGGATGCGCCAAGCTGGGTCCCTATCCTGCCAGGGTTGCCGAAGCGCTTCTCGCCGCGGCGATCGCGGGGCGCGGCGGGTTTCCCCTCGACCTCCGGATCATGGGGGATGAGGACGACCAGCCGCGTTGTGCCTTCTGCGAGCGGCTGCTGCCGGAGAGGCAGCGGCGATTTACCCAGGGCAAAGCGACCATCTGCCAGGACTGCCTTGCCGTCGGCGTGGCACAGTTCAGGACAGACAGCGGCGCGCGCCCGAACTTCGGTTACGCCTTCGAGGCACTGACATGGCATTTTGCCGGGATTCCGAAAAACATGATCGCCTCCACCGCGCGCGGCTTTCCCGGCCACATGCGCGCCGACGTGCAGACGGCGGTCAGCACCTGTTTCTCCCGGCCGGAAAGCATCATCTATGGCGTCCACGAGGAATATCGCTACGAGACATTGACCTTCGCCAAGCTCATGTCGCAGAGCCGCTCACCCTCGATGATCGCGCAAGCGGAATACGAGGACCTCGACATCGGCAGCGACGTTCCCGTGAAGTGCCTGAGAAATGGCTTCTGGTTGCTGCACGAGGGCGACATGCCTTTCGTCGTGCTCCTGTCCGAACACCGGGAATTTGAGCGGGAGCTGCAAATCCGCGTGGAGATCGCAACGCCCATCGGGGAACCGGGTCGCGCGCTGACGGAGCGCTGCTTCAGGTTCATCGAGGATGAAGTTGAGGCAGCGCGCAGCTATCGCGGCAAGGTGCTGTCCTTCGAAGCGAAGGGGAAGTATCGCGGCCAGTCGGGCGGTATGATGGTGCACCGCCTTCCACTGGTGTCACGCGATGACGTGATCCTGCCCGAGGACACGATCGCGCTGCTTGACCGCAACCTCCTCGACTTCGTCGCGAACCGAGAGAAGCTGCGGGCTCTCGGCCAGCCGACGCGCAAGGGCATCCTGCTCTATGGCCCGCCCGGCACGGGCAAGACGCACACAATCCGCTATCTTGCACATAATCTGCCCCATCACACGACCCTGCTGATCACCGCACAGCAGGTGGCGAAGCTCGACCAGTATATTCTGCTCGCCCGTCTCCTGCAGCCTGCCATGGTGGTGATCGAGGACGTGGACCTCATTGCCCGCCAGCGCGAGAACATGAATGGCCCCTGCGAAGAGTCGATGCTGAACGAGTTGCTGAACGAGATGGACGGCCTGAAGGGCGATGCCGACATCATCTTCGTGCTCACCACCAACCGGCCAGAGCAACTGGAAGAAGCGCTGGCGGGGCGCCCTGGCCGTGTGGATCAGGCCATTGAGATCCCGCTTCCGGACGGCCAGTCCCGCGAGCGGCTCATCCGGCTCTATGGCGGAAATCTCGAATTCGGCGACGCGGTGGTGGCGGACGCCGCTGCCCGCACGGAAGGCATGAGTGCGGCCTTCATCAAGGAGCTGATGCGGCGCATTGCACAGGTGACGCTGGGCCGGGAGGGAGGCTCTGTCACCACGGCCGATGTGTCGCACGCCGTTGATGACATGCTGTTCTCCGGAGGCAAGCTCAACGCGCGTCTGCTCGGAGCGGAGGTCGCCTAGGGCCGGGACTCAATTGCGCCGGTACGCGATGTTGTGATGAGCAACGGGGAGATAACTGGATACAAGTGACGCCGCGTGCGTTAGGGGCCTCGGCCCCTCACCTACCCCAACTTCGTTGGGGCCCCCTCCTCTCCCGCTGTGCGGGAGAGGACGAGTTGGTGTCTAACCCAGCAGGCCCTTCACGATGCCGCCGGCCTTGCCCATGTCCATCTGGCCGGCATATTTCGCCTTCAGCTCGGCCATGACCTTGCCCATGTCCTTGACCGAGGTGGCCCCAACCGCCTTGATGATCTCGGCCACGGCCGCCTTGGCCTCGTCATCGTTCATCTGCCTGGGCATGAAGGACTGGATGACGGCGATCTCGTCACGCTCGTTCTGGGCGAGTTCGGGGCGGTTGCCCTGCTCGTAGGCGGCGACCGAATCCTGGCGCTGCTTGACCATCTTGGCGAAGAGCTCGGCGAGGCCGGCATCCGAGGTCAGGGCCGAATCGTGGC
>JAYRKT010000011.1:0-97354 GCA_041905595.1 Rhodobacter sp.
GACTCCAGCCAGAGCAACGCGCTGAAGACCTACATCACCGAGAAGACGACCCTCGCTGAGCTGAAGGGAAAAGAAGCGGAACGGGTGACGCAATACTGCTGCTTCCTGCTGACCACGAACCACCTGCCGCTCTGGATCGAGGCCGAGGACCGGCGCTACTACGTCGTGGAGATTGACCATGACGGACATGCTGCTGGACCCCGGAGCAAGGACTTCACTGGACTGGTGGAGGTGGTTCTGGCTGCTCTGGGTTCTCCCGATCGTCTGGCCTACCTGTACCGCGCGCTGATGACCCGCGAACTGCCCGAAGGCTTCAGTGCCAAGACGCTGAACGTCGAGCGGGACGCGACGGACGTCATGAAGCGCATTCACCAGTCGGCCGCTCAGGTCACCACGGAGCAGCTTCGGGAGCATCTGGCCAAGAAAGGCGTGTTCGCCGTTTCGGAGACGAGCTTGGCAGAGGTGGCGCAGATCCAGCTTCGAGCCAACGCCAACCAGCTTCGTCACGTTATGGCAGAGCTGGGCTGGAGCCGGCTTGACGTGAAGTGGGGCGGTGTGGACTACACCCGGAAACTCTGGGTGCATCCAGACTACGCCGTCCACCGCGGCAACATCACCGGCCCAGACGGCAAGTCGGTCGCACTCGAAGCGCACCTGGAGCTGGCAGACGGCCCAGCGTTAAACCTCGGGTTCGATGTCTGATTTCATCCTGACTGACGAAGGCGAGGACTGGCTCGCCGAGATACTCTCTGAACACATCGAGGAGGCCCGGAAACGGGCCAACTCACTCCTGGAAGCTGGAACCCGGCTGGAGACGGGCTGCATCGTGACGTCCACGACGGCCCGGAAGAAGGTCCGGTTCCAAGGCAGGCAGGTGGCGGCCTACCGTTTCATCTTCTGCGTGGTGAACGAGACGGCGATCGGGTTTGACACGGTCGTTCGCCATCGGTGCCATAACGCGCTCTGCATCAACCCCGAGCATCTGGAAGCGGGGTCGCGAGCCGATAACAAGCATGATGACTGGGTAGCGGCTGCTTACGGGGTTGATTTCAGTCTGCTCTAAGCCGTGGCAGAGCTGGCGGCGAATGGGTTCTGGTGCTCCCGAAGCTCCCGTTCGCCACTGGCGGTCTCACCATCAATGACGAACGGGCTGGCATTTCATCGCCGCCGGGGTTGATCTGACCGGACCCTTCGCTTTCGGGAAGGCAAACGCTCAATTGGCTTTGGAACAAACCGGCGAAACGCTAGGCAGTACCACGTTGTTTTCCTTGACGTAGACGTCCCAGTGCGAGGCGAGGCGGTCGCGGATATCCGGCCGATCGTCAGCGAGATCGGTTGTCTCGCCGGGGTCGGAAGCAAGATCGTAAAGCTGCCATTCGCCGGTTCCGGCCGGCGGGCACATCCAGAGCAGTTTCCAGTTGCCCTCGCGGATGGCGCGATTGCCGAAAAGCTCCCAGCCTTGCCAGTCGGTCGGGGCATGAACGGCTTCCGCCTGGCCGGCCAGCACGGGAGTGAGCGACTTGCCCTGCAGAGGCGCCACCGCATGCTCGGCGAAGGTATCGGCGTGGGGAACGCCCGCCGCATCGAGGATGGTCGCGGGTATATCGAGCACATGCGCAAACGCGGCGGACAGGCGTCCTCCCTCGGTCACTCCGCGACCGGCGATGACCAGCGGCGTACGTATCCCGCCCTCTGACAGGTAGCCCTTGAACATGCGCAGCGGGCCGGCGCCCACCTGCGCCCAGGCCGGGCCATACTGGATGAAGGTGCCCTTGGCGCCCCAGTCTTCGAGGCGGCTGTTGTCCCACGGCGGACCGATCTGCATCAGTGTCCCTTCCGGACCGTTGTCGGACAGGAAGATGACGAGCGTGTTGTCATAAAGAGTGGTCGTCTTCAGGTAGCCGATCAGTGTGCCGATGTTGGCATCCATGTGTTCGACCATGCCCGCGTAAAGCTCCATCCTCCGCGCGGACGCTCTTTGCTCCTGCGGGCCAAGATCCGCCCAGGCTGGGATCATCGGCAATCGGGGGAAGACGGTCGCCTCGGGGGACAAGAGGCCGAGGTCCTTCATCCGCATCACGCGGCTGGCGCGGATCGCGTCATAGCCGATGTCGTAGCGACCCCGGTAGCGGTCACGCCAGCTATCCGGAAGCTGGAACGGGTCATGCGGGGCCTGCAGGGCGAGATAGGCAAAGAAGGGCCTGCCGTCGTGACGGTTTTCCTCGATATCCGCGATGATGGCGGCGGTGTAGTCTTCGGACGAGTGGAAGCCGGGGCGGAGCGTGGCCAGGGGCTGGCCATTGTAAGTGTAGAGCTGCCGATTGCCGGTCGCGCCCCACATGTCGCCAAAATGGCTGCCGCCGCCGGGAATGAGCGTCAGGTCGCGATCAAATCCACGGGCCGCCGGCCAGCGGTCAGGCTCTTCCCCCATATGCCATTTGCCGGCCATGTAGGTGTGATAGCCCGCATCTCGCAGCAGCGCCGGGATCGGCGCGACGGAGTCGTTCAGGTAACCTTCGTATCCGGGCAGGCCCTTCTGGTTGGGGGCCGTGAATTCCGCCATGTTGCCAAGGCCGGCCAGATGGTTGTCCACCCCGGTCAGGAGCATCGATCGGGTCGGGGAGCAGGTCGCACTCGCGTGGAAATCGGTGAAGCGGACGCCGACTGCGGCGAGCGCATCAATGTTTGGTGTCTGGATCTCGCTTCCGAAGCTGCCGATATCTGCGTAGCCCGCGTCATCTGCGACGATCAGCAGGATGTTGGGGCGCACCACCTCTTCATCAGCATTAGCAGCCGAAGGTCCAACCAACATCAGCAGCACGGCCAGAACGCGCCCCAAAGAACCGTTGGCACGCAGCGACATCCGCATCAGATGCTCCTTTCCCGCAGCAGCACATGAGGGGCGGCGCACGAAAAAAACCGCCTGCCGCCCTAGTGAGGCGTCTCGCCCGATGACAGAAAAAGCCAGAGGTCAGAAGCTGTAGGTCACGCCAAGGATCGGGCCGGAGAAGTCGAAAGACGATTGGCCGTAGTCCGTGTCCCACTCGGCCTCGATATACCGATAGCCCCCCTGCATCAGCCAGTGTTCGTTGAGCCGGTAGCCGACCGTCGCGAGAGCCTGCCAGGTCTGGGTGTCACCCGTGCCGCCCGCGTCGAACATCAAGGTCCCGAACCATTGATCGCTGAAGGCGAAGCGAATACGTGCCGCAACCACCGGGTCAACCCAGTCCTTGGACTGCTCGAGGACCACTGTCGGCGCACTTGCTCCGACGAAGGTCGTATCCATCGATGTCCAGAATGACCGGAAGCCCCCCCCAAGATCGACGGCAACCTTGTCATCCTGGTGCACGCGATAGGTCACATAACCGCTGAGCAGTGTGACCTTGTTTCCAACTGCGACCTCTGAATAGGCAAGTCCTGCCGGTGACGGGCCATCCGCAGTAATATTGAAGTAGTTGAGGTCGCCGATGATACCCCAAGGTCCGTTCCGAGCCTCGACTGTGCCCATGAAGGCGAAGTCCAGATCCTGAATCGCGTCACTGAAGCTGAGCTCGGCATCGACCTGACCATGGGGCGTATCGGCCGTCACGCCGGTGTCGGTCAACCACAGGTTCATGGAGATGTCATAGGTCCAGCCACTGTCTTGAGCTATCGCTGGACCTGCGAACAGAAGCGCAATCGCAAGACCTGAACACAGCTTTTTCATCGTCTGACTCCCCTCTGGACCTGAATGTCCTGACCTGACGCAGGTCCCCAAATTCTGAGCGACCCATATAAATATTGAATAATCATCGATATGAATTCCAGCATTGATTCAGGTCAATTCGACGGAGCCAAGTGATCCCTCCAATCAGAGGACCGCTACATACCCGCCACAGCCTTATGGAGCAGACTTGTTGTCAGGTTGCTTCGGTCGTCTCGTGGTCAACTGGGGTTCTCCTGCGTCCCGCGTCCTAGCCGACTTGGGTCATCGTCTGGGGCGGTTTGCCCTTGGTCCAGGACCGCAAGCGTCATCCAACCCCTTGGTTTGGATGAGTTCCATATCTCGAAAGGAAAGTTGGCTGGGGCGCTAGGATTCGAACCTAGGTATGGCGGTACCAAAAACCGCTGCCTTACCACTTGGCGACGCCCCAACTGCGCGGGTGTTTAGCGAAGGGTCCGGAGGGCCGCAAGGGGCTTGTCGCATTTTTTCCGACGGTTGCCGTCGGGGCGCGGCGCCGTTAGGACGGCGGGATGGAACGTGTCGATGTGGTCATCCTGGGCGCCGGCGCCGCCGGCATGTTCTGCGCCATCGAGGCGGGGCGGCGCGGGCGGCGGGTGCTGGTCATCGACCATGCGAAGGCCGCGGGCGAGAAGATCCGCATCTCGGGCGGGGGGCGGTGCAACTTCACCAATCTCGGAATCGCCGCCGACCGCTTCCTGTCGCGCAATCCGCGCTTCGCGCTGTCGGCGCTGAAGCGGTACACACAATGGGACTTCATCGCCCGGCTCGATGGCGAGGGGATTGCCTGGCATGAGAAAACGCTTGGCCAGCTGTTCTGCGACGGCTCCGCTACGCAGGTTGTCCAGATGCTCCTGCGCGACATGGAGCGGGCGGGCGTGCAGCTCTGGCTCGGATGTGCTCCGGGCGAGGTCATGGCGGTGAAGGGCGGGTTCTCGGTCGCGACAGGTCGCGGGCCGGTGCTGGCTGAAAAGGTCGTTGTCGCTACGGGCGGCAAATCGATCCCGAAAATGGGGGCCAGCCCCTTTGGCTATCATCTGGCCGAACGCTTCGGTCTTTCCGTGACCGAGACGCGGCCGGCGCTGGTGCCGCTGACCTTCGCCGAGCAGGAACTTGCCAGGCTCGCCCCGCTTGCGGGCGTGGCAGTCCAGGGGCGAGTGACGGCACTGCGCAGGAGCTTCGACGAGGCGGTGCTCTTCACACATCGCGGATTGTCCGGCCCGGCGATCCTGCAGATTTCGTCCTATTGGCGCGAGGGCGAGCCGATCAGCCTGGACCTGACGCCGGGCATCGACGTGGCTGCCGCCCTGCGCTCGGCAAGGGGAGCCGAGCCGAAGGTCGCCGCGCGCACGGTGCTGGCTCGGCTTATGCCCGAGAAGCTGGCACGGCATGTCGAGGCCGAGGCCGGCGTCACGCAGCCCGTCGGGGCGCTGTCCAACGCCGCGATCGAGGCGCTGGCCGCGCGCGTCCGCGCCTGGCTGCATCGTCCGGTCGGGACCGAGGGCTACCGCACCGCCGAGGTGACGCTTGGTGGCGTCGATACCGATGCGCTCGAAGCGCGGACGCTGGAGGCGAAGTCGGTGCCGGGTCTGCATTTCATCGGGGAAGTCGTGGATGTCACCGGCTGGCTGGGCGGCTACAATTTCCAGTGGGCCTGGTCGAGCGGCTGGGCAGCGGGGCATGCGGTCTGACACAAGTCTCGCGCGCAGCTCACGAAAAGCTGCAGTGGCATCCGCCGCGTTTTCCTGTCTATGACTGTCATCGTCCGTCGCAGAGCAGAGGTTGTCCGAGGTGTATCAGTCGTTCTTTCCGCGTCCGAAGCTATTCCTGCTGACCTCGCTCCTGTGGCTCGCCGTGGCGGTGACGCTCTGGTACACGGTGGGCGAAAGCCTTGGCGCGGCGCTCGGCTTTCCGCCGGAAGATCCAAACGCCCCGCCGATCCTGGGCCTTGGGCATTTCGTGACGCCGCAGTTCCTGTGGTTCTACCTGTTCTGCGGCGTACTTTTTGCAATCTTCGCCGCCGCCTGGATGATCCTGTCGCCGCATCCCTATCACTGGTGGTCGGTCGTCGGGTCAGCGGCGATCATTTTTTCCACCTACTTCTCGGTGCAGGTCTCGGTCGCGATCAACAACTGGCGCGGTCCGTTCTTCGACGATGTGCAAAGTGCGCTGTCGGGATCGGGCGAGGTGACATCGGCGCAGCTTTACGGGCTGATCCTGATCTTCGCCAAGATCGCCTTCCTGTGGATCGCGGTCTTCGTCGCCACCCGCTTTTTCGTCAGCCATTACGTCTTCCGATGGCGGCAGGCGATGAACGACTATTACATGAGCCGCTGGCCCGAGGTGAGGACGATCGAGGGCGCCTCTCAGCGGATCCAGGAGGACACGATGCGTTTCGCCTCGATCATGGAGGATCTGGGCGTCTCGATCGTGGATTCGGTGATGACGCTCTTCGCCTTCCTGCCGGTCCTGGCGGAACTTTCCGCGCATGTCACCGAACTGCCGGTGGTGGGTGCCATTCCCCATCCGCTGCTTTACGCCTCGATCTTCTGGTCGGTCTTCGGGACGCTGCTGCTGGCCGTCGCCGGGATCAAGCTGCCGGGGCTGAACTTCCGCAACCAGCGGATCGAGGCGGCCTACCGCAAGGAACTCGTCTATGGCGAGGATGACCATATGAGAGCCGGCCCGATGACCACGAAAGAGCTGTTCCGGCAGGTGCGGGCGAACTACTTCCGGCTCTACTTCCACTATGCCTATTTCAATATCTTCCGCGGCATGTACATCCAGGCCGACAACATCTTCGCCTACCTGATCCTGGTGCCGACGATTGCGGCCGGAACCATCACCTTCGGCATCCTGCAACAGATCCTGACAGCCTTCGGGCAGGTCTCGGGGTCGTTCCAGTATCTGGTGAACTCCTGGACGACGATCATCGAGTTGATGTCGATCCGCAAACGTCTCGTGGCCTTTGAAAATGCCTTTGAAGGCAAGGGCCAGTCGAGCATCGAGTTCGAGAATCCGCTGACGCCCTGAGCGGCGTCAGACCCGCAGAGGGTTCGCCTTTGCCAGCCGGTCGAAATCCATCAGGTTGGCGATCAGCGCCGGCATCTGGTCCAGCGGGATCATGTTCGGGCCATCGGACGGGGCGTTGTCCGGATCCTCATGCGTCTCGATGAAGACCCCGGCGATGCCGAGGCTGACGGCAGCCCGGGCCATGACCGGTGCGAATTCGCGCTGGCCGCCGCTGGAATTTCCCTGTCCGCCCGGCTGCTGCACCGAATGGGTCGCGTCCATGATGACCGGGTAGCCGGTCCGCGCCATGATTGGCAGCGACCTCATGTCGGCCACCAGCGTGTTGTAGCCGAAACTCACGCCGCGCTCGGTCAACAGGATGCGCTCGTTCCCCGTGCTTGCGACCTTGGCCGCGACATTCGCCATGTCCCAGGGGGCAAGGAACTGTCCCTTCTTGATGTTCACCACCGCGCCGGTTTCGCCCGCTGCCAGCAACAGGTCGGTCTGGCGGCAGAGGAAGGCGGGGATCTGGATCACGTCCACCACCTTCGCCGCCTCGCGCGCCTGGGCAATGTCGTGGATGTCGGTCAGGACCGGCATCCCCATGGCGCGGATCGCTTCCAGCACCCGGAGACCTGCGTCCATCCCCAGACCGCGGCGGCCCGAAAGCGAGGTGCGGTTTGCCTTGTCGTAGCTCGCCTTGAAGACATACTGCGCCCCGGCCGCCGCGCAGGCCTCGGCCATGCGTCCGGCGATCATCTGGGCGTGGTCCAGGCTTTCCAGCTGGCAGGGCCCGGCAATCACCAGGAGCGGCCGGTCGTTTCCGGCGGTCAGACCGCCGATCTTCACCTCGGTCATGGGCATGTCCCTCAGGCGCTGACCTGTTCCCGCAGGATTGCGGCGGTCATCGAGATCATCAGGTAGATGCCGAGAAAGATCATAAGAGTCACGAGCGTATTCTCGAAGGCGCGCGGGAAGGTCGGGCTGTCCGGCGCCACCGGCGGGGTGGAGACCGACAGGTAGCGCACCTGGCGGTTCGCCTCGAGCCGGGCGCCTTCGAGCTGCTCGAGCGTTGCCGACAGCATCAACTGGCGGGTCTGCACGTTGGCCTCGGCGATCAGCAGTTCGCTTTGCACCTCGGGCAGCGAGACGCCATCTGTATTGGCCTCGGTCATCTGGTTGCGCAGGTCGGCGACCTGGCTTTCCATTGCCGCGATCCGTCGCTCGATTGGCTCCATCCGCGCCTTGTTGGGCTGGGCGTTCGACTTCATCTGTTCCAGCGACAACTTATCGGCATTGATGAGCGTGTTCAGCGAGGCGATCTGACCGGTGATGAGCGTGGCCTCGGCCTGGCTCGACATCAGCTTGTGTTTTTCCTGAAGGTTCACCACGTCGCGCTGCGCCTCGAGCAGCTTGGCCTGCGCATCCTCGAAACTGGCCTTGGCATCCCGCATCTGATCCTCGCGCTTGCGCTGCGTCAGATGGTCGATCTGCTCTTCGGCATAATGGATCAGGGCCTTGCTGAACGCCTCTGACGTTTTCGGTTCGGGGGCGAGGACGGACATGTTGATCAGGCCCTCGGTCGGATCGTAGGACACCTTCACCATGCGCTTGTAGATGTCGTACATCGCCTCGTTGCTCGCGTCGGGCGGCAGACGCAGCAGCGGGTCGATTCCGGGACCCGAGAACTGGCCGCGGAAGTCCAGATCCTTGTCGAGCCGCAACATCGCGTCACGCGATTGCAGGTAGCCCTGGACGGCGATTGAATCCTTGTTGGCGTCGATCGCGCCGCCGAACAGGCCGGCAAAGCCCGATCCGGCGCCGGCCCGCACGGCGCCGTCGGCCTGCTGGATCACCATCTGGCTTTCGGTCTGATAAAGCGGCGTGGCGACGAAATAGAAGTACCAGGATGCCACCATCGTTGGCAGCAGCACCAGGAAGGCCAGCCGCACCGCCAGCATGATCGACTTGCGCCGCCGTCTTGCCGCGATGTCCTGCTGGATGCGCATGACGTTGTCGGCAAGCACGTCTTCGGCGCGCCGTTCGGTCGAGGGCGGCGGCGGGCTGCGATAGGTCTGCGGCAGCTTCGGATCGGCGAATTCGGTCAGCGACCGGTTGGGCAGCATAGCCCCGCTTTCGTCGTCCGTGGCTGGGACGAGTTCCAGCAGGTTCGACCGTTCGAAAGGATCAATCCCTGCCTTGCGCAGGAGCCGCACGGCGTCGAAATCCGATGTGGCTGGCAGGTCGTGCCGCTGCGCCATCCGCCTGGCCATTCTCAGCTGGCGACCCGTCAGCCCTTCGCGGCGGATCGCGTCGATCTCCATCTCCGGGCCAAGCCCGGGTTCGGCCACCGCGATCTCGGTGACGGTCCGGCGGGCAGGAGGCTGGGCCGGGATCGGGGCGGGATCCGGCGCCCGGACCTCTGTCTGGGCGGAAGTTGCCTCTGCCGTGGCCGCCTCGGCCTTCCGAAACCGGAACCGCTGAACCTTAGGCTTCGTAGTCATAGAGCCGTTTCGCTTCTTCCAGGGTGTCGAACATGTACAGCTGGCCGTTGCGCAGCACCGCTGCGGAGCGGCAGAATTTCGAGATGATGTCGGCCGAATGCGACACGATCACCACCGTCGATTTTTGTAGCCGGTCGCGCAGCAGGTTGCCTGCCTTGCGGTTGAATTCGGCGTCGGTGGTAGCTGGCATGCCTTCGTCGATCAGGTAGATGTCGAATTCCAGTGCCAGCAGCAGCGCAAAGGAAAACCGCGACCGCATCCCCGAGGAATAGGTTGCGACCGGCATGTCGAAGTATTCCTCGATCCCGCAAAGCCATCGGCAGAAGCTTTCGACGTAATCGGGGTCAAGCCCGTAAAGGCGGGCGATGTAGCGCGCATTCTCGGTGCCCGTGTGCTTGCCGATCACCCCACCCATGAAGCCCAGTGGGAAGGAGATGCGCGAGGTGCGGCTGACGCGGCCCTCGTCCGGCTTTTCGAGCCCCGCCATCATGTTGATGATCGTGGTCTTTCCGGTGCCGTTCGGGGCCAGGATGCCAAGCGAATTGCCCAGTTCGATACGGAACGACGCCCGGTCGAGGATGACCTTGCGCCGCTTGCCGGTCCAGAAGGACTTGCTGACTGTATCGAACTCGATCATCCGCGCCCTGCTGACGCCGCGTTCCGCCCGCGCCGTTGCTATGCCCTTTGCCTCTGTCCCGCATAGGGGAACTTTCTTAACGTCATGCCTTATGCCGGCTTTCGGGCGTCATTATGTCGGAAGACGGGACAAAGAGACAATGACAATCACGACTTTGGCATCTGGATCAACGATGGGAACCCGGGATCTGCCGGCTGAAATCCGCGCCTGCCGGCTTTGCGCCGACCGCTTCGCGGCGACTGCGACGGCCCATGAGCCGCGCCCGGTCGTCTGGTTCCGAACCGGGGCGCGGATGCTGGTCGCGGGTCAGGCCCCCGGGTTGCGGGTGCACGAGGTGCAGGAGCCGTTTCGCGACGCGAGCGGCGCGCGCCTGCGCAACTGGATGGGCGTGACCGAGGCCGAGTTCTATGACCTCGATCGGGTGGCGGTGGTGCCCATGGCCTTCTGCTTTCCGGGATATGATGCAAAGGGCTCCGACCTTCCGCCTCCGCCGCTCTGTGCCGCGACCTGGCGGGCGCGGGTCATGGCGGCGTTGCCTGACCTGAAGCTGATCCTGGCGGTCGGCGGTGCTGCGCAGCGCTGGCATCTCGGAGCAGCCGCGGCGGATGGGGTGACTGCGACGGTTGCCAATTGGCGCGCCTTCGCGCCGGGGCTTTACCCGCTGCCGCATCCATCCTGGCGCAACACCGGCTGGCTGAAGCGTAATCCCTGGTTCGAGGCCGAACTGGTGCCCGACCTTCGGCTGACGGTGCGGTACGTCCTGGACAGGGCCGGGTCCTGATGCCGCAGCCAGAGCGGTTGCGAGCCGGCGCAGCAATGTCTAGTGCTGGCCGCAGGAACAGGAGAGGTGCCGCGCCATGACGCCGCTGGACCAGGCCCATGCCGAGATGACGGAGACCGGCGAGGATGCCGCGAGACTGCGTTTCTACGAACGGCTGGCCGATGGCGAGCTGTTCCTGCTTCTCGAGCAGGAGCCGGTGGACGACGCCGTCACGCCCCGCGTCTTTCCGCTTGAGGAGGGGCCTGTAGTGCTGGTTTTCGACCGCGAGGACCGGCTGGCCGAGTTCGCCGGCGCCATCGTGCCCTATGCGGCGCTGCCGGGGCGGGTGGTCGTGCGGCAACTGGCGGGGCAGGGGGTCGGGATCGGCCTGAACCTGGGTGTGGCCCCCTCGGCCTTTCTCGTTCCGTCCGATGCCGTGGACTGGCTCGCCACGCTTCTGGATCGCGCACCCGCGACCATCGAGGCTCGGCCGGAACGCTTCATCCCTCCGGGGGACCTGCCCGAGATCCTCCTCCGGGCGCTTGACCAGAAGCTGGCGCGCGCGGCCGGTCTGGCTGGTGCGGCGCTCCTGGCCGGGGTCGTCTATGGCGGCGGCCATCGCGGACATGTGCTCGCGCTCATCGGGGCGGTGGAGGGCGCGCAACCAGCGCTGGCCAACGCGGTGGGCGAGGCGTTGACCTTTTCCGGCTTCGATGCCGGGGAGCTTGACGTGGTGTTCCTCGACGCGGACGATCCAGTGCTGGGTCAGCTGGCTTCCGTCGCCCTGCGCTTCGACCTGCCCGAGCCTGCTGCATCAGAGCCTGGCATGCCTGCCGCCCCGGGAAGCGACCCGGCGCGGCCGCCGATCCTGCGGTGAGCCGGCGATTTTTCTGCGAAAAATCTGCCTTCACCACGAACGATCCACTGGGATTCTTCGCAGAAAATTCGACGAAGTTCTGTCTTTCGGTTGGGGTAATATTATACCCCATACTCAATACCATGATATTAAACGATTATATGTTTTCCAGGGTGCTTGACCTGCCTGTCGCATTCGGCGATACACCCCCATCCGAGATTCCGGGGGGCGACCCCCGCTTCAAGACCGAGAGTCAGACCATGAAAACCTTCACCGCTACACCGGCGGATATCGAGAAGAAGTGGATCCTGATCGACGCCGAGGGCGTTGTTCTGGGCCGCCTCGCCACGATCGTCGCCAATATCCTGCGCGGCAAGAACAAGCCGACCTTCACGCCGCACATGGACATGGGCGACAATGTGATCGTCATCAACGCCGACAAGATCCAGATGACCGGCAACAAGCGTGCCGACAAGCGTTACTACTGGCATACCGGCCATCCGGGCGGCATCAAGTTCCGCACCGCCGAGCAGGTGCTGAGCGGCAACCACCCCGAGCGCGTGGTCGAAAAGGCCGTCGAGCGGATGATCACCCGCAACCGTCTGGGCCGCCAGCAGATGTCGAACCTGCGCGTCTATGCCGGCGCCGCGCATCCGCATGAAGCGCAGCAGCCCACCGTTCTCGACGTCAAGTCGATGAACCCGAAGAACACCCGGAGCGCCTGATCATGGCTGACATCAAATCCCTCGACGACCTGAAAGCCGCCGTGACGACCTCCGAGCCGGCCGTTGCCGCCGCTGCTCCGCGTACCCCGGTGCGTGATGCGCAGGGCCGTTCCTATGCGACTGGCAAGCGGAAAAACGCCGTTGCCCGCGTGTGGATCAAGCCGGGTTCCGGCAAGGTCACCGTGAACGGCAAGGAAATGGCAGTCTACTTCGCCCGCCCGGTTCTGCAGATGATCCTGCGCCAGCCCTTCACCATCGCCAATGTCGAAGGCCAGTTCGACGTGGTCGCGACCGTTGTCGGTGGCGGCCTGTCCGGCCAGGCCGGTGCGGTGAAGCACGGTGTCTCGAAAGCACTGCAGCTTTACGAACCGTCGCTGCGCGCCCCGCTGAAGGCTGCCGGCTTCCTGACCCGCGACAGCCGCGTGGTCGAGCGCAAGAAGTACGGCAAGCGCAAAGCCCGCCGCAGCTTCCAGTTCTCGAAGCGCTGATCCGATCGACCGGTTGCCGGTCTTTCTGCAGGGCCGCTCCGTTGGAGCGGCCTTTTGCTTTCCGTTCCGGCGGGGCGCCGCTGCGGGCAACAAAAAATGGGCCGGATGTCTCCGGCCCAGTCTGGGGTTACCGATCAGGGAATCGGTCTCGGATGGCGCGGATCAGTCGCGCCAAAAGGGCTTTGCGCATTCAGTCCGCGCCTCGTCCGGACTCAGACCGATATCGATCAGCATATGGCGATCAAGGCGCGACAGGCTGCGTCGCGCGCGCAGGCGGGTCTCCCAGAGCACGACCTGTCGGGCCACGGTGACCACGACGCGCGACAGGGGAGGCAAGGCCACCCCCGGCGGCAAGCCGGTCAGCTGGGCGAGGGTCGGATCTTTCGCGCGGAGCGCGGACATGGGAGCACCTTTTGTGTTGATACAATTTTGATGTTAGCGTAGTGATTTGATACAAATGGGCGGAACAAAAGGGAAGAAAAACATTGTGACCGATACAATTTGGTCCCCCGACCTGAGTCAATCCGATGGGCCGAAATATCTCGCCCTGACGGGCGCGCTTCGCCGCGCCATTCGCGAGGGCGAGCTGCAACCCGGCGAAAAACTCCCTCCTGTCAGGGACATGGCCTGGCGGTTGGGAATGACGCCGGGCACCGTGGCGCGGGCCTACCAACTTGCCACACAGGAAGGTCTGCTGTCGGGCGAGGTTGGTCGGGGTACATTCGTGACCGGTGTATCAAGGCAAAGACTCACGCCGCTGATCGAGCAGCCTCCACCCAAGGGTCAGGTCGACCTGCGCTGGCCGGCCCTGCCGGATGTCGGGCAGCTTGCCGCCTTCCGCCAGTCGCTGCACCGGATGGCCGAAGGGGTGGGGCGCGACTGGCTGTATTATCCAGACCAACCCGCCGAAGCGGGCCTGCGTCAGGCCGTGTTGACCTGGTTGTCGGACCGAGTCCTGGGGGCGGTGGCTGCGGATGACATTGCGTTGACCCATGGTGGACAGAACGGCATCCTGACGGTGCTGCAGGCCGGCCTGCGTGGTGACCGTCCGGTGGTGATGCTCGAGGACCTGGCCTATCCCGGGTTGCGCCAGGCGGTGATGCAGATGCGCGGCGATCCGGTCACGGTCGAGATGGACGGCGAGGGGATGCGCCCGGATTCGCTTGACCTGGCCTGTCGCCGGCAGCGTGCCCAGTTCGTCTGCCTGACCCCCCAGGCGCAGAACCCGACCACCGCCTGCATGAGCGCGGACCGCCGGGCGGCGATTGTCGAGGTTGCGCGCCGACACGACCTGCAGATCCTTGAGGACGATTGCTATTCGGTAGCAGAGAGCGACCTGCCGTCGTTCCGGGCCCTGGCGCCTGACCGCACCTGGTATGTCGGCAGCCTCTCAAAATCGGTCTCTGCGGCGTTGCGCTTCGGTTGGGTCGTTTGCCCGCCCGGTCGCGGCGACGATGCACGGGCGGCGGCGAAGAACGCCTTCTTCGGCCTGGGGTTGCCGGTTCACCTGCTGTGTCTCGACATCATGACCTCGGGCGTGGGCGACAGAATCCGTCAGGCGGTGCGGCAGGAACTTGAGCCACGCCTTCAGACGGTCGTGAACGCGCTTGGCGCCTATGATCTGTGCTGGCAGCCGGGCGTCTCCTTCGTCTGGCTCAGGCTGCCCCGGGGATGGCGGACAACGAGCTTCACCGTGCGGGCCGAGGCCGAAGGTGTGCTCGTGCGCTCGGCCGACATCTATGCACTGACCACTGGGCGGGCACCGAATGCTGTGCGCATCGCGATTTCAGGGCAATCCTCACGCGCCGATTTCGATGATGCGATCGCACGGTTGAGCCGCCTTCTGGCAAGCCCGCCGCAAGAGCTTTCCCTGTGAATGCTGTTGCAGCGACGACTCATCCCATGGATTTGATGAGAAATTTTCGTATTCGCTGCTTGACCGGGCGGGCGGCGCTTCGCAATTTGGCTGCATCGAGCAGACAAAAGAAAGACCCGCAAATGGGACAAGCCGCTTTTCATGCCCCCCACGGGGGCAGTGTTTTCCTTGGCATCCGCAAGAACCGCACGGGCGCGACCGAGATCGTCTATGACGACGGCGTGGCGCGCCGCCTGATCTGGCGCGTGACCGAAGCCCTCGCGGATGAGGGTCGTCTTTCCGACGCCCTGTCACGGGCCGTCCGCCAGACTCGCGTCCTTCCGGCGCTTTACTCGGAACTAAAGAAGCGCGCGATCGCGGTGGAAGCGGTCATCCGCTGATCACCCGGCTGCCCTGAGTCGCCTGTTGGCGCCCGATTTTCGGGCGTTTGCTTGCTGCTGCGTCGACATTTGTGCGCTGGCGGTCGGCAAAATTTGATCAAATCATCGTCTGACCCCTTTTCAGACCTGCTTTTCCATGCCAGAAACCGCCCTGACAACAGCACCGGCATGACAGCCGGGCGTGCTTACAGGGGGCATGATGAGTTCAGGGGGATTCCTGCAAAGGATCGGCCGGTCGGAGGCTGCTAACGGCCTCACCATGATCAGCCCGACCGCGATCTACGCGATTTTGCTGCTTGCGGCGCCGCTGGTCACGGTCTTCGTATACTCCTTCATGGCAGACGGACCCGCGGGGTCGCTGATCGCCGATTTCAGCTTCGCCAACTACGTCAAGATCTGGACCGGCAAGATCTACCGCGCGATCATGCTGCGCTCGCTCTGGGTGTCGATGGCGGTGACCGCCGTGACCGTGATCCTGGCCTATCCGGTCGCCTATTTCGTCAGCTTCAACGTTCCCCCGAACAAGAAGTCGCTCTGGCTTTTCCTCATCACCATCCCGTTCTGGACCAGCTATCTGATCCGCGTGTTCCTGTGGAAGGTGATCCTTGGCTATAACGGCGTCATCAACTCGGGCCTGATGTCGCTTGGCATCATCAACGAGCCGCTGACCTCGCTCAACTACAACGTGCAGGCCTTCGTCATCACGCTGGCCCATGCCTATGCACCGTTCGCGATCCTGCCCATCTATGTGGCGCTGGAAAAGATCGACCGTTCGCTGCTCGAAGCCGGGCAGGATCTGGGCGAAAGCCGGCTCCGCACCTTCTGGCGTGTGACGCTGCCACTGTCGATGCCCGGTGTGATCGCGGCGATCCTGATCGTCTTCATCCCGACCATCGGCGACTACGTGACGCCGGACCTGATCGGCGGCGGCAAGTTGCCCATGATCGCCAACATGATCCAGGTCGAGATGCTGAAGCAGAACCACAAGGCGATGGGATCCGCCATCGCGGTGTCGGCCATGCTGATCGTTGCAGGCGTGACGCTGATCTTCCTGGCTCTCAACCGTCGCTTCCTGAGGGGCAACAAATGAAGTTTCCGGCCCTCAAGACCTACGCGGTCGTCTACCTGATCTTCCTCTACGCTCCGATCGTGCTTCTGCCGCTCTTCGCGTTCAACAACAGCAAGGTCATCGCCTTCCCGCTGTCCGGGTTCACCACCGAGTGGTTCCAGATGATGTGGGACGACACCCAGCTGTTCAAGGCGGTCAAGAACTCGCTCATCATTGCGGTGTCGTCCTCGATCCTGTCGACCAGCCTCGGCATCTTCGCGGCCCGCGCCACGACCCGGTTCAACTTCCCGGGCAAGGCGGGGATCCTCGGCCTCATCATGCTGCCGATGGTGCTGCCCGAGATGATCGTGTCGATGTCGCTCCTCGTCGTGCTGCTGACGCTGAACGTGCCGCTGTCGATCCTGACGATCATCATGGGCCACCTGCTGATCTGCACGCCCTTTGCGACAGCGATCCTGTCCTCGGCCTTCCAGTCGCTCGACCGGTCGCTGGAAGAGGCGGCCTATGACTTGGGCGAGACGCCTGCCTCGACCTTCCGGTTGATCGTGCTGCCGCTTGTCATGCCAGGGATCATCTCGTCCCTGCTGATCTGCTTCACCATCAGTCTGGACGAATTCATCATCGCCTACTTCCTGGGGGGCAACCAGACGGTGCTGTCGGTCTACATCTACGGCCAGTTCCGCTTCCCCGCCCGGGTTCCCGCCATCATGGCGCTCGGCACGGTGCTCGTCTGCCTGTCGATCTGCCTGCTGACCATCGCTGAATACTTCCGCCGCCGCGGCATCGCCCGGACCGGCGCCAAAGATACCGGAGGCTTCCTGTGACCGTGTCCGACAAACCCACGATGATCGAGTTCAGGGATGTCCAGAAATACTACGGCGACTACCATGCGCTGAGGGGCATCAACGCGACGATCAAAGCCGGCGAGTTCTTCTCGCTCCTCGGGCCTTCGGGCTGCGGCAAGACCACGCTGCTACGCACCATCGCCGGTTTCGAGGAAATCTCCTCGGGCGCGATCCTGATCGACGGCAAGGACGCGGCGCATATTCCGCCGAACAAGCGCCCGACCAACATGGTGTTCCAGTCCTATGCGATCTTCCCGCACCTGACAGTCGAGGAGAACGTTGGCTTCGGTCTGCGCCGCGAGAACCTGTCGAAGGACGAGCTGGGCCGCCGCGTCGGCGAGGCGCTGGAGATGGTCGGTCTGAAGGGTTTCGGCAAGCGCGCGGCGCATGCCCTGTCGGGTGGTCAGCGGCAGCGCGTGGCGCTGGCCCGTGCGCTGATCCTGAAGCCGAAGGTGCTGCTGCTGGACGAACCGCTCTCGGCGCTCGACAAGAAGCTGCGCGAGAACATGCAAGTCGAGCTTATCAAGCTGCAGCGCCAGGTCGGAATCACCTTCATCCTCGTCACCCATGACCAGGAAGAAGCGCTGGTGATGTCCGACCGGATCGCGGTCATGTTCGAGGGCCAGATCGCCCAGCTTGACGATCCGGAAACGCTCTATCGCCGGCCGAAGTCGCGGCAGGTGGCGGACTTCATCGGCACGATGAACTTCCTGCCGGCCACCGCGCATTCGACGGGCGACGGTGGTTTCGATGTCGACGTGGCGGGCCTTGGCCAGTGCCATATCCCGGCCGAACAGGCGCCGGGCGCGGCCACCGGCAACGGCGTCAGCGTCGGTTTCCGGCCTGAGACGCTGACGATCCTCTACGAAGGTCAGCATCCGACTGACCGCGAGACCCCCGGCACCATCGAGGAAGTCGTCTATTATGGCGACATGACCTATTACGATGTGAAGCTGGATGGCGTGTCCGAGCCGGTGCGCCTGTCGATGCGCAACGTGCCTGGCCGCCCCGTGCTCGACATCGGTACCCGCACCCGTGTGGCGTGGAGCCCGAGCGCGCTTGTCCTGTTCCGCTGAACGCGGCAGATTGAAACGACGGGCCGGCGCAGCGATGCGCCGGCCCGTTGCGTTCCGACCCTAAAGGACGGACTTCGCGTTCGCCCGCTGCGCGAGCACATCCTCGGCATGGCTCAGGACCGGCATCCCGCCATCCCCCAAGGCAAGCGGGGTCTTGTGGCAGGCATGGAAGACCAACACCCCGCCGGACAGGAAAGGCGAACGGAACCCGTTATGGCGCAGGATGGTCGAGGCGAGGTAGCTGCGGAACCCTGAGCGGCAATAGGTATAGATCGTCTCGCCCTTCGGCAGCTTGTCGACGCGCGAGCGAAGCTGCTGAAGCGGAACATGGACGGCACCGGGAATGTGCCAGCGGTCCCATTCGGCCGTGGTCCTTACGTCAAGGATCGTACCCGTCCTCGCGATCTCCGGATACTGTTCGGAATACCACAGTTCCAATTGCCCGCGCAGCAGGTTGGAGCCGACAAATCCCGCCATGTTGATGGCATCCTTTGCCGGCGAATAGGGCGGAGCATAGGCCAGTTCGAGATGTTCGAGGTCGTACACCGTCATCCCCGCCCGCAGCGCGACCGCCAGCACGTCCAGACGCTTGTCGATCCCGTCCCAGCCAACCATCTGCGCGCCAAGGAGCTTGCCGTCGGCCGGGGCGAACAGCACCTTCATCAGCATGGGCTTGGCGCCGGGATAGTAACCCGAGCGGCTGTTCGGCAGCAGGTGGATCTTGCGGTAAGGCCGCTCGGCGGAGCGAAGCTGGGCCTCGGTCAGACCGGTGCCCCCTGCGGTCATGTCGAAGACCTTGACGATGCCGGTGCCTTGGGTGCCGCGATAGGCAGCCGTCGGCTCGAGTCCGGTCGAGAGCGCATGGATCGTGTCCGCGACCAGCCGTCCCTGCCGGTTCGCTGGCCCGGCCAGCATCGACAGGACCGGCTCGCCGGTGACGATGTTTTGCGTCTCGATCACGTCGCCGGCGGCAAGAATATGCGGGTCCGAGGTGCGCATCCGGGCGTCCACGACGATGCCGCCACGCGGGCCAAGCTGCAGGCCGATCTCTTTGGCGAGCGTGGCGGTCGGGCGCACCCCGGTTGCCAGCGCCACGATGTCGGTCTCGATGGTGCTTCCATCCGACAACTCGACGGCAAGGCCCCCAGCCGCGTTCCGGATCCCCTTGACCGCCGTGCCCAGCCGCACCTCGGCGCCATGTTCGACGACGTGGTAATGCAGGATGCGCGTCATCTCGGGGTCGAGCCAAGGCATCAGCCGGTCGGCCATTTCGACGACGACTGTCTCCATCCCCCGTTCCCGAAAGGCTTCGACCAGTTCAAGGCCGATATAGCTGCCGCCGATGACCAGCCCGCGCGTCGCGCCCCTGTCCAGATCGGCGATGATCGCGTCCATGTCGGGGATGTTGCGCAGGGTATGAACCCGCGGATTATCGAGCCCCTCGATCGGCGGCAGGATCGGCGCCGCGCCCGAGCAGATCACCAGCCAGTCGTAGTCGAGCGTGAAGGCGCTGCCGGTCGTGCGGTCCACCACCGAGACGCGGCGGGCCTTGCGATCCACAGCCGTGACCTCGTGATTGATGCGCACGTCAAGCGCAAGGTTCGCCGCAAGGCTTTGCGGCGTCTGCACGAGGAGGATTTCGCGATCCTTGATCGTGCCGCCGATGTGATAGGGCATGCCGCAACTGGCGAAAGAGACGTAGGGATCGCGTTCCAGCACAATGATTTCAGCATTTTCGTCCAGTCGCCGCAACCGCGCTGCCGCCGAGGCCCCCGCCGCCACGCCGCCAATGATGATGACACGCATATGCTGTCCTCCACTCCCAGTGTCTTCAGGGAATGTGGGTTATATATAACAAAAATTGCATGGGTCAGAAAGACGCAACTCCGCGAGGCCGGGTGATGGCCCGTCACGCGTCGGGAGGCAACAGCCCAAGTCCCCTCAAATAGATACCGATCCCCGCCTCGAGCAGTTGTTCGGGGGGAAAGGGCGAACGTGAGCCGGGGGCGCCGCGGGTGTAAAGCTCGACGATGCCGTGGCAGAAGGCCCAGATATGGGCGCTGAACATCGAGGCGGGTGGCCGCTTCTCGGGCGGGATATGTGCCGACAAAGCTGCGGCTGCCTTTTCGAGAACGGCGCTTGCGCGGGCGGCGGCTGCGGCCAATTCCGGATTGGCCTGCATGGAGAGGCCGCTTTCGAACATCGCCATGTAATGGCCGGGATATTTGCGGGCAAAGGCAAGATAGGCGCGGCCGGTCGCCTCGAAGGCGGCCAGCGCGGTCGGCTTGCCGTTGTCATAGGCGTAGTCCATCAGCGCCGCGAAGATCTCGTAGCCCTGCCGCGCGGCCTCGGCGATCAGGTCGTCGCGGCCGGCGAAATGGCGGTAGACGGCGGCGGGGGTCACGTCCACCGCCTTCGCCGCCTCGCTGAGCGTGAAGCCTTGCGGACCTTTCTCGCGGATCAGGTCGAGAGCGGCTTCCACCAGCGCCTGACGCAGGTTGCCGTGGTGGTAGCCGCGCTTGGTCATGCGCCCGCGTCGTCGCCCGACCGGAGCAGCTCGGGTCCGCCGCAGATCGCGGGATCTGGATCGCCGATCACCTTGCGATCCTTGCCGGCATAATCGACCGCCTTCAGGATCGTCTGGATGGCCGCGATCCGCGCGCGTTTCTTGTCGTCGGACCGGATCACCGTCCAGGGGGCGCGGGCCGTGTGGCTGCGGGCGATCGTGTCGTTGATGGCGACGGTGTAGTCGTCCCACTTGCTCAGGCCATCGATGTCGATCTGGCTGAGCTTCCACTGCTTCAGCTCGTCCCGCTCGCGGTCGAGGAAGCGCTTCAGCTGTTCCGCGCGGTCGACATGCAGCCAGAGCTTCACCAGCACCATGCCTTCATCGACGATCATGTCCTCGAAGGCGGGTAGCTGGGCAAAGAAGCGTTCGCGCTGCGCCTCGGTCGAGAACTTGAAGACCCGCTCGACGATGCCGCGGTTATACCAGCTGCGGTCGAAGAGGGCGATCTCGCCACAGGCCGGCAGCCAGTCGATGTAGCGCTGGAAGTACCACTGCCGCGCCTCGCGGTCCGACGGTTTCGCCAGGGCCACGACCTGGGCGACGCGCGGGTTCAGGTTCATGCGGACCACGTCGATGGTGCCGCCCTTGCCGGCGGCGTCGCGCCCTTCGAAGACCACGATCAGCCGCTTGGCCGTATCGCGCACGTCGGCATGCATCCGCACGAGTTGCAGCTGCAACTCCTCCATGCGCGCCTCGTACTCCTTCGTCTTCATCTCTTCGCGATAGGGGTAGGACGTCGACAGGATATCGTCCTTGTCGGCCTGCTCGATCGCCTTGCGGATGCTCTTGGGGGCGTCCTTCTGGAAATAGTGGCTGATGGCGCCGTCAAAGGGCAGATCGGTCATTGCGCGGTCCTCCTGGCGGGAAGTCTAGTAAGACTTTCCGCCAGAAGGAAGCGACGTCGATCACGCGGCCATCTGGACCATGCCAATGCCGTGCCGTCCCATGGCGGCGCCGATCGCGGCAAAATCCGGTGCCTCGCCGGGCCGCAACGGCTCGCTGCGAGCGATCTCGCGGAAGAAGGCCAGCATCTCGGCCTCGACCAGCACGGCAAAGCGGGCAGGGGCGGCGCTTTCGTTCGCATAGTTGTGCGGGACATGCCCTTCGATCCGCACCGATGCGCCCGGACGCCCGGTCACGGCTTCGGGCGCGCCTGCGCCGAAGCGGCGGAAGACGACCTCGCCTTCGAGCACCCAGAACAGTTCGGGCGAGGCGTGGGTATGGGGCGGGGTGCCCGAGCCGGGCGGAACCTCGACCTCGATCAGGTAGACATCCGTTTCGGGAAAGTGGCCGACGACGCGCAGGCGGTCTGCGACGACCCAGAGCGTTTCAAGGTTTTCGGCAGGGGTGAACTGGAAGTTCATTTCTTTCGGTCCTTTGGGGTTTGAGTATCCGCGCTTGCGGTTCCGCCGGGGCTGATCGCGGACAGGATCAGCTCCAGCGCCCAGGCAGCTGCCTCACCGGCCTGGGGACCAGTGAGACCGCCGTATTCCTTCAGCACCTCCCAGGCGGGGGCGCTGTAAAGCAGGTGGGCCAGCGCCTCGACCTGCGCCCGTTTCCCGGGGGGCAGGCCGGCTGTGGCCGGGGCCAGGCAGCGGGCGAAGGCCTCGCGCCGGGCCGGAATGGTTGCGGCGCGCATCTCGCGTCCGGGCTTGCTGTGGATCGCCGCCCGGATCGCCGCGGCCTGATCGTCGAAGCTGTCGAAGCCGTCACGGATCGCGTCCTGCATTTCCGCAGGCGTCTGTGGCGCGGATACGATGCCGAGGCGAGCATTCAGCCAGGCGAAGAAGGCAAGATAAAGCGCATCGCGCGTGGCAAAGTGGCGAAACACTGTGCGGCGCTCAACCCCGGCCGCCGCGGCGATGGCATCCATCGAGATGTCGTCGCCGTCCTCGGCCTCTTGCATCAGCGCGCCGAGGGCAGCCAGGATCCGCTCTCTGGTCTGTTGCGCCTGCTCTTCCCGCAGGGGCGAGCGATAGCTTCGGGACTGTGTGGACATGGGCGACTCAGCTCTTCATTTCGTGACACTATATGTGCCATGAAAATCCAGCTCCGTCAATTCATGTCATTTATAGTGACATCAAGTCCGTGTTTGTTGCTGAGAGTCCGCGCGCTCGGCGGCGCGAAGGATCGCCGCAACAACATCATCGGGCGCGGCATGGTGGGGCATATGACCGACGCCCTCGATCAGGGTCAGGACGGCGTCCGGCAGAAGGCGCGCAAGAGGCAGGGCATGAACCTCGGGAGGCACGATGGTGTCGGCGGTGCCGTGCACGATCTCGACCGGCAAGTTGAGGCCGCGGTAGCGCGCCGACATGTCCACGACATGCGGGCGGAGTTCGTTCACCTGCCGGGCATTCTCGGCCAGCACCTTGCGGCGAAGCGTCAGGCCGGCGGCGAAGTGGTGGCCATAACCTTCCGGCACAGGATCAGGTTCGAAGACCACGCGCATCGCCTCGTCGATCCTGCGGTGGGGCGCGAAGGCCGTGACAAGCGGCACGATGAGCGACCGCCCGAGACGCGAGGAGGTCAGCGCATACCAGAGGCCGAGGCCCCCCGGCCAAGGCATCGTCGCGCCGCCGAGAAGCACAACCGCATCAACATTGTCCGGGTCGTCCAGCGCCCAGGCCATCGCGACTGCCCCGCCATAGCTGTGGCCGACCACAATCGGGCGCACCAGACCAAGCTCGCGCGCCGCTGCGCGCAGGGCACGGGCCTGCGCGGCCGGGCTGCCGCCTTCGGACCCAAGGTCGTCCGACCAGCCCAAGCCCGGCCGATCGAAGGCCGTCACGCGGAACTCACCTGCAAGACGCCCGACAAGGTCATGGGTGAAGTCGCGGGTATTGCCGCTTGCCCCGTGGATCAGCACCACGTCGCGACCAGAGCCCTCGACATGGGCATGGATACGCTTCCCTGGGGGACCAATCAGCTGCCCAGTCGGGGGAAAGGACCGCTCGGCCTGCCGTTCGCGCCGGAGCGCGCGACGATGGATCAGCAGGGCGGCCGCGCCCACAAGGGCGCCGGCCAGTATGAGTTCAGGTCCCAATCGCATCCAGCTCGTAAGGCGTGGTCTGGTAGATCTCGTTGATCCAGTTGCCGTAGAGCAGATGTGCGTGGCTGCGCCAGCGGTTCAAGGGCGGCTTCGCGGGATTGTCATCGGGATAGTAGTTCGCGGGCACATTGATGGGCGTGCCGTTGGCCACGTCGCGATCGTATTCCTGCTTCAGCGTGTCGCTGTCGTATTCGAAGTGATTGAAGATGTAGAGCGCGCGATGCGCCTCATCCTCGACCAGACAGGGACCGGTCTCGTCCGAACCGAGCAGCGTCACCAGCCCCGAGGCGCGGTCGATCTCGTCCTGCTTCATCTCGGTCCAGCGGCTGACCGGGATCACGAATTCGTCCGCGAAGCCCCGCAGGTAAGGCGAATTCGGCAAAAGGTTGAGGTGCCGGAAACAGCCAAAAGCCTTGCGGTCCAGCATGTGTTTCCGCACGCCGTGGAAATGGTTGATCATCGCCATCCCGCCCCAGCAGACGCCAAAGGTGGAATGGACGTTGGTCTGGGTCCAGTTCATCACCTCCTGCAGCTCGTCCCAGTAGGTGACCTCTTCGAACTCGAGATGCTCGATCGGCGCGCCGGTGATGATGAGGCCGTCGAACTTCTGGTCCTTCACCTCCTGGAACGGGTGATAGAACGTCGCCATATGCGCGGCGGCGGTGTTCTTCGTCTCGTGCTCGGTCATGCGGATCAGGTGGAAGTCGATCTGCAGGGGCGTCGCCCCGATCAGACGCGCGAACTGGTTCTCGGTCTGGATCTTCTTCGGCATGAGGTTCAGGAGCGCGATCTTCAGCGGTCGGATGTCCTGCCGCGCCGCCCGTTCGGGCGTCATGACCATCACGCCCTCGTTCCGAAGAACGTCGAAGGCGGGAAGGGTCTCGGGCAGGGTGATCGGCATTTGTCCTCTCCTGGAAAGGCCGGTGATTTAAGCGTGTTCCGCGCGCTGCTCAAGGGCGCGCGCGATGAGATCGGTGAAGCCGGCGGAGTCGCGGACAGTCGCGACCTCTTCGGCTGTGACGGTGACGCCCCACCGGGCCATCGCCGCATAGCGCGGCTGGCGATGGTCGAGGAGGCGGGCATAGGCATAGCGCAGGAAGGCGTCCGGATCGACGCGATCAGCCGGAAGCCGCTGATCCATAAGGTAGTTGTCCCAAACCTCGCGCAGGAATTCGGGTTGGTAGTAGATGGGCTTCGGAGCCCGGTCAAAGCGACGGATCAACTCGGCCCGATGCGCTTCGGAGCCTTTGAGCCAGACCATCAGCAGGTTTTCGGACAGGACCTTCATCACTGGATCGGCCGGGTTCTCGGCATCGACGACCTCGCAGATCGACCCGCCCGAGTCGCAGACGAAATTGTCGTAGCCGTAGAGGTCTTTCGCCCGCGCGATGAAGCGGGGCGTGTCGAGAAGTGCCGCGATCTCGGCCACGCGGTGCTGTTCCTGCCGACGGCAGTATTCCTCGAAGGGCACACCGCCCTTGGCTGGATCGCCGGGCTTGCCGAGATAGGTCGACAGCGGTGCGAGATTGTCGAAGGTGATGTTGGACGCGATGTAGACCGAGTCCGTCATCAGGAGCTCGCGCAGGAGCGGCACCTTCATCGCCTCGCGTTTGAAGTTGTCCGAGATGAACTCGCCCATGTAGCGGGTGCCGATGCGGTAATCGATCGAGTAATGGAACCAGTGCGCCTGATCGCGCAGCATG
The DNA here is from genome assembly GCA_041905595.1 of Rhodobacter sp. Classification (GTDB taxonomy): domain Bacteria; phylum Pseudomonadota; class Alphaproteobacteria; order Rhodobacterales; family Rhodobacteraceae; genus Aliitabrizicola. The sequence continues at coordinate 25,274 of JAYRKT010000011.1, forward strand.
TTGGCGAGGTAGGTCTTGCCCAACCCCGACATGCCGAACATCAGCACGCGCTTCGCGCCCGCCGCGCGCCACTCTGCCGCCGTCTGGTAGATCATGCCTGCCTCTCCGGTTCCGCCCGTGTCCTAGCGAACCGGCGGACGGATTTCACGCGGAATCTTCGCCTGTTGCAGGATGCGCCCGTCGATCACGACAAGCCCAGCCGCGATCAGGGCAAAGCCGAGATAGTCGCGCAAGGGCAGGCTTTCGCCCAGGACCACGGCGCCGAGGATCACCGCGAAGGGCGCGGTCAGCAGCGTCACGAGGCTCAGGTTTCCGGCACCGGCGAGGGCGAGCACACGGTAGTAAAGCAGGTAGGCCCCGGCCGTCGAGACTACAGCAAGATAAGCCAGCGCCAGCCAGGTGCCCGCGGCCGGCGCGGGGGGCAGGCCCTCGACCGCCAGAGCGGCGGGAACCATTAACAGCGTCGATCCGGTCAACATCCCGGCCGCCGCAACCTGGGGCGGCAGGCCCGACAGGTTGAGCCGCCCCCAAACCGCGGCGCAGGCATAGGAGAGCGCCGCGACCAGCAGCGTGAGCTGTGCGAGCGAGGTCAGGTCGAGCGCGGTCAGGGCCTGCAGGCCGATGACGACCGTCACCCCTGCAAGGCCGAGCAGCACCCCAGCCAGCCGTCGTCCGGTCAGTCTTTCATCCCGGAACACGATCGAGGCCACGACCACTCCCATCAGTGCCGTCGAGGCGTTCAGGATCGCGGCGAGGCCGGAGGGCACCGTCAGCTGTGCCCAGGTGATGAGCGAGAAGGGGATGGCGTTATTGAGTGCGCCCATGACAAGGAACGCGGCCCAGACGCGGGGCGATCGTGGAACCTGCAGCCCCCGCAGCGCGACATAAAGCCAGAGGAGAAGGCAGGCCCCGGTCACGCGGAAGGCCACGGTTCCGAGGACCCCGATCTCGTTGATCGCGAGGCGATTGGCGATGAAGGACCCGCCCCAGATGATCGCGAGGAGAAGGAGTTCGCCCCAGGCGCGGGCACTGAGATGCTTCTGCGGTGTCATGCAACTGATCTATCAGTGCAGGAAAGGTGCCGCGACCCGGAAACTGCGGGTTCCGCCTGAAGGACAGGCGGAACCCATGAGATCAGAAGTAATAGCCGATCCGTACGGCCGCGCCGATGGCGCTGTTGCCGTTGAAGATGCCTGCGGGGGCCACCTTGCCCGCTGCAGTCTCGGCATCCCCGACATCATAGTATCGGATGGCGGCCGTGATCTTGAGCTGGTTCCACGTATAGGTTGCGGCCGCCCCGATCGAATTGTAGCCGTTGACCGGGTTCAGGTTCGAGGTGTAGCCGTCCAGCGGCGTGTCATAGGCATAGCTGATTGCCCCCGACCAGTTCTCGTTGAACTTGTAGCCAAGACCGATGGTGTAGGTCGTCGTCGGACCATTGTAGGACACCAGCGGCTGCCCCGTCATCGCGCCGTACATCGCCGGGTCGATACCGAACTGTTCCCAGTCCACCCACCGCACCGAACCGAACAGCAGCGTATTGGTGGCGACGCCGGTCTGGAACTCGAGGTTGACCGACTGGGGGGTCTTGACCGGCGCGGTACTGCTGAGGGTCCCAAGGGCCGAGGACTCGTTCGTGGTCAGATCGTAGTCGATTGCCGAGTTGTAGGTCAGCGCCACCTTGGCCGCGATTTCCGGTTTCTCCCAGCCGATGCCAAGCACATAGCCCCAAGCACCCTCTTCCGGGGCATCGATGGCGTAGTTGGCGACGAAGGGAATGGTCGCATTGGCCTTCAGCGTCTGGTAGCGCAGACCGCCGAAGACGCTGAACTGCGAGGCGAACTTGTAACGGGCCAGCGCGGTGTAGGAAACCGTGTCGAGTTCTGCCAGCGTGCCCTGGGCGAAGTAGCCGGTGCCAAGCGGGTAATCGACATTCGCGCCGAAGGGCTTGTCGATGATGAAGGCCAGATTCAGATTGTCGTTGATGACCCAGTTCACGCCTGAATTGACCAGCGTGTAGTTGGTCAGGACTTCGCCCGAAGCCTTGCCGCCCAGCAACGGTGACGCGACGCCGGACACGTCGGGATTCAGGTTGCCAATCGTGAATTCAGCGTAGTTCTTGCCTTCATACAGCACGAAGGCCGATTGCGGCGAGCGGTCGACACCGCCTGCCATGGCGATTGCGGGCATCGTGAATGCAACCGCCGTGGCGCCGAACGCCATCCGTTTGTTTTTCATGTTTCCTCCCCAAGCGATCCTGACCGTGGGCCAGGTTCAACCGGAACGCTACGAAAAGCCTTGAATTCCCGTCAACGATTGACCTGACGTAACGCATTCGTGACGTTACGGCGCGACTTTATGGCGACGGTATTCCGACCGGATGTTCAACCAGTTCGCCAGGCAGATGATGGCGGCGCCCAGAAAAACCGCAGGCTCCAGCGGCTCGCCGTAAAGGAACATGGCGACAATCGCAATCACCGGAAGCCGGACGAAGTCGATCGGAATCACGATCGAGGCGGGGGCGAGGGTCAGCGCCTTGGTCAGGCAGAAATGCGCAATGACTCCCGCCGCTCCGACAACAAGAAGCGCCGGCGCCTCCGCGAGGCCGGGAAAGGTGACATCGCCATCCGCCGCAGACAGGGTCAGGCCAAAGGCGCCTTGCATTACGGTCAGCCAGAACAGGATCGAGATGACCTGCTCGTGGAAGGTCAGGCGCTTGGTGAAGATCGCGGATCCGGCAAAGCCGATGGCCGAGGCTGCAGCGGCCAGAATGCCGGGGTTGATATGGGCGATGTCGGGACGTGCCACGATCAGCACCCCGACAAATCCGAGTGTGGCCGACGCTGCCCGCGCCGGTGTCAGCCGCTCGCCCAGGAACAGCGGAGACAGCAGGATGACCCACAGCGGTGAAGTGAATTCCAGCGCGAAGACCTGCGCCAGCGGGATCATGGTCAGCGACCAGAACCACAGGTTCTGCCCGGCAAAATGGAAGAGGTTGCGGATCAGGTGCGTGCCGATGCGGTTGGCCCGCACCTCGCCCAGACGTCCTGCCAGTCCTCCGATGACGACGACCAGTGCAAGGCCGATCAGCGACCGCCAGGTCATGATCTCGAACGTGTCGAGTGTGCGCGCCAGCGACCGGCCGGCGACCGCCATGGAAGAGAAGGACAGGATCGAGCCCGACATCCAGGCTGCGGCGGCGAGTGGGCGGTAGGTGTCGGACATGGGGGCAGGGACCTTTCCGCCCCATCTGCCCCGCGCGGGTCGGGATTGTCCAGTCGTGGGTGACTGCCTGTGCCGCAGGTCGCGGGGCGGTCGTAGACCGGTTTGCCACCGGAAAGCCGGCCAACAACGCCCGGCTGTTGGGCAGGTGCCTGTTTTCCGGGCGGTGTGGCGGCGACTTTCCGCCGTGGACCCTGCGTAACTCTTCGACCGAGACGCTGGACAGATTCGCCATTCCGTGCAAGGGTTTGCACCAGCCGGCCTGCGTCGAGGAGGATTGCGGGCCTGTGGTTCCATCCAACGCAAAGGGAGTACCGTATGGATCGTCGTTCTTTCCTGACCAAGGCGACTGTGGGCGGGGCCGCCGCGGCAGCCGCGTCGGCTCTGGCCGCACCGGCGGTTGCGCAAAGCGCGCCCAAGGTGACCTGGCGCCTGACTTCGTCCTTCCCGAAATCGCTCGACACCATCTTCGGCGCCGCCGAGGTGCTGTCCAAGCGGATGTCAGAGGCGACCGACGGCAACTTCACCATCCAGGTCTTTGCAGCCGGTGAACTGGTCCCCGGTCTGCAGGCTGCCGACGAGGTTTCGGCCGGCAACATCGAGGCCTGCCATACGGTCGGCTACTACTACTGGGGCAAGGACCCGACCTGGGCCGTGGCGGCCGCCGTTCCGTTCTCGCTGAACGCGCGCGGGATCAACGCCTGGCAATACCAGGGTGGCGGGATCGACCTGTACAACGAGTTCCTGGCGGGCTCGAACATCGTCGCCTATCCGGGCGGCAACACCGGCGTGCAGATGGGTGGCTGGTTCCGCAAGGAAGTGAACACCGTCGAGGACATGAAGGGCCTCAAGTACCGGATCGGCGGCTTCGCCGGCAAGGTGATGGAGAAGCTCGGCGTCGTGCCGCAGCAGATCGCCGGCGGCGACATCTACCCGGCGCTGGAAAAAGGCACGATCGACGCCGCCGAATGGGTCGGCCCGTATGACGACGAGAAGCTCGGCTTCTACAAGGTCGCGCCCTATTACTACTATCCCGGCTGGTGGGAGGGCGGTCCGACCGTCCACTTCATGTTCAACAAGGCCGCCTATGAAGGCCTGCCCCCGGCCTACCAGTCGCTCCTGCGCTCGGTCTGCCAGGGTGTCGACGCAAACATGCTGCAGATGTACGACTGGAAGAACCCGACCGCGATCAAGAGCCTGGTCGGCAATGGCGTGCAGCTTCGGCCCTTCAGCCCGCAGATCCTCGAAGCCTGCTTCAACGCCGCCAACGAGGTCTATGCCGAGATGGAGGCGACGAACGCCAACTTCGCCAAGCTCTGGGGATCGATCAAGGCGTTCCGCAAGGACTACTTCACCTGGACGCAGATCGCCGAATACAACTACGACACCTTCATGATGCTGCAGGCCAACGCCGGCAAACTCTGATCCCGTTCGTCGGACGGCAAGGAAAACCCCGGAGCGCAGGCTCCGGGGTTTTTTGGTCTTCGCAGGGAGGAGGAGGCGCGATACGCGCCCCGTCAGGGTGCTGATGATCCTCCTGGCTGCAGTGCCGCCGGCGGTTGGCCCAGCAAGCCGGGCTGCGGAGCTGCCGGTTGCAGTGCGCCCGGCTGGCCAAGGCTGTTGGTCGCAGGCGCTGCGCCGCCCGGCTGAAGCCCCGGAGGCTGGCCCAGCCCACCGGGCTGCAAAGCGCCCGGCTGACCCAGGCCGCCGGGTTGCAGGGCCCCGGGTTGCCCAAGGCCGCCGCCAAGCGTCGGCATCTGCGGCAGAGTGATCGTCACGTTCGAGGTGTCCACCGGCTTGCCCTTGTAGTGCATCACCATCTGCGGGAAGGCGATCACCAGGCCGACCATCACGATCTGGATGATGACAAAAGGCACTGCACCCCAGTAGATCTGCCCGGTCGTGACCCCGTCAGTCCGCTTGCCCGTCACCTTGTCGATGAAGGACGACCGCGGTGCGACCGAGCGCAGGTAGAACAGCGCGAAGCCGAAGGGCGGGTGCATGAACGAGGTCTGCATGTTCACGCCCAGGATCACCCCGAACCAGATCAGGTCGATGCCAAGCCGCTCCGCTGCGGGGGCGAGCAAGGGGACGATGATGAAGGCCAGCTCGAAGAAGTCGAGGAAGAAGGCCAGGAAGAACACCAGCAGCGAGACGACAATGAGAAAGCCGATCTCGCCCCCGGGCAGGGACACCAGCAGGTGCTCGACCCAGAGATGCCCGTTCACGCCATAGAAGGTCAGCGAGAAGACCCGCGCGCCGAGCAGGATGAACATGACGAAGGCCGAAAGCCGCGTTGTCGCCGCAAGCGCCTGGGTGACGACGCCAAGGTTCAGCCGTCCCTTCAGCGCAGCGAGGAGCAGCGCGCCAACGGCCCCCATCGCGCCGCCCTCGGTCGGGGTGGCGATGCCGAGGAAGATGGTGCCGAGGACAAGGAAGATCAGCGCCAGCGGCGGGATCAGCACGATGATGACCTGCTGGGCAAGGCGCGACATCAGGTTCAGCTTCAGGCCCTTGTCGAGCAGCGCAACGACATAGATGATCGCCACCCCGATGGTCCCGCCCAAGATATCGGCGTCGGGGCCATAGTTCGCGTAAAGCATCTTGTGCGCGGCGTAGCTGACCGCGACGCAGAACAGGATCGCCACCAGCAGGGATGCCACACCCGACCCGAGCGTCCGCGCCTCGGGCGGCAGGGCCGGCACATAGGTGGGGCGGAAGATCGAGGTCAGGAAGATGTAGACCATGTAAAGCCCGGTCAGGACGAGGCCGGGGACCATCGCCGCCGTGTACATGTCGCCCACCGACCGGCCCAGCTGGTCGGCCAGCACGATCAGCACCAGCGACGGCGGGATGATCTGCGCCAGTGTGCCCGAGGCCGCGATCACGCCCGAAGCCACGCGCCGGTCATATCCATAGCGGAGCATGATCGGCAGCGAGATCAGACCCATCGCGATCACGCTCGCGGCCACGACGCCGGTCGTCGCCGCAAGCAGCGCGCCGACGATGATCACCGCATAGGCAAGGCCGCCGCGCACCGGCCCGAACAGCTGCCCAATCGTGTCGAGCAGGTCTTCGGCCATGCCGGATCGTTCAAGGACGATCCCCATGAAGGTGAAGAAGGGGATCGCCAGCAGGGTCTCGTTCGAGAGCACCCCCCAGAACCGGCTGGGAAGTGTGTTCAGCAAAGGCCAGTCAAGGGTGATCGACCCGCCGCTCAGGGGGGCAAGCTCGACGCCGATGATGAAGAACAGAAGCCCGTTCGCCGCCAGAGAAAACGCCACCGGGTAGCCCAGCAACAGAAAGATCACCAGCGAGGCGAACATGATCGGCGCCATGTTCAGCGCGATGAATTCCATCATTTCGAGATCTCCTCGACCAGCGCCTTGCCTTCCAATTCAGCCGCCTCATGCGCCGAAACGAAGGGGGTGGGATCGGGGATCAGACCGCGCATCACTGCGATCTTCTTGATGATCTCGGACAGGCCCTGAAGCGCCAGCAGGCAGAAGCCCAGAAGCAGAAGCGCCTTCGCCGGCCAGATCGTCAGGCCGCCCGCATTGGTCGAGACCTCGCCAGAGCGGTAAGAGGCGGCGACCCAGGGAGCGAGGTAATAGATCATCAGCAGGCAGAAGGGCATGAGGAAGACGACGTGCCCGAACAGGTCGATCCAATGCTGGGTCCGGCGCGACCAGATGCCATAGATGATGTCGATGCGGATATGTTCGTTCTGTTTCAGCGTATAGGCCGAGGCCAGCAGGAAGGCAGCGCCGAACAGATACCACTGCGCCTCGAGCCAAGCATTGGATGACGTGCTGAAAACCTTGCGGACGACCGCATTGGTTGCGCTGATGAGGATCGCCAGCAGGATCAGCCATCCCATGGCCCTGCCGACAATCTCGTTGAACCGGTCGATGGCCCGGGACAGTCCCAAAAGGACGTTCATCGCTCCTCCCCTGATCGTTCACGCCTCAATGCGGGCGACATTTTCTTCCGGTATGTCGAACGGGAGGTGATGCGTCAACCTTCCAAAGGTTGCGCAGGTCGAGGCAGCAAAAAATTGGGAGGACGACCTTTCAGCAGGCTTCATTGCCGTGAGCCGTCGCTGAAAGTCAGCTTCATTATCAGGCAGTTGCCTGATTTCTGGCCGTGCTCTAGCCCGGCTCAGACTTGTAAAGGCCGACCAACTTACTTTCGACCGAGCACTATGACTATTCAGCCGGACTCGCGGCAGAGACCTCGGTTGTCCTCAAGCTGGTCGATGTCAGTTCGGATATGCGAGCAACAGCAGAATTTTCGAGGAGATTAAGCAGGCAATAGATGAATAGCAGTACACCGGCAGCTTCTAGTCCTTCCTCAAGGCTAGCCTCGAGTCTGAATGCGAGGCTCTCTTCGCCAAATCGCTCAACAACCACTCCCGCAATCATTTCCATGCCTACGGCGCCTCCCACGAAGATCACGCCGGACGCGACCATCAACAGCATCTCTTTGCGGGGGAGGGTCAGTAGAAACCTTAAGAAAGCGACTGCAACGATTGCGACGAGGACCAAAGCCGGAATGACCCAGTCGAAGTAGAACGCACCTGACCTTGCACTATCGGGAACGAGCTTGCCAAAGCGCTCATGGATCGAAAGCGTTTCATCCGCAGAAAGGAAGAAAAAGATCAGACCTAGCGCGATGAAGTACTTCCGTTGCGGCTGACCTTTCTCGAGGCGATCCGCGAGGACGAACAGCAGCAGGCCAGCAGTAAGCAGGGCGGAAGCCGAGAGCCAAGTGTACACCGAGCGCTCAAAATTGACGTCAAAAGTCTTCATGTACCGCAAATTGATTGGCGGCGAGACAAAATGGTGAACCAAGTCCTGTGCGAGGCTGACGGACCAAAAGAGCAGGAAAATCATGCAGGTCGCAAAGTAAAACGATCTTGCCACTTCGACCTCCACCACAAAAATGTCACAGAATTTTTACATAATCGTTACAAATGGTTTTGCGCAATGAAATTCTTGCAAGGCCTGCGGAACAGAAAATTTCTGTCCTCCTGTCAGGGCCTCGCTTCGTCGGATCGGGGCGATATCACAAAATGTCAGGCAAGATTGCTATTGATCGATCCCGGTGAGCCGCAGGGCTGATCGATCTGCTGGATCCGAACGTTCAGATTGGCACCGATAGGGACCAGGTCCCGTCTGCCTGGCCGGCTCTTTTCGCTTTTGCGACTCTAGCGTCTATTCCCACTCGATCGTGCCCGGCGGCTTCGAGGTGATGTCATAGGTCACGCGGTTGATGCCGCGCACCTCGTTGATGATCCGCGTTGCCGTCTCGCCAAGGAATTCATGGCTGAACGGGTAATAGTCGGCGGTCATGCCATCGACGCTGGTCACGGCCCGCAGCGCGCAGGCGTAGTCGTAGGTGCGGAAGTCGCCCATCACGCCCACGGTGCGCACAGGCAGCAGCGCGACGAACGCCTGCCAGATCGCGTCGTAAAGCCCGTGGCGGCGGATCTGGTCGATGAAGACCGCGTCGGCGTTGCGCAGGATCTCGAGCTTGTCGCGGGTGATCTCGCCGGGGCAGCGGATGGCAAGGCCGGGGCCGGGGAAGGGGTGGCGGCCGATGAAGCTGTCGGGCAGGCCGAGTTCGCGGCCAAGCGCGCGGACCTCGTCCTTGAACAGCTCGCGCAAGGGCTCGACCAGTTTCATGCCCATCTTCTCGGGCAATCCGCCGACATTGTGGTGCGACTTGATGGTGACCGAAGGCCCGCCCGAGAAGCTGACGCTTTCGATCACGTCGGGGTAGAGCGTTCCTTGCGCCAGGAAGGTCGCGCCGCCCACGGATTTCGCGTGCTTCTCGAACACCTCGATGAACAGCCGCCCGATGGTCTTGCGCTTCACTTCCGGGTCGGTGACGCCTTCCAGCGCGGTCAGGAACAGCTCCGACTCGTCGGCATGGATCAGCGGCATGTTGTAGTGGTCGCGGAACATGGTCACGACCTGCTCGGCCTCGCCCTTCCTGAGAAGGCCGTGGTCGACGAAGACGCAGGTCAGCTGATCACCGATCGCCTCGTGGATCAGCACGGCCGCGACGGAGGAATCCACGCCGCCCGACAGGCCGCAGATCACCTTCTGGTCGCCCACCTGTTCGCGGATCTTTGCGATCGCATCCTCGCGATAGGCGCCCATCGTCCAGTCGCCCTTGAACCCGGCGAGGCGGACGAAGTTCTCGTAAAGCTTCGCGCCCTTCGGGGTGTGGTGAACCTCTGGGTGGAACTGCACGGCGAAGAACTGGCGCATCGGGTCGGCGGTGATGGCGAAGGGCGCGTTGGGCGAGGTGCCATAGACCTGGAAGCCGGGAGCGATCTCGGACACGTGGTCGCCGTGGCTCATCCAGACCTGCTCGCGCCCGCCATCCTCGAACCAGCCGTCAAGCAGGCCGAGCTTGTCAGCCGTGGGGGTAACAAAGGCGCGGCCGAACTCGGCGGTGCCGTGGCCGCGTTCGACCTTGCCGCCGAGGCAATGCATCATCGCCTGCTGGCCGTAGCAGATGCCAAGGATCGGAACGCCCGCCTCGAAGGCCGCCTTCGGCGGCATCGGCGCGCCGTCCTCGAAGACCGAAGCGGGACCGCCAGAGAAGATGATCGCCTTCGGGGCAAAGTCCCGCAGGAAGGCATCATCCACCCGATTGAACGGATGGATTTCGCAGTAGACATGCAGTTCCCGAAGACGGCGCGCGATCAGCTGGGTGACCTGGCTGCCGAAATCGATGATGAGGAGGCGCTCGTGATGGGTCATGGCAGGGCCATAAAGACCAGCGGGGCAGGGTGCAAGAGGCAGAAGTCCGACTGCCGGGAAACGACATCGCTTGATGTCGTATTTGCGCCTGAGATGACGGAAACGAGGGGCGGGCTTCCGCCGATCGGGGGCATAAGGACCGCAATCACGCGGAGGGTTTCCAGATGAGCGATGTGGCAGGTGCAGGGCGTCGGGCCCGGGGTGGCGGCGGTTCGGCGCGGCGGGCGGAGCGGACGGCTGTCAGCTTCGAGGTGGCGAAGTATATCGAGCGCAAGATCCCGAATTTCGAGATCCTGAACGACGAGGCGCTCGAGATTATAGAGCGCAACGCGGAGACGGTGCTGGAAGAGATCGGCGTCAACTTCGTCGAGAACCCGGGCGCTCTGGCGCTGTGGAAGGCCGCCGGCGCCGACGTGAAGGGCGAGCGGGTGCATATTCCTCGTGGCCTGGCCCGGAAACTGTGCTCGACCGCGCCGAAAAGCTTCACCCAGCATGCGCGCAACCCGTCCCGCAGCGTAGAGATCGGCGGCAAAGGCCTTGTCCTCGCCCCGGTCTACGGCCCGCCCTTCGTCCGCGACATGGAAGGCGGCCGCCGCTACGCGACGATCGAAGATTTTCGCAACTTCGTGAAGCTCGGCTACATGTCGAAATGGCTGCACCACTCGGGCGGCACGGTCTGCGAGCCGACCGACGTGCCGGTGAACAAGCGGCACCTCGACATGCTGCTGGCCCATATGGAGCTTTCCGACAAGCCGTTCATGGGTTCGGTCACTGAACCCAGCCGCGCGGCGGATTCGGTCGAGATGGCCAAGATCCTGTTCGGCTCGGACTTCGTCGACCAGAACACGGTGATGACCAGCCTCATCAACATCAACTCGCCGATGACCTTCGACGGGATCATGATGGGCGCGCTGGAGGTCTATGCGAAGGCCAACCAGGCCGCGATCATCTCGCCCTTCATCGTCGGCGGCGCGATGGCCCCGGTGACGGTGGCGGGCACGCTGACGCAGGTGATGGCGGAATGCCTGGCTGGTGTCGCCTACAGCCAGCTGGTGCGGCCCGGCGCGCCGGTCATCATGGGCGCCTTCGTGACCTCGATCGACATGAATTCGGGCGCGCCGACCTTCGGCACGCCGGAAGCCGCTCACATAACCTACGGTGCGGGCCAGCTTGCCCGTCGTCTGGGACTGCCCTACCGTTCGGGCGGGGCCTTCTGCGGCTCGAAGCTGCCGGACGCGCAGGCGGCTTACGAGACGGCCAACTCGCTGAACATGGCGCTGCTCGCCGGCGTGAACTTCATGCTCCATGCCTGCGGCTGGCTGGAGGGCGGTCTGGTGTCGTCCTACGAGAAGTTCGTCATGGATGCCGACCAGCTCGGCTGCCTGCATCACCTCGCCAAGGGCGTCGAGATGGACGAGAACGGGCAGGGGATGGACGCGATCCGAGAAGTCGGTCCGGGCGGCCATTACCTTGGCTGCGCGCACACCCAGGCGAACTTCAAGTCGGCCTTCTGGCGCACCGAGCTGCTGGACTACAAGCCCTACGAGACCTGGGAAGAGGAAGGCGCCCGCGACACGCAGGTGCTGGCGAACGAACGGGTCAAGAAGCTCTTGAACGACTATCAGGCCCCGGCGCTGGACGAGGGCGTCCGCGAGGCGCTGCACGCCTATGTCGCGCAGAAGAAAGAGTCGATGCCCGACGCCTTCATCTGAGGCTTGAGACCAGATCCGCAGACAGAAGGGGCGGCCCGGACGGCCGCCCCTTTCGCATTGTCAGACGCCAGCGTCGCGCGGCAGGAGCCGGGCCTCGGCGATCAGGGCGATGAGAACTTCGATATGTCGCGAAAAGCTGTAGGCGGCATCTCCCTCACAGCGGATACGTTCGAGCCGCGCCTCTTCCGACATCAGCCGCGGGACGCTCACGTCGGGCGAGGGTGGCTGTGGCGTTCCGATCAGGCGGCGCAGGTCGCGGTCGCGGCGATAGTCGACCAAGCCCAGGCGTGCCGCGCGGATCAGCAGGCGCGGGCGTTGCAGGGTGGCGAGCAGGCTGCGCATATCGGTCATCGAATCCTCCGTTCTCAAGAGGATTGCATCCTAGGGTGATACAACCCTGCGTTGCGTTCCGGATTGTTTCTCCGCGCGCAACCGTCAGGATAGTTTAGGTTTTGTAAACAATTATCCGAGGAAGTTGCATTGTTAACGCCTCGGTAAGAAATGCATCCTGAAGTTGAAAACCGTCAGAATGGATCGCTGGTCGGCAGACGGGCTCCCGAGATGACCCCTCGACCGCCTGCGGATACGGCCGGCCACCTGCCTGCGTGGCTGCCCGAGGCGGTGCGATCTTACATCGGCCATATCGAGGACGGTCTTTCGTTGCGCGAACTGGCCCGCAGCAAGGGCTGCGCCGCCTCGACCGTTCTCCGCCAGGTGCGGCGCTATGAAAACCGCCGCGACGATCCGCTGATCGACGGGGGGCTTGCCGCGCTTGGACGCGGCAGGTTCCGCCGAACCTCTGCCCCAGCATGGAAGGAACCTGACACCGTGTCCGCCCCAATCCGCACGACTTCGCTGCAAACCGACGATGCCGCCTCGCTGTCCGAAACGCGCCGTGTCCTTCGACGGCTGGCCGAACCGGGCGCCACGCTGATCGTGGCTCCCGACATGGAGATGGCGGTGATCCTGCGCGCCATGCCCGACGGCCAGCAGGTTCGAACCGGCGTGGTCGAGCGCGCCTCGGCAGAAACCTACGCCCTGCGCGACTGGGTGCGCTGCCGCAAGCCCGGTCGCGTCGCCCAGTACGAGATCACCTCGGCCGGACGCGCGGCGCTCAAGCGGCTTGTGGGCGAGACGCAGGATGGCTTCGCCGAGGCGCAGTCCCCCTTCGCCGCCCAGCACCGCGAGATGGCCGAGCGGACCGAACCTTGCGGCGAGGGGCCTCGGCGCATTCGCTACAACATGGCCGAAAGTCCCGTCTCCCTGCTGGGGCGGCGCAAGGACCGGGGCGGCGCACCTTTCCTCGGCCCGGATCTCGTGGCTGCGGCCGAACGACTCCGGGAGGATTTCGAATTGGCGCAGATGGGGCCGCGGGTGGCGCAGAACTGGGACCGATTCCTTACGGCGGGCGATCGCGGGAGCTTTGCCCCGGATGGCGGCGGCAGCGACGGTTCGCGCAAGGCGCGCGACCGCGTGGCGGCGGCGCTGCGCGATCTTGGACCCGGTCTTGGCGACATGGTCCTGCGCTGCTGCTGTTTCCTCGAGGGGCTGGAGGCGGCCGAGCGGCGGATGGGCTGGTCGGCGCGCTCGGGCAAGATCGTGCTGCGGATCGCGCTACAGCGCCTCAAGCGCCACTATGACGAGACCTATGGCCGGTCCGGTCCGCTGATCGGCTAAGCCCGTTGAAACGAGAAAGGGCGCGCGGGCCGGCCGCGCGCCCTTCCAGTCGATCCGAGGATCAATCCTCGGCGCGGGTCAACCCGGCGGCATAGACCGCACCGGCAATGGCGCCGCCGACCAGCGGGGCAACGATGAAGACCCAAAGCTGGCTCAGCGCCGTGCCGCCCACGAACACGGCCGGGCCGATCGAGCGGGCCGGGTTCACCGAAACGCCGGTCACGTTGATACCGACAAGGTGGATCCCCGCCAGCGTCAGGCCGATGGCCAGCCCGGCAAATCCGGCAGCTGACCCGGCACCGGTCGCGCCCAGGATCACGGTGACGAACACGAACGTCGCCACCGTTTCGAAGACCAGCGCCGCACCGAGCGTATATTCGCCCAGATAGCCCGGGCCATAGCCATTGGCCCCAAGGCCGGTCACGGGGACAGTCCCGCCGGCCTGTCCGCTGAGGATCACATACAGCACACCGGCTGCAATGATCGCTCCGATGATCTGCGCGATCGCATAGCCGATGAAATCGCCGACGCTCATCCGCCCGGCCGTCACGAAGCCAAGCGATACCGCCGGGTTGAGATGGGCGCCCGAGATCGCGCCAAGGCCATAGGCGGCGGCGACGATGGAGATACCGAAGGCAAGCGCAATTCCCGTATAGCCGACCAATGGCCCGGCGATCACCGCCGCGCCACAGCCGAAGAACACCAGGACGAAGGTTCCCAGGGCTTCGGCAATCAGTTTCCTCGACATTTTTCCTCCTGCGGACCGGCAACAGACCTGCGCGGAACCGTCCGTCTTCCGTTGACCTGCCGGCGCGTTTTGCGTCCGGGTGCCTGAAGGCACAGCGCAAGGCTAAGTCTGCCCAGGCGAATTCGTTTGTCGGAAATGCACCAATTCGAAAAATTTGCCGCGATTGTTGCCTGAACCCCGCGGACAGACCGGATGGCTGCTCCAACCTCGGCGTGGTGCGGATTGCCAGTCGGGGCAAGAGCGCCTATGTCACAGACAATGATCCGCGAGACGAGGACTGCCCGTGCGCGACCTGAACATTCCGTCCGAACGTCACCCCGAAAAGGCGCATCGCCCCGACAATGCCCAGCCGAAGAAACCGGCCTGGATCCGGGTCAAGGCGCCGGTCTCGCAGGGTTACAAGGAAACCCGCGACATCATCCGCGACCAGAAGCTGGTCACCGTCTGCGAAGAGGCGGGTTGCCCGAATGTCGGCGAATGCTGGAGCCAGGGCCACGCCACCATGATGATCATGGGCGAGATCTGCACCCGTGGCTGCACCTTCTGCAACGTCGCGACCGGCAAGCCCCAGACGCTTGACGCCTTCGAGCCGGGCCGCGTCGCCCATGCCGTCGCCCAGCTTGGCCTGAATCACGTCGTCGTCACGTCGGTGGATCGCGACGATCTGGACGATGGCGGGGCCGAGCACTTCGCCCAGACGATCCGCGCCATCCGCCACCGTGCGCCCGGCACCACGATCGAGGTGCTGGTTCCCGATTTCCTGAAATGCGAGGCGTCGGCGCTTGAGACCGTGGTCGCCGCGCGGCCCGACGTCTTCAACCACAACCTCGAGACGGTGCCCGGTCTTTACCCCGAGGTGCGTCCCGGTGCGCGCTATTTCCATTCGCTGCGCCTTTTGCAGCGGGTGAAGGACCTTGACCCGTCGATGTTCACCAAATCGGGCATCATGGTCGGCCTCGGCGAGGACCGGCAGGCGGTGCTACAGGTGATGGACGACATGCGCGCGGCCGATGTCGATTTCCTGACAATCGGCCAGTACCTGCAGCCGACGCCCAAGCATCACCGCGTCGACCGCTTTGTCACGCCGGAGGAATTTGCGGCCTACGAGAAGGCGGCGCTCGGGAAGGGGTTCCTGATGGTTTCGGCCACGCCGCTGACCCGCTCGTCCTATCATGCCGGCGACGATTTCGCCCGGCTGCGGGCGGCGCGCGAGGCCAAACTGGGGCGGGTCTGACCGCCCGCCGCCCAAAGCCAAGATCCTTTGAAGGATCTTGGCAAATTTCTTCGAAGAAATTTGCGGCTCAATGCCGCCGGACGTCCGGCAGGAACACCGCCAGCACCCCGATCAGTGGCAGAAGCGCAGTCAGGCGGAAGACATGCTCGATCGAGGTCGCATCGGCGAGCATCCCGATCCCCGCCGCGCCGAGCGCGCCCATCCCGAAGGCGAGGCCGAAGAACAGCCCTGCCACCATGCCGACATTCTTCGGCAGCAGGTCCTGCGCGTAGACGATAATCGCCGGGAAGGCCGAGGCCAGGATCATCCCGGCCAGCGCGCTCAGGATCACCACCGGCACCAGCCCGACATAAGGGATGGCCAGCGCAATCGGCGCAACGCCAAGGATCGACACCCAGATCACCCGCTTGCGCCCGATGCGATCGCCGATCGGACCGCCGATGATGGTGCCCACCGCCACCGACGCAAGAAAGACGAAGAGGCAAAGCTGCGCATGCTGCACCGACAGGTGGAAGCGGTCGATCAGGTAGAAGGTGTAGTAGCTCGAGAAACTCGCCATGTAGACGAACTTCGAGAAAGTCAGGGCGATCAGCACTGCGATGGCCAGGATGACCCGTCCGCGCGGCAGCGGCGAGACCGAAGCCGCGCGTTTCCGGGCGCTGTGGATGCGCTGCATCCCCTCCGAGGCATACCAGCGGCCGACAAGGGTCAGAACGGTCATGCCCGCCAGCGCGACCGCGGCGAACCAGGCGACGCTCGACTGGCCGAAGGGCAGCACGATGAAGGCCGCGAGCAGCGGCCCAAGCGCCGAGCCGGCATTGCCGCCGACCTGGAAGAAGCTTTGGGCGAAGCCGGGGCGCTTGCCGGCAGCCAGCCGCGCGATCCGGCTCGACTCCGGATGGAAGACCGAAGAACCGCAGCCGATCAGCGCGACCGAAAGGAGCACGGTATAGAAATGGTCGGCCCGCGACAGCAGCACCAGCCCGACCAGCGTCAGCCCCATGCCGAAGACCAGCGAGAAGGGCTGCGGGCGCTTGTCGGTGACGAACCCCACCACCGGCTGCAGGATCGAGGCCGTGCCCTGAAACGCGAAGGTGATGAGCCCGATCTGCCCGAAGGTCAGCGCGAGTTCCGTCTTCAGCATCGGATAGATGGCCGGGATCAGCGACTGCATCAGGTCGTTGAGCATGTGGCACAGGGCAATCGCCGCGATGATCGGAAGAACCGTGGCCTCGTGCGAGGCGCGGTTTTCGTCGGTGCTGGTGAGGGACATTTCGCTTGGCCTGCGCCTTGAAATTCAATGGGCCCGGTAGACTGCTTGGTTCAGCTGCTGTCAATAGCGGCAGCGGGGACTCAGCAAAAGCGTGAACGGCCTTCAGGGATTGGCATCGAAGAAATCGAGGATCATCGCATCGACATCCGGGCCGGGCACGCGCCCGTCGCGGCCGCCGGGCCAGGCATGATCGAGGCCCTGGAGTTCCACGACCCTGACGGCGGGCCGGCCATCGGGGCGGCGCCAGTCGCGCAGGACGATCTTCGTGCCGTCCGGGGCATAGCTCTGCCCGTGAACCTCGATGAGCGGGCTGGTCCAGGCGCCGCGGAAGGTCGCGGCATCCTCGTGGACCGAGGCGAAGGGCACCTGGACAAAACTCTTCTCTCCTGGGCCACCGTCAAAGGGCACCATCCGGTCCGCCGTCCCGTGAACGTGCAGATAAGGAACGGATCCCGTGACAGGGATCGACGGATCCTTGGTGCCGGCCACCCCGGCCACCGCCGTGACCCGTCCCGCCCGGCCCGCCGCATAGCGCTCGGCCATCATGCTGCCGTTCGACATGCCGGTGACATAGACCCGCCTGCCATCCAGGCCGAAGCGGCCAGTCGCGTCGCCCAGGACGGAGTCGAGAAACGCCATGTCATCGACGCGCGTGGCCTGCGCATAGGCGCAGCAATAGCCGGCATTCCATGTCAGCAGCCGCGTCCGCCCCGATCCTGCCGGATAGATCACCGCATACCCCCGCTCTGTCGCCGGCGCCGAAAGGCCGGAGCTGCGGGCAAACTGGTCTGGGTTCCCGCCGCCGCCATGCAGCGCCAGAATGATCGGGGCGTCGGCCGGGTCTGCGGGCAGGTCGATCCGGTACCAGCGCCCAGTGCCAAGTTCGACGGTCTGGCTGCCGGCGTGAAGCGGAAACGAGGTCAAGAGCGCCAGGACAAGAACCGCGAGGGCGGGCAGCAGCGGCAGGTTGAAGAGACGGCGCATCGGCGGGCTCCGGTCGGGGGCTTGTGACCGTCGAACGCGGAAAGCAACGACTTCCGTCGCGTCAGGGATGTGCCGGCCCGTAAAGCTGTGCGGCGCGGCGTTCGAAGGCGCGCACGATGCGCTGCATGGCATCGTTGAACACAACCCCGATGATACCCTGAAGGATGGCGTTGCGGAATTCGAAGTCGACGAAGAAATCGACCTCGCAACCGCCTTCGGGACGGTCGCGGAAATGCCAGTGGCTTTTCATGTGGCGAAACGGACCGTCGAGATATTCCGTGTCGATCCGCATCTTTTCGGGCAGAAGCGTCACGCGGCTGCCGAAGCGTTCGCGGAACACCTTGAACGAGATGACAAGATCCGCCTCCATCACCTCGCCGCCCGGCTCGCCCTCGATCGGCGTGCGCGAGCGGATGCGGGCCGCGGCATTCCAGGGCAGAAATTCGGGATACTTGGCCACGTCGGCAACCAGATCGTACATCTGGCGTGCAGAATAGGGCAGGGCCTTGGTCTCTGAATGGGTCGGCATCGGCTTCCCTGCGGCTTCTGTCATCGGCGCGTGACTTGGCAGGGGCTTTTGGTTAAACCCGCGTGGGAAATCAAGGGGCCGACATGCCGCAGAAACCTTACGTGATCGACCGGATGATCTCGGCCAAGTCCATCGCCGCCCGCGTCGAGGCGCTTGCCCGCGACATCACCCATCATTTCGAGGGCACCGACAAGCTGGTGGTCGTGGGCCTTCTGCGCGGCTCCTTCGTGTTCATTGCCGACCTCGTGCGCGAAATCGACCTGCCGGTAGAGGTCGATTTCCTCGAAGCCTCGTCCTACGGCAACGCCACCGAGTCCTCGCGCGAGGTGCGCATCCTCAAGGATCTTTCGGGCGAGATTGCTGGCCGTGACGTGCTGGTGGTCGAAGATATCGTCGATACCGGCTTCACCCTGAACCACGTCGTCAACCTGCTGCGCGCGCGGGGGCCGAAGCGGCTCGAGGTCTGCGCGCTGCTCGACAAGCCCTCGCGGCGAGAGGTCGACATCCGCGCCACCTGGACCGGTTTCGAAATTCCCGACGAGTTCGTCGTGGGCTACGGAATCGACTATGCGCAGCGCAACCGGAACCTGCCCTATATCGGGAAGGTCCGGTTTCTCGATACCGCTGCCTGAGCAGGATCGTCCCGCGCCGAAACTCTTGGTCGCGGGGCCGTGATCGGGCGTGACGGGTTCGTGAGCAATCTCGGCAAAATGGGGCCGGAATCGGCGGAAAACCCCCTAAACCTAAGGGGTATTTTGCTGTCTGCACCGTAAGTTGCAGACGATTTTGCTTCTTGGGACCAGATGCATCCGCTTACCTTGCCCAACGTCATGCAGAGCATAGGAGCACACATGAAATTCGGTTTCCTCGCCGCAGGCCTTGCCGCGGCCCTAGCCACCGCCGCCATTGCGCAAGAGGCGGAAGATCCCTTTGCCGACGCGGTCGAGGCCCGTCATGGCCTTATGCTGCTGATGGCGCAGAACCTAGGGACGCTCGGTGGAATGGCCAAGGGCGAGACGCCTTATGACTCTGCAGTTGCCGGCAAGGCGGCCGACAACATCGCGGCGCTGGCCTCGGTGATGAGCATGGATCTCTTCCCGGCCGGGTCAGAGTATGAAAAGGCCGCCGACAGCTTTGCCCTGCCATCGATCTGGACAGACCAGGCAAACTTCGTGACCAAGATCAACGCCCTGAACGAAGCCGCCAATGCGATGACAGCCGATGCGAAAAAGGACCTCGCCTCGCTGCAGGCCGGCATGAACAGCGTCGGCGGGGCTTGTGCTGCCTGCCACAAGGCCTACCGTCAGCCCGAAGAGTGATCGCACGGGGTTGCTGAAGAAACACCGCGCGCGCAGGAGTTCGGCATGATGCGTGTCCTATTCGGACTGGTGCTTGTTGCCACCGCCGCGGTCGCGGCCTTCCTCATCATCACCTGGCCCGAGCGCGGCGATGCCGTCGCGCTCGGTCAGCTTGGCGGCGATCCCGCGCGGGGCGAGACGTTGTTCTGGGCAGGCGGTTGCGCCTCCTGCCACGCGGCACCGGGGGCCGAGGGTGACGCGAGGCTGGTCCTTTCAGGGGGGATGCGCCTGTCCACGGCCTTCGGCACCTTCAGCGTCCCGAACATCTCGCCCGATCCGTTGCAGGGCATCGGCAACTGGACGCTCGCCGATTTCGAGGGCGCGCTGCGCCACGGCACCTCGCCGGATGGCAAGCACTATTACCCGGCCTTCCCCTATACCTCCTATGCCCATGCGAGCGATCAGGACGTGGTCGATCTCTGGGCCTATATGCAGACCCTGCCGCTGTCCAATCGCCCGAACGATCCGCATGAGCTGAGCTTTCCCTTCAACCAGCGGTTCCTTCTGGGCGGATGGAAACTCCTGAACCTGTCAAGCGCCTGGACAGTGCCGGATCCTTTGACCCCGGAGGAAGAGCGCGGCCGCTATCTGGTCGAGGGCTTCGGCCATTGCGGCGAATGCCACACGCCGCGCAATGTCCTTGGAGGGCGCGACATGGCGCGCTGGCTCGCGGGCGGACCGAACCCGGAAGGCAAGGGCACGATTCCCAACATCACGCCCGCCAAGCTTGATTGGTCGGATGCGGATATCGCGGAATATCTGAAATCCGGCTTCACCCCCGATTACGATTCGGCCGGCGCACAGATGGCCGATGTCGTGACCAACATCTCGCACCTGCCCGATTCAGACCGTCTTGCCATTGCCGCCTATCTGAAGAAGGTTCCTCCCCAGAACTGAGGGAGGCAAGGGCGTGATCCTGATCGGGCAATATGATTCCCCCTTCGTGCGCCGCGTCGGCGTTGCGTTGCGGCTTTATGGCATGGACTTCGAACATCGGCCCTGGTCGGTCTTTGGCGATGCCGAGAAGATCCGGCCCTTCAATCCGCTGGTGCGCGTGCCGGTTCTGGTGCTCGACGATGGCGAGGCGCTGATTGAAAGCGGAGCGATCCTGGACCATCTGGACAGCCTCGTGCCCGAGGCGCGCGCGCTGTTGCCGCGTTCGGGGTCGAAGCGGCGCCAGGCCCTGCGGCAGGTGGCACTGACCACCGGGCTTGCCGACAAGGCGGTCAGCCTTTTCTACGAGAAGCGCCTGCACGATGTGGCCTCCGAGGTTTGGACGGCCCGCTGCCGCAGCCAGCTCGGCGCGACGCTGGAACGGCTCGAGGCCGAAAGGGCGGCGCTTACGACACCGTATTGGCAGGGCGAGGTCATCGGCCACGGCGACATCATGCTGACCTGCGCCTGGCGGTTCACGACCGAGGCGCATCCCGGTCTGATCGACCCTGCGGCCTTTCCCGCCCTGGCAGAGGCCGTGGCGCGGATGGAGGCGATGCCGGTCTTTGCCGAGATCTGCCAGCCCTTCGCGGCGCCGACCTAGTCGAGCGCGGCGAGAAGTAGCGCCAGCGCGTGTTTCACCGTCGCCCGGCGCACGGCATCGCGGCCGATCGCGCCGAATTCCAACGTCTCCGACCAGACCGGCGTGCCATGACGGGCCAGCCCGAAGCACACGCGCCCTTCGGGCTTGTGCTCTGACCCGCCGGGACCGGCGATGCCGGTGACCGAAACCGCAAGCGTTGCCCCCGAGCGGATCAGCGCCCCGTCGGCCATCTCGCGCGCCACCTCTTCGCTGACGGCGCCGTAACGGACCAGTGCCTCGGGGCGGACGCCCAGCATCTCTTCCTTGGCGGTGTTCGAATAGGTGACGAAGCCCCGGTCGAAGATGTCGGACGATCCGGCTACATCGGTGATCGCCCCGGCGATCAGCCCGCCGGTGCAGCTTTCCGCCGTGGCGATCATCGCCTTCTTGGTCCGGGCGCGGGACAAAAGCTCCATGGCTTCGGGCAGGGGTGCAGTCACAGCATCACCCCGTGATAGAGACCGGCTGCAATCATCACGCCGATCCCGGCGAAAAGCCCGGCCCAGAGATCGTCCAGCATCACGCCGGCCGCGTCGCCGCGCGCATCCGCTGCGCCGACGAGCCAGGGCTTCCAGATGTCGAAAAGGCGAAACAGCAGGAACGCCGCAACTGGTGCGGGCCAGGGCATCCAGCCATCCCATCCGCGCGCCCAGAAGGCCGCCGAGGGGAAGAGGAGCGCCACCCATTGCCCGGCGACTTCGTCGATGACAAATTCAGAGGGGTCTTCGCCGGGGCGGCCCGCCAGTTCGCGACCGACCGCCCAGAACCCTGCCCAGATCACCGCCGCTGTCAGCAGCGCCAAACCCGGGAAGCTGGCCACCCGGTCGATCAGCAGACCAAGGGCCACAGCAACGGCCGACCCCCAGGTGCCGGGGGCAGGGCGCAACAGTCCGGTACCGAAGAAGGTTGCGATTGTCCGGCTCATGCGGTCACCAGCGTCGCGGTGGCCAGCGCCGCGATCCCTTCTTCGCGCCCGGTAAAGCCCAGACGTTCGCTTGTCGTCGCCTTGACGCTGACCCGGTCGGGCTCGATCCCGAGGATGCGCGCCAGTTCCGCCTGCATCGCGGCGGCATGCGGGCCGACCTTTGGCCGTTCGCAGATCAGCGTCACATCGGCATTGGCAATGCGGAAGCCGCGTGCTTCGGCCCGGCCAGCGGCATGGCGCAGGAAGATGTGGCTTTCCGCGCCCTTCCATTGCGGGTCGGACGGCGGGAAGTGGCGGCCGATGTCGCCTTCGGCCAGCGCGCCGTAGATCGCGTCGGTCAGTGCGTGCATGCCCACGTCGGCATCCGAATGGCCGACCAGCCCGGCGCCATGCGGCACCTTCACCCCGCAAAGCCAGACATGGTCGCCTGGCCCGAAGGCGTGAACGTCGAAACCGTTGCCAAGGCGGATGTCCATGCCGCGCCGTCCTCTCAGGATGTGCTCCGCCCGGTCGAAATCACTGGCGAAGGTCAGCTTCAGGTTCTCTTCCTCGCCTTCGACGATGGCGACGGTCAGTCCGGCGGCGCGCGCGACCTCGACATCGTCCGCCGCTCCGCCGGGATGGGCCCGGTGCGCGGAAAGGATCGCGTCGAAGCGGAAGCCCTGCGGCGTCTGCGCCCGCCACAGATTCGTCCGGTCCTGCGTGCCCGCCACCAAAAGCTCCTCTCCGCGCCAGAGCGCATCGGTAACGGGCAAAGCCGGGGCCGCGCCCACGGCAGTGTCGAGCGCGGAAATCACCCTCTGGATCAACGGCTTGCTCACCAGTGGTCGCGCCCCGTCATGGATCAGAACCCGATCCACCCCCATCAGCGCAAGCGCATCCAGCGCATTCCTGACCGAGGCGTCCCGCGTCTCACCACCCGTCACGAAATCCACGTCGGACAGGGTTTGTTCCGCAAGAAGATGGTCCTCGGGGTGGATTACGACCAAGAGGTGGTCAACCATGTCCCGGAACGCCTCGACGGCATGGGCCAGCACCGGTCGGCCGGAAAGCATCCGCCATTGCTTCGGCAGACCCTCGCCCGCGCGCGTCCCGCGACCGGCAGCCACGATGATGCCTGCGACTGTCATCTTCGCTCCATATCGACCGGGCATCTATCTAGGCCAGGACGCGGGACGTGACAATGCGGCGAAACCTTCGGGCATGGATGCTCAAAAAATAGGCATATGCCCCGGATTGACCAAATTGTATGGCCGGATCGGCTGCTGCCTCGGTTGTCATTCCGGGGCGCTAGGGCTACCTCGAGGCTGACGCACAAGGATTAGGCATTTGTTCCTCCAGTCGGCCGCCGCCGCCAATGGCCTTACCATTGATCCCCCGGTCCTGCTGGCGCCCCTCGCCGGCATCACCGACTTGCCGTTTCGCCGGCTGGTTGCGTCCTTTGGCGCGGGGCTGGTGGTCAGCGAGATGGTGGCCAGCCAGGAAGTCGTACAGGCCCGCCCGCTGGCGCGCGCCCGGGCCGAGCTGGGATTCGAGATGGACCGCACCTCGGTCCAGCTGGCGGGGCGCGAAACCTACTGGATGGCCGAGGCGGCGAAATATGTCGAAGGGCAGGGCGCGCGGGTCATCGACATCAACATGGGATGCCCCGCCAAGAAGGTGACGACCGGCTATTCCGGCTCGGCGCTGATGAAGACGCCTGATCATGCGCTGCGCCTGATCGAGGCGGTCGTCGGCGCGGTTTCGGTGCCGGTGACGCTCAAGACCCGGCTCGGCTGGGACGATGATTGCCTCAATGCCCCCGAGATTGCCCGGCGGGCAGAGGCGGCGGGAATTGCCATGGTCACGATTCACGGCCGCACCCGCTGCCAGTTCTACACCGGCCACGCCGACTGGGCTGCGATCCGCGCGGTGAAGGAGGCGGTGCGCATTCCGGTCATTGCCAACGGCGACATTGTGGATGCCGACACGGCGGCCGCGGCCCTGCGCCTGTCCGGCGCCGATGGCGTGATGGTGGGCCGTGGCGCTCAGGGCGCGCCCTGGCGACTGGCCCAGATCGCGCACCGGCTGTTCGGAACCCCGGCGCCGGTTGTGCCCGAGGGCGAGGCCTTGGCCGATCTGGTCGTCGGTCACTATGACGCGATGCTGGATTTCTACGGGCTCGACCTTGGCCTCAAGGTCGCCCGCAAGCATCTGGGCTGGTATCTCGAAGAGGCGCGGCGCACCTCGCATCGCGGCCCGATCCTGACGGCGACAGATCCCCAGGCGGTGCGCGACGCCTTGCGGACCGCCTTCCTTGCCGACCCCGACCGCGAGACGAGGGAGGCGGCATGATGCCCTATCGCTCGCCCTATCCGGTGCCGGGGGTGATCTGGGCCTCGCTGCCGATTCCGGCCTTCCTGATCGACCGCGACGGCAAGCTGGTCGAGGTCAATCCGGCGGGCGAGACCTTCCTGAACGCCTCGGTCAAGGCGCTGCTGGGCGTGCCGGCCTTCGACCGCATCCATATCGACGCGCCGATGGATGAGGCGCTGGCGCGTGCGCGCGCCAACCAGTCGGCGCTGTTCATCAACGATGTCGACGTGACCTCGGGCGAGAAGCCGCCGGTGCAGTGCAACGTGCAGGTCGCGCCGATGCACGACAATCCCGATATCCTGATGCTGCTGATCTCGCCCCGCGACATCGCAGATCGGCTGGGGCGCCTCGCCAACGCCAAGTCGTCGGCCAAGTCGGCGATCGGCATGGCCGAGATGCTGGCGCACGAGATCAAGAACCCGCTTGCCGGCATCACCGGTGCCGCACAGCTCCTCTCGATGGGCCTCGGCCCCGAGGACCGCGAGCTGACCGACCTGATTGTCGAGGAATCGCGCCGGATCGTGAAACTGCTCGAACAGGTCGAACAGTTCGGCAACCTGCGTCCCCCCGACCTCCGCGCGGTCAACATCCATGACGCGCTTGACCGTGCCCGCCGGTCGGCGCTGGTGGGGTTTGCGGCGAACATGACCATTCTCGAGGAATACGACCCCTCGCTGCCGCCGACGCTGGCCGATCCAGACCAGCTGATGCAGGTCTTCCTCAACCTCATCAAGAATGCGGCCGAGGCGGCGGGGCCAAAGGGTGGCGGCACGATCCGGCTCAAGACCTCGTACGACCAGTCACTGCGCCTGCGGCGCAAGGACGGGTCGGGCCGGGCGCTGCCGCTGAAGATCGAGATCATCGACAACGGTCCGGGCATCCCGCCCGAGATCGCCCAGGACATCTTCGAGCCCTTCGTCAGCGGGCGCGAGAACGGAACCGGACTGGGCCTCGCGCTCGTGTCCAAGATCATCAACGACCATGGCGGCTGGATCTCGGTCGACTCGGTGCCGGGGCGGACGGTGTTCCGCGTCTCGCTGCCGCGGGCGCCCAAGGACCTGGCGCAGGACGTATCGTAAGGAGGCAGGACAAATGGATGGCACGGTACTGGTCGCGGATGACGACCGCACGATCCGCACGGTTCTGACCCAGGCGCTGACCCGCGCGGGCTGCAAGGTGCACGCAACCTCGTCGCTGATGACGCTGATGCGGTGGGTCGAGGAAGGGAAGGGCGATCTGGTCATCTCGGACGTGATCATGCCCGACGGCAACGGTCTCGAGGCGCTGCCGCGCATCGGCAAGATGCGCCCCGGCCTGCCGGTGATCGTCATCTCGGCCCAGAACACGATCATGACCGCAATCCAGGCGGCCGAGGCCGAGGCCTACGACTACCTGCCCAAGCCCTTTGACCTGCCCGATCTAATGAAACGCTCGGCCCGGGCCCTGGACCAGAAACGCCGGGCGGTCACGCGCAATCGCGCCGAGACCAAGGAGGCCGGCGACGACCTGCCGCTCGTGGGCCGCACCCCGGCGATGCAGGCGCTGTACCGGCTGGTCGCGCGGGTGATGAACACAGACCTGCCCGTGCTCGTCACCGGCGAAAGCGGTACCGGCAAGTCGCTGATCGCGCGCGCCATTCACGACTTCTCGGACCGCCGCACGCTGCCGTTCGTCGTGGCGCAATCCGCCGATCTGGCAGGGATCGAAGGTCCGGCGATGCTGCTGTCCAAGGCGAGGGGGGGAAGCCTCGTCTTCGATGAGGTCGCCGATTATGACGAGGATGCACAGGCCCGCATCGTGCGGATGCTCGATATGCTCGGCGATTCTGCGCCTCGGATCATGGCAACCTCGCAAGCCGATCTTTCGGCCCGGATGGAAGCGGGGCTTTTCCGGCAGGACCTGTTCTACCGGCTTGGCGGGGTCACGATCCACGTGCCGTCCCTGCGCGAACGAGTGGACGACATCCCACTGCTTGCGGACCATTTCCTTGCCAAGGGCGAACGTGATTTCGGTTCGGTCCGCCGCCTGTCGGCCGACGCGCGGGAACTGGTACGGGCCTATTCCTGGCCGGGTAACGTCCGGCAGCTGGAAAACACCCTGCGCCGCCTGATGGTCACCTCGGCCGAGCCCGAAATCAGCCGGGCCGAGGTCGAGGCGGTTCTTGGCAACCAGCCGTCGATGGAGCCGCTCCGCGGCGGCGGGGAGGGCGAGAAACTCTCGACCAGCGTCGCCAAGCATCTGAAGCGCTACTTCGACCTGCACGGCGGCGCCCTGCCGCCGCCCGGGGTCTATCAGCGAATCCTGCGCGAAGTCGAGTTGCCGCTCATCGAAATCGCCCTCGATGCGACCGCCGGTAACCAGGCAAAATGTGCCGATCTGCTGGGCATCAACCGCAATACCTTGCGCAAGAAGATCACAGACCTCGATATCCGCGTGACACGGCGGCGCAAGCTGATGTAAAACCGCCACAGGAATAGTGGCACGGCGGCGTCAGTCGTCAGAAGGCCACGGAATCGGCGGTAAGGGTCGCTTTGGGCGGCCTAAATCAAGGGCTACAGGCGTGCAGCGCTCAGCGCGGAGTGAGACCTGGAACCGGTTGCGCAGGCAACGCCGGGTTCAGACATGGGCCACGTTCGGCCTTGTCCTGCTTGGCCCGCTTCTGGCGCTGGCCACCTTCCTGACGCTTGGACCGTTCAATCAGGGCGCCGGCTCGCCCGAACTGCGTATCGTCCTGCTGGCCGATCTCGTCTACGTTCTGGTCGTCGCCACATTGGTCATCCAGCGCATCGTCCGGATGGTGGCCGACCGCCGCGCGAAATCCGCCGGATCGCGGTTGCACCTGCGCCTGACCGGTGTCTTTGCCCTGATCGCGCTGGTTCCGACGGTGCTGGTGGCGGTCTTTGCGGTGCTGACGGTGAATGTGGGCCTGGAGGGCTGGTTTTCCGACAGGGTACGGCAAGTGGTCGGATCGTCGCTGTCGGCGGCCGAGGCCTATCGCAGCGAACACCAGCACGACCTGAGCCAGGACGCCCAGGCGCTCGCAGGCTACCTCAACCTGTCCAAGCAGGCCTCGGTCTATGTCGATGACGGCGACCTGAGACAGCTCCTGAGCAAGGCGCAGGCCCAGGTCCAGCGCGGATTGCGCGAGGCCTATGTCATCGACGGCAGCGGCGAAATCCGGGCGAGGGGCGAAAGCTCTTACCTCTTCGACTACGAAAGGCCCTCGGACGATGAGATCGCGCGCGCGCTGAAAGGCGAGACTGTCATCATCGAGGACTGGACGAACAATGAATTCCGCGCCCTTGTCTGGCTGGAGTCCTATCCCGACCGCTTCCTGTTGGTGACGCGCACGGTCGACGGGTCGCTGCTGAGCCTGCTGGACGAAACGACCGAGAACGCCCGCCTCTATCACCAGCTCGAATCCGAGCGTGGGAGGCTTCTGTTCGAATTCGGACTTCTTTACATAGGCTTCGCCCTTATTCTTATTCTTGCGGCCGTGTGGCTCGGCCTGTGGTTCGCCGAGCGTTTGTCTCGCCCGGTTGGTCGCCTTGCCGGGGCGGCGCAGCGCGTGGGCGGCGGCGATCTGGATGTGCAGGTGATCGAGGAGCAGGGCGATGACGAAATCGCCATGCTTGGGCGCATCTTCAACCAGATGACCCGCCAGCTCAAAGGCCAGCGCGCGGCCCTTGTCGAGGGCCACGCCCTGACCGAAGAGCGGCGGCGCCTGTTCGACTCGGTCCTGTCAAACGTGACCGCCGGGGTGATCGGCCTTGATGCCGATGGCGTGGTTGAGTTCATCAACCGCTCCGCAACGCGGCTTCTCGACCTTCCCCCGGAAGCCGGCGGCGCGATGACCGTGCTGGTGCCGGAATTCGGCCCGCTTCTGGAGCGGGTGCGGGAAGGTGACGGCGGCGCTGTCCAGGAAGAGGTGCGGCTGTCGCGGCGTGGCAAGCTGGAAAGCCTGCTGGTCCGGATGAGCGAGCGGCGCAACGATGACGGGACGCCAGAAGGTTACGTGGTGGCCTTTGACGACGTGACCGAGCTGGTCAGCGCGCAAAGGATGGCCGCCTGGGGCGACGTGGCCCGTCGCATCGCGCATGAGATCAAGAACCCACTGACGCCAATCCAGCTGTCGGCCGAACGCATCAAGCGCAAGTTCCGCCCGATCGTGGGCGAAGAGGCGGCGGCGGATCTTGACCAGTATACAGATGTCATCGTCCGTCAGACCGGCGACCTGCGGCGCATCGTCGACGAATTCTCGAAATTTGCCCGGATGCCGGAACCGGACCGGCGCGAGGAAGACCTCGTCAAGCTTGTCCGCGACGCGGTTGTCCTGCAGGACAGCGGCCAGCCTGACGTGAAGGTGACGGCAAAGCTGCCCGAGGGGCCGCTGATGCTGGACCTGGACGCGACCATGATTTCCCAAGCGCTGACCAACCTGATCAAGAACGCGGGAGAAGCGATTGAATCGCTGAAGGAAAAAGGCGCGCCAGACGATCTTGATCCGCAGATCAAGGTCGAGATGGAAGAGCAGTCGGACGTTGTGGTCATCCGGATATCGGATAACGGGATCGGCCTGCCCGAGGATCGGGCGCGGCTTTTCGAACCCTATGTGACGACGCGGGAGAAGGGCACGGGCCTGGGCCTGCCGATCGTCAAGAAGATCATCGAGGAACATGGCGGCACGCTGACACTCAACGATGCCGCGCCATTCGAGGGCCAGTCCCATCACGGGGCAATGGCCGAAATCAGACTGCCCCGCAGCCCGCGCCCGGCGCGGGGACGGGGTGTGCGCGCGGCCAGATGAGGCCCGGAGGACAGGCAGATGAGCGGTATTCTTATAGTAGACGATGAAAAGGACATTCGCGAACTGATCGGCGACATCCTGCGGGATGAAGGCTATCAGGTCCGCCTTGCCGGCAACTCGGATGCGTGCATGGCCGAGATCAACGCCGAGCCCCCGGCGCTGATGATCCTGGATATCTGGCTCAAGGACAGCCAGATGGACGGCATCGACATCCTGAAGACCGTCCGCCGGTCGAACCCCGATGTGCCGATCGTCATCATCTCGGGTCATGGCAACATCGAGATCGCTGTCGCGGCGATCAAGCAGGGGGCATACGACTTCATCGAGAAGCCGTTCAACATCGACCAGCTGATGGTCGTGGTGTCGCGCGCGATGGAGACGAGCCGCCTGCGGCGCGAGAACGTCGATTTGCGCCGGCGTGAAGTGACCTCGGCCGAGATGCTGGGAAATTCCCCGGCTTTCAAGGCTTTGAAGGCGCAGCTTGAGAAGGTGACGAAGTCGAACGGCCGGGTGATGCTGACCGGTCCGGCCGGGTCGGGCAAGGAACTGGCGGCCCGGTTCATTCATGCCCAGTCGAACCGCGCCACGGCGCCATTCGTCTCGGTTTCCTCGGCGACGGTCGAGCCGGAGCGGATGGAAGAGGTGCTCTTCGGGCGGGAATCGTCCGAGCGTGGGATCGAGCAAGGGCTGTTGGAACAGGCGCATGGCGGTGTCGTCTATTTCGACGAGGTTGCCGACATGCCGCTTGGCACCCAGTCGAAGATCCTGCGCGTGCTGGTCGAGCAGCAATTCGCCCGGGCTGGTGGCACCGACAAGGTGCGGGTTGACCTGCGAGTCATCTCTTCGACCACACGGGACTTGAAGGCCGAAATCGCCTCGGGCCGCTTCCGGCAGGAACTTTACGACCGGCTGAATGTCGTGCCGATCGCCGTGCCTTCGCTCGAGGATCGGCGCGAGGATATCCCCGAACTGGCGCGCCACTTCATCCAGATGTTCCACCGCACCCAAGGATTGCCCGCGCGCGAGCTGACCTCGGAAGCCGAGGCGATCCTGCAGACGATGCATTGGCCGGGCAACGTCCGGCAGTTGCGCAACGTCATCGAGCGGGTGCTGATCCTGGGCGAAGGCGCTGGCCCGATCGAAGCGCGCGAGATGCCGGGCCGCGATGACGCGGACGAGGGCGAAGGCAGGATCGTTCTGGGCGGCGCCCTGGCGACGCTGCCGCTGCGCGAGGCGCGTGAACTGTTCGAGCGGGAATACCTGCTGACCCAGATCAACCGTTTCGGCGGAAATATCAGCCGGACGGCAAGCTTCGTCGGAATGGAGCGCTCGGCGCTGCATCGAAAGCTCAAGTCGCTTGGCGTGGTCACGACCTCGAAGGCCGGGGCGCGGGTGGCGCATCTGGAGGACGAGGACGACCTGGAAGGCGAAGAGATCGAGGATTGATCCTTTCGCCGCGGTCGGCAACCACGGGGTCGACCCGGATTGACCCGTCGCGGGCCATCTGCCAAGCAGGAAACGGCAGCCCAACGGGAAGAGCGGCATGAAGGTCATCATCTGCGGCGCCGGCCAGGTCGGCTGGCAAATCGCGCGGCACCTGTCCGGCGAGAAGAACGACGTGACCGTCGTGGACAATAACCCGGAATTGGTGCGTCGCGCGACGGAAACACTGGATGTCCAAGGGGTTGCGGGCTTTGCCTCATACCCGGACGTGCTGGAGCGTGCCGGGGCGCGCGACGCCGACATGCTGATCGCCGCCACCCATTCCGACGAGGTGAACATGGTGACCTGCGAGGTCGCCTATGCGCTGTTCAACATCCCTCGCAAGATCGCCCGGCTGCGTGCCCAGAACTATCTCGACTCGGGCTATTCCGACCTCTTCACCTCGAAGCACGTCGCCATCGACGTCGTCATCAGTCCCGAGCGCGAAGTGGCCGAGGCGGCCCTGCAGCGCCTGGCGGCGCCTTCGGCCTTCGATACCGAAAGCTTCATGGGCGGCCGCGCGCAGCTTCTCGGGATTGCGCTGGAAGAGGATTGCCCGGTCCTGAACACGCCCCTGCGGCAGTTGTCCGACCTGTTCTCGACGCTGCGGGCCATCGTGGTCGGGGTGCGGCGGGACGACCGCTTGTTCGCGCCCGACCCCGAGGATCAGCTTCTCGCGGATGACCAGATCTATGTGTTCACCCAGACAGAGGATGTGAACAGGACGCTGGAAATATTTGGAAAGACAACGAAAAAACAGGAGCGCGTCGTCATCATCGGGGGTGGCAATGTCGGCCTTGCCGTGGCCCGCGCGCTGGAGCAGCGGACCGACCGGGTTCGGGTCAAGATGATCGAGCGCGATCGCGAGACGGCGGAACGGGCAGCGGACGCATTGCAGCGGACCATCGTGCTGAACGGTGATGGCATGGACAGCGACCTTCTGGCCGAAGCCGATGTCGACCGCGCCGATGCCGTGCTGGTCGTGACCGATGATGACAAGACCAACATGCTGGTCGCCGTCCGCGCCAAGGCCGAGGGCTGTCCGATGGCGATTGCCCTGGTCAACGACCCGACGCTGGTGCCGCTTATGGCGCCTCTGGACATCGACGCCTACATCAACCCGCGCGCGACGACCGTGTCCTCGATCCTGCGCCATATCCGGCACGGGCGGGTCCGGGCGATCTACTCGATCGGTGATGCGGAGGCCGAGGTGATCGAGGCGCAGGTGCTGTCGACCTCGCCGCTGGCCGGCAGCCTGATCCGTGACATCGAGTTTCCCGACGGGGTGCTGGTTGGCCTGATCCTGAGGGGCGAGAAGATGCTGAAACCGACGGGGACGCTGCGGATCGAGGAGGGCGACGTGATCGCCATGTTCGCCTTGGCCAAGGACGTGCCGGAGGTCGAGCGCCTGCTGCAAGTCACTGTCGATTTCTTCTGACGCCCATGCGTCGCCTCATCGAACTCCCCCTTCTGGTCATCCTCCTCGCCGTCGCGGCGCTGGTGATGTTCCTGCCGGCGGGACATGCGATGGTGAGCGGCGACTACCGGACGGCGCGCAGCTTTTTCTATGCGGCGCTTCTGTTCCTGTTCCTGACCGCGATGATCGCCATCGCGACCGCCAATCACCGCCCGCGCAACCTGGTCCGTAGCCAGCTCGCGGGCGTTGTGCTGGCCTATGTCGTCCTGCCGCCTGTCCTGGCTGTCCCGTTTCATCACGCCGTTCAGAACACGACATTCATGAACGCCTGGTTTGAAATGGTGTCCGCCTTCACCACCACCGGCGCAACGGTCTATGACGAGCCGGCGCGCCTTCCGGCAAGCCTGCACCTGTGGCGGGCGCTGGTCGGCTGGCTGGGCGGGTTCTTCGTGCTTCTGTCGGCCATCGCAGTTCTTGCTCCGCTGAACCTTGGCGGGTTCGAGGTGATTTCGGGCGGCTCGGTCGGGCGGTCAAAGCCCGGAACACAGCAGATCACCCGGATTGCCGATCCGTCGGAACGGATCGTGCGTCACGCGCTTGAGCTGTTTCCGGTCTATGGCGGGCTGACGCTCTTGCTGTGGATCCTGCTTCTGACTGCGGGCGAGACCGGGATCGTCGCGCTGAGCCATGCGATGTCGACCCTGTCGACAAGCGGCATCTCGCCGCAGCGGGACCTGAGCGAGGGGCAGTCCGGTCGGCTGGGCGAACTGATGATCTTCCTGTTCTTCGCCTTCGCGATCACGCGGCGGGCGATGTTCACCCGCCTGCCGACCCGGGTCGACCTGCCCTTGTGGCGTGACCCCGAAGTGCGGATGGCGCTGGTTTGCATCGGCATCCTGCCACTGTTCCTGTTCCTCCAGCACTGGACCGGGCGCTACGCCGAGGATCAGGCCCGCGACCTGTTCGGGGCGCTTCGGGCCCTGTGGGGATCGCTGTTCACGACCCTATCCTTCCTGACGACAACGGGATTCGTCTCGGAAGACTGGCAGGCGGCGCGGCTTTGGGCCGGGCCGGGATCGTCCGGGCTGATCCTTGTGGGACTGGCCCTGATCGGGGGCGGCGTGGCGACCGCGGCGGGCGGGGTAAAGCTTTTGCGGGTTTACGCGCTGTTCAAGCACGGCGAGCACGAGCTTGAGTTGATGATCCTGCCGCATTTCGTGGGCGGCGAAGGGGCGGTGGCACGTCGGTTGCGTGGGGAAGGCGCCTATGTCGCCTGGATCTTCTTCATGCTCTTCGCGATCTCGATCGCGGTCACGATGGCATTCCTGACCATGACCGGGCTCGGATTCGAACCGGCGATGATCTTCACCGTCGCGGCGCTGTCGACGACAGGCCCGCTCGCCCAGGTCGGTGCCGATGCACCGCTGAGTTACGCCACGCTCGATTCCGGGGCCAAGGTGATCCTTGCCGCCGCGATGGTGGTGGGGCGGCTCGAGACATTGGCGATCCTGGCCTTGCTGATCCCGGACAGCTGGCGACGCTAGTCGGCCACAGCCCGTGAAATGCGCCGTTTTGGGGCTGGAATCCGAATCTTTCACGCATCATACTTGCTCCTGTCATCATCGGGTGCCGCGCCGGCGACCGGGACGGGCAACAAAAAAAGTAAACGGACACAACAAGGACTGAAGAATCCTATGGCTGCCGATAAACAGAATTTGCAGGACGCATTTCTCAACCATGTGCGTAAGGCGAAGGTTCCGGTGACGATTTTCCTCATCAACGGGGTGAAACTGCAGGGCGTGATCACCTGGTTTGACAATTTCTGTGTGCTTCTGCGCCGCGATGGCCAGTCGCAGCTTGTCTACAAGCATGCGATCTCGACCATCATGCCGGGCGCGCCGATCAACCTGTACGAGGGCGAAGACTGACCGCGTCCGACGACGGCACGGCGCCGGGTCCGACCCGCGCCTATGTCCTGCACCCTGACCTGAAGGGCGAAAAGACCCGCAGGCTGCCCGAACATGGTCTGGCCGAAGCGGTTTCGCTGGCCGCCGCCCTGCCCGAGATGGAGGTTCTCGGGGCCGAAGTCGTGCGCGTGTCCCGCGTGACGCCGGGGACGCTGTTCGGCTCGGGCAAGGTCGAGGAGCTGAAGGCGCGGTTCAAGGAACTGGAGATCGGCCTTGTGCTGGTCGATGGACCGGTCAGCCCGGTGCAGCAGCGCAACCTCGAAAAGGAATGGGGCTGCAAGCTGCTCGACCGGACCGGGCTGATCCTCGAGATCTTCGCCGACCGGGCAAGGACGCGCGAGGGCGTGCTGCAGGTGGAGCTTGCCGCACTCAGCTACCAGCGGACGCGGCTGGTGCGGGCCTGGACCCACCTCGAGCGTCAGCGCGGCGGTTTCGGCTTTGTCGGCGGGCCGGGCGAGACGCAGATCGAGAGCGACCGCCGGGCCATCGACGACCAGGTGGTGAAGCTCAAGCGCCAGTTGGAGCGGGTGGTCAAGACGCGCGAATTGCACCGCGCGGCGCGGCGCAAGGTGCCGTTTCCGGTGGTGGCGCTGGTCGGCTACACCAACGCCGGCAAGTCGACGCTCTTCAACCGCATGACCGGAGCCGAGGTTCTGGCCAAGGACATGCTCTTTGCCACGCTCGACCCGACGATGCGCGGGGTGCTGCTGCCCTCGGGGCGCAAGGTGATCCTGTCGGACACGGTGGGCTTCATCAGCGATTTGCCGACGCAACTGGTCGCCGCCTTCCGCGCCACGCTGGAAGAGGTGCTGGAGGCGGACCTGATCCTTCATGTCCGCGACATCAGCCATCCCGAGACCGAGGAACAGGCGGCGGATGTGAATGACATCCTCGCGAGCCTCGGCGTTGCCGAGACGACACCGCGCTTCGAAGTCTGGAACAAGCTCGATTTGCTGCCGGAGGACCGGCGTGAGGCGCTGGTGGTGCAGGCCGCGCGCAGCCCCGAGATCTTTGCCCTGTCGGCGCTGACGGGCGAGGGATTGCCCCGTCTGCTGGAGGCGATTTCGGAGGCGTTCGAGGAGGAGAAGACCGAGCGTGTCCTGACGCTCGATTTCGAGGACGGGCGGCGGCGCGCCTGGCTGCACCAGCAGGGTGTGGTGGAGGACGAGGCACAGGGTGAGGACGGCTATCGCCTGACCGTGCGCTGGACGGCGCGTCAGGAAAAGCGCTTCCGCGAGTTGTGAGGCGGGACGGGGGGCTGTCTGCCCCCCGGTCGCGGCCACTGGCCGCGCCTCCCCCCGAGGATATTTGGGAACAGAAGAAGCTGGGTGTCAGCGGCGGGTCGCTGAAAGCGCGCGCAGGGCCAAGAGAGCGTCTTCGGCGCGATCTTCCGGCACGAACAGGTGGTCGTGGTGAAAGCCCGAGACCGGGTTGACGCCCATGCCGAGCTTCGCCAGTTCGGCGGTGATCGTGGCGAGGAAGCCGACGGCCTGAAGCGAGGAGGTCACGTTGAGCGTGATCATCCGGCAGGCAAAGACGGCATCAAGCTTCAGACGGGCGGCTTCCTCGGGCGCGAGGATCAGCGTCGTGCCCTCGGCCTCGGCGAAGCGCATCACCGCGTTGGCGGACGCAACTGCCTCGCTGTCGGTGGTGGTGGCGAAGACATAGCGGCCGGGGCGCAGGACCGGCTCCATGCCGGCGAGGAGCGCGCGAAGATCGGTGATGCCGGGCGCTGCGGGACGCTCGAGCGCGAAATAGACGCTGTCGCACCATTCGTCGCGCCACAGGATCGTGCGTTCGGCGCGGTGGGTCTCGGTGAAGCCGAGGCGCGTCAGAAGCCCGATCGAGGCGGCGTTGCGGGGATCGGCATCGGCGGTCAGGCGGGGAATGGGATGGCTGGCGAAGAGATGGGGGATGACCGCCTCCATCGCCTCGCGCATCAGGCCCTGGCCATGGAAGCGGGTGGCGATCAGGAAGCCGACCTCGGGCAGCTTCCAGGCGCCGGCCTTGCCGATCACCCGGCCCTGGTGCTCGATCAGGAAATCGTCGCTCTCGGCCGGTTCGCCGCGCGCAAGGGCGGCATCGCTGGCCGCTCCGGCTGCGACCATCGCGTCGAGCCAGGCGCGGGTCTGGTCCAGCGTCTCATGCTCGGGCGTCGACCAGTATCGCATCAGGCGCGGGTCGGACAGAAGCGCGTGGACCGCGTCCAGATCCTCGGGGCGGGCGCGGCGCAGCTTCAGGCGGGGCGTCCGGAGTTCGGTCATTCGGGGTTCAGCGTCGTGATGCCCACTGCCGCCGCGCGGGCAAGGTCCGGGTCGAGCGACATGGGCGTATACTCGCCCCGCCGCCAAAGCTCGCCCAGGTCGTCGTAGTAGCGGCTGAGGGGGTGGCCGGACTGGCCGGTCGAGATGATGAAGACCGAGCTGTCGGGATCGGCGAAGTCATAGACGCCGCGATAGCCGGCGCCCGCGACGTTGACGAAGGGATTGGCGCCCTTGCCGCTGGTCATGCCGCGCATCAGCGTGTCGTCGTCGCCGCTCGTGGACTGGCGGATGTTGACGAGATGGCGCAGCACCGGGATCTGGCCGAGCACCGGATGGTCCTGATGCGCCTCGTGCGCGTCCCCCCACCGCCAGCTTTCGATGTTCGGCCCGTAGCGATCGGTCAGCGAGACGAGGGCATCGTCGAGCGCCATGCGGGCGATGTCGGTGCAGCTTTCGGTGGGTGAGGACTGGATGATGTCGCACCAGGCCGAGGCGCCCTCGGTGTTGCGGTAGACCCGCTCGATGAAGACCGGATCGACATGGGTGAACTTGTCGGCCAGGGGGCCGAGATCGTCACGGATCAGCCGGTCCTGCAAGGCGCGCATCCAGGCCGCGTAGATGAGCGGTTCCGGCAGGTGTTCGTTCATCTCGCCGTTCCAGGCCGCGAGCAGCTTCAAGGCCTGCTGGCGCTGGCCCTCGGGTGTGCCGGCGGGCGCGGCCTCGCCGGTGAACCACAGATCGGCGCCGACCAGCGGCAGAAGGGTGCGCGCGGCGCTGGACACGGTGTCGAGCTGCGCCTCGATGAAGCTTTCGCGGGTATGGACCTCGCGCGATTGCATGAGTTTCAGCCAGCGCTGGATGCGCTCGGTGTCGCCCCAGTCGAAGGAGACGTGGCGCGGGAAGGGAGCGTCGGTGATCTTGTTGTTGGTGTTGCCGAGGATGCCCGACTTCGGGTTCACGAAGCGCGGATTGTCGGCATAGGGGTAGTAGCCCTGCCAGCGGTTCTCGGCCATCCATCCCGGGGTCGGCATCCGGCCGAGGCTCTGGTTCTTCGGGTCGCGGATCGGCATGCGTCCGATGAGCTGCATGGCGATCCCGTCCTTGTCGGCCAGCATCAGGTTCTGCGACGGGGCGATGACCAGCTCGCCCGCGGCAATGCCCTGTTCGATGGTCTTCGCCCCCATGATCCGGATCGCGGCGGTCATGGATGTGTCCTTGTCGCTGAGCGCGGTCCAGGAGACCGAGGCGACATGTCCGGGCGGCGTGATCGCGGCGAGGTCGAAATGGGTGCCGGGCAGGACCGGGCCGTTCTCGGTCCAGCGCAGGGTCAGAGTGACCGGCGGGGCATCCTTGATCGTCAGGATCGAGCGGCGGGTCTCGAAGGGCTTCCAGCCGTCGGGGGTCAGGTATTGCTCGGGGTTGTCGGGGTTCACCTTTTCGATATGGACGTCCTGATCGTCGAGATAGGACGAGGTCAACCCCCAGCCAAGCGCCTCGGACCGCCCGAGGAATACCGCCGGGATGCCGGGAATCGTCGCGCCGATCACGCCGCCCGATTGCAGTTCAAGACGGGCGAGATACCAGGTGGTCGGTGCGGCGAATTCCAGATGCGGGTCATTTGCCAGAAGCGTGCCGCCCGCGGCGGAACGAGCTGGCGCGGCGGCCCAGGCGTTCGAGGCGCCCCCCAGACCGCGCGCGGGGAAGGGAGAGAAGGGATCCGCCGACGCCTGTTTCACCGCCTGCGCCCCGGGGACCGGCCCGGGCATGAGGCTGGCATAATCGGGCAGGGCGGCGATCGGCTGCTGCGGATCGTCGGGCAGGATGTCGCGCAGCTGCCGGTCGGTCAGGACCAGCGAAGCCTCGGCCCTCAGCACCTCGTCCTGGAGGTGCGTCGCGAGCTGCAGCGACATGAGTTTCAGGATCGCGATCGAATCTGCTGGCTGCCAGGCGGCGATTTCGGGCGTGAAGAGGAAGAACTCGGGCGCGCCGCGGCCGCGCGCGCCCTTGTTCACCTCTTCGATCCAGGCGTTGACGCCGCGGGAATAGGCGTCGAGCGCGCGCTTCGTCGGTTCATCCTGTGCGTCCACCGAGCGGGTCGCAAGCTCGTAGATGTCGAAGCGGCGGATCAGTTCGTCCGTGGCCTGGGTGCGCGGGCCAAAGATCTCGGACAGGCGGCCCTGTGCGGTGCGCCGCAACATCGTCATTTGCCAGAGCCGGTCCTGTGCGTGGGCAAAGCCCAGGGCAAAGAATACGTCCTCGTCGGTCTTGCCAAAGATATGGGGCACGTTGGCATTGTTGCGGACGATCTCGACCGGGGCCGAGATGCCGGCCTCGGTGAAGCTGGCGTTGTAGTCCGGCAGCGAGCGGGTCAGGAAGTAATAAAGGATCGCCAGCGCCAGAAGCGACAGCAGGACCAGTCCGGAGAACAGGCGCAGGAGCCAGCGGAAAGCGATGATCATCAGCAGCTTCGAAGGCGGGGACGGAGGACGCGGGCAGACCTTGACGGGCGACAAGTAGGCGGTTCCTAGTGCATCCGTCCGGGCATGGCAATGAAGCCTTGACCCGACCAACGCGGACGTGAGGGCAAGACATGGCGAAGGTGGCATTCCTTGGGCTCGGGGTGATGGGCGGGCCGATGGCGGGCCATCTGGCCGCGAAGGGCCATGAGGTGACGGTCTATAACCGCACCGGGGCGAAAGCAGTCGACTGGGTTGCGAAGCATGGCGGCGCCCATGCGGCGACCCCCGGTGCGGCGGCGAAGGGGGCCGAGTTCGTCATGGCCTGTGTCGGCAATGACGATGACCTCCGGTCAGTCTGCCTCGGGCCGGACGGTGCCTTTGCCGGGATGGCGCCGGGGGCGGTCTTTGTAGACCACACCACGGTCTCGGCCAAGGTCACGCGCGAATTGCATGCCCTTGCGACGGAGCAGGGCCTCGGCTTCGTCGACGCGCCGGTCTCGGGCGGGCAGGCGGGGGCCGAAAATGGCGTCCTGTCGGTCATGTGTGGCGGGGATTCCGAGCCCTATGCCCGGGCCGAGCCGGTGATCGCCGCCTATTCCCGCATCTGTCGCCGCCTGGGCGACAGCGGTGCGGGGCAGCTGGCCAAAATGATGAACCAGATCTGCATCGCCGGTCTGGTGCAGGGCCTGGCCGAGGCCCTGGCCTTTGGCCAGAAGGCAGGTCTGGACGGCGAGGCGGTGGTTGAGGTCATCAGCCAGGGCGCCGCGGGAAGCTGGCAGATGGTCAACCGTCACAAGACCATGCTGGCGGGCAAGTTCGATTTCGGATTCGCCGTGGACTGGATGCGCAAGGATCTGGGCATCTGCCTCGACACTGCCGACGAGATCGGGGCGAGCCTACCGGTGACCGCCCTTGTGGACCAGTTCTACAAGGATGTGCAGCGGATGGGCGGGGGGCGCAATGACACGTCGTCGCTGATCCGGCGGCTCACGGCGTTCGAGGGGGAATAGGGGGCGCTGCCCCCGTCTGCGCCCGGGAGGGCGCAGACTCCCCCGGGATATTTGGACAAAAGAGACAGGGCAGAGGTGCGAAAGGCCAATCCCGCGTCAGGGGATGACCCGGCTGTATTTTGAGCCTTCGAGCGTTACGCCCGCCATCATGCCCTGCTGGCCGAAGACAAGCGCCACGACCGGGTCGATCTGCGTGGTTTGGGCTCCGAAATTGCCGCCATTTTCCGGCGTCGCATAGGTAATGTCGGCGCCTGCCGTCCAGCCCTGGCTGCGGCGGAAGCCCTCGAGCGCCTCTGGGGTCATGAAGAACAGCGCATGGGCATATTGCTGGGCGCCGACCTGGATGCCATAGGACACGCCGGTCATCGCATAGTAATCGACGGTGGCGTTGTTGATGCGCAGCGCGCCGCGCCCGTAGCTGCCGCCGATGAAAAGGCCGGCCTCGGTGACAAGCGGCATCCACAGGACGCCGACCGCGCGGCTTTCGAGATCGCGCGTGCCCGGGTATTTGCTGAGCAGGAACTGGCGGGTCGAATCCACGCGCGCGTCGATCTGCGCGGCGTTGCCGGTGTTCACGCCGTAGCTCTGCATGGTCCGGTCGGCCGTGGCGCAGGCCGCCAGTCCGAAGCTGGCGGTGCCTGCCGCGCCGAGAAAGACCCTTCTGGTCATGCCTGTCATGATCTGCCTTTCCTGCCTCGCCGGGGTGGTCCCCGATGTTTGTTCTGCCTGGGATGAGCCGGCCTTTTGTGCGGCTCTTGTCCCGATCCCCCAGATATAGACCTGATTGTCTGTTCTGTCACGCCGGGCCGCCGCCGACCGGCGAGGGCCCGCCAATTCTCAGACCGCGCTGTCGAGCAGTTTCGCCACTGCGGGGGCGAAATAGGTCAGGATGCCGTCGCAACCCGCGCGCTTGAAGCCGAGAAGGCTTTCGATCATCGCTTTCTGCCCGTCGATCCAGCCGCGCTCGGCCGCGCCCTGGATCATCGCGTATTCGCCCGAGACCTGGTAGGCATAGGTCGGCACGCCAAAGGTGTCCTTCACGCGGCGGCAGATGTCGAGATAGGGCATCCCCGGCTTGACCATCACCATGTCGGCGCCCTCGCGCAGGTCGCGCTCGATCAGGCGCAGGGCCTCGTCGCTGTTGGCCGGATTCATCTGGTAGGTCTTCTTGTCGCCCTTGAGCGCGCCCGAGGCCCCGACCGCGTCGCGGAACGGGCCGTAGAAGGCCGAGGCATATTTCGCCGCATAGGACAGGATCGCCACGTCCTTGTGGCCGGCCGATTCCAGAGCCGCCCGCATGGCGCCGATCCGGCCATCCATCATGTCGGACGGCCCGATGATGTCGGCGCCGCTGTCGGCCTGGACCAGGGTCATGCGCACCAGCGCCTCGACGGATTCGTCGTTCAGGATGATCCCGTCGCGTACAAGCCCGTCATGGCCGTTGGCGTTGTAAGGGTCGAGCGCCACGTCGGTCATCACCGCCAGATCGGGCAGCTCCGCCTTCAGCGCGCGGATCGCCCGGTTGGTCAGGTTGTCCGGGTTCCAGGCCTCTTCGCAGGTCTCGGTCTTTACCGAGGGATCGGTATAGGGGAACAGGCAGATCGCCGGAATGCCGTGCTTGTGGGCCGCTTCGGCAGCGCCAAGCAGGCGATCGAGCGACAGACGGTTCACGCCCGGCATCGAGGCAACGGGCTCCTCAACTGCCTTGCCGTCGCGGATGAAGACAGGCCAGATCAGGTCCTTCACCGTCAGGCGATGTTCCTGCACCAGATCGCGCAAAGCCTCGGTGCGGCGGAGGCGGCGGAAGCGGGCGGCGGGGAAGGCGGCTTGGACGGGGCGCATCGGACTGTCCTCGGCTACAGGTTTTTTTGTTGGGTGACATGGAAATCCCGCATCCTCAAGGGTAGGAATTCCGCCACGCCGGCACTAAGGCAGGACCGGGCGGACAACTGCAAGGGGCAGGCAGGGTGAACTGGTATCACAGCGTCTTCGAACTGATCGACCTGAGGTCGTTTTCCAACCTCTGGTACTGGATCATGCTGGCCGTGGTCTGGTCGACGACCAGCCACTGGGTTCTGGGCGTGCCCTTTGACATGATCAGTCGCGCGCGGAGGCATGGCGGGCAGGCGGCCGAGGACCTGCACTCACTTGTGCGCATCAACGTCAGCCGGATGCTCTACATCGTCCATGTCTCGGGCATCTGGCTGCTGGGCTTTGTCTTTTTCCTCCTGACGGCGCTGGTCACGCTTGGGTTCTGGTACTGGGTCGAATTCGCGCAGGCCCTGTTCCTGATCGTGGCGCCGATGACGATCGTGGCGATGCTGACGCTGCACACCGCGCACAAGGCCGCGGCGCTAACCGAGGGGGGAGAGCCGCTTTACCGCCTGCTCAACCGTCATCGCCTGATCGTTCAGGCGATCGGCATGGTCTCGATCTTCATCACCTCTATGTGGGGG
Organism: Rhodobacter sp.; assembly: GCA_041905595.1. GTDB lineage: Bacteria > Pseudomonadota > Alphaproteobacteria > Rhodobacterales > Rhodobacteraceae > Aliitabrizicola. The sequence goes on from JAYRKT010000011.1 coordinate 67,505, forward strand.
ATGTGGCAGAACCTGCAGATTGGCGGACTGGGCGCCTGAGCGGCGCGGCGGACGTGAACCTTCGGAGCTTGGATGGCCGGCATGGCTGAGACGCGGATTTTGCTGGGCGGCGCGCCGGAAGGCTTCGACGCCCGCCAGGTGGCCAAGGAAGCCGCGCGCGGCGCGCCGGTCGTCCATGTCGCGCGCGACGACAAGCGGATGGAGGCGATGCGCACGGCGCTGGCCTTCTTTGCGCCCGACCTGGCGGTTCTGACGCTGCCCGCCTGGGATTGCCTGCCCTATGACCGCGTCTCGCCCAACCCGGAGATCTCGGCGGCGCGGATGGCGACGCTGGCGGCGCTGGCCGGGGGGCTCGCCGGTCCTTTCGTGCTTCTGACGACGCTGAATGCCGCCACTCAGCGGATCCCGGCGCGCGAGGTGCTGCGCGAGGCGTCCTTCAGCGCCATGGTCGGCGCCCGCGTGAATGAGGAGCGGCTGAAGGGCTATCTCGCCCGGATGGGATTCTCGCCGACATCGACCGTGACCGAGCCGGGCGACTATGCCATTCGGGGCGGGATCGTCGACATCTATCCGCCGGGTCCGACCGGGCCGGTGCGGCTGGATTTCTTCGGTGATGTTCTGGACGGCGCGCGGCGCTTCGATGCCGAGTCGCAACGCACGATCGAGAAGCTGAATGCGGTCGAACTCGCACCCGTATCCGAGGTTATGCTGGACGAGGCCGCGATCACCCGGTTCCGGCAGACCTATCGCCTCGAATTCGGTGCGGCTGGCACCGATGACCCGCTTTACGAGGCGGTCAGTGCGGGCCGCAAGCATCAGGGGATGGAGCACTGGCTGCCCTTCTTCCACGAGCGGCTCGAGACGCTGTTCGACTATCTGCCCGAAGCTTCGGTGATGCTCGACGACCAGATCACCCCCGCCCGCTTGTCCCGGTGGGAAGCGGTAGCGGATGCCTTTGACTCGCGGCGCGAGGCCATGGGGCAGAAAGGGCGGATGGACACGGTCTACAAGCCCGCTGCGCCGGACCTGCTCTATCTCGACGATGCGGCATGGGAAAAGGCGGTTGCGGGGCACCGGGTGATCCAGCTTTCGCCATTGCCGCAATCGCCGGGGCCGGGCGTGCTGGATGCGGGCGGGCGGATCGGGCGGAACTTCGCGCCGGAGCGGCAGCAGGAAAGCATCAGTCTTTTCGGGGCCTTGGCCGACCATGTTCGCGCGCTCCGCGCCGATCATCAGGTCATCATTGCCAGCTGGTCCGAAGGCGCCCGCGAGCGACTGAAGGGGCTGATCGAGGATCAGGGCCTGACGGCGGCGACCGAAATCCGCGACATGCGCGACGTTGCCGAAGGCAGGGGCAAGCTGTTCCTCGCCATCTGGCCGCTGGAGCAGGGCTTCACCGCGCCGGGGCTAGCCGTCATCTCCGAGCAGGACGTGCTGGGCGACCGGCTGGTCGCCAAGCCGCGCAAGAAGCGCAAGGCCGAGAATTTCGTCAGCGAGATCAACACGCTGACCCCGGGCGATCTGGTCGTGCATGTCGAGCATGGCGTCGGCCGCTACAAGGGGCTCGAGACGATCACCGCGCTAGGCGCGCCCCATGCCTGCCTTCTGATCGAATATGCCGAGGAGGCTAGGCTTTACCTGCCGGTCGAGAACATCGAGCTTCTCAGCCGCTACGGGCACGAGGAGGGGCTGCTCGACAAGCTGGGCGGCGGGGCCTGGCAGGCGAAGAAGGCCAAGCTCAAGCAGCGCATCCGCGAGATCGCCGAGCGCCTGATGCGGATCGCCGCCGAGCGCCACCTGCGCCACGCGCCGATCCTCGAAGCACCCCATTCGATCTGGGAGGCCTTCGCGGCGCGCTTCCCCTATCAGGAGACGGACGACCAGTTGTCGGCCATCGCCGATGTGGTGAAGGACCTCGAATCCGGCAGTCCGATGGACCGGCTGGTGGTGGGCGACGTGGGCTTTGGCAAGACCGAGGTTGCGATGCGCGCGGCCTTCGTCGCGGCGATGGCGGGGATGCAGGTCGCGGTGGTCTGCCCCACCACGCTGCTCGCCCGGCAGCATTACCGCAGCTTTGCCGAGCGCTTCCGCGGTTTTCCGATGCAGGTCCGGCAACTGTCGCGCTTCGTCTCGCAGGGCGAGGCCAACAAGACGCGGGCGGGCTTGGCCGACGGCTCGGTCGATATCTGCATCGGCACCCATGCGCTTCTGGCAAAGGGCATCCGTTTCAAGTCGCTTGGCCTGCTCATCATCGACGAGGAGCAGCATTTCGGTGTCGCCCACAAGGAGCGGCTGAAGGAGATGCGGTCCGAGGTCCACGTCCTGACCCTGACCGCTACGCCGATCCCGCGCACGCTGCAACTGAGCCTCACCGGTGTTCGCGACCTGTCGATCATCGCGACGCCTCCGGTGGACCGTCTGGCAATACGAACATACGTTTCTGAATTCGATACCGTGACGCTGCGCGAGGCGCTCTTGCGGGAACGCTATCGCGGCGGGCAGAGCTTCTTTGTCGTGCCGCGGATCAAGGACCTGCCGGATATCGAGGATTTCCTGAAGACCCATGTGCCGGAGGTGACCTATGTCATCGCGCATGGCCAGCTGGCCGCGGGCGATCTCGACGAGCGGATGAACGAATTCTACGACGGGAAATACGACGTCCTCCTGTCCACGACCATCGTGGAGTCGGGCCTAGACATCCCGACCGCCAACACGATGATCGTGCATCGCGCCGACATGTTTGGACTGAGCCAGCTTTACCAGATCCGGGGGCGTGTGGGCCGGGCCAAGACGCGCGCCTACTGCTACCTGACGACAAAGCCGCGCGCGCCGCTGACGCCGCAGGCGATGAAACGGCTGCGACTTCTGGGGTCGCTCGACAGCCTCGGGGCCGGGTTCAACCTTGCCAGCCACGACCTCGACCTGAGGGGCGCGGGCAACCTTTTGGGCGAGGAGCAGTCGGGCCATATCAAGGAAGTCGGCTACGAGCTTTACCAGCAGATGCTGGAGGAGACGATCCAGAAGATCCGCTCGGGCGAGATCGCCGGGCTGACCGATGCCGACGATCAATGGGCGCCGCAGATCAACCTCGGTGTGCCGGTGCTGATCCCCGAGGAGTATATCCCCGATCTCGACGTGCGGCTGGGCCTTTACCGGCGGCTGTCCTCGCTGACGACCAAGGTGGAACTGGAAGGCTTCGCCGCCGAACTGATCGACCGCTTCGGCCCGCTGCCGAAGGAGGTCAACACACTGATGCTGATCGTCCGCATCAAGGCGATGTGCAAACGCGCCGGGATCAGCAGGATCGACGGCGGGCCCAAGGGGGCGACCGTCCAGTTCCACAACGACAAATTCGCCAATCCGGCGGGGCTTGTCGATTTCCTCAAGGCTCAGGGTCCGGGGGCGAAGGTCAGCGGCAACAAGATCGTGCTTCTGCAAGAGTGGAAGACGGAAAGCGAACGCATCAAGGGCGCCTTCGCTATCGCCCGCGACCTGGCCGAGCAGGTCGTCAAGGCGAAGGCCTGAGGCCTTCGCCGCAATTTTCTTCGAAGAGATTTGCCAAGATCCTTCCAAAGCATCTTGGTCCGGTCAGGCAGCCACCCGCCGCGGCATGACTGCCATCAGGCTGCGACCCAGCAGGGCAAAGAGTCCGACGCCGATCATCAGTGGCAGCGGCGTGCCGTCGAAGGCAAGGCCAAGCGGTGCCGCCAGCGCTACCCCCAGGACGGTCGAGATCGCCCCGACGGCCGAGGCCGCCATGCCGGCGATATGGCCAACCGGCTCCAGGGCCAGCGCGTTCAGGTTGCCCATGATCATGCCCATCATGAAGAACAGCACGACCATCCAGATCACGAAGACAGCGAAGAAGGCACTGTCCGGAAGGCTGCCGCTGAAGGTCAGAACAAGAACGAGCGCGGTCGCGCCCAGGATCACGGACAGGGCCAGGGTGATGAGGTGGCGCATGCCAAGCCGCATGACCAGCCGCGCGTTGGTAAAGCTTGAGGCCGCGGAGAACAGGGCGACCAACGCGAACCAAAAAGGAAAGGTCTCGGCCCGGTCGAAGCTTTGCTCGAAAATCGGCTGGATCGACGAAATCGTGCCGAACAGCATCCCGAAGCAGAGGGACATGACCGCCGTCGCAAGCTGCACCGTCCGGTGCGAATAGACCTCGGCAAAGGCGCGGGCGAGGGAGCCCAGATGCAGGGGCCGGCGCCGCTCGGGGGGCAACGTCTCGGGCTGACGCAGGCCGAGCCACAGATTAGCCACGACCGAGAAGACCACGAAGGCCAGAAACAGGCTGCGCCAACCGGCGACATGGATGATCGCCATGCCCATCGCCGGGGCGAGTGCTGGAACCAGCATGAAGACGATCATTGCAAAGCTGATGATCCGTGCCATCGCCCGGCCGGAATGGTTGTCTCGCACCATGGCCAGCGACACGATCCTCGGCGCGGCAGCGCCCAGCCCCTGCAGCACGCGTGCGGCCAGGATCAGATCGAGCGAGGGCGCCGCCCAGGCCAGCATTGCGCCAAGACAGTAAAGCGCAGAGCCGACAAGGATGACCCGCTTTCGGCCGAACGCATCCGAGATAGGTCCGGCGAAGAAGGTGCCAATCCCCATGCCGAGGACGAAACTTGTCACCACGAGTTGCGCCGCGTTCGGATTATCGGGCGAAAGCTCGACCGCGATCGAGGGCAGTGCCGGCAGCATGGAATCGATCGAGAAGGCGATCGTGGCGAACAGCATCGCGACCAGCGCGATGAACTCGGCCTGGGGAAGGGGTTTGGTCGGGGTCATTCCCTGGCCTTTTTGGCGAGCTCGTCGATGACCTGCCCCCAGAGAGCCGGAGGCTGCGCCCCCGAGACGACGTAGCGGTCAGCGATGATGTAGGTCGGCACGGCATTGATGCCACGACTGCGGGCATGCGCGTCGCGGTCCAGGATCATCTGGCGGTCGGCATCCGAGGCGAGCAGGCGTTCCACCATCGCCCGGTCAAGCCCGGTTTCGGCAGCAAGATCGGCCAACACGCCCGCCTCGCCGATGTCGCGCCCTTCGCGCCAATAGGCGCGGAACAAGGCGGCAACCATCGGGCTTTGCTTTTCCTCGAGGCCCGCCCAGTGGATCAGCCGGTGGGCGTCAACCGTGTTCGGTATCCGCGTCATCCTGGCGAATTCCATGGTGACACCGGCCTCTGCCGCGATCTTCTCGATCTGGACATGCATGTCGATCACCCGCTGCCGGCTGCCGAAGCGCGCCTCGAGCCACTGGGCGCGGTCCACGCCCTCGGGGGGCATGTCGGGGTTCAGCTGAAAGGGCTGCCACTCGATCGTGAAGGGATGGCCCGGATGCGCCTCGAGTGCGCGGTCGAGATTGCCCTTGCCGATATAGCACCAGGGGCAGACGGGGTCGGAAAAGATATCAAGCCGAACCATGACGGGACTCCCAGTCCTGCCGCAGGACGCGGCGCAGGACCTTGTTGTTGGCGTTCTTTGGAAGCGCCTCGACCCGCAGGAAGAGGCGCGGCTGCTTGTAGCGGGCGAGGCGCGAAGCGGCATGCGCGGCAAGCGCCGCCTCGTCCAGGTCCCTGTCGGAGGTGTAGAAGCATGCAATCACCGTGACCGAGGGCCGGACGGCGACCTCGGCCGCGGCAACCTCCTGCAGCCCCGGGAAGCCCGCGATTGCCGCCTCGACCTCGACTGGAGAGACGCGGTAGCCGCCCGCGTTCATCATGTCGTCGCTACGGCCCAGATAGTGGAAGGCGCCGTCCTCGGCCATCGCGACGGTGTCGCCCGTCAGGAACCAATCCCCAGCGAATTTCGCCTTTGTTTCCTCTTTGGCCTCAAAATAGCCGAGGAACAGGCCGGGATCGTCTGTGGCGACTGCAAGGATACCCGGTTGCCCGACCGGGACCGGCGCCCCGGTCTCGCCGAGCACCGCCAGTCGGCGGCCAGGTTGGGCGTAGCCGATGGCCCCCTCGGGAGCAGGTCGGGAGGGCGAGGAGGAGACGAAGGTCGAACATTCCGACAGGCCGAGCGCTTCGTGCAGGTCGGTGCCGGTCACCGCCCGCCATTCGGCGCGGAGCGCGCGGGGCAGGCTTTCCCCGGCCGAAAGGCCGTGGCGCAGCCGGGGCAGCGCCGGCACGGTCGCACGCAGCATCTGACGGATCACGCCAGGAGCGGCGGCGAAGATCGTCGCGTCGAAGCGTTTCATCAGCAGCGGCAACTGGTCGGGGGTGACCCCCGCCGCCGGGATCAGCGCCGTCGCGCCCGCCGCCCAGGGGTCCATCAGCCCGGTGCCGAGGGTGTAGGTCCAGTTGAAGGCCCCGGCATGCATCAGCCGGTCGCTCTCCGTCAGGCCGGTCCAGCCGTCGCGCATCATCTCCCGCGCCCAGACGGCCCTGTGGGCATGCATGACCGCACGCGGGGTCCCGGAACTGCCCGAGGTGAAGACCATGTAGGCCAGCCGATCCGGATCGCCCATCGCCCAGTCGCAGGGGGCGAGCTTCTCCATCTCGGCGATCTCGTCGGTCGTCACCACCGGCAGCGTCGGATCCGAAGGGCGCAGTACGCCTGTTCCGGCGATGACCAGAGCGGGGCGGAGCAGGGCGGCGAGGCGGTCCACCTCGCCCTCGGTCAACTGGGTCGAGGTCGGCACCGGCACGAGGCCGGCGGCGACACAGCCAAGGAAGGCGATCGGGAAAGCCACCTCATGCCCGATCCGCAGCAGGACCCGGTCGCCGGGGGCGAAGCCGCGCGCCAGAAGGCCCGCACCGCAGCCGCGCACGGCAGCGATCAGGCGGCCATAGCTCCACCGTTCGGCGCCGCGCGGGGAGACGATCTGCAGCGCGTTCTTGTCCGGCGTCGCCTCGCCCCGCGCCAGCACATGATGCGCGAGGTTGAAGGGCCGCGGACAAGCCTGCGGCGGTCCGGTGTCGATGATCGAAAGGGGCATCATCCGGACTTACGCCCCTGTCCCGGCCGTTGCAAGGCGGGCTGCCCTGCCGTAATGCACAAGGCCATGAGCAAAGTTGCGAAGTCCAGCATCGATGGTCCCAGCCTGATCCGCATCGCGCGCGAGAGCGGGGCGGATGCGCCTGTCGAGCCGCTGAACCTCGGCCAGCGGGTGCGCGACCTGCGCAAGGCACGGGGCTGGACGCTGGAACAGGCGGCGGTGCAGGCGGGGCTGGCGCGCTCGACGCTCTCGAAGATCGAGAACGGCCAGATGTCGCCCACCTACGAGGCGCTGAAGAAGCTGGCCGAGGGGCTGGCGATCTCGGTCCCGCAGCTCTTCACCCCGCCGTCCAAGGCGCAGGTGACAGGCCGGCGCGCGGTGACGCGGGCGGGCGAGGGGCAGGCGCAGGCCACCACGACCTACGAGCACGAGCTACTCGCCGCGCAACTGACCCGCAAGCAGATGCTGCCATACCGCGCCCGCATCCGCGCCCGGGACATGGACGAATTCGACGGCTGGATCCGCCATGACGGCGAGGAGTTCCTCTATGTCCTGACCGGGGTCATCCGCCTCTACACCGAGTTCTACGAGCCGGTGGAGATGAAGCGCGGCGACAGCGCCTATTACGACGCGACCATGGGGCACAACGTCGTCTCGGTCTCGGAAGAGGACGCGACGGTGCTTTGGGTGACGTCGCTGGTGTGAATTGGGGGCGCTTGCAGCGCGCCAGAGCGTTCCTGTCAGGCGCGGCACCAAAAGTCTTCGAGGACCTTTGGCAAATTTCTTCGAAGGAGTTTGCTCCGGCGCGGCCGTCAGACCGGGATGATCAGTAGCCACCGCCGATCATGTTGCCGACTGCCTGCGCGCCGCCGGTGATGTCCTGACCGACACCCGCGACGGTGTTGCAGGCGGCAAGCGCGAGCGTGGCGATGAGGGCGAGGGTGCGGATCGTGGTCATGCCTGTCTGTCCTCCGAAATCTTGGGCCGTTTGCAGGCCGGTCAGTCCTGATACCACCAGACGTCCGGCTGGAAGCCGATCCAGTCGCCATAGATCGGCAGCCGCGCGGGGTAATGCAACTCCTTGCGATGGGCAATGCGCGAGACGTCGGAATACCAGAACGGGATGACATAGCGCCCGCTGGTCAGCACCCGGTCCAGTGCCCGGACCGTCGAGACGAACTCTTCTTCCTGCTGGGCCTCGAGCATCGTCTGGATCAGCCCGTCCACCGCCGGCGAGTTGATCCCCATCCAGTTGCGCGTGCCGGGTTCGGTCGCGCCCTTCGACCCCCAGTAAAGGACCTGCTCGTTGCCGGGCGAGAGCGACAGCGAGCGGATATAATGGGTCATGTCGAAGTCGTAGGCGTTGGTGCGCTCCTTGTACTGGGCGCTGTCCACCGTGGTGACGCGGGCCTCGATGCCCAGCCGCTTCAGCGCCTCGACATAAATGTTGGCGATCGAGAGGATCTCGTCCTCGCCCTGCTGCAACAGGATCTCGAAGGCGAAGGGTTCGCCTGCGGCGTTCTTCAGCACGCCGTCCGCATCCGTCGCCCAGCCTGCCTCCTCGAGCAGTTTCATCGCGGCCCGGATGTTCTTGCGATTGGCCTCGCCACCCTCGGCCACGGGCAGGGCGTAGCCGTCGATGGCACCCGGCAGGAGGCTGTCCTTGTAGGGGGCGAGCAGCTCCAGCTCCGCCCCCTCGGCGGGTTTCCCCGGCGCCATGCCGAGGACCGAGTTCGAGAAATAGGACTGGATGCGCGGCTCGATGCCGTTGGTGAGCGTCTGGTTGATGAATTCGAAGTTGAAAGCCAGGATCAGTGCCTGCCGCACCCGCCAGTCGGCGAAGACCGGCTTGCGGGTGTTGAAGGCGAAGCCGTCGATGCCCGAGGGGCGATGGTGCGGGATCTCGGACAGGACGACATCGCCCGCCGTGACCGCCGGGAAATTGAAGTTCTCGGCCCATTTCACCGGGTTTGTCTCACGGTAGCTGGTGATCTCGCCGGCCTTGAAGGCCTCAAAGACCACGCCGCCATCGCCGAAATACTCGTAGCGGATCTCGTCCAGGTTGTGCTGGCCGCGGTTGAACGGCAGGTCCTTGCCCCACCAGTCGGGGTTCTTCTTGTAGGTGATGAAGCGGCCCGGCTCGAACTCGCCCACGACATAGGGCCCCGAGCCGATCGGCGCCTCGAGCGAGGAAGCGGTGAAGTCCTTGCCGTCCCACTGGGCCTTCTCCAGCACCGGGCGCAGGCCGAGGATCAGGGGCAGTTCACGGTCTTTTGCGTTGAAGGTGAAGCGCACCGAACGCGGGCCGGTCTGCTCGGCCTTGGCGATCTTTGCCCAGGCCGCTGCATAGCGGGGCGAGCCCTTGGTGCCGAGCGTCTCGAAGGACCAGATCACATCCTCGACCGTCACCGGCTTGCCGTCCGAGAATCGGGCATTCTCGCGCAGGGTGAACTCTACCCAGGTCCGGTCGGGATCGGTGTCGATCGATTCGGCCAGAAGCCCGTAAAGCGAGAAGGGTTCGTCATAAGAACGGCCCATAAGTGTCTCGACTGTCAGGGCAGATAGCCCCGCGGGAGGGTTACCCTTGATGATGAAGGGATTGAGCGAATCGAAGCCGCCCGATTCGCCGAAAACGATGCGTCCGCCCTTGGGTGCTTCGGGGTTCGCATAGGGTAGGGACACAAAATCCGGTGGGAGCGCGGGCGCCCCATACATAGCTATGCCGTGGCTTGGTTCTGCTTTCACCGCGGCGGGCATCAATCCGGCTAGACAGGCAACAGCCATCGCGGCGAATGCGAAATTCATCGATCTCATTCTGGAAACTCTTCCTGCCTGCCTGTTTTTCTTGGGACCGGACCCTAGCCAAGCCGGAGAGAATATTCAAACTTTTAGCTTGGATAGCGTCTTCAGGGGGCGTATATAGAGGTTACTGCTCGATAGGTTTCTTGCCTGTATGAAACCTGCCTCATGACTTAACGCCGGCCTCGTGCCGGCGTTTTTTTCATTCCGGCTCGCGGATTCGTGCCGCGATGTCATGCCGCCGCAACCGGGCGCTGTTCCATTTGCATCCGCAGCATGTAACCTGCAGCCGACGCGAGAATGGAGAGTCTGTCATGAAGGTGGAACTGGGCGGCAAGACCGCGATCGTTACCGGGTCGAACTCGGGCATCGGGCTAGGCATCGCCGAAGAGCTGGCGAAGTCTGGCGCCGATGTCGTGCTGAACTCCTTTACCGACCGTGACGAAGACCATGCGCTGGCGGCGAAGCTCGCAGCAGAGCATGGTGTGAAGGTCCGCTACATCGCCGCCGACATGTCGAAGCCCGAGGAGTGCCGCGCGCTGGTCGAGAAAGCGGGCGCCTGCGACATCCTCGTCAACAACGCCGGCATCCAGTTTGTCTCGCCGATCCCGGATTTCCCGACCGACAAATGGAACGCGATCCTCGCGATCAACCTCTCCTCGGCCTTCCACACAACCGCCGTGGCCCTGCCGATGATGCGCAAGGCGGGCTGGGGCCGGGTGGTCAACATCGCCTCGGCCCATGGCCTGACCGCGTCGCCGTTCAAGTCAGCCTATGTCGCGGCCAAGCACGGGCTGGTCGGGCTGACGAAGGTCACGGCGCTGGAAACCGCGCAGGAGCCGATCACCTGCAACGCGATCTGTCCCGGCTATGTCCTCACGCCCCTCGTCGAGGCACAGATCCCCGCGACCATGAAGGAATACAACATGGACCGCGAGACGGTGATCAAGAAGGTCATGCTCGAACGGCAGCCGTCCAAGGAATTTGCGACCGTCGAGCAGCTGGGCGGCACGGTCGTCTGGCTTTGCTCGAAATATGCCGAGCAGGTGACCGGCACCACGATCAGCGTCGATGGTGGCTGGACCGCCCTCTGATGGTGCTGAAGATCAACCTTGCGCTGCAAGGGGGCGGGGCGCATGGCGCCTTCACCTGGGGCGTGCTCGACAGGCTGCTGGAAGATCCGGAGATCGAGTTCGCAGGCATTTCCGGCTGCTCGGCCGGGGCGTTGAATGCCGCGGCGCTGAAGGCCGGGTTGCTGGCGGGCGGGCGCGAGGCGGCCAAGGCCAATCTCGACTGGCTCTGGGCGCAGGTCGGCGCTGTCCATGACTTTCGCCTGAACGGCTGGATCGCGCCTTTCGTGCCCTTCGCCGCCGCGGTCGGCGATGCGCTGGATGCCGTCGTGCCGTTCTCGCCGCAAGGGGTCGCCGCGCAGGTGGTGTCGCCCTACAGCTATGGCCCGTTCTGGGCCAACCCGCTGGAGCGGGTCGTACGCCGGCTCCATTACGACCGGGTCTGCGCCAGCGAGGGACCGGAGCTCTTCATCTCGGCCACGAATGTCCGCTCGGGCAAGGTCAAGGTCTTCGAAGGCGAGGAGATTACCACCGACGCCATCCTCGCCTCGGCCTGCCTGCCGACAGTCTTCCGCGCGGTGGAGATCGAGGACAAAACGACGGGGCGGGTCGAGGCCTATTGGGATGGCGGCTTCAGCGGCAATCCGGCGCTCTTCCCGCTTTACAAGCCCAGCCTGCCCGACGACATCGTCATCGTCTCGATCAACCCGCTCTGGCGGGAAGAGCTGCCGACGACCGCACTCGACATCCAGAACCGTATCAACGAGGTCAGCTTCAATGCCTCGCTGCTGGCGCAGCTCAGGGCCGTGCGTTTCGTGGTCGAGTTGATTGATCAGGGCAAGGTGCCACGGGGCGCGATGAAGGATGTGAAGGTGCATCTGATCTCGGACGACGCGATCATGAACGACCTGTCGCCGGCGACCAAGCTTACGCCAACGCCCTACTTGCTGTTCAGGCTCAAGGAGGCGGGCCGGGCCGCGGCCTCGAAGTTCCTGCGCGAGCACAAGGCCAAGATCGGCCGCGAAAGCAGCGTCAACCTGCGCGAGCTGATCAGTTGATGTCGGGCGGCGGCAGCCGGTCGGGCGCGCCGTCCTTCTGCGGATAGACCAGCCCGACCGAGATCACCAGTTTCGCCGCATCCTCGGTGGTCATGTCGAGCATCACCACATCGCGGGCCGGCACATAGATCAGGAAGCCGGTCGGCGGCACGAAACCTGTGGCGATGAAGACGCTCAGGATCTGGTCGTCCGGCGCCCCGTCGCCGCCCGGCAACTTGGCCGCGATCTCGCCCTTGGCCGGGGTGGAAATGAAGCCGATGGCCCAGCTTCCCGCCTGCGGGAAGGGCACGAGGCAGGCGCGCTCGAAACTGGTGCCGGATTGCGAGAACACCGTCTCGCTGAACTGTTTCAGCCCGCCATAGATCGAGCGGATGATCGGCATCCGCCCGACCAGACGCTCGGCCGGCTGGATCACCGACCGGCCGATCACGCCCTTGGCGATCCAGCCGACCAGAACGGTGAAGATCAGGAAGCCGATCACGCCGACCCCGCGGATCGGCACGAAGGTGTCGGGGCCGAAATAGTCCTTTACCAGCGTTTCGGGCTGATAGCTGTAGGGGATGACCGGCAGCACCCAGCTGTCGATCCAGCCGACTGCTGTCCAGGTCAGCCAGAGCGTCAGCACGATCGGAATGACGACCGCCAAACCGGTCAGGAAGGTGGATCGCAGGCTGGCCATGAGGCCCTTCTTGCGATGCGTGTGGTCTTCGCTCACCGGTCTGCTCTCCGCCTCGGTCCGCCGGTCATGCTAGCAGCCCGGCGGTGCAGGGCAACGGATTTGCTGCGCCGCGTCAATGACTTTCCTGCGCGCGGCTTTCAGCGATCGCTGCGGCGATCCGGGCCGAAAGCCGCGCGTTGTTCAGCACCAGCGCGATGTTGGCCGTCAAGGACTGTCCGCTGGTCAGCGTGAACAGCCGGTCGAGCAGGAAGGGGGTCACCGCCTTGGCCGAGATCCCGCCGCTTGCGGCCTCGGCCAGCGCCTGCTCGACGACCGGCATGATGATCTCGCGGGGGATTTCGTCGGCGGCCGGAATCGGGTTGGCGACCAGCTGACCGCCCGGCAGGCCAAGCCGGCTGCGCATGATGTGCGCCGCCGCGATCTCGGCCGCCGTATCCATCCGCAGCGGCGCCTTCAGGCCCGAGGCGCGCGACCAGAAAGCGGGAAGCTCGTCCTGACCGACAGCGATCACGGGAACGCCAAGCGTTTCCAGCACCTCCAGCGTCTTCGGCAGGTCGAGGATCGCTTTCGCCCCCGCCGCGACCACCGTGACCGGCGTCGCCGCCAACTCGTGCAGGTCGGCGGAGATGTCAAAGCTCGTCTCGGCCCCGCGATGGACGCCGCCGATGCCGCCGGTGGCGAAGACCTCGATCCCGGCCAGATGCGCCGCGATCATCGTCGCCGCGACCGTGGTTGCGCCGGTGCGGCCCGAGACGAGGCAGGCGGCCATGTCGGCGCGGCTGAGCTTCATCGCGTCCTTCGTCTGGCCCAGCTGGTCGAGTTCCCCGGCCGACAGACCGACATGAATGCGCCCGCCCATCACCGCGATGGTCGCGGGGACCGCCCCGGCTTCGCGCACCGCCGCCTCGACCTTGATCGCGGTTTCGACGTTCTGCGGGAAAGGCATCCCGTGGGTGATGATGGTGGATTCGAGCGCCACGATGGGCGCGCGGCTGGCGCGGGCCTCGGCCACGTCCGGTGAAAAGGTCAGGGGGGCGGTCATGATCCGATATCTCCCGATACATAGTCGGCTGCGGCGCGCAGCGCGGCGCCAAGGGCTGCGGCACGGTCGGCGCCGCGGCGTTCGGCCACCAGATGCGCGGCCATGAAAGTGTCGCCCGCGCCGGTCACGCGGGCGACAAGGACGCTTGGCGGACAGTCGGCCAGCACAGGCTCTCCCGCCTTGCCATCGGCACAGGCGCGCCCGCCGTCTGTCACCAGCACGCGGCTCGCGCCCCGGTCCAAAAGGCCCCCTGCCGCTTCCTCCGCGCTGGAGAACCGGGTCTGGCACAGGACGCCCGCCTCTTCGAGGTTGACGTAAAGCGTCGCGCGCGGGTGGCAGAGCAGCGGAAGCAGGCGCTCGGCCTTGCCCGGGCTCGCCGGCGCCACGCGCAGGTCAGCGGCCGCGAACAGGGGAGAGGCGGCGATCTCGGCCAGCAGGCTTGCGGTCAGGTTCCCGTCCAGCGCGATGGGGCCGGACCACGGGGATTGCGGATCACCGAGCCGCCCGTCCCGTAACGGCGACAGGATGCGCTCGCCCGCTGCCTCCAGCGAATGGGCGTCTGCGATCGCGGCCACCAGACCGTTGGCACCCTCGACCGCCATGTAGCGGTCCGTCGGCAGGTCGACAGAGCGATAGAGATGCTGCGTGACAAGCCCCATCAGGTCGAGGCTCGCCACAAGTTCCTCGCCCTCGGCATCCTGCCCGACCACCGACAACAGCGCCGGGCGCAGGCCAAAGCGGCGCAGAGTCATTGCGATGTTCAGGGCAACGCCGCCGGGCAGGCGCGTAATGCGCCCCGGCACGTCCGAGCCGAGCCGCATCGAGGTCGGCGACCGGCCGATGATGTCCCAAAGGACGGAACCGATGCAGAGGATGTCGGGCGCATGTGTCATGCCCCCGTTCATATCGGAGCGGTCACCTTCCGCAAGCGGGAAGGCGGATCAGCTGCGCAGACCGGTCTCTTCCAGAAGGCCCTTGCGCTTGGCTTCGTAGTAGTAGCCGCGTGCGTACCAGCTGACCGCCTCGTCCTGATCGCCATCGGACACGAGCCAGGCCCCCCGCAGATACTTGACCCCGTATTTCAGGTTGGTCTCGGCATCGAGCAGGCCCTGGGCGCTGCCCTCATACCCCATCGTGCGCGCGGTGCGCGGGTCGATCTGCATCAGGCCCATATAGGTGCCGTTGCGGGCTGCCGGGTTGTACTTGCTTTCGCGGATCACGATCCGATGGACCAGCGAAACCGGCACATCGTATTCGTCGGCATATCGCTGGATCTGCCGTGAAAGCTCCGGCGTGAGGGCCGGATACTGCGGATTGCGGCTGACCTGGGCGGTTTCCTTCGTGGCGCAGGCGGCAAGCGGCAGGGCCAAAAGCGCCATCAGGGCGCCGCGGCGAAAGAGGTTGGTCACGGGCTGCTCCCTCGTTCTCACTCTTTCGTCATAGCCAAGCGGGCCGTTGCGCGAAAGCATCACGTTCAGGGGCATCGCGGCCTTGCGCGGATCTTTGCCAAGTGCCTAGTCTGGAACGGGATCCTCCGAGGGCCGGACATGCAGGTCACCTATGAACGCGACATCGCCGCCCCTCCGGACGTCCTGTGGAGCGCGCTGCTGACACCCGCCGTCCTGCAAGCCTGTGTGCCGGGCTGCGAAAGCGTGACCGGGTCGCCCGACGAGGGCTATGACGCGGTGGTCGGCTTCAAGCTTGCCGGAATACGGGTGCATCTGTCCGGCCGGATCCTGGTGACCGAGATGGACCCGCCGCATTCGCTGCACATCACCGGCGAGGGCAAGGGCGGCGCCGCCGGACTGGTGCGGGGCGGGGCGCGGGTGACGTTGACGCCCATCCCCGGCGGCACGCGGCTCGGTTACGAGATCGACGGCGCAGTCGAGGGGCGGCTGTCGCAGATCAGCGGTCGGATCGTTGCGGGGGTGGCGCACCGGCTGGCGGACGAGTTCTTTGCGCGCCTCGGCCGCGCTGTCGGGGCGCCGCCGCCCGACGCCCCCGAACCATCGGGCAGCAAGAGCTGGTTCCGCCGTCTGGCCGGCTGAGCCGCCTCAGCGCATCAGATGGGCCAGATGGACCGCGCAGCCGGTCAGGGGGGCGAAGTCGTCGTCCAGCACCACGACCGAGAACTGTTCCATGAATTCCGCGAAGCGCCCCTTGTCGCGGAAAGCCTCGGCAAAGCCGCCGGGGCCGTAATGGCGGGCGAAGGCGCGGGCGATGCCGCCGACAAGGTAGATGCCGCCGAAGGGCAGGTGGATCAGGGCGAGGTTCCCGGTCTCGGTCCCCAGAAGCCGGCAGAAGAGCCGCGCCGTCTCGGTCGCAAGAGGATCGGTGCCGCTGTCGATCGCCGGGATGATCTGGGCCGTGGTCCAGGTCATCGGCGTGCCAGCCTCGGCGGTGACGAAGGCATGGAGCCGCTCGACCCCGCGGCCTGACATCACGTCCTCGACGCCGGGAAAGCCGTGGGCCTTCTCGACGAAGCGGGCAAGGCGAAGGTCGGCCTCATCGCGGATCGGCATGTTGATATGTCCGCATTCCGAGGCGGGCACGACCCGGCCATATTCGCTTTCGTGAACCGGGGCCGCATTGAAGCCGGTGCCGACATTGACGACCAGCATGCTGGCGCCATTCTGGCGCGGACCGTCGATCACCGGGATCAGACGCTCGTGCGCGATGTGGCCAAGCGCATGTCCCGGCGCCTGAAGATCGTTCAGCAGCGCCGCGAAGCGTGCTCCGGTGGCCCGGCGTAGCGTCTCGATGTCGATCGTCCAGTCCAGGTTGGTCAGGGTCGCCACGCCATCCTTGACCGGTCCCGCCGCACAGGCGCAGACGCCGTCGACGCGCTCCACCCCCTCCTCTGCGAGGTAGCAGCGGATCACGCTTTCCAGCCCGTCATGCTCGGCGTTGCGGTATTTCCGCACGCTGTCCTCGCGCACCACCGTGCCGTCGCTGAGCGCAACGCGGGTGTTGGTTCCGCCGATATCGGCCACGAGGCAGAGGGGGGCTTTGGCCATTGGGTGCTCCGGTGTCAGCGCGAAAGGGCGCGGGCAAGGGCGTGATAGGATGCCTTGGGGGTGCGCTGCAAGGTTTCGAAATCCACATGGACGATACCGAACCGCTTCTCGTACCCGAAGGCCCATTCGTAATTGTCGAGGAGCGACCAGTAGAAGAAACCCTTCACATTGGCTCCGTCCGCGATCGCCCGGTGCGTCGCGCGCAGATGGGCGAAGAGGAAATCCTCCCGCACATGGTCGTTGACCGCGCCGTTGATGACTTCGTCGGCATTGGCCATGCCGTTTTCCGTCACGTAGATCGGCAGGTCGCCGACATAGTCGCGCGCCATGCGGGTCAGGAATCCATAGAGGCCCTCGGGATAGATCTCCCAGCCCATCTGCGTCTTGGGAAGCGGCCCAACCACATCTCGGGTCGAAGGCCAGGGCGTGTCCGGGGCGAAGGCGTGGATGTGGCGGGTGTAGTAGTTCACTCCCAGCCAGTCGAGCGGCTGGCTGATGCGCACCATGTCCTCCTCCCAACCCACCGGCATGTGGGGGGCTAGGCCCGCCAGCGCCTCGGCGGGGTAGGTGCCCTTCGTGATCCCCTCGATGAACCAGCGGTTGAAGATGGCATCCTGCGTCGCCGAGGCCAGAACATCCGCGGCGCTGTCGCTGGCCGGGGTGGCGTGATCGAAGTTCAGCACGATGCCGAGGTTCGGTTGCCGCATCTCGCGCATCCGCTCGACAGCCGCGGCGTGGCCGAGCAGGACATGGTGCATGGCGCGGGCGGCCGCGCGGATGTCGCGCAGCCCCGGCGCGTGGTGGCCGTGGAAATGCGACAGCCACGCGACGCACCAGGGTTCGTTGATCGTGGCAATGGCGGCGACCCGGTCGCCAATGCGACGGGTGACGATCTCGGCGAAGTCGGCGAACCAGTGGGCGACATCGCGGTTTGTCCAGCCGCCCAGATCGGCCAGCGCCGAGGGCATTTCCCAATGGTAGAGCGTCTGGAAGGGTTTCAATCCGCGGTCAAGGATGCCGTCGACGAGGCGGTCGTAGAAATCCAGCCCCTCGGCATTAACAGCACCGCGTCCCTCGGGCAGCACCCGCGCCCATGAGGTGGAAAAACGATAGGCATCGAAGTTGCCCGCGTTCAGGAGGTCGAGATCGTCTTCCCACCGATGGTAGTGGTCGCAGGCCACGGCGCCGTCCTCGGCCCTGACCACGTTGCCTGGCGTTGCCGCGAATGTGTCCCAATGGCAGGGGCCGCAGCCGCCAAAGCCGCTGCCCTCGATCTGGTAGGCGGCCGTCGCGGCGCCGAAAAGGAAATCCTCGGGGAAATCCGCTCGGGTGATCTTCATGGCCGTTCCCTTCCTGCGGCAAGGTCGCGCCGGGGGGCTGGCCCGGTCGACTGGCCTATGATCAGTTCCGCCTCGAGCAAGCGCTGAAGCGGGCCGGCTTCCGGGGCTGAAATGATCTCGATCAGCATCTCGGCCGCCTGACGTCCGGCCTCGCGCACCGACGATCGGGTGGAGGTGTAGATCGGCACGTCCTCTCCGTTGCGGAAATAGCTGAGTTCGTCGTCGTGGATGATGATCGAAACATCGCGCCCGACCTTCAGACCCAGTTCCTCGGCCGCACGGCGCACCCCGAGGCCCGGGATCATCATCGAGACGAGGAAGGCCGTGGGCGGGTCGGGAAGGGCCAGCATGGCGCGAGCCGCGCGGTAGCCGTTGAACTCGGTCATTTCGTCCGAAAACATCAGCGCGGAGTCCTGGGGGATCCCGCGCGAGGCCAGCGCGTCCAGATAGCCGGTGCGGCGGCGGATGGCGAAATCCATGAACTCAAGCCCGTTGATCAGCGCCACCCGACGGTGGCCGAGGTCCAGCAGGAATTCGGTGGCCCGCTGGAAGGCCCGGCGGTTGTTCACGTCGAGCCACGAATAGGGCAGTTCTGTTCCGGTCGAGCGGCCGTGGACGACGAAGGGGAAGCCGATCTCGCGCAGGAGAGGGATGCGCGGGTCGCTCTGGCGGGGGCCGTGGACGATGACGCCGTCTACGATCCCGCGCGAGCGCATGTCGCGATAGACCCGTTCCTCGCCCTCGTCGGGGGCGATGGTCAGGACCATGTCGTACCCGTAGCGCAGGTAGGTCTCGCCCGCGCCGGCGATGAAATCGGCGAAGACCGGGTTGACCATCTCGTGCTTGGACGACACCGGAACGACATGACCGATCGCCATGGCGCGACCGGTGGCCAGGCGGATGGCGCGGGTGTTCGGGCGATAGTTGTGCCGCTTGGCCGCGGCCAGAACCCGGGCTCGGGTTTCCTCATTGACCTCAGGATAGCCGTTCAGCGCGCGGCTGACCGTCGTCGGCGACAGGCCAAGTTGCGACGCCAGTTCCTTCAGGTTCATTCTTGCCGCGCGTCCAAAACGGTTTCAATTCGCATCGACCATAGACAAGCCGGCTGGACGCGTCAAAGCGAAACGCCGCCTCGCAGCCGCGGCGTGGCTATTTCTGCAAATGCAAACAGGGGCTTGTGATCGGACCGCCAGCCTTCAATTGACTTGAGGCGCAACCTGCGCGACTGTGCTGCGTCCAAAGCGGTTTGAAACGATTCTGCCGCATGGGAGTTTGGACGCCCGGAGAACAGCGGGCGCAGTTGGGAGGATACCGATGTATGTGAAACTTCTGGCAGGTGCTGCCGCGCTTGCACTTGCTGCCGGGGCTGCCGATGCCCGTGACATGATCTTTCCGGTCGGCGAGGGCGCCTTCAACTGGAAAAGCTTCGACGATTTCAAGGCTTCGCATGACCTGAAGGGTCAGACGCTGACCATCTTCGGACCGTGGCGCGGCGAGGATCAGGTGCTGGTCGACAACATGCTCGCCTATTTCGAGGCGGCGACCGGTGCGACGGTCAACTACTCTTCCTCCGAGAACTACGAACAGCAGATCGTCATCGACACGCAGGCGGGCAGCCCGCCCGACATCGCCATCCTGCCGCAGCCCGGCCTGATCGCCGACCTTGCGGCAAAGGGGCTTGTCACTCCGCTTGGGGACAAGACGGCCGACTGGCTGAAGGAAAACTACGCGGCCGGCGAAAGCTGGGTGAAACTCGGCACGTACAAGGGGCCGGACGGCAAGCCGACGCTTTTCGCCTTTCCCTACAAGATCGACGTGAAATCGCTGGTCTGGTACTCGCCCGACAACTTCGCCGATGCCGGTTACGAAGTCCCTGAGACGCTGGAAGACCTCAAGGCGCTGACGGAGCAGATCGTCAAGGACGGTGGCACGCCCTGGTGCATCGGCCTGGGGTCAGGCGGGGCGACCGGCTGGCCCGCGACCGACTGGGTCGAGGATCTGATGCTGCGGACCCAATCGGCCGATACCTATGACCAATGGACGAGCCACGGCATTCCGTTCAACGATCCGGCGGTTGTCGGGGCGATCGACGAATTCGGCTGGTTCGCCAAGAACGACGCCTTCGTCGCTGGCGGGTCCAAAGCCGTGGCCTCGACCGACTTCCGCGACAGCCCGAAGGGCCTCTTCACCTCGCCGCCGCAGTGCTACATGCATCGCCAGGCCTCGTTCATCCCGTCCTTCTTCCCGGAAGGCACGAAGATGGGTGTGGACGCCGACTTCTTCTACTTCCCCGCCTATGCGGGCAAGGATCTCGGCAAGCCGGTTCTGGGCGCGGGCACGCTGGCCTTCATCACCAAGGACGGCGCCGGCTCGCGCGCCTTCATCGACTGGCTGGAAACGCCGATCGCGCATGAAGTCTGGATGGCGCAGAAAAGCTTCCTGACGCCCTACAAGTCGGCCAATGCCGACCTTTATGCCGATCCGACGATGAAGAAGATGGGCGCAATCCTCCTGTCCGCCGACACCTTCCGCTTCGACGGCTCCGACCTTATGCCGGGCGCCGTGGGCGCCGGCACCTTCTGGACGGGCATGGTCGACTTCGTCGGCGGCAAGTCCGCGCAGGACGTCGCCGACACCATCGAGGCCTCCTGGCCCAAATGACCGCGTGAAGTCGAAGGCGGGACCGGCCCCGGGGCCGGTCCCGGCACCGGAGGCTGATGCCTTGCTCAGGGGGAGGAGCCGATGAATCCCGCGATTCAGGCCGTTCTGACTGTCGCCATCGGGGTCGGCGGCTGCGTGCTGTACTTCTGGCTGTCGAACATCATCCTCGACAAGGTCCTGTTCCCGGCGCGTGGCCCAAATGCTGGCCGCAACATCAATCGTGCCAACATGATCCGGCCCTGGCTGTTCCTGATGCCGGCCCTCGTCGCGCTTGGTCTCTACCTTGCCTATCCGGTCTTCGCGACCTTCTGGCTGTCGCTCAACAAGCAGGTCGGACCGGACACCCGGTTCGTCGGCCTCGACAACTACCGCCAGATGATGTCCGAGGGCAAATTCTGGGAATCCATGCGCAACAACATGCTGTGGCTGATCGTCGTCCCGGCGATGGCCACCGCCTTCGGCCTTCTGGCCGCGCAACTGACCGACCGGCTGAAATGGGGCAACTTCGCCAAGTCGATGATCTTCATGCCGATGGCGATCAGCTTCGTCGGCGCCTCGGTGATCTGGAAGCTGATCTATGACTCGCGGCCCGCCGGGCAGGAGCAGATCGGCATCCTGAACGCGGTCTATGTCTGGCTGACCGGCAATGATCCGCAACAATGGCTGCAGATCCCGTTCTGGAACAACCTGTTCCTGATGGTGGTGCTGGTCTGGATCCAGGCGGGCTTTGCCATGGTGATCCTGTCGGCCGCGCTGCGCGGCATCCCTGAGGAAACCATTGAGGCCGCGATCCTCGACGGGGCAGGGCCGTTCCAGATCTTCTTCAAGATCAAGGTCCCGCAGATCATGCCGACCATCGTCGTCGTCTGGACCACGATCACAATCACGGTGCTCAAGGTCTTCGACATCGTGCTGGCGATGACCAACGGCCAATGGGAAACGCAGGTTCTGGCCAACTACATGTACGACAAGTTCTTCCGCGCCTTCGACGTGGGCGTGGGCTCGGCGGCGGCAATGATCATCATGCTCTTGGTGACACCGATCCTCGTCTGGAACGTCTACAACGCCCGGAAGGAGATGCGCTGATGGAGAACATCGCCGGTCAGAAATCGGGGCTGAGCTGGGCTGTCCAGATCTCGACGGTCCTGCTTGTGCTCCTCTGGGTGCTGCCGACCTTCGGCCTGTTCGTGTCGTCCTTCCGCACCACTGATCAGATCGCGTCGAGCGGCTGGTGGCGGGCGCTGTCCACGCAGGAACGGCAGCTGCCGCCGATCCGGGTCGAGGGGACCGAGACGCAGAAGGACGGCCTCTTCGTGATCGACGGCACGCTCTTTCCCAAGGGCGGCACGACCGTCAGCGCCTGGGGCACCAGTTCCAAGGAGCCGACCGCCTATGAGGCCGGCGCTACGGCCGAGCTGAGCGACGGGGTCAAGCTGACCGTGCAGCCAGACGGCGCGTTCACCCTGACCTCGCCGACGACGACCGCCGACTTGCGCCTGCCACGGATCTTCACCACAGCCTCGGCTCCGCCGGAATTCACGCTGAACAACTATTCCAACGTGATCTTCAGCCCGCTCGCGGGGCAGAGCATCGGGCAGGCCTTCCTCAACACGGCCACGGTGGCGATTCCCGCCACGATCATCCCGATCCTGATCGCCGCCTTCGCTGCCTATGCGCTGGCCTGGATGGAGTTTCCCGGTCGCGCGCTGCTCGTCGCGGCGGTGGTGGCGCTGCTGGTCGTACCTTTGCAACTGGCGCTGATCCCGCTTCTGCAGTTCCACAACTGGATCGGGATCGGGAAGGGCTATCTTGGCATTTGGCTGGCCCATACCGGCTTTGGCCTGCCGCTGGCCATCTACCTGCTCAGGAACTACATGGTCGGCCTGCCGCGCGACATCATCGAGAATGCGCGGGTGGATGGGGCGACCGAGTTCCAGATCTTCACCAAGATCATCCTGCCACTGTCCTTCCCGGCGCTGGCAAGCTTTGCGATCTTCCAGTTCCTGTGGACCTGGAACGACCTTCTGGTGGCGCTGGTGTTCCTGGGCACCGGCAATGACCAGCAAGTGCTGACGGCCAACCTCGTGAACCTGATGGGCAGCCGGGGCGGCGACTGGGAGATCCTTGCAACCTCGGCCTTCGTGTCGATCCTCGTGCCGCTGATCGTGTTCTTCTCGCTTCAGCGGTTCCTCGTGCGCGGCCTTCTGGCCGGCTCGGTCAAGTAACGGAAGACAGTATGACGAAAGACCCCGATTGGTGGCGCGGCGCGGTGATCTATCAGATCTATCCGCGCAGCTTCCAGGACAGCAATGGCGACGGCATCGGCGACCTCGCGGGGATCGCCGAACGCCTGCCGCATATCGCCAGCCTCGGGGCCGACGCGATCTGGCTGAGCCCGTTCTTCACCAGCCCGATGAAGGACTTCGGTTATGACGTGAGCGACTATTGCGACGTCGATCCGATGTTCGGCACGCTCAAGGACTTCGACCGTGTGGTCGAGCGTGCTCATGAGTTGGGTCTCAAGGTGATGATCGATCTCGTGCTGTCGCATACCTCGGACCAGCATCCCTGGTTCAAGGAAAGCCGCCAGAACCGGACGAACCCAAAGGCGAACTGGTATGTCTGGGCGGAACCCAAGCCCGACGGCACGCCGCCGAACAACTGGCTGTCGATCTTCGGTGGGTCGGCCTGGCAATGGGATGCGCGGCGCGAGCAGTACTACCTGCACAACTTCCTGACCTCGCAGCCCGACCTCAACTTCCACGAGCTGGCGGTGCAGGAGGCGCTTCTGGATGTCGAGCGCTTCTGGCTGAAGCGCGGGGTCGACGGCTTTCGCCTCGACACGATCAATTTCTACTTCTGCGACAAGTATTTGCGCGACAATCCTTCCCTGCCGAAGGAGCAGCGCAACGACCAGACCGCCCCGGCGGTCAACCCCTACAACCACCAGCTTCACCTGTTCGACAAGAACCAGCCCGAGAACCTCGAGTTCCTCAAGCGCTTCCGCAAGGAACTCGTGCCCTATGGCGCGGCGGCAGTGGGTGAGGTGGGCGACTCGCAGCGTGGGCTCGAGATCATGGCGGAATATACCTCGGGCGGGGACAAGGTGCAGATGTGCTACCCGTTCGAACTCTTGCAGCCCGGCCGGGTCACGGCAGCGGTGCTGGGCGAGACCTTCGACCGGCTGGCCAAGGCCGCGCCCGATGCCTGGCCCTGCTGGTCGACCTCGAACCACGACGTTGTGCGCACGCCGACGCGCTGGCACCTCTCGGATGCCGGGATGCGCGCCTACATCGTGATGCTGTTGTCCCTGCGCGGGTCGGTCTGCCTGTATCAGGGCGAGGAACTGGGTCTGCCAGAGGCAGAGGTGGCCTTCGACGATCTGCAGGACCCCTACGGCATCGAGTTCTGGCCCGAGTTCAAGGGCCGCGATGGCTGCCGCACTCCGATGGTCTGGGACAGGGACAACCGTCTTGGCGGCTTCTCGGCGGCGGAGAAGGCCTGGCTGCCGGTCCCGGCCGAGCATCTGCGGATGGCGGTCAATGCGCAGGCCGGCGATCCCGGTTCGATGCTTGAGCACTACCGCCGGGCGCTGGCTTTCCGCCGGCTGCATCCGGTGCTGAAGGCCGGCGCCATGTCGGCTGTGACGGTAGAGGGCGATCTCGCGACCTTTACCCGCAGCGAGGGCGGCAAGACCATCTTCTGCGCCTTCAATCTCGGCGAGGCGTCGCAGACGGTGCGCCTGCCCGAAGGGAACTGGCGCGGCATCGGTGAAGACATCGGCTGCGCGGCGGTCGAGGGCAACAGGACGACGCTCGGCGCCTGGGGCTATGCCTTGGCGGAACGGGCCTGAGCGGCAAGGGAAGGGGAGGAAGATGGCCAATCTGCTTCTGAAGGATGTGGCGAAAGCCTATGGTGAGGTGAAGGTCCTCAAGGACATCAACCTCGACATCAAGACGGGAGAGTTGATCGTCTTCGTCGGCCCCTCGGGCTGCGGGAAATCGACTTTGCTGCGGATGATCGCGGGGCTCGAAAAGATCACCGGCGGGGATTTCACAATCGACGGCGAGCGGATGAACGATGTGCCCCCGGCGCAGCGCGGCATCGCCATGGTGTTCCAGTCCTATGCGCTTTATCCGCACATGACCGTGCGCGACAACATGGCCTTCGCGCTGAAAATCGCGAAGAAACCGCAGGCCGAGATCGACAAGGCAATCGACAAGGCCGCGCGCATCCTGCAACTCACGCCCTATCTCGACCGCCTGCCCAAGGCGCTTTCGGGCGGCCAACGCCAACGCGTCGCCATCGGGCGGGCCATCGTGCGCGATCCGAAGGTCTATCTCTTCGACGAACCGCTCTCGAATCTTGACGCCGCCTTGCGGGTGGCGACCCGGATCGAGATCGCGCAGCTGAAAGAGGCGATGCCGAACTCGACGATGATCTACGTCACCCATGATCAGGTCGAGGCGATGACGCTGGCCAGCCGCATCGTCGTGCTTGCTGGCGGCGGGATCAGCCAGGTCGGCTCGCCGCTGGAGCTTTACGAGCGGCCCGAGAACGAATTCGTCGCCCAGTTCATCGGCAGCCCGGCGATGAACCTGATGCCCGGCGAGATTGTCGAGACAGGCGAGACGACGCTGGTGAAGCTGGCGAATGGCGGCTCTGCGCGGGCGGCGATCGCGACCCGGTCCTCGGACAAGGGGATGAAGGTCAATCTCGGGGTGCGCCCCGAAGACCTGGTCGCGACCGACGGCGAGGCCTTGTTTGCCGGCGAGGTCGATATCAGCGAGGCGCTTGGCGAGGTGACGATCCTCTACTTCAAGAAGCAGGGCGACGCGGCCCCGGTGATCGCCAAGCTGCCGGGGATCCATCCCGAACTGCGCCACAAGACCGTGCGCCTGGCCGCCGATCCGAAGAAGATCCACCTCTTCGCCAACGGCCGCTCGCTGCTTTATCGGTGACCGGCGGTTGCCGGGTCAGACCGGCGGCGGCATCAGGAAGAAGGTCATCGCGAAGACAAGGTAGACGGCCAGGATCATCACCCCCAGGAACCAGGCCGAGCGGCCCGCCTGTGTGGTGAGGATCGCTGTAAGCGTGGCGATCATCATCATCACCACCGCCCCGGGCCAGAAGTCGAGGCTCATCGGCTGCGGCCCGATGACATAGGACAGCAGCACCAGCACCGGTGCAACGAAAAGCGCGATCTGCGCCGCGCTGCCAAGCGCGATGCCGACCGACAGGTCCAGCCGGTCCTTCCGCGCTGCGGAGAAGGCCGATCCCATTTCCGCCGCGCCCCCCACAAGGCCGACAACGATGAAGCCGACGAAGGCCGGCGTAAGGCCGAGCGTCACCGCGGCCTCCTGCACCGAAGCGACGAAGACTTCGGAGACCAGCGCGACAAAAAGGGTGGCGACACAGAGCAGGATCACGCTCGTCCGCACCGACCAGCCGCCCCCGGCGTCCTCTCCGCCCGCGGCCTGCTCATGTTCTGCTCCGGCGAATTCGGCCGAATGCGTAACCAGCGAGAAGGCCATGCCCAGACCGTAGGTCACGATCAGCAGCACCGCCAGCCCGAGGCTCAGTGACTGGGCAAAGTTGGCTGCCCCTTCCGACCGGGCGATGATCGAGGGCACCAGCAGCGCGATCACCGACAGGTAGAGCAGCCCCGATTGCAGACGGGCCGTGCCCCGGTTGAAGTCCTGCACGTGGTGCTTGAGGCCACCCAGCAGGAAACTGCCGCCCAACATGAAGAGGGCGTTGGTCACGATTGCCCCGGCGATCGAGGCCTTCACGAGTACGTATTCGCCGGCCTGAAGCGCCGCGAGCGAAATCACCAACTCGGTGAGGTTGCCGAGCGTCGCGTTCAGAAGCCCGCCGGCCGCATCACCGATCCGTTCAGCGACAGTCTCGGTCGAGCGGCTGAGGAGCGCGGCAAGTGGAACGATCGCGAGGATTGACAGGACGAACAACAGCGTCGGGCTGTCGCCGCGAAAGTGTTCGGCGAGGAAAAGGATCGGTACGAAGACAAGCAGCGCGAAGAGCGGTGTCGCGCGCAATTCCCGCAGAATGATGGCCGACATGATCCGATCCTCCCCCGATCCGACGATTGGACTAGCCTCGCACTGAAACCGATCCGGTGCCATGACCCTGATCAACGATCTGTCAGAGAGTCGGGATTGGTGCGGTGGGCCGGAACAACAGCTCGGGCAGGGCGGTCGCCAGCCGCATCGCCGCCGAGGACAGGATCGACCCGGCCGGCCGGACCAGCACGATCGCTTCGTCCCCGGCATCGGAGATCGGGCGGGTGACCAGCGGCCGTCCGTCATGGCTGAGGGCCGGGGCGGGCGCGGTATAGGACAGGCCGACGCCCAGCCCATTCGCGGCGAAGGATCGCATCAGCTCAAGCGTTGCCGTCCGGTGCGCGATCCGCGCCGTCATGCCGCGCGAGGAAAACAGGGCGCGCATATGGCCAAGGCTGAGTCCCTGATCGGTCAGGACCAGGGGCTCCGGGGCAAGGTCGGCAAGCGTCAGCGCGCCTTGCCCGGCCAGCGGGTGATCCGCGGCCAGCACGGCATGGGGGGCGATCCGGGCCAGAACCTCGCGCGGCAGGTCGGCGGGAAGGCCGAGGTCCCAGGTCACGGCAAGGTCGATCTGGCCCCGATGCAGGGCCAGGGCAAGGGCCTCGAACCCGATCACAGAGGGCTCGACCACCAGATCCGGCAATTCCGCCACGGTGCTTGCCAGAAGCGGAGCGAGAAGGCCGGGGGCGAGATCCTCGAAGACCGCGAGCCGAACCGGGCTGCGCATGTTGTCCTCGCCCTGCATCAGCCGGTCGAGTGCGGCCAATTGCGCTGCCGCCTGCTCGAGCCAGGCCGTGCCGAACGAGGTCGGGACCATCCGGCCGCCCCGGCGCAGGAACAGCGGCTTTCCCAGCACCGTCTCAAGTTGCGCGAGCGCAACCGACAGGGCCGGCTGGCTGACGTGAAGCACCGCGGCGGCTGCGGTCACCCCGCCATGCGTTGCGACGGCCGTGGCATACTCGAGCTGGCGGAGAGTAACGGATAACATGGATCTATGGGCGGGATTTAAAGCTATTATTGGAGATTATGTTTAGCCGATGCCATTCTCGCCTCCAACAGGAAAGGGAATGCAGATGGTCCAGGTGACGGAAGAGATGGTCGAGGCCTATCAGCGCGACGGGGTCGTGCTGATCAAGGGGCTTTGGGCAGACTGGGTGGACGTGATCCGCGCCGGGATCGAGCGCAACATGGCCGAACCCGGCCCCTATGCCGCCGAGAACCTGAAGCCCGGCGAGCCGGGACGCTTTTTCGACGATTACTGCAACTGGGACCGCATCCCGGAATTCCAGCGGGTGATCCGCGAGAGCGAGGCTTCGGCGGTAGCGGCGAAGCTGATGCGCTCGACGCATGTGCAGATGTTCCACGACCATGTGCTGGTGAAAGAGCCCGGCACCTCGAAGCCCACGCCCTGGCATCAGGACGGACCCTATTACTTCGTCGAGGGGCGGCAGACCGTCAGCTTCTGGTCGCCGGTCGATCCCGTGCGCGAAGCCAGCTTGCGCTGTGTCGCCGGATCGCATCGCTGGCCGAAGGAGGTGCTGCCGAAGCGCTGGCTGTCGGACACCTCGTTCTATCCCGATCCGGACAAGTACATGCCGGTCCCCGATCCGGACGCCGAGGGGATGACCGTGCTCGAATGGCAGATGGAGCCGGGTGACGCGGTGGCTTTCGACTACCGCACCTTGCACGGGGCGCGCGGGAACGAGGCCGCGACCAGGCGGCGTGCGTTCTCTCTCCGGCTTCTGGGGGACGATGCGCGGTATGTCGAGCGGCCCGGCCGCACCTCGCCACCCTATCCGGGGCATGGCATGGTGGCGGGGCAGCGCCTGCGCGAGGACTGGTTCCCGATCCTCCTCTGACCGGCGAAGCGTCGGCGGGGGCATCGAGCCCCCTTCGCCGCTGCTGCCGCGCGCTTCTCCCCGATCTTGTCGCAAGTCAGGACACCGGGGCGGGTTCTGCGGCCGCGGCCCGGTGTCACGGCGTGGCGCGGGCTGTTGCCGGACCTGCCCCGACGTGACACAAGCGCGGCCGGAGACCCGCGCCATGTCAGACCAGACCCCGCCCCGCCGATTCTTTCCGCCGCCGCCGCCCCTGGCCCAGAAGCCCAAGCCTGGACTGTTCCGGCGGGTGCCGCCTGCGATCTTTCCGCCGATTCTCGGCGCGCTCGGCATCGGTCTGGTCTGGCGGCAGAGCGGCTGGATGTTCGGCCTGCCCGACGGCCTGGCCGAGATGCTGCTTGGGGCATTGACGCTTCTGTGGCTGTTTGCGGTCCTTGCCTATGCGGTCAAGGTCCTGCGCCGGCCGGCTGTGCTGGCCGAGGACCTCGCGATCCTGCCGGGCCGGGCAGGGATCGCTGCGCTGGTGATGACCGTCTACCAGATCGCCATGGTGCTGGCGCCCTATGCGGGCGTGACGGCACGCGCCATGCTGATCGGCGGGCTGATCCTCCATCTGGCGTTGATCCTTGCGACGGTGGTGAGGCTTGCGACCGGCCCGGCGGCGCAGCGTGAGGTAACGCCGGTCTGGCACCTGACCTTTGTCGGGCCGATCCTTGGCGCGGTCGCGGCGCTGATGCTGGGGCTTGAGGGACTGGCAGAGGTGATCTTCTGGGTGACGCTGCCGGTGGCAGCGGGGATCTGGGCGATCAGCCTGCGTCAGGCAGTCACCCGCATCCCGCCAGCCCCCCTGCGGCCGCTCCTGGCGATCCATCTCGCGCCGTTGAGCCTGTTCGGCGTCGTCGCACTCGGCTTCGGCTGGCAGGAGATGGCGCTGGTCTTTGCCGCTCTGGCGCTGACGCTGCTGGTCGCGCTCGCGGTTTCCGGGAAATGGCTTCTGGCTGCCGGGTTCAGCGCGCTCTGGGGGGCCTTCACCTTTCCGCTTGCGGCCTTCTCGCGGCTGGTGCTGGGGATGGCGCCGGGCCATGCAGCCGGCGGTGTTTTGCTGGTCGCGGTGACCTTCGTGATCCTGCCGATCCTGTGGCGTATCCTGAAGGACTGGGCCAAGGGCAGCCTGGCGGTGAAGACAAACGCGGCCGAGGCTTAGGGCCGCAGCGCAGCCGAGGGGGGGGGGGCCCCCCCCCCCCCGCCGCGGGGGGGGGGGGCCCCCCGGGGGTTTTGGGGGGGGGGAACAGATAAACCCCCCCCCCGCGCGGGG
>JAYRKT010000011.1:97364-114274 GCA_041905595.1 Rhodobacter sp.
CGGACCGGGTCCGGGGCTCACCCCCGGGGTATTTCGCGAGGAGAAATCAGATCAGCCGCACCCAGGCGCGGGCAAGGGCAAGGCCTGCGGCATCGGCTTCGCCGCCGCGCGTGGTGGCGAGACGGCGGTGGGCCGAGATCCAGCCGGGATGCAGCGCCTCGGTCAGATCGGGGAACTCGCGGGTCCAGTCGGCGACGACGGCGCGGTTCGCCTCGAAATGGAATTGGGTCGCGTAGCTGGCGCGGCCGATGCGGAAGGCCTGGTTGCGGGCGATATCGCCGGTGGCGAGGAGCGTCGCATCGGGCGGCAGGGTAAAGGTGTCGCTGTGCCACTGGAAAATCGGGAACTCGACGGGAGCGGCCGAGAGGACCGGATCGGCGCGGCCGGCCTCGGTCAGCGCCACGTCGCACCAGCCGAATTCGCGGGCGATCGCCAGGTGGTTCTCGCCGCCCCAGGCCCTCGCCATGAGCTGGCTGCCAAGGCAGATGCCAAGGACCGGCTTGTCGGCCTCTCCAAAGGCGCGGATCACCCGGGCGAGGGCGGGCAGGTAGGGGTGGATGTCGTCGTCCAGCGCCGACTGCTCGCCGCCGAAGACCACCAGCGCATCGTAGTCGCCGCTTGCGAGGTCGGGCAGGCCACCGTCGAACCAGGGCCGGAACTGATGGATCAGGGCGCCGGCTTCGTGCAGGGCGACACCGACCTGGCCGTGATGGGTGATCTTCGTGTTCTCGACGATGGCGACGCGCATGGGCAGACCTTGTGGCTCAATTCGTGCCGATCCTCATCACGTTGCGGTTTGACCCGCAAGAGGGGCGGTTTTGCCCTTGCCTTCCTTCCCCGCCCGTGAAACAGGGAACCGCCAAACGAACACTCCCCATCCTGACGCCAAGGAGGCTCTCATGGAGATTCGCGAGGCTCTCACCTTTGACGACGTTCTGCTGGTTCCCGCCGCCTCGAGCGTGCTTCCCTCGGATGCCGATACGTCGACCTATGTGACCAAGTCGATCCGGATGACCATCCCGCTGCTGTCGAGCGCGATGGACACGGTGACCGAGGGCCGCATGGCCATCGCCATGGCGCAGGCGGGCGGGATCGGGGTGATTCACCGCAACCTCAACACCGAACAGCAGGCGGCCGAGGTGCGGCGGGTGAAGCGTTTCGAAAGCGGCATCGTCTATGCGCCGATCACGCTGACCCCGGACCAGACGCTCGCCGATGCGAAGATCCTGCAGGAGCGGTACAACGTCACCGGCTTCCCGGTCGTCGACGAGCTGGGCCGGGTCGTCGGGATCGTCACCAACCGCGACATGCGTTTTGCCTCGGACGACCGCACGCCGGTCAGGGTGATGATGTCCTCGAAGGACCTCGCTATGCTGCGCGAGCCGGTCGACCGCGAAGAGGCGATCAACCTGATGAAGGCGCGGCGGATCGAGAAACTTCTGGTGACCGACGGGCAGGGGAAACTGACGGGCCTGCTGACGCTGAAGGATACCGAGAAATCGGTGCTGAACCCGCATGCCTGCAAAGACGAACTGGGGCGGCTGCGCGTGGCCGCGGCCTCGACCGTGGGGGACGCGGGCTTTGAACGGTCGAAGGCGCTGATCGATGCCGGCGTGGACATGGTGGTCATCGACACCGCGCATGGCCATTCCGAAGGCGTGGCGAAGGCGGTCGAGCGGATCAAGGCGCTGTCGAATGCGGTGCAGGTGGTGGCGGGTAACGTCGCCACAGCCGAGGCGACGCGGGCGCTGATCGCCGCGGGGGCCGATGCGGTCAAGGTCGGGATCGGGCCAGGCTCGATCTGCACGACGCGGATCGTCGCGGGCGTGGGCGTGCCGCAGCTGACGGCGATCATGGATGCGGCGGGTGCGGCGGGCGACATCCCGGTCATCGCTGATGGCGGCATCAAGTATTCCGGCGACTTCGCCAAGGCGATCGCCGCCGGCGCCTCCTGCGCGATGGTGGGATCGGCGATTGCGGGGACCGACGAAAGCCCCGGCGAGGTGATCCTGTATCAGGGCCGCAGCTTCAAGTCCTACCGCGGCATGGGCAGCCTGGGCGCGATGGCGCGCGGCTCCGCCGACCGCTACTTCCAGAAGGATGCGGCAAGCGACAAGCTTGTGCCCGAGGGGATCGAGGGCCAGGTGCCCTACAAGGGCTCGGCGGCGGCAGTGATCCACCAGCTTGTCGGCGGACTTCGCGCGGCGATGGGATATACCGGCAACGGCTCTATCGCCGAGATGCGGCGCAACTGCGAATTCGTGCGGATCACTGGGGCGGGGCTGAAGGAAAGCCACGTCCATGACGTGCAGATCACCCGGGAAAGCCCCAATTACAGGCTGGGCTGACGCGGTGGCGGATGCCGCCCCGATGCGATGGGGCGGCGTGTGGCCAAGGTTGCCGCTTGACCTCTTCGTCCCCGGGGGACTGGAATAGCCGCGCCCTCTGGCCGGTGGAGACGCATGCCTTGACCAACAGCTCGCCCGTTGTTCCGATCGGTGCCGCCTACTTTCCGGCGCCGGAGCCCGGCCCGACCCGCGACTATCAGTTTGTCCTTGTGCCGGGCTTCACGCTTCTCGCCTTTGCCTCGGCGGTCGAGCCGTTGCGCATTGCAAACCAGCTGTCGCAGGCGCCGCTCTACCGCTGGCGCGTGGTGTCGGAAGATGGCGCGCCGGTCGTCAGTTCGTCCGGCATCGCGGTCGCCGTCGACGGAACGCTCGGCCAACCTGACAAGGATAGCCACCTCTTCGTCTGCGCCGGCAATCCGCCGATGGAGGCAGCGGCAGCGGGCGTGGTCGCGGCCGTCAAGCGGCACCATCGCTTCGGTGGTACCGTCGGCGGGATCTGCACCGGAGCCTTCGCGCTGGCCAAGGCCGGGATCGTCCGCGATGGCCGCTTCACCCTGCACTGGGAAAACCAGCCGGGTTTCGTCGAGACTTTTCGCAACCTCGTGCCGACGCTCAACCGGTTCGAGACGGACGGGCGGGTGTTGACCTGCGGCGGCGGGGCGGCCTCGACCGACATGATGCTGTCGATCATCGCTTCGGATCACGGGACCGACTTCGCCGCGATGGTGTCCGAGATGTGTCTGCGCACGGTGATGTCGGGGGCCGAGCCTGAGCAGCGCAGTTCGCTGGCCGCGCTGATGTCGTCGCGCAATCCGGTGCTGATCGCGTCGATCACGCTGATGAACCGGCATATCGAGGATCCGCTGCCGATGGACGAACTGGCAGCGGCGACCGGATATTGCCGACGGCATCTCGAGCGACTGTTCCGCAATGCGGTGGGCCAGACGCCCGGGCATTTTTATCGGGGGCTTCGGCTGGACCGGGGGCGCAACCTTCTCAGCACGACCGACCTGACGCTGCAGGAGGTCGCGATGGCCTGCGGCTATGACTCAGTCGCGCATTTCTCGAAGAGCTTCCGCGCGCGGTATGGCACGGCGCCCACGAAGCTGAAGCAGGGGATCGCCGCGCCAAAGCCGCGGCAGACGACCGCCTGATCGCCGCCCGGCAGTCTCCGCGCTTGCTTTCCCAGCTGCGGGGATCATCGCCCGGCAGTTCAGGCGTTCGAATGCCAGAGCCCATCACGAAAGGCGAAAACCCGCTGAGGGCGCTGAGTGAAGGCCCGAGCAGCCCCATCATGGATCCAGGGGGTCACGGTCAGGAGCGGCCCTTCGACGTCCAGCACCGCGAAGCCGTGATCCCTTTCCCCCTCCCGGGCGCAAAGTGCGGTGCCGCTCTGCATCTGGAACAGCGGGCGCGGCGTATCCGGCCCGATGCCGAGGCCGATCGACCAGTGGTGCAGGTGTCCGGACAGGACGATCCGGATGCCGGCTTCGGCCAGGGCGGGCAGGGCGGCGCGGGCCCCGCGGGTTTCTCCGCGGTCGAAACCGGGCGGCTCCTCAAGCGGGTGGTGACAGACAAGGATATTGATCGCCCCGGGAGGTGCGGAGCGCGCCGCGCGGAGAATGCGGTCGATCTCTGCCCGTCGCAGGCGGCCGCGTCGCCAACGCCAGGGATCGGCGGTGTTGGTGCCGTAAAGGCGCAACGGGCCGGCCTCGGCGTCGGGGGCGAGATTGGACGAAGCCCCGGCGCGGTAGCTGCGAAACGGGGTGAAAATCCGGGCCGCCAGGTTGAAGAGCGGCACGTCATGATTGCCCGGTATGATCAGGAACGGCAGTCCGAGGCCATGCAGGAACGTCATGGCGCGGAGGAACTGGCCATGCCGCGCCCGGTGCGTGAGGTCGCCTGAGACCACCATGAAATCGGGCAGGCAGGTTGTGATCGCCTCGCGCAGGGGAGCTGCCAGATCGCCCCGCTCCAGCCCGAAATGCAGGTCAGTCAGGTGGACAAGTCGCGTCATGTCGTCTTCGCTGCCGGGACGATCACCGAAAGGGCATCGCGGTGCATCTGCAGATGGAAGGGGCCGGTCAGGCGGGCCTTTTCGCCATCGAAGGCGACAAGGCGGGTCGGATGGCGCGTGTCGATGGTCAACTCATCGGCAATGACCAGTTCGAAATCCTGCCCCCGCGCAATCGTGCCGAAGGCCAGGCGGACCGCTGCCAGCATCAGCTCCATCGGGCGCTGCCCCTTGGCAAGGAACAGCGCGAAATGTCCTGCGCGGACGGCTTCGGCCCCGTCAAGGCCAAGCGCTTCGAGCTGATAGGGGCTGCGCGCCACGAAGGCGAGCGGTGTGTGGAAGTGGCGGGTCTCGTCTCCGACGGTCAGGGCAAGGTGCATGGGGTCGCGCAGGTCGCGCAGGGTCAGCAGCACCGACCAATAGGCCGCGATGCGGCTGCGGCCCCACCGCTTGTAGACGGCTTCACGCCGTTCGAGAATTTCCGGGTAGACGCCGAAGCTCGCATTGTTCAGGAACAGCCGGCCATTCACCTCGCCCAGATCAACCTTTGCTACCTGCCCCGAAAGGATGGTGTCGAGGGCGGCCTCCAGCGTTTCGCCCACGCCGAGGCCGCGGGCGAAGTAGTTGAAGGTTCCGCCGGGAAGAACTGCCATCACCGTCGCGCTTCCGGCCAGAACCCCGGCGACGGCCGATTGCGTGCCATCGCCGCCAAGCGCCACCACGATGTCGGTGCCGTCGCGCACTGCCTCGCGTGCGGCGCCCAGAATGGCGCTGCCCTTTCGCGCCGCATGGACGGTGAAGCTTTGTACCGCAGGTTCCAGCCGCTCGCGGATCATCCGTTCCTTGGCGAGCGCGTCCTTGCGCCCAGAGGCGGCATTCATCACTACCGCCAGACGCGCGGCCGAGAGGTCGAGGGGAAGGGAAAGGGACATCGGCGCTCCGGTCGGGGACGCCGTCAATCCTAGGTCGTTTCCCCCGGCTGACAACCGCAGGGCGCTGCATGGACAATCGACCCGGCGCGGGGCTAAACCGCCTGCGATGGAGCGGATGGACCGCGACCGCAAGGACAGGGGAGGCTTGCAATGCAGGACGGGCCCATGCACCGCCGCCGGGTACTGGTCACCGGGGCTGGCGCGGCCGAAGGCATCGGCTTTGCCTGCGCCCGCTGGCTTGCGCAAGAAGGCCATCACGTCGCGCTTGCATCGACCACGCCCCGCATCCACAACCGCGTCGCTGAGTTGCAGGCGCTTGGCCATTCGGCGAGCGGCCATGTCGCCGACCTGACGCGAGAGGTCGACGTGTCCCGTCTGGCGGCCGAGGTCGGTGCGGTCGACATCCTCGTGAACAATGCGGGCATGGGGTCGCTCGGCGCGCCCGCGCCCTGGGCCGATTTCCTGGACCAGCCAGTATCGGAGTGGTTCGCCACCCTCGACGTGAGCCTTGGCACGGCAGTCCGGGTGACGCGAGCCTTTCTGCCGGGGATGGTGGCTGCCGGCTGGGGGCGGGTGGTGATGATGGCGTCGGTGACCGGACCGGTCACCTCGATTGCCGGGAACTCCGCCTACGCCGCCGCCAAGGCCGGGATGACCGGCCTGACCCGGACGCTCGCGCTCGAGGTCGGCGGTCGGGGCGTGACCGTCAATGCCGTCGCGCCGGGATGGATCGCCACCGCTGCCCAGACCGAGGACGAGGCCCGCGCGGCCCGCGCTACGCCCCCCGGTCGGGCGGGCACCGCCGATGAGGTGGCTGCTTGCGTGGCCTTCCTTGCAAGCGAAGGGGCAAGCTACGTCAACGGGACGATGCTGGTCGTCGATGGCGGCAACACCATTCAGGAAATGAAGAATGTATGATCATATAATGGGTTGCGGCATTTACCTCACCTTTGCCCGGAGCGCCGCATGACCCCGGCCGCCCGCGCCGCCGCAGCGATCGAGATCCTTGACCGCATTCTCGCCGGCGCTCCAGCCGAACAGACGCTGACGAACTGGGCCCGCGCCAGCCGCTTTGCCGGTTCGGGCGATCGGAACGCCATCCGCGATCTGGTCTTCGACGCGCTCCGCTGCCGGCGGTCCTTCGCGGCGCTTGGCGGGGCAAAGACGGGTCGCGGGCTGATCCTCGGCGGCCTGCGCGCCGCCGGTGCTGATCCAGGCGCGATCTTCACCGGCGAGGGCCACGCGCCGGCGCCGTTGACCGAGGCCGAGCAGAAAGCGCCGCCAGCCCCCGACGGGCTTGTGGCGCTTGACTGCCCAGACTGGCTTGCGCCGCGGCTGGAGCGCAGCCTTGGCCGCGACTTTCCGGCGGTCATGGAGAGGCTTCGCCATCGTGCCCCGGTGTTTCTGCGGGTCAACCGCCTGCTCGCGACCCGTGATCAGGCGATCGCCGCACTGGCCGAGGACGGGATCGTGGCAGTGCCGCACCCCCTTGCGCACACGGCGCTCGAGTTGACCGCGAATGCCCGGAAAATCCAGTCTTCGCAGGCTTTTGCGAGCGGTTTCGTTGAGTTGCAGGATGCCGCCTCGCAGGCGGTCGTCGAGGCGCTGCCCCTGCGTGACGGGCAGCGGGTGCTCGACTATTGCGCGGGCGGAGGCGGCAAGACGCTGGCCATGGCCGCGCAGGCACGGCTGCGACTCTGGGCGCATGACATCGACCCTCGCCGCCTGCGTGACCTGCCCGAGCGCGCCACCCGCGCCGGGGCGAAGGTAACGCTGCTGGAGGGGAAGGCCGTCGACCGCGAGGCGCCATTCGATCTGGTCTTGATCGACGTGCCCTGTTCCGGGTCCGGCAGCTGGCGCCGCGCGCCCGAGGCGAAGTGGACTTTTACCGAAGCGCGGCTGGCGCAACTCTTGGACATCCAGGCAGGCATCCTCGACCGGACCTCGGCGTTGGTCGCCGCCGGGGGCTGCCTGGCCTATGCCACCTGTTCGATGCTCGACGAGGAAAACTCCGCGCAGGTCGACAGCTTTCTCCAAAGGCATCCTGACTGGCATCGCGTGCTCGAACGTCGGCTGACCCCCTTGGACGGCGGCGATGGGTTCTACCTGGCCGGGCTGAAAAGGAAATAGATCGCCTTTTGGTTGTGGCGCGGCGGTCCGGGCTGCGATTAAATGCGACTTAACGCTTTTCCCTGCCAATCAGAGGGGTCGAATCTGTTTCAGGGGGCATCGGTGACAGTCGCTGCATCGGAGGGCGAGGGGGACCGGCCAAGGCGCGGCCTGTCACGGCTGGCGTCCCGGGCCTGGCTTCTGGTGGTCCTGGCCGCCGCGACATTGACGCTTGCCGTGGCCGCAGGGCCGGGCGTTGTCCGGCTGGTTGCCGGTGCTGCGACCTTTACCTTCTGTCTGCTGGCTGTCGGGTTGCGGGCGCTCGGCTGGCAGGCAAAACGGCGTCAGGCCAGCGAGACGATGCAGATCGCCCGGCTGGTCGAACAGGATGCGGCGCCGTGTTTTGTCTCCGATATCGAAGGGGCGGTTCTGTATCGCAATGCCGCCGCGAGGGGGCGGTTCGGCGAAGGCGCGGTTGACAGCCTTGCCGCCGCGCTCGGCGATCATTTCGTCTCGCCGGGCGCGCTGCTCTATCGGCTGCAAAGTCGGGCCCGTGCCACGGGCGCCTCGCGCGAGGATGTGGTGACCCGGCGCGGCCATACCCGCCTGTCGGTGCATCGCCTGGACGAGACGCGGTTCCTCTGGCGGCTGGAGGAAATGCTGGAACGCGCCACTCCCGGCCGGGGGGCGGAGACCCTGAGCCTGCCGATGCTGGTCGCGAACAAGGCTGGCGTCGTGCTGTTCATGAACGAGGCGATGCGCCGGCTCCTTGGCAGCCGGGTCAGGCAGCTGGACCGGATCTTTACCTCGCCCGACATCCGATCGGGCGAAGAGGTCGTGATCGCCACCCCCGAAGGGCCGGTGCGCGCCCTGGTGGCAGAGGTCGAAGGTGCGGGCGAAAGGCGCGAAATCTACCTGTTTCCGACCGGAGTGCAGGCCAGCGGTCCCGCGCCGCGATCCGATTTCGAACACCTGCCGGTTGCCCTGTTGCGGCTGGACGGATCGGCACTGGTTCGGTCGGCCAACCTCGCGGCGCGCGAGCTTCTGCGCTGGCCCGGGGAGGGGAACCTGCGTCTGCCCGACCTTCTGGAAGGGCTGGGACGGTCCTTGTCGGACTGGACGCGCGACGTGCTGGCCGAACGCGTGCCCGGCGGAACCGAGGTCTTGCGGCTGCGCAACTCCGACGCCGACCGTTTCGTGCAAGTGACGCTGCGCCGCGTGGTTGACGGCGACCGTGCAGAGGTGCTTGCGGTCCTGCACGACGCGACCGAATTCAAGTCGCTTGAGGCGCAGTTCACCCAAAGCCAGAAGATGCAGGCCATCGGCCAACTGGCCGGCGGGATCGCCCATGATTTCAACAACCTGCTGACCGCGATCTCGGGCCATTGCGATCTTCTGCTGCTGCGTCACCGGCCGGACGAACTGGAATATGCCGACCTTGTGCAGATTAGCCAGAATGCCAACCGCGCTGCGGCGCTGGTGGGCAAGCTGCTCGCCTTTTCCCGCAAGCAGACGCTGCAACTCGAATCCACCGACCTGCAGGAAGTCCTGTCGGACCTGACCCACCTGCTGAACCGGCTGGTGGGCGAGAAGGTTCGGCTGGAGTTGCGCCATGCGCCCGATGTCGGCTTCATACGCTCGGATCGCCAGCAACTGGAGCAGGCGATCATCAATCTCGTGGTCAATGCCCGGGATGCCATGCCTGCGGGCGGAACGATCCGCATCCGCACTGAACGGCGTGTCCTGGATGCCGAGGTCCAGCGCGACGGCGCAGTCATGCCGCCGGGGATCTATGCGGTCATCACGGTCAGCGATACTGGAACGGGCATACCGCAGGAGCTGCGGGGCCGCATCTTCGACCCGTTCTTTACCACCAAGCGGCCGGGCGAGGGCACCGGTCTTGGCCTGTCGATGACCTATGGTTTCGTCAAGCAGACCGGCGGCTACATCTTCGTCGACAGCGAGCCGGGGCAGGGCACGGAGTTTCAGCTGTACTTCCTTGAACAGGAACCCGAACCCGAAGCCGTGGCCATCCCGATGATGCCGCCGCTGCGAGCGCGTTCGCGGGACTTCGCTCCGCCGCCACCTGCGCTGCGGCCGGAGGACGGCGTCGTCCTTCTGGTCGAGGACGAGCCGCCTGTTCGCGCCGTCGCTTCGCGCGCGCTTCGGCTCAAGGGCTTCACGGTTCTCGAGGCGGAAAATGCCGAGGCCGCGCTGAAGCTGCTAGAAGACCGGTCGGTCCAGGTCGACATCTTCGTGACCGATGTGGTCATGCCGGGCATGGACGGACCAAGCTGGGTGATGAAGGCGTTGGAACAGCGGCCCAAAGCCCGGGTGGTTTTCATGTCGGGTTATGCCGAGGACAGTTTCGCCGATCGTCGCGAACAGATCGCCGGATCGGTCTTCTTGCCGAAACCCTTCTCGCTTGCCGACCTGACCAACACGGTTCAGGGGCAACTGGTGCATTGACGCCGGTGGTGGTTCGACTGCCGCGCCACGGCGCCGGGATAGCTGTTGCCGTCGGGCTGGAGGAAGGCCGCGCGCCCTTTCCGGCTGGCGCCGTCTGACCGCGCGCCTCAGCGTACTCGGCGAATCTGTGGCTGGGCAGGGCGTATTGCTGCGCCCACCAGTCAGCTCTGATCAGGCATGTGGGAAGACCCGCCGGCCCTCGCGGGCGCTGCGGGCCATGCCATGGATGATCCGCTCGATCGCCAGAGCGTCGGTGAAATCGGGATGCGCCGGAGCACCGCCACCGATGGCCCGGAGAAGATCGGCACATTCGACGACCTTCAGGTCGTTGAACCCCAGTTGATGTCCGGGGGCAGGGCAAAACTGGCCGTAGGGCGGATGCGCCGGTCCGGTCAGGATGGTCTTGAATCCCTGTTCCGCCTTCGGCCCTGCATTCTGGTAGAGTTGGAGTTCGTTCATCCGCTCCTGATCGAAGACGATCATGCCTTCCGTTCCGTGCAGTTCGAACCCAAGCCGCGATTTGCGCCCCCAGGCCGACCGCGAAATGACCATCGACCCCTGGGCCCCGCTTGCGAAGCGCACCAGGACCGAGGCCGCATCCTCGGTCTCGACCGGGCGGCGGCCGGAGCCGTCGGGCAGGGCGCGGGTTTCGTGGATCACCTTCATGTCGGCGACAAGGCTTTCGATCGGCCCCATCAGCGCGTGGGCAAAGCTGACCAGGTGGCTGCCGATGTCGCCAAGCGCGCCGAGCCCCGCCTCCTCGATCCGCGCCCGCCAGGTCCAGGGCAGGTCCGGATCGGCCTGATAATCCTCGTCCACCCAGCCGCGGAACTGCACGGGCCGGCCAATGGCACCGGCGGCCACCAGCCGCTGCGCATGGGTGATCGCCGGATTGCGCAGGTAGTTGTAGCCGACCATCGTGACGACGCCCGCCTGGCGCGCCACCGCTTCCATGTCCTCGGCCTGCTCCAGCGTCAGCGCCATCGGCTTCTCGCACCAGACATGTTTGCCCGCCGTCAGTGCGGCAAGGGCGATCGGGTGGTGCATCTGGTTCGGCGTGGTGATCGACACGACATCGACGGTGGGGTCCTGGACCAGCGCCTGCCAGTCGTCCACGGCGCGGGCAAAGCCGAACTGGTCTGCAAAGGCGGCCGCGCGGTCGGCGGGAGTATCGCAAAGCACCTCCAGGCGAACCTCGGGCATTGCACCCAGATCGCGGCCCATCACCGCCTTGACATTCCGCCAGGCCAGGGCATGGGTCTTGCCCATGAAGCCCGTTCCGATCAGGCCGACACCCACAGATCCCATGTTCACCTCCGCCTCTCCGCTCGCAAGCTTTCTGGTTGGAATATTTTTTCCATGCTGGTAGCCTGATCGCAAGGGTCGCTGTCAAGGACATTCGCATGGACGCCACCACGCGCCTTTCTGCCCCCGCCACGGTCGAGGAGTTCCGCGACCGGCTGGCCCTGATCACCGACACGCTGCCGAAACGGCTGCGTCAGTGCGCCGACTTCATCGCCGCGCATACCGACCGGATCGCCGTCTCGACGGTCGCCGATCTGGCGGCGGGCGCGGATGTTCCGCCTTCGGCGCTGATGCGCTTCTGCCAGATCATGGGATTTTCCGGTTTTTCCGAGATGCAGAAGCTGTTTCGCGAGGCCTATGTGCCTGGTTGGCCGGATTACTCGACCCGACTGCGGAATCTGAAGGAAAACGGGG
The DNA here is from genome assembly GCA_041905595.1 of Rhodobacter sp. Taxonomy (GTDB): domain Bacteria; phylum Pseudomonadota; class Alphaproteobacteria; order Rhodobacterales; family Rhodobacteraceae; genus Aliitabrizicola. Next base: position 108,956 of record JAYRKT010000011.1, read on the forward strand.
CGGGCAGCCCCGGCGCGCTGGTGGCCGAGTTTGTCGAGGCTGGGCGGCTGTCGCTTGAGGTGCTGGCGAAATCGCTGGACGAGACAGCGCTCGAGGCCGCCGTGTCCCTGCTGGCAAAGGCCGACACGGTCCATGTCGTGGGCATGCGACGCGCCTTTCCGGTGGCGTTCTACATGGTCTATGTCTTTGAAAAGATGCAGGTGCCGGCCATGCTGCACGATGCGGTGGGCAAGCTTGACCACCGCTATGCGCTTCGCCCCGGCGATGCGATGCTGGCCATCACCTTTGCCCCCTATTCGGAGGAAACCCTGACCCTGGCTCAGGATGCCCGCGACCGTGGCCTGCCGGTTGTGGCGATGACCGATCAATTGACCAGCCCGCTCGCGCGCCAGTCAGATGCTGTCCTGACTGTTCCCGAGGTGGACTTCGGCGCCTTCCGCTCGCTTTCGGCAACGATCGCAATGGCTTTGTCTTTGGCGGTGGCTGTCGGGACGGCGCGCGGCTGACGCGAACTCACGCTCTCCTGAAGAAAACCCTTTCCTGCAACCCTGGAATGGAATAAATATTCCAAAACCGCATCGCGGCTGTGAGTCTCCGGTGCAAGCGGGGACGCCTGACGGGGGGAGAGTAGCGCATGAAGACGCTCGACGTCATCACCATCGGCCGTTCGTCTGTCGACCTTTATGGCGCGCAGGTCGGCGGTCGGCTTGAGGATATGGGGTCATTCCAGAAGTATGTCGGCGGCTCGCCAACCAACATGGCGACCGGCACGGCGCGGCTCGGCTTGAAATCCGCTCTCATCACCCGGGTCGGGGACGAGCATATGGGACGCTTCCTGCGCGAGGAATTGGCCCGCGAAGGTGTGGATGTGCGCGGCGTCATCACCGACCCAGAAAGGCTGACCGCGCTGGTGATCCTGGGAATCCGCGACGAAAAGCAGTTCCCGCTGATCTTTTACCGCGAGAACTGTGCCGATATGGCGCTGTGCGAGGCCGATATCGACGAGAGCTTCATCGCCGAGGCCCGCGCCGTCGTGGCGACCGGCACACATCTGAGCCATCCGCGCACCGAGGCCGCCGTGCTCAAGGCGCTGTCGCTGGCCCGAAAGCATGGCGCGCAGACCGCGCTCGATATCGACTACCGGCCGAACCTCTGGGGCTTGTCGGGCCATGGCGACGGCGAGAACCGCTTCATCGAAAGTGCGGCGGTGACGGCAAAGCTGCAGAAGACTCTGCATCTTTTCGACCTGATCGTCGGTACTGAGGAAGAGTTTCACATTGCCGGCGGCACGACCGACACGATCGCCGCCTTGCGCGCCGTCCGGGCGCTTTCAAAGGCGACGCTTGTTTGCAAGCGTGGTCCGATGGGCGCGGCCGCCTTCACCGGGGCCATTCCGGACAGTCTTGATCTGGGCGAGACCGGACCGGGATTTCCGATCGAGGTGTTCAACGTCCTTGGCGCCGGGGACGGCTTTATGTCGGGGCTCATCAAGGGCTGGCTCGATGGCGAGGCCTGGCCGGTTGCGCTGAAATACGCCAATGTCTGCGGAGCCTTCGCAGTCAGCCGTCATGGTTGCACACCGGCCTATCCGAGCTTGGACGAGCTGCAGTTCTTCCTGAACCGGGGCATAACCACACCGGCGCTGCGCAAGGATGTCGAGCTTGAGCAGGTCCACTGGGCTACCAACAGGCATGGCAACTGGTCGACCATGCGGGTTTTCGCCTTCGACCACCGGATGCAGCTTGAGTCGATGGATGGCGCGACGCCTGAAAAGATCGGTGCTTTCAAGGAATTGTGCCTTGATGCTGCCTTGCGGGTTCAGGATGGGGCGGCGGGGCACGGCATTCTGTGTGACGGTCGTCTGGGCCGCAAAACGCTTTACCGGGCCGCCGGAACAGGCCTTTGGATCGGTCGGCCGGTGGAGTGGCCGGGTTCGCGGCCGCTGGCGCTCGAACCCGAGATCGGGCCGGATTTCGGCGGCTTGTCCGAATGGCCGCTGGAGCATGTGGTCAAGGTGCTCTGCTTCTACCATCCCGACGACAGTGCCGAAATGAAGGCCGAGCAAGAGGCCGTCGTGAACCGGCTTTTCCACGCGTCGCGCCGCAACCGACTGGAAATGCTTCTGGAAATCATCCCGTCGAAGGTCGGCCCTGTAACCGACACGACATCGGCCGAGGTGATCCAGCGCTTCTACGACATCGGCGTGACCCCGGACTGGTGGAAGCTCGAACCCTTCACCTCGGATGCGGCCTGGACCGCCGCCTGTGACGCGATCCACCGCAACGATCCGCGCACAAGGGGCGTGGTGGTGCTCGGGCTTGATGCGGGCGAAGACGAACTTGCGGCCTCGCTGGCTCTCGCGGCCCGACATGATCTGGTCAAGGGCTTTGCCGTTGGCCGCACCATCTTTGGCGATGCAGCGCGCGGCTGGCTGGCCGGGTCGCTGAGCGATGCCGAGGCGGTGGCGATGATGACCGAACGTTATGCGCGGCTCTGCCGGATCTGGGACGAAGCCCGCGCCAAGAAAGGACTGGCAGCATGACGACGATCCGACTCACGGCAGCGCAGGCGATGATGCGCTGGCTGGCGGCACAGGAATGCGAGGAAGGCGGCCGCTTCATCGAAGGCGTCTGGGCGATCTTTGGACATGGCAACGTCGCGGGCATCGGAGAGGCGCTGCATGGCGCGCGGGATATACTGCCAACCTGGCGCGGCCATAACGAGCAGACGATGACCCATACGGCCATCGCCTATGCCAAGGCCATGAAGCGCCGGAAGGCGATGGCGGTGACGACCTCGATCGGACCCGGGGCGCTGAACATGGTGACGGCGGCCGCGCTAGCACATGTGAACCGCCTGCCGGTCCTGTTGATCCCCGGAGACGTCTTTGCCAATCGGGCGCCCGATCCGGTGTTGCAGCAGGTGGAAAGCTTTGGCGACGGCACGGTCAGTGCAAACGACTGTTTCCGCCCGGTCAGCCGCTATTTCGACCGCATCCAGCGCCCCGAGCAGCTGTTGACCGCCCTGCCGCGCGCCTTGCGGGTGATGACCGACCCGGCCGAATGCGGGCCGGTGACGCTGGCTTTCTGCCAGGACGTGCAGGCCGAGGCCTATGACTGGCCCGAGGAATTCTTTGCACCCAAGGTCTGGCGCATCCGCCGGCCCGAACCGGATGCAGAGGAACTGGCGGTCGCGCTTGCGGCGCTGAAGGCGGCGAAGGCCCCGGTCATCGTCGCGGGCGGGGGTGTGATCTATTCCGGTGCTGAAGCGGCGCTGGCAGAGTTTGCCGCATCCCATGATATTCCGGTCGTCGAAACGCAGGCGGGCAAGTCTGTGATGGGCTTTGACCACCCGCTGAACTTCGGACCCGTTGGCGTGACCGGCGCGTCGAGCGCCAACATTGTCTGCGAGGCGGCCGATCTGGTGATCGGTCTCGGCACAAGGTTCCAGGACTTCACCACCGGCAGTTGGTCCCTGTTCAAGAACCCGAAGCGGCGGATCCTGTCGATCAATGTTCAGCCCTATGATGCGGCCAAACATGGCGCGATCAGCCTTGTTGCCGACGCAAAGGTCGCGCTGCAAGCCATTGGAAAGGCACTTGGTTCCCATCGCTTCGCCAAACCAGACCAGGGTCTGCGCAAGGACTGGTTTGCCGCGACCGCCGCAGTGAAGGCCGCGCCTTCGGCGGGTAACGCCCTGCCAACCGATGCGCAGGTGATCGGGGCTGTGAACCGCAGCTCCGGGCCGGCCACCGTCGTGATGGGCGCGGCCGGGACCATGCCGGGTGAACTTCACAAGATCTGGGACGCCGCGCCCGGTGGCTATCACATGGAGTATGGCTTTTCGTGCATGGGTTACGAGATTGCCGGCGCGCTTGGCATCAAGATGGCCCGACCCGGCGCGGACGTGATCTGCATGGTCGGCGACGGCAGCTACATGATGGCGAACTCTGAACTTGCGACTGCGGTGATGATGGGCGTGCCCTTCACCGTGGTCGTGACCGACAACCGCGGCTATGGCTGCATCAACCGGCTGCAAAAAGGCACTGGCGGGGCGGGGTTCAACAACCTGCTGGACGATGCCTACCACGTGAACCCGTCGGCCATCGACTTTGTCGCTCATGCGGCCAGCATGGGGGCGCAAGCGGTAAAGGCGAATGATATCAAGGCACTTGAGGTGGAGCTTGCCGCGGCCAAGACCGCCGACCGTCCGGTGGTGATCGTGATCGACACCGACCCCTGGCCTTCGACCGAAGCGGGGGGAACCTGGTGGGACGTGGCCGTGCCGGAGGTCTCGGTCCGCAAGGAAGTCAACGTCGCCCGGGCGAAATACGAAGCGAGCACCGGCAAGCAACGGCTGGTGGATTGAGAGAAGAACCATGATCCTCTACGGAACCAACCCGATCGCCTGGTCGAATGACGACGACCAGACCCTTGGTGCACATATCACGCTGGAACAGTGCCTGGATGAGGCTGCGAAGATCGGCTTCGATGGCATTGAAAAGGGACACAAATTCCCGACCACGGCGGAAGGGCTGAAATCCGTGCTTTACCCGCGCGGGCTGAAATTCGTCTCGGGCTGGCATTCGACCAATCTGCTGGTGAACCCGGTCGAGGCCGAAAAGGCAGCGATGCAGCCCTTCCTCGACGTGCTCAAGGGGACCGGGTCGAAGGTCATCATCGTATGCGAGACCTCGAACGCGATCCACGGCAACGATGGCGTCGCGGTCAACGACCGGCCGCGGCTGACAGAGGGTCAATGGAAGGCCTTCGGCCAAGGCATTGAAGCGCTGGCGAAATTCGCGGCAGGCCAAGGCATTGCACTGGTTTATCACCACCACATGGGCACCGTCGTAGAGGCGGAATGGGAGATTGACCGCCTGATGGCCGAGACCGGTCCGCATACGCATCTGCTGCTTGATACCGGGCATTGCTATTTCGGCGGCGGCGATCCGGTACGGCTGGCGAAGAAGCATATGGGCCGGGTGCGGCACATCCATGCCAAGAACGTCCGGCCCGACATCCTGGCGCAGGTGCGCGAGCAAGGCCTGTCCTTCCTCGAAGGCGTGCGGCGCGGGGTCTTCACTGTGCCGGGCGATGCCGAAGGCGCGGTCGACTTTGTCCCGGTGCTGGAGCAGGCGGCGGTGCACGGCTACGACGGCTGGCTGGTGATCGAGGCGGAACAGGATCCTTCGGTGCGCACCCCCTTCGAATACCAGTCGATGGGTCTTCGGTCGCTCAAGGCCTTCGCCCGCCGTGCGGGACTCGACCGGCGCTGAGGGTGATCGGTCGGATCGGGGGGCGTCTGCCCCCCGGGCTG
>JAYRKT010000012.1:0-110542 GCA_041905595.1 Rhodobacter sp.
GATCGGGAAGAAGCCACAGGTCGCGCCATATTCCGGCGCCATGTTGGCGATCGTCGCGCGGTCGGCCAGTGGCAGGTGGTCCAGGCCCTCGCCGTAGAATTCGACGAACTTGCCGACCACGCCCTTTTTACGCAGCATCTGCACGACGCGCAGCACGAGGTCGGTCGCGGTGGTGCCTTCGACCATCTTGCCGGTGAGCTTGAAGCCCACGACTTCCGGGATCAGCATCGAGACGGGCTGGCCCAGCATCGCGGCCTCGGCCTCGATCCCGCCAACGCCCCAGCCGAGGACAGCCAGGCCGTTGACCATCGTGGTATGCGAGTCGGTGCCGACGAGCGTGTCCGGGTAGGCCACGACCTGGCCGTTCTGGTCGGTGTCGGTCCAGACGGTCTGAGCCAGGTATTCAAGGTTAACCTGGTGGCAGATGCCGGTGCCCGGCGGCACGACGCGGAAGTTCTTGAACGCGTTCTGTCCCCATTTCAGGAACTGGTAACGCTCCATGTTCCGCTCGTATTCGCGGTCCACGTTCATCTGGAAGGCGCGGGGGGTGCCGAATTCGTCGATCATCACCGAGTGGTCGATGACAAGGTCGACCGGGTTCAGCGGGTTGATCTTCTGCGCGTCTCCGCCCAGGCCGAGGATGCCGTCGCGCATCGCGGCAAGGTCGACCACGGCCGGAACGCCGGTGAAGTCCTGCATCAGCACGCGGGCCGGGCGATAGGCGATCTCGATCGGGTTCTTGCCGCCCATCTTGCCCCAGTCGGAGAAGGCCTTGATGTCGTCAACGCTGACGGTCTTGCCGTCCTCGAAGCGCAGCATGTTTTCCAGTACGACCTTGAGCGCGGCGGGAAGGCGCGCGAACTCGCCCAGGCCAGCGGCTTCGGCGGCCGGAATCGAGTAATAGGCGACCGTCTGACCGCCAGCGGTCAGGGTCTTGCGGGTCTTGGCGGTGTCATGTCCGACGGTGACGGTCATTCGGGCCTCCTTGGCGAATTGGCTCGGGCGGAACTCTGCCGCTGGCGGTCCCCGGGAGCAAGGCCGTAGCGGAGTCGCAAGCGTTGTATGCAATTGTATGCCGAAAATCCAGCCCCTTTCCGCTTCCTTTTGCAGCCTCTGACTGCGGCATGTGCGTCGCAGTCGCGCAACTGCACGGGACAATCGCAATTCATTGATTGGAGCTTGCAGACCTGCCGGACTAGAACAGGCGTCACGACTGTTGGAAAGACCAGATGCGCCATCTTCTCGCTGCCAGTTTAGGAGTTTGCGCTGCCCTCGGAGGCGCTGCCCTTGCCGATGGGGTTACAAGCCGGACAGGGGTGGTGGTGGAGCTTTACACCTCGCAGGGCTGTTCCTCCTGCCCGCCGGCGGATGACTATTTCGCCGTGCTGGCGCAGACGCCGGGTGTGATCCCGCTCGCGCTGCATGTAGACTACTGGGACTACATCGGCTGGGAGGACCAGTTCGCCAGCTCCAGCTATACCGAGCGGCAGAAGGCCTATGCCCGCGCCGCCGGCAGCCGGATGATCTACACCCCTCAAATGATCGTTGGTGGAACCGAGCAGGTCGAGGGCACCCGGCCCGAGGAGGTTTCCAAGATCATCCACCGCCAGATGGAAGTGCCGCAGCCGGTGGCGCTCAAGCTCGACCGGATGGGCGATTCCATCGACATCGGCGCCCGCGCCCTGTCGCCGCTGGATGGCCCGGTCCGGGTCCAGCTTGTCCGCTACCGACCCGAGCAGACGGTCGAGATCGAGCGCGGCGAGAATGCCGGGCGCACGGTGACCTATCGCAACATCGTCACCTCGTGGGAGCCCCTGGGCGACTGGACGGGGGAAGAGCCACTGAACCTAAAGGTGTTCTCGCCGGGCGACGACCCGGTGGTGGTTTTGCTGCAGAAGATCGGGCCGGGCGAGATCGTCGCGGCGGCGACGACGGACTAGGCCCTTAAGGCTTCCAGCGGCGGTGGATCCAGAACCACTGGTCCATGTGCTTTCGCACGAGCGCCTCAAGACTGTCGTTCAGCGCCTGCGTCATTTCCTCGGGCGTCGTATGCGGGATCGGTCGTTCGACTATGATATCGAAGTCGAGCCCGTTCTCGCGGCGGATGGCATAGATCGGCACCAGCAGGGCATCGTATTTCAGCGCCATCTCGGCCGCGGACAGCGCGGTCAGGGCCTGATGTCCGAAGAAGGACAGCCGTGCGCCTTGTACCATGCGCTGGTCGATCAGCAGGCCGAGGAAGCCGCCTTGGCGCAGATAGCGGATCATCTCGCCCAAGCCGCGGTTGCCACGGGCGAACATCGGCTTGCCGATCGTCTCCATCGCCGCGACGTAGTGGTCGTTGAAATAGGGGTTCTCCATCGGTCGGTAGAGCCCGGCGATGCGGTAGCCGCGCTGGATCAGGTTGGCCCGAGCGGCGAGGTAATTGCCGAAATGACCGGTCACGATCACGACCGGCTTGCCCTCGGCCCTGGCTTGGGCGATCGCGGGGAGACCTTCGCCCTTCGGGTCGAAGCGGGCGGCACGGTCGATGAACTGCTGGCCGGAATACATCTCGATCAGGTTGCGACCGACATTGTTCGGCACGGCGCGGACGATGCGGTCGACTTCCTTGGGGTCGAGGTCGGGCAGGATGCTGTTCAGGTTCTCGCGGATCCGCCGGTCATAGCCGGCGATCGGTGCGATGATGCGACTCGTGATCCAGCCGAAGAACTGCACGCGCCAGGCATAGGGCAGGCAGCGCATCAGCCAGATGCCGATGCGAAACGCGCGATCCTGAAGCCAAAGCTGTCTTTGGTGGGGGATCGGCTCCGCCATGCCTTCCTGCCTCATGCGGCAGCACGGGCCGCCTTCGTTTCGCGGTGCCAGACATAAAGCCCTGCACAGGCGATCACAAGCGCGCCGACGATGGTCCAAAGATCGGGGAACTCGTCGTAAAGCAGAATACCCCAGCCCGTGGCGCAGATGATCCCGACATAGGAAAAGGGGGCGATGGCCGAGGCCTCGGCGATCGAGAAGGCGCGGATGATGCAAAGCTGGCCCGCAGCACCAAGTGCGCCGACAAGGGCGAACAGCCACAAGTCCGCCGGGTCGATCGGCGTCCAGAGCCAGGGCAGGGTGGCGCTGCTCAGGATTGCGCCGAAGGCTCCGCCGAGGATCATCGTCGTCCAGACGCTTTCGCGCGTGCCGACGACACGGGTCAGCAGAGCGTTGCCGGCATAGCTGACCGCCGAGAGGAAAGGAAGAAGCGCCCAGGGCGTGAACATGCCGAAGCCGGGGCGAATGATGATGAGCGCGCCGATCATCGCGGCCACGACACCGGCGATCCGGCGCGGGCCGAGCTTTTCACCCAGGAACAGCGCCGCGCCAAGGGTGATGAGCAGCGGGCTGGTGTCGCCGATCGCCGTCGCCTCGGCCAGGCCGATATGGTTGAGGCTTGCAAAGAAGAAGCCGATGGCGCCGAACTGGAAAAGCGAGCGGAAGATCTGCTGGACCGGATGACGGGTGCGGGCCAGCGCGAAGGTGCGGCCCCGAAGGATCAGCACGACGATCAGGAACTGGCCCAGAAAGCGCGCCCAGATCACCTGCAGTGCAGGATACTCCCGCACCAGACCCTTTGCGGTCGCATCCATGCCGGTGAAGAACAACACCGCCAGAAGCATCAGTAGGATGCCCCGGCCGACGTGGCTGACCGGCGCCGGGCCGGCGGTGACTGAGGTTGACATGATCCTGCCCGTCCGGCGCGATCCGGCCGGTTGGCCGACAGTAGGATGCCGGCCGACCCGCCACAAGGGGCCAGCAGCTCAGTCCTCGGGGCGGATCAGCGCGATCTCTCCGATCCCCTCAAGCTGACGGATCTGCAGAACGGTGGCGGTCATCGCCTCTTCCGCCTCCTTCTCCTTGACCGGGCTGCGCTCGGCGATCTCTTCCTGCAGGGTTTGGGCCAGCCGCTGCGACAGGTTCGTGAGTACGAATTCCGCGACCCCTGCCATCGGTCCGCCCTGCGCCGCCTTCAACGCCGTCACCAGCACCGCCTGGTCCAGGCTGCGGGCAAGTTTCGGCACGTCGCGCGGGGGCAGGCGTTCGGGGATATGCGAGAAGGTGAAGATGGCCTTGCGCACCTGCTCGGCAAAGGCGCCGTCGGTTTCCTGCAGGCCTTTCAGCACTTCGTCGCGGGTCTGCGAGGGCGAGACGTTCAGGATCGCGCCGACCCGTTCGACCGGACCGGCCTCGAACGCGCGCACAGGCACGGTGTCAAGCTGCGCTGCCAGTGCCTGACCGATACGTCTGACCGTCTCGGGGTCGACATTGCCGGTCAGCGACATGGCATAGGCGATGCGCCGCGCGCGTTCGCCCGACAGCCGCCCCAGCATCTCGGCCGCCTTGGGGACAGGCAACTTCGACAGCATGACCGCCGCGACCTCGGTGCTTTCCTCGTCCAGGAGCGGCAGCAGGCGGTCGATGTCGAAGTTGACGATGCGGTCCCAGGGATCGGCCTTGGCCGAGGCCCCGGCCAGCCGCCGCAGCCGGTTCGCCGCGGTCTGGCTGATATGACCGTCCATCATCGAGAGCGCCCCTTCGATCCCGCCGGGAAAGGCAAGGCCGACCTGTTCGAGTTCGGACAGGAATTCCTCGACAACGGCGGAAAGCGTGCTGCGATCGACCAGCCGCATCTGGCCGATCTGCTCGGCCAGCGCCGCCTGCATGTGTTCGGGAAGGGCGGAGAGGGGCAGGGCGCCCCCCTCGGCCAGAAGCAGGCGCACGATCACCGCTGCCTTCATACGGCCGTTGAGCGCGATTTGCGCAGGGGGCGCCGCAGAAGCGCGCGGGGCGGGGACCGCCATCTTGACGGGTGTGATGCGGGCAAGAGGCGTTGACATGGCGGCGCTCCTTTCAGGATGCGCCACCTTTGCGCCGTCGGTCTTAACGGACGGTTTCCGTCAGCTGTTGACCGCCGTAACGCAGGCCTGCTGGGCAGTGTCCCAGACCTGTCCGGTTGGGCACTGTGACGCGGACTTGATCGCCTCGTGCGGGCAACCCGGCCCCGCCAGCGCCGCGACCGGCACGAGCACGAGGACAAGGGCGCCAAGGAGTCGGAGTTTCTTCATCGGCCACTTCCTTTCCGGTTCATGTCAGTAGTTGGTCGTCTGTCCCGTGCGGATTGCTTCGGCCAGTGCAGTTGCCGGCCAGCCACCTTCACCGCCACGGGCGATGATCTCGTCCAGTTGCGCTTGGGCCAGTCGCATCTCGCCCATCTCGACCAGCGCCTGACCGTAATAGGACCGGGCGAGCAGGTTGTCGGGAGTGCGGGTCAGCGCCTTGTCGTAAGCGCCAAGGCCGATCTCGAGGTTGCCCGCCTTGCGGTTGGCGAAGCCGAGATAGGTCAGCACCCGGTCGCTTTCGCCTTCCTTCATCGCGGCAAGCGCGTTCAGCGCATCCTGCGGCTGGCCGGCATAGGCGAATTCGCGGGCGGCGCGGAACAGGGTGTCGTCGTCCAGAAGGCCGCTCTTGGCGTCCTGGCAGGACTGGGTCTTTTCATCCCAGACCTTGCCGTCGGTGCAGGTCTTGGTGGTGTTCGTCTGTGTCGGCGGTTCGTTGTCGTCGCTTCCCACCGCAAAGGCGGCAAAGGGCATGGCGCAAAGCACGAAGGCAAGGGCAAGGCGCATCGGCATACTCCCCGGGACAAATCCCGAAGGAGAATAGCACGATTTACGTCAGGGCAAGAGCGCGGATTTCAGCCGCCGAAGACGCGGGCAAAGATCGTATCGACATGCTTGGTGTGATAGCCGAGGTCGAACTTCTCCTCGATCTCGGCGGGCGACAGGGCCGCCGTCACCTCCGGGTCAGCCAGAAGCTCGGTCTTGAAATCCGCGCCCTTCTCCCAGACCTTCATCGCGTTGCGCTGGACAAGGCGATAGGCGTCCTCGCGGCTGACGCCGGCCTGAGTCAGCGCCAGGAGCACACGCTGCGACATCACCAGGCCTTTGAACTTGTTCATATTCTTCAGCATGTTCTCGGGGTAGACGACCAGCTTTTCGACGACGCCGGCCAGTCGGTGCAGGGCGAAATCGAGGGTGATCGTCGTGTCCGGTCCGATGGCGCGCTCGACCGAGGAATGGCTGATGTCGCGCTCGTGCCAGAGCGCCACGTTTTCCATTGCCGGGACGACCGACATGCGGATCAGGCGGGCGAGGCCGGTCAGGTTCTCGGTCAGGACCGGGTTGCGCTTGTGCGGCATCGCCGACGAGCCCTTTTGGCCGGGGCTGAAGAATTCCTCCGCCTCCAGCACCTCGGTCCGCTGCATGTGGCGGATCTCGATGGCAATGTTCTCGATGGAGCTTGCGATCACGCCGAGGGTCGCGAAGAACATCGCGTGACGGTCACGGGGGATCACCTGGGTGCTGATCGGCTCGGGCTTGAGGCCCATCCGGGCACAGACATGCTCCTCGACAGCCGGGTCGATATTGGCGAAGGTGCCGACCGCGCCGGAAATGGCGCCCGTGCGGACTTCCTCGCGGGCGGCTTCAAGCCGGGCCTTGCCCCGCGCCATCTCGGCATAGAAGCGCGCGAAGGTCAGGCCCATGGTGGTGGGTTCGGCATGAATGCCGTGGCTGCGGCCGATGCGGACCGTATCCTTGTGTTCGTAGGCGCGGGTCTTGAGCGCGGCCAGAACCCGATCCATGCCCTTCAGCAGCAGGTCGGAGGCGCGCACGAGCTGCACGTTGAAGGTCGTGTCAAGCACGTCGGACGAGGTCATGCCCTGATGGACAAACCGCGCCTGATCCGACCCGACATGCTCGGCCAGATGGGTCAGGAAGGCGATCACGTCATGCTTTGTCACCGCCTCGATCTCGTCGATGCGGGCCACGTCGAATTCCACGTCCTTGGCGCGCCAGACGGCCTCGGCATTTTCCTTCGGGATGACGCCAAGCGCGGCCTGCGCATCGCAGGCATGGGCCTCGATCTCGAACCAGATCCTGAATTTGGTCTCGGGCGACCAGAGGGCGACCATCTCGGGGCGGGAATAGCGCGGAATCATGGGGCAGGGTCCGATCGGGCTGGTGACGGGGACGCGCGGACGCCTTAAACTCAGGAGCGGCGGCTGACAAGCGGTCGGCCGCCTCGAAGGGGAGGCAGCCGTGACGATCGTCAGGGCGCTGGCAATGGTTGCGATCGCCGGATTGACCCCGGTAATGACACTGGCGCAGGATCCGCGCATTCTGCAGGGGAATGAGCTTTACGAAGCCTTTCGCCAGCAGCAGCTCGAATATTCGAACGGCGCGGTCCAGAGCTTCAATGCAGATGGCACGACAGAGTATCGCAAGGATCCCGACTGGGATCTGTCGGGGTTCTGGTGGGTCGACACAAACCTGCTGTGCTTTGCGCTGCAGCCGGGCGAGCAGAACCAGTGTTTCAGGGTGAGCCGCGACGTGGGGGGTATGACCCTCAACCTCGACCCAAGCGGGGGTGGAACGCTGACCTTGCGTTACCGTTTGTCGCAATGACGGGGGCACGACTCGTGCCGATCGCAGGCCTGCTCGTCGTACTGGCGACTCCTGCCGCGTCGGAAATCTGGTTGTCGCTCGGCGACGGGCAGATCGGGCCTGCCCTGGCTGCGCGGGTGGTCGGCTATACGGACGGAACGGTCCAGGACTTCAAGGCTGACGGCACGTCGCTGTTCCAGAGCTTCTGGTCGCTGCGCCACGGATTTTGGAAGGTCGAAGGCGGGCGCTATTGTTCGCAGTGGCCGCCGCGCGACGACTGGACCTGCTATCGGGTTGAACGCGAGGATCGCGGGCGCGCGCTGCGCTTCATCGACGAGGCCGGGCAAGTGACGACCGGCCGCTATCTGGACCTGCAATGAGGGAGAAGACCCGATGGTCGAAACGGTAAAGGGACGCGAAGTGACCGTGATCTTTGACGGATCACGCTGCATCCATTCGCGGTTCTGCGTGCTTGGTCACCCCGAGGTCTTCGTTCCGAACGTCAAGGGCGACTGGATTTTCCCCGACGCCGCCCCTGCTGATGAGGTGATGCGCATCGGATTTTCCTGCCCTTCGGGTGCGATCCGGGTGCTCCGCAACGACGGCTCTGCCGGCAGCGACGCCGTGCCGGTGGTGAATACCCTGCGGATCCGCGAGAACGGCCCGCTGGCGCTCGAGGCGCCGATCCTGATCCGGGGCGCGCCGTTCGACACGAGCCGTGCGACGCTCTGCCGCTGTGGCCAGTCAAAGCGCAAGCCATTCTGCGATGGAAGCCATGTCGAGGCGGGATTCACGGCGACCGGCGAGCCTGCCGTCAAGCCCTCGGAGCCGCTCGAGGCGCGCGACGGTCCAGTGACTGTGGAGCCGCAGCCGAACGGACCGCTGAAGCTCACCGGCAACGCCGAGATCGTCTCGGGCACCGGCCGCACGGTCAACCGCGTGACCCGGACCTTCCTCTGCCGTTGCGGTCAGTCGAAGAACAAGCCCTATTGTGACGGCAGTCACAAGGCTGCCGGATTCGAGGCCGAGTGATCCACCCCGGCCGACGCCGATCCTGATAAAGAGGCGTGCGGACGCATGGAAGAATTCGGCACGATCGCCCCGGTCCTGTCCCTGATCCTGGGATTGGGCGTGACCCGGTTGCTCCTGGGGTTCGTGACCGTGTTTCGCATCCGGGCCGTTGCGCCGGTGGACTGGCTGCCGCTTGCCTGGGCAGGGATCCTTTTTGCCGAGCACATCCAGTTCTGGTGGGCGATCAACGGCCTGACGAGCATCCAGAAATCGTTTTCCTTCGGCGATTTCCTGGTGCTGATCCTGCTGCCCTTGCTGCTGTTCCTGTCCGGGGCGCTGATCCTTCCCAGCAGGTCCGAGGATGAGACCCGCGGAATCCGGCAGTATTTTGAACGCGATGGCCGCTATGGCCTCTTGCCCTTCGCCTGCTATCTAACCCTCGCCGTCCTGGTGGACATGATCTATTTCCGGGCGCCCCTGGCCGGGGCCACAGGTCTGAACCTGCTGCTGGCTGCGGCAACCCTGGTGGTCTTTGCGGTGCGGTCACGGAGCGTTCAGGCCGCGCTCACGCTTGCGGTAATGCCGCTGATGGCCGTGATGATCTGGCTTGCCATCTAGCCGCGCAGGCGGGTGCGGCCGAAGGAACAGCTGCGGCGGGCGCCCGGCAGGTCAGGCGCCCATCAGCCGCTGGTCGAACGGATACTTCGTCAGATTCTCGTATCCGGTTTCGGTGATAAGCACCTGATCTTCCAGCTTGATCGAGAAATCTCCGCCTTCAGGGCTGACCAGCGCCTCGACGCAGAGGACCATGCCCGGTTCCAGCACTGCATCGAATGCCCCTTCGACCCAGCCGTCGGGATAATTCACATAGGGCCACTCGTCGCAAAGACCGACGCCATGCATCTTGCAGGCGTATTTCTGCTTCCAGTACTGGTCTTCCAGCTGGTGACCGCCAAAGACCAGTTCCTTGATCGAGACGCCCGGTTTCAGCATCGCCATGTTGGTCGCGATGTGGTCGCGGGCATGGTGCATGGCGCTGACCATGGCGTTGGTCGGGCGCTGGTCGCCGATCCACCAGGTGCGGCTGATGTCGATGCAGATGCCGTAGCTGCCGATCAGGTCGGTGTCGAAGGCGACGATCTCATTGTTCTGAACGATCCGGGGACCGCATTCCTGGAACCACGGGTTCGTGCGCGGGCCGGAGGCAAGGAGCCGCGTCTCGATCCATTCGCCGCCGCGGCGGATGTTGCCCTTGTGAAGCTCCGCCCAGATGTCGTCTTCGCTGACACCACCGAGCGGGACATGGGTGCGGGTGAAGCGCTCCATCTCGGCCATGGCCGCCTCGCAGGCATGGTGGGCGCAGCGCATTGCGAGAAGTTCGTCCGGCCCCTTGATGGCGCGGGTGCGCTCGGTGACCTCCTCGCCCTCCATCACCTCGAAGCCCTTGCGTTCCAGCGCCCGCAGGCCCGCGATCATGATCTTGTCCACGGCCAGCCGGCGGTTGGTGCCGGCATGGGCGCGCATGACTTCCTCGACCTGTTCGGCGAAACCGGCAGCCGCCGCGTCGCCCTTGTCACCCGTGGAGTTGTAGAAGAAGGTCGCGCCCGAGCGCAGTTCCTTCACCAGCGGGTTGAAGGTTACCAGGAAGGGGGAGTTCTTGTACTCCCAGATCACCATGTGGCCATCCGCGCAGAGCAGCACCGCCCGGAACGGGTTGTGGGTGTTCCACAGCTGCATGTTGGTGGTGTCGGTCGCGTAGCGGATGTTCAGCGGATCGAACAGCAAGAGCCCGCCGTAATCGCGTTTGACCAGAGCCTCGGTGAGCTTGCGCCAGCGGTATTCCCGCATCCGCTCGAGATTCGGCAGGGTCAGCCCCGCTGTTGCCCATTCGCGGAAGGCGAGCTGGGTCGGCCCGATTTCGACCCGGTCGTTGTCGTTCGGCGTCCCGTCGCCCAACCGGTCGCCGCGGGTCGGGTCGATCTTGCGTCGGTCGGAGTAATGGTCGGCCATGGTCGGTCCTCGCTTGGGCTGGGCCGGGTCAGAATGGTCGGCCCCGGGCGATGCTGTCGGCGCGGAATGCGACATATCGGCGTCGTTTAGGGAAAGGGCGCCGTAGCCGCTTTTCCTTGCCGCGCCGGGGCAGTATCAGGCGGCATGACCATGATACTGCAAGACAAACTGCCCATCATCCCGTGGATGGACCCGCGCATGGCGCGGCTTCCCGGCATTCAGCCGCTGGAGCCCGGCGACTGGTTGCGGGTGGATGAGGCCTTCGCCGCCCAGATGGCCGAGCGTGACCGGCTGATCGCAGCCGTCCCGCAGGACGTCTGCGCCGAGACGTCGCAAGGGCGCGGCGCTGCGCGAGAACTTTACGGGTTGGTCCTGGACAAGCTGCGCGGCACCGCCGGCTACGCGGTGGGTCAGACGGAGGTGAAGCGTCCGGATGGCGTGGTCGTCCCGCTCGATCCCGAGGCGCCGATGCTCACGCTCGGACGGCTGGTGCAAGAGGACCTCTGCCTGATGGAGGCGGATGGCAGCGGCGAGCATGTGCTGACTGCGGCGGTCCTGTGCTTTCCGGCAAGCTGGACCCTGTCGCAGAAGATAGGCCGGCCGCTGACCACGATCCACGTTCCGGTCAAGGCCTATGATCAGACGATGGCCCGCCGGGTTCAGCGCCTGTTCGACGCGATCCGGGTCGAACAGCCGATGTGGCGGATGAATTATCTGATCTACGACGATGCCACATTGCACCAGCCCCGGCGCGAGGGAACACCGCGGCCGCGGCCGGTCACGCGCGATCTGGTCCGGGTCGAACGCCAATGCCTGGTGCGGCTGCCCCAGACGCAGGCCGTACTGTTCTCGATCCACACCTTCGTGGTGCCAATAGCAAAACTGCCGCCGGACGCGGCGGCAGCGCTTCTCGCCCTGTATCCGGCCTGAGCCGATCGGCGATCAGGTGCCGATCACGGCCATCACCTGATGGGCCATTGGCGTATTGGTCAACGCGAGGAAAGCGCCGGCCAGAGCCATCATTCGCCCGCTCAGGCGCATATCCTCGCCCTTGAGGATCGAATAGGTCATCACCGCAGCGCCGACCGGGGCATAGACGGTGATGAGCGTGGCGTTCATCGCATGAACCGCAAGCCGCATGGCGGTGGTCGGCCGTTCGGTCGCCTCGACCACCGCCACCGGTTCTTCCGGGTAAAGCGCCGCGCGCAGACGCGCCAGTTCGTCGATCATCGGAAGCGGCAGGTCTGGCCGGTCGTTGGCGGCGATTGCGGCAGGGACGGTCACGGTCTGGTCCATGACAGGAACGGTTTTGGCTGGCGCGGCCTCTACCGTTTCGGGTTCCGCAGTCACGACAACGTCTGCGGCCACGACAGCACGTTTCTGCGCGGTCGCCGCCGCCTCCGATTTCTGGCGCGCCATGGCGAAGGCGCGTTGTGCGATGTCCGTATCGAGCAGCGCCGACCAGAAGCCAGGCGCATCTGCGCCCGTAGGTTCGACGGAAGTCTGGATGAACAGTTCGGACTCATGCTCGGGTGCGCGGGCCCGCAGCTCGTCGTCGAGGCGGGCCATCAGCCGGTCGAACTCTGCGGTCGTCGGAGCGACGATCTCGGGCGCGGGCAGCTGGTCAAGCAGGCGATCGATGGTTTCGGCCGTCGTGACTTCTTCCTGTTCGTGCCAGACGACTTCATCCGCGGGATAACGACCGGAAATCCGGTCAAGGATCAGCCTGCACAGCGAAGCCCGGCGGCGCAGAAGCGGCGGCGGCGTGACACTGGAGGTCGGCCCGTGGCCGACCGAAATGCTCAGGCAAGCGCGATAGCCTCCCGGAAGGTCGTCGGCATAGCCAAGAGCAATGCGCGCCGCGTCGAGGTCAAAGACCGCCACGTCGTCACAATCCCACGACAACGACCGGCGATCGGCGGGGCAGCGCAGCAGGGCTGCGTCAAGCTCTCGCACCACATGCGCGAAATTCATTGGCGGGCGCTTCGTATACAGAAGCTGGGCAATCGTTGTGCTCGTGTCGCTCATGGCGCTTCTCCGGGCTTCGTCCTGCCCCCTTGATGCGCTATGATTCGGCCCGGATTGGGCGCGGATTGTGAAATTAACGTGGTATTCACCCAGACCGGCGCTTTGTTGCCTGTAGCCAAACGGCAGGGCCAGGACAGCCGGTTTGTTGCCCCGCAGAGCTGGGCCCGAAGAAACGGACTAGTCTAAAAGGACAGGTCTGTCTGCCGTCCCGTGTTAACCATATGCCCCCCGGTGGCCGGACTTCCCGGCGCATTGTCCACGAGGTCTGACCAGTCGGAGAGGGATTGGGAGGCGGAGCAACGGTGCGGCCGCGCAACAAGGAAAAAGGGCGCGTCCCATGACGCGCCCTTTTCCGGATACAGATTGTTTCCTGCGGATTTAGCAGGAGTAGTACATCGCGTACTCGATCGGGTGCGGTGTATGCTCGTAGGCGTACACTTCTTCCCATTTCAGCGCCATGTAGCCTTCCAGCTGGTCCTTGGTGAACACGTCGCCGGCCAGCAGGAAGTCATGATCCTTCTCGAGCTCTTCCAGCGCCTCGCGGAGCGAGCCGCAGACCGTCGGGATCTGCGCCAGTTCTTCCGGCGGCAGATCGTACAGGTCCTTGTCCGAGGCCGGGCCCGGGTCGATCTTGTTCTTGATGCCGTCGAGGCCGGCCATCAAGAGCGCGGCGAAGGCGAGGTAGGGGTTCGCCGAGGGATCGGGGAAGCGGGCTTCCACGCGCTTGGCTTTGGGCGACTCGGTCCACGGGATCCGGACGCAGCCCGAACGGTTGCGGGCCGAGTAGGCGCGCAGAACCGGGGCCTCGAAGCCGGGGATCAGGCGCTTGTAGCTGTTGGTGCCCGGGTTGGTCAGGGCGTTCAGCGCCTTGGCGTGCTTCAGGATGCCGCCGATGAAGTACAGCGCTTCCTGGCTGAGGTCGGCATACTTGTCGCCGGCGAAGAGCGGCTTGCCATCCTTCCAGATCGACATGTTGACGTGCATCCCCGAGCCGTTGTCGCCCTTCATGGGCTTCGGCATGAAGGTCACGGTCTTGCCATAGGCGGCCGCGACGTTGTGGATGACGTACTTGTACTTCAGGATGTTGTCGGCCTGCTCGGTCAGACCACCGAAGATCAGCCCAAGCTCGTGCTGGGCGGTCGCCACTTCGTGGTGGTGCTTGTCGACCTTCATGCCCATCCGCTTCATGGTCGAGAGCATCTCGCCGCGGATGTCCTGGCTGGCGTCGATCGGGTTGACCGGAAAGTAGCCGCCCTTGTGGGCTGCGCGGTGGGCAAGGTTGCCGCCCTCGATATCCGCGTCGGTGTTCCAGGCGGCATCTTCCGCGTCGATCTCGAACGAGACCTTTTGCGGGGTGATCGAATATTTCACATCGTCGAAGATGAAGAATTCGGCTTCCGGACCGAAATAGGCGGCGTCGCCGATACCCGAGGACTTCAGGTAGGCTTCGGCTTTCAGCGCGGTGCCGCGCGGGTCGCGCGAATAGGGCTCGCCCGTATCCGGTTCCACGACGTTGCAATGCACGCACATGGTCTTTTCGGCGTAGAAGGGGTCGATATAGACCGAACCCGCATCCGGGATGAGCTTCATGTCGGACTGGTCGATCGACTTCCAGCCGGCGATGGACGAACCGTCGAACATGAAGCCTTCCTCGAAGAAGTCCTCGTCGACGAGATCGGACACCAGCGTCACGTGCTGGAGTTTGCCTTTCGGGTCAGTAAAGCGGATGTCGACGTATTCGACCTCCTCGTCCTTCATCAGTTTGAGAGCGTCCTTGACCTTGCTCATCTCGGGGTCATTCCTTCTGCTTGAGGATTTCGTCAGCCCGGATACGGCGCCCCCCGCCGAACCGGGAAAGGGGTTCAGATCGCGTCGTCGCCGGTCTCGCCGGTGCGGATGCGGATCGCTTGTTCAACCGGCGAGATGAAGATCTTGCCGTCGCCGATCTTGTCGGTGCGGGCAGCGGAAATGATCGCCTCCACCGCGGCATCGACATCCTCGTCGGACAGGACGACCTCGATCTTCACTTTCGGCAGGAAATCGACGACGTATTCGGCGCCGCGATAGAGTTCCGTATGGCCCTTCTGGCGGCCGAAACCTTTCACTTCCGTCACGGACAGGCCCTGAATTCCGGCCTCCTGGAGTGCTTCTTTGACTTCATCAAGCTTGAACGGCTTGATGATGGCCTCGATCTTCTTCACCGCGACTCCCCCCGATGATTTCCGTTCCGCTGGCCAGTGACCACTTTCGCGCGGGAGGGACAATTGACTAGGGTCAAGCTGCAAGGGGTGGCCCGGGGGAATCCGGACGCTGCGCACAAAAAATAGGCAAGGCGGCTGTGATATGGGCGATTTAAGAACGGTTTTGGCGGTCTGATGGGCGAATTTCTGACTTCTGCACAAATGCGCGCCATTGAGGGCGCGGCCATGGCCTCGGGTCAGGTTAGTGGGGCGCAACTGATGGAGCGCGCGGGCGGAGCTGTTGCCGCTGCGATTGCCGAGCGTTGGGGGCAGGGGCGTCGCCAAGCCATCGTTCTGTGCGGTCCGGGGAACAATGGTGGCGATGGCTATGTCATCGCCCGGCTTCTCGCCGCGGCCGGATGGGCGGTGGTGGTCAAGGCGCTGGCTGCGCCCGTAACGGCGGATGCGCGGCAGGCCCGTGCCCGGTGGGCGGGCCCCGCCGGGGATTTCGCGCTCGACCCCTCCGAACTCGCGGGGCAACCTGTTGTCGTCGATGCCGTCTTCGGGACGGGTCTGGTCCGGCCGCTTGCGCCGGGTGTCTGGGGGGCGCTCGACCTCGCCCAGCAGGCGGGTTGCCCGCTTGTCGCGGTCGATATCCTGTCCGGCCTCTGCGCCGACAGTGGCCGGGTGCGCAGTCCGTCCGGCTTTGTCGAACGGCCGGCTGACCTGACGGTTGCCTTCCATCGCGCCAAGCTGGGCCATGTGCTGGCGGAAGGCGGGGGACTGACCGGGCCGCTTATCGTCGCGGATATCGGCCTCGAGAGCTGGCACCAGGATTACCTGCGCAGCGAGGGCGAGGCGGTCGTAGACGCGGCCCATCCGGGCGCGGTGCTGCCAAAGGCGGCAGGGCACAAGTATGCACATGGCCATGCGCTGATCCTGTCGGGTGGCCCGGGGCGGGGCGGGGCAGGGCGGCTGGCGGCGCGGGCGGCCCTGCGTGTCGGCGCCGGGCTGGTGACGCTCGCCTGCCCGGAGGCGGCGCTGGCCGAGAATGCCGCACGTCTCGACGCGGTCATGCTCCGGACTGTCGAGGATGCCGCCGGACTGCGCGCGCTGTTGGCTGACCGGCGCTTGAACGCGCTTTGCCTTGGGCCCGGTCTTGGGACCGGCGGGCCCGAGATCGGGCTGTTGGCCGAAGTGCTGGCGGCCCGTCGGCCGACCGTCCTTGATGCCGATGCTTTGACCATCTTGTCGCGGGACCTCCACCTGTTCGGAATGCTTCACGCCGGTTGCGTGCTGACCCCGCATGACGGCGAGTTCGCCCGTCTCTTCCCGAAGATCGCCGCGGCCTTGGACGCAGAGCCCGAAGAGGGACGGCCAGCGATGTCGCGCGTCGATGCGGCGCGGGCAGCGGCGGCGCAGACAGGATGCACCGTACTTCTGAAGGGCGCGGATACGGTCATCGCCACGCCGACCGGCCTTTGCGCCGTCCATGCTGCGCTCCGGGACCGCGCCGCGCCCTGGCTGGCGACGGCGGGGGCAGGCGACGTGCTCGCGGGCGTTCTTGTCGGGCTTCTGGCGCGGGGCGCCAATGGTTTTGGCGCCGCACAGGGGGCGGCGTGGCTTCATGTCGAGGCCGCGCTGGCCTTCGGTCCGGGGCTGATTGCCGAGGACCTTCCGGAGACGATTCCGCAGGTCTTTCGCGCGATGGGGTTCTGATCAGGCGGTCTGCGGCACGGGGATCGCCAGCGTGGCGACTTCCAGCGAACCGGCATAGATGACCGAGGCGCGCGGCAGGGTCAGGCGGATCATGCGGATACGCTCGACTGGCTCGGGACGGACGTACTGGCCATCAACGAGGCGCTTCAGCGGAACGGTCGCCTGCATCGAGCCGAACAGGGCGCGGGCGCGCCAGTCGCGGATCAGGATTGGCTGATCGGCGGGCAGAAGCATGTCCTCGTCCGGCCGGTCATGGCCAAGCGCGCGGGCCGAAACCCGAAGGAGGGCGGGCGACGCGACTTCTTCCGAGGTAATCTCCGACAACAGGACGCTGCCGGCGCGGGTGATGATGCGATCTTCGGGCAGCAAGTGCTCGACCGGCATTTCGCCTTCAAGCGTCAGGACGGGGGTGCCGAGCGGCAGGTCGATGACGAACAAGGTTTCGGTCTTCGTCTCTGAGCTCAGATCGGGCATCGCACGCCTCCCCTTTCTCTGGTCAGATCAGTGTTCCCCCCGAAAGGGGCGAAATTGTGCCCCTGCTGCGACAAGATGCGTTTCCGCTCGCCTGCCGGCGCGGGCTTTGCTAATGGGACGCTCGTGCGGGCGTGGCGAAACTGGTAGACGCACCAGATTTAGGTTCTGGCGCCGAGAGGCGTGGGGGTTCAAGTCCCTTCGCCCGCACCATCTTCCTCGGGCTCGACGCGACCGTTGCCGCGGTTTCCCAGCTGCGCAGGCAGGGGCGGACCGGCGTGGCGAAGGGGCCGGCGCATGCGGCGAGTTCAGGGAAGAGAGCGAGGACTTCGCTCCACTGCTGCGGCGACAGGGTCAGGCGTTCGCTGAAGGTCGGGCGGAAGCTTTCGGTTTCGGCGCCGTCGGCCCAGATCAGCTGATGCCGGTCGAAGAGGAGATGAAGGTAGGTCACCTCCTCCGCCTGTTCGTCGATGCGGATGCCGGGACGCCCGACCAGATGGCGCGCCGCCACCAGCACCTCGGGGCAGCCCGCCATCAGTTCGGCCTGCCAACCGGTGATGAGCATCCGGTGCTGCTGCGAAATGACCAGATCGCGCGACGGCACGCCTGGCCCGAGCGCACCGGCCGAGATCCTGACCGGGCGGAACTGCGGCTCCATCCGCAGGCGGCTGCCCGGAATGGTCAACGCGCCAACCCAGACAAGGGGTTGGGGGCCGGCGTCGCGGGTCAGGACCAGATCACCGGCCTTGAGCGTTTCGATGGCACGGGCGCCGTCTGGCGTCGCGATCAGCGTGCCTGGGGTCAGACAGGGCGGGAAAGCCAGCTTTGCGTACCCAACCGTTGGCTGGCCCGATGATCCGGGTCCTTCGCTGGTCGAGATCACTTTCAAGGCCACCCCGACTGGCGGGAAGCCGCCCTCGCCGCCGAAGAAGGATAACCCCTCGATCGTGGCGTAGCTCGGGTTCGAGTTGTCGACGTTGTAGCCGTAGACGGTCCAGGTCGTGCCCGTGGGGTCCTGCAGGACAAGCTTGTACTCGGCCTCGACCCCCGTGCCCGAGGCATAGGTCGCGCCATTGATCGACTGCGCACCCGACAGCTTCTGCGTCGAGTCGTTGTCGTCGAAGGTCGCATCGTTGTCGCTGATCGTGGTGCTCGTCCAGCCGTTGGAGTTCAGCGTGATGGTCTGGCCCAGCAGATGACTGCCATCGCCCTGTGTGAGACCACTCAGCGATTTGCCTCCCGAGACGCTGATTTGCGTGGCGGCGAGCATCCAGACGGTGAAATCGGCCATGAGAAATCCTGAATCTGATGCGTCCTTCTGTCATGGATCTGCGGCTCTTTCGCGGCGCTGACCGGGCAATTTGACGGGCACAGCGCCCGGCACCGGCCGATCGGCTTGACTTGTCCGTCGGCTGCGCTCCGATTGCGCTGGCCATCCAAAAGGGAAGGGCAGGCATTCTGACAGTCCATCGTGTCTTCGATCTGCTTGCCGCGGTGGTGGCGGTCGCGCTGATGCTCGCGGTATCGCGCTGGCGCCTGCGTGGCGTGGCGCGGATGCCCGACGATTTCGGCCTGCCCTACATGGCCTCGCTGGCGGCGGGGGCGATCCTTGGTGGCTTCGGCTTCGGAACGCTGAACCTTTGGCTTAGTGATCTGCCGGGGCTCGGGCGCAGCATTCTCGGCGCTTTGGCGGGGGCGATCCTGGCCGTAGAGATCTACAAGGCCCGGACCGGGATCCGCGGCAGCACCGGCCTCGTCTTCGTTGCCGGGTTCTCAGCCAGCGTGGCGGTCGGGCGGATCGGCTGCTTCCTGTCGGGGATCGGGGACAACACCCATGGCACGGTGACGGCCCTGCCCTGGGGCCATGACTTCGGCGACGGGCTGCTGCGCCATCCGGTCCAGCTTTACGAAAGCCTGTCGATGGCGCTGTTCCTGGCCTTTTTCCTCTGGGCTTTGGGACGGCGCGTGCCCCTCGTGATGGCGAACGGCTTTTACCTGATGGTCGGCTGGTATGGCTTCCAGCGTTTTCTTTGGGAATTCCTGAAACCCTATGCCCCGATTGCGGGGCCGCTGAACATATTCCAGTTCCTTTGTCTTGTGCTGATGCTCTACGCTCTCGTCATGATCCGCCGGAGCCGCCATGTTCGAGCGTAAATCCGCCCCTTACCTGTTCCACGGCCAGACGACCTCGCTTTGCGACCAGTGCCTTGCGCCGGTGCCGGCGAAGATCGCGATCGAGGGGAACCGGGTCTATTACCTCAAGCGCTGCCGCACCCACGGGGTCAGGAAGGCGCTGATCTCGACTGATGCCGCCTACTGGAAGCGGACGCTCGACTGGCTGAAACCCGGCGACCGGCCCGAGACGGCACAGACGCGGATCGACCTTGGCTGCCCCTATGACTGCGGCCTTTGCCCGGACCACGAGCAGCATTCCTGTCTCGCGCTGATCGAGGTGAACGAGCAGTGCAACCTGACCTGCCCGGTCTGCTTTGCCGGGTCTTCGCCGCATCACACGGGCACGCGGACACTGGCCGAGATCGAGCGGATGCTCGACGCACTGGTGGCAAGCGAGAAGGAACCGGACCTGCTGCAGATATCGGGTGGCGAGCCGACGCTGCACCCGGACATCCTGACGATCCTGCGGATGGCCAAAGAGCGGCCAATCCGCCACCTGATGCTGAACACCAACGGGCTGCGGATCGCGCGCGACCGGGATTTCGTGCGTGAACTGGCGACGCTGAAACCGGGCTTCGAGGTCTATCTGCAATTCGACAGCCTGCGCCCCGAGGTGCACAAGGCACTGCGCGGCGCCGACCTGACCCGCATCCGCCGGCAGGCGCTGGAGAACCTCGAGGCCGAAGGCATCTCGACCACGCTGGTTGCCACCATCCGCAAGGGACTGAACGACGACGAGGTCGGCGCGATCATCGACCACGCGCTTGAATGGTCCTGCGTGCGTGGCGTGACCTTCCAGCCGGTGCAGGATGCGGGCCGAAATGACGGTTTTGATCCGAACAGCCATCGCGCGCTTCTCTCCGACATCCGCCGCGCGGTGATCGAGACAGATAACCCATTTGGCGAGGCGGACATGATCCCCTTGCCCTGCAATCCGGAGTCGATCTCGATCGGCTACGCGCTGCGGCGGGGGCGACAGCTTGCGCCGATCACCGGCATGATGCCGCGCGAAACGCTTGTGGACGTGCTGCCGAACACGGTGACCTTCGAGCGCTATCCGGGCCTGCGCCAGCGCATCTTCGACTTCTTCTCGCTCTCCTCGGGCGAGTGCAACGCGCCCGACCGGCTTGAGGCGCTGCTCTGTTGCTTGCCCGAGGTGCAGGTGCCGTCCGACATCGGCTATGACGACCTCTTCCGCATCGCGATCGTTGAATTCCTTGATCCGCACAATTTCTGCCTGTCGCGGGTCAAGCGCTCTTGCGTGCATTTCGTGACGGCAGAGGGGAAGATCGTGCCCTTCGATACTTACAACCTGTTCTACCGCGACGCCGAGGCACGGGCGCGCCGCGAGGCGTCGCTGGCGGCGCGCCTCGTGCAGATGGGAGGCTGAGATGCGCGACTTCTTCGGGGTGCTCCTGATCCTGCTGGCGGTCCTGACTGGGGGCTGTTCGCTGCTGGCCACACCGTTCATCTTCACTTATCCAGCAGGCGTGGTCTTCTGGATCCTCGGACTTGCAATTGCTTGGGCCTCGGCCAAGGGAGCGATGAGTCAGTTTCGCCCTGACCGTCGGGAGCCAGGACGCAAACGCTAGGGCCCGGAGTGAGCATCGACGAAACCGGAAGTTTTCCCGCCTGGAGTTGATCCCGAGATGCGGACTTTCTTTGCCATAGTGCTCTTTCTGCTCGCCCTTCTCTCAGGCGGCTGCTCCCTCGTCTTTACAACGACAGTGTTCCAGGACCTGGGCGGCTCAGCGGATGTCGTCATGATCTGGGCGACCGGCATTCTGATTGCTGGTGCGTCTGCTTTCGGTGCTGTTTCGTTGTTGCGTAGTTCGTCCCGCGGGTCCGACAAGGCTCGTGAAACTTCAGCGCCGACGTCGCCGGAAGACAAGCCTTGAAGACCTTTGGCGCGCTGATCCTGATCCTGCTGGCGGTGATGACCGGCGGCTGTTCGCTGCTCTTCAGCCCCTATGGCCTGCAGGACATCTTCGAGGGCTTCTCGGGCGGGGTAGGGTGGATCTGGCTGATTGGCGTCGGCATCACCATTCTGTCCGTTCGTGGTGCGGTGCGGCTGTTGCGCAGGCCATCGCCTCCGGTGACGGTGCCGCCTCCGTCCGACACGCCGGAAGGGAAACCTCCCTTGCGCTGAAGTTCACCAAGGCTTGCAGCGGCGGCCGCAATTTCCCCCTCGCGCGCGCCCGGAACCTTTGCTAGAAGGCGCGGGATTTGGCGCCCTGGGCCTTGTCCGGGGCGTCGGCGTTTTGCCTGAGGCCCCGCGGCCGGATGGTGACGGGATGGTCTGGCGAGAGTTCGGGCGGTGAGGGCCCGGAATGTTGCCGAGAGGAAAGAAGGACGAGAGAATGCAGGTCACCGAGACCCTGAACGAAGGTCTGAAGCGCGGCTACACGATCACCGTGACCGCGGCCGAACTGGATGCGAAGGTCACCGAGAAGCTGGTCGAAGCCCAGCCCGAGATCGAGCTGAAGGGCTTCCGCAAGGGCAAGGTGCCGATGGCCATGCTGCGCAAGCAGTTCGGCACCCGTCTTCTGGGCGACGCGATGCAGGATGCCATCGACGGCGCGATGAAGGACCATTTCGAAAAGACCGGCGACCGCCCGGCGCTGCAGCCCGAGATCAAGATGGTCGGCGGCGAGGAGTGGAAGGAAGGCCAGGACGTGGTCGTGGAAGTCGCCTACGAGGCGCTGCCGCCGATCCCGGAAGTCGACGCCGGCAAGATCAAGCTGGAGCGCCTGACCGTTACCGCCGAGCCGGACGCGGTGGAAGAGGCGCTGAAGAACCTCGCTTCCTCGGCGCAGGTGTTCGAGGACCGCAAGAAGGGCTCCAAGGCCAAGGACGGCGACCAGGTCGTTATCGACTTCAAGGGCTCGGTCGATGGCGAGCTGTTCGAAGGCGGCTCGGCCGAGGACTATCCGCTGGTGCTGGGATCGAACTCGTTCATCCCCGGCTTCGAGGCGCAGCTTGTCGGCGCCAAGGCGGGTGACGAGGTTTCGGTCAACGTGACCTTCCCGGAGAACTACGGCGCCGCGCATCTTGCTGGCAAGGCCGCGGTCTTTGCCTGCACGGTCAAGGAAGTGAAGGCTCCGAAGGCCGCCGAGATCGACGAGGAACTGGCGAAGAAATACGGCGCTGAAAGCCTCGAGGCGCTGAAGGGGCAGATCGCGGAGCGTCTGGAAGCCGAATACAAGGGCGCCTCGCGCGCAGTTCTGAAACGGGCGCTGCTGGACCAACTGGACGGGCTGGTGAAGTTCGACCTCCCGGCCTCGCTGGTCGAGGCCGAAGCGGCCCAGATCGCGCACCAGCTGTGGCACGAGGAGCATCCCGAGGATCACGGCCACCACCACGGCAACATCGAACCGACGGACGAGCACAAGAAGCTGGCCGAGCGCCGCGTGCGCCTTGGCCTGCTGCTGGCCGAGATCGGTCGTAAGGCCGAGATCAGCGTGACCGACGCCGAGATGACCCAGGCGGTTCTCGCCCAGGCCCGCCAGTATCCGGGCCAGGAGCGCGCCTTCTTCGAATTCGTCCAGAAGAACCCGCAGATGCAGCAGCAGCTGCGCGCGCCGATCTTCGAGGACAAGGTCGTCGACCATATCGTCGAACAGGCCAAGGTGTCGGAGAAGAAGGCCAGCAAGGAAGACCTGCAAAAGGCCGTCGAGGCGCTGGACGAACTCTGATCCGTCCTGTCTTCGTCAGAGAAATCAGAAAGGGCCGTCCTTCGGGGCGGCCCTTTGGCTTTCCTGACGGCTGTTCAGGGAATTGACGGGAATCGGCGGCTGCCGCAGCTTTGGCGAGAAGCCAGTCGGGGGATGCGATGGGCGACGTTGAAGCGATGCCGGAACCGGAAGCAGCGGCCAGTCTGGCCGATGTTCCCTTTCTTCGCCTGTCAGCGGATGCAGACACGATCGCCCAGATCGACGCCCTGATCGGGGTCGTGGTGACGCAGATTGCGCGATCCGGCTTTGCCGAAGCCGAGGTCGGGCCGGTCCTTGCGCGCGCCAACGCCATGCTGACAGCGGCGGCCGGGCGGTGTGACGAGGATTTGCCGCCAAGCGATGCTTATCTGATCCGTCGGGGCGGCAAGGTGTATCTGCGCTGCTACCACGACCCGGTGCACGAGATCATCATGAAAGGGCGCTGAGCGCCATGATGGACAAGTTGCAGACGCTTGCCCCGGTCCTGGTCGGTGTGTTCCTGGGGATCTTCATCGCCTATTGCGAGCGACCCTGGCTGGTCGCGGCGATCATGGCGGCGGGCGTTCTTGCCTATCTGGCCATGCGGCTCGCGGCTTGGCTGCTCGAGCACCACCCGAAATTCGCCGTTCCGGCGGTGACGCTGATGCAGGTTGGGGTGCTTCTGCCCATCGTCATCATCGCGGTGACGACGGCCGTCACGACATGGGCCGCGGTGAACATCGAAAGCTGGCTGACGGTCGACGATAAATCCCGGCTCGCTGCGGATGCCAAGACGGTCTCGGGCGTTCTGCTTGGCGCTATCAATGCCTTCATTGCCGGTCTCTGGATGAAGGATGCCGAGGATCCGACAAGCGCGATGTGGCCCGCAGGCCGGACCAAGGCCGCCTTTGCGAAGGCCTTCGTCGCAAAGGCCAAGCGTCACAAGGATCAGCCGCGCGGGACAGTCCTTGTCGAGGCCGTGTTCGAGGACCGGGTGAGCGAAGGCGGACCGAAAGGCTGGAGCTATGGCGCCGCCCTCAAGCGGCTCGCAGTCATTTCGCGCTACAGCTGAGTGTCAGAGCGACTCGAGCCGATGGCGGGTTTCCGGCATCCGCTTCAGGCTCGCCTCGACATGCTCGCGCCATTTCGGGCCGCGTGACAGGGCGTCCTCGTAGGCCTCGCGCAGTTCGTCTGGGCGGTCCTCGGCCAGCACCTCGATCAGGAAGGCCGCCTGCGCCCGGTCCTTGATCGACTTGATCTGGTCCGGTCCGCCCTTGCGCCGGTCGGCGACGATCAGCTTGTGGATGGCGAACCGTTCAGGGCGGGGGATCTGGACCAGGACGCCTGAACGGTAGAGGACCGCAGCCTTGATCGGCTCGGCGATCAGGTAGTTCAGGAAATGCAGCGACTGGGCCGAAACGCCGAGCGCGGGCAGGTCGCGGACATCCTCTTCGGGGCGGAAAGAGGGGGTGAGGAACTCGATCAGCGTCTCGGACCGCGTCTGCTTCCACCGCCAGACTGCCTGGCCCTGCAAGCTGGGGACCGGGGCGAAGTCGAGATCGCGGAAGGTTTGGGGCAGGCTGTCCTCAACCTTATCCTCGATCGCCAGTGACAGCCGCTCGAATTGCGCAATGTCGAGATCGCCGGTCTGGGCGGTCTGGTCGAAACTGTATCGGACGCCGAGTTCGCCCTCGTACAGGCGGAAGGCATGGGTGCCGACGATCGTGCCGCCCAGCCGAAAGACGCCCTGGTCAGCCATCGCCTTCAGGAGCGATCCCATGCGGCCTTCGACCGGCAGGAAGTCTTCCTGTCGCAGCAGGCGGACGAGGCGTGTGCGGTGTTCGGCGCGGGCCTTGGCGTCCGCGGCCAGTTCCGTGCGGCGCGCTAGGTCGGCGGCCAGTTCGGGCGTATCTTCGCCGATGTAGCGCTTGCGCACGGTCGTGCCGATCCGGGCATGTTCGTACCAATAGGCGCGGCCATTCGCCCGCTCTTCCCTGTGGGGTGCGCCCGTCAGTCCCGCCGCCTGTTCACCTTTCAGGCTGCGGAGCAGGTCGTGATAGGCGCTGTGCGCCATGGTGGAATGATGGTCGATCATCGCATGTACTACAGTTTTATCTTTTGTAGTACATGAGCGTGTGTACTACAAAACTTATTTTTGTAGTACACGGGGCGGCAGAAAGAAAAACCGCGCCGGCGACCGGCGCGGTTTTCGATCTTTCCGGTGATCGAGGCGATCAGGCGTCTTCCGACGCGGCCCCGCCGATGTCGTCGAAGAGTTCGGCGATCTCGAAGTCGGCCGCGGCTTCCGCCTCGGCTGCGAGTTCCTGGATTGACTTGCCCGAAGCCTGAAGTTCGGCTTCCTCGACCGAGCGGGCCACGTTCAGCGTCACCTTGACCGTGACTTCCGGGTGCAGGACCACGGTCACGGTGTGCAGGCCCAGATCCTTGATCGGACGGTCCAGCACCACCTGATTGCGGTGGACGGTGAAGCCCGATTCGGTCGCGGCTTCGGCGGCGTCACGGGTCGTGACCGAACCGTAAAGCGCGCCGGCATCCGAGGCCGAGCGGATGATGACGAAGGTCTGCCCGTCGAGTTTGGCGGCGACGGCTTCGGCTTCCTTCTTGGTCTCGAGGTTCTGGGCCTCGAGCTGGGCCTTCTTGGCTTCGAACGACTTGATGTTGGCGTCGTTCGCGCGCAGTGCCTTGCCTTGCGGCAGCAGGTAGTTGCGGGCGTAGCCGTCCTTGACGTTCACGACCTCGCCCATCTGGCCGAGCTTGGCCACGCGCTGGAGAAGAATGACTTGCATGGGTCTCTCTCCTTACTTCACGGCGTAGGGGAGCAGGGCGAGGAAGCGGGCGCGCTTGATGGCGCGGGCCAGTTCACGCTGCTTCTTCGCCGAGACGGCGGTGATGCGGGACGGAACGATCTTGCCGCGCTCGGAGATGTAGCGCTGCAGCAGACGCGTGTCCTTGTAGTCGATCGCCGGAGCGTTGTCGCCCGAGAACGGGCAGACCTTGCGGCGGCGGAAAAACGGTTTGTTCGCCATGGTTTACTGTCCTTTCCTCACGCGATCAACGACGACGGTCGGCGCCGAAGCCGCCACGGTCGCCACCCCGGTCGCCGCCGAAGCTCGGACGGTCGCCACGATCGCCGAAGCTGCGCTCGGGACGGTCGCCGCGCTCACCACGCTCGCCGCGCTCTTCGCGCTTCTGCATCTGGGCCGAGGGGCCTTCCTCGTGCTTGTCGACCTTGACGGTCAGCACGCGCATCACGTCGTCATGGAGGCGCATCAGGCGCTCCATTTCCTGAACGGCGGCCGCGGGCGCGTCCGAACGCAGGAAGGCGTAATGACCCTTGCGGTTCTTGTTGATCTTGTAGGCCATCGTCTTGACGCCCCAGTACTCGTTCTCAACGACCTTGCCGCCGTTGTCCGCGAGGACGGTGGAGAAATGCTCGATAAGACCTTCGGCTTGCGCGTTGGACAGATCCTGACGCGAGATGAAGACATGCTCGTAAAGCGGCATGCGTACTCCGTATCTATCTAGGCGCATTTCATAGGACGGGGGTGGACCTTCCGCTGGTCCCGTCCACGAGGGTATGCGCCGGTCAGCATTGCTCCGGCGGAAGGATGCGGCCTTATACACGGGGGCGCGGGGGATGCAAGCGGCGGCGGGCCGGGACGGGACCAAAAGCCTTCGAAGGCTTCTGGCAAATTTCTCGGAAGAAATTTGCGGGTCGCTCTGGCTGGTCGGCGCCGTTGCGAAGGACGGGACGGCGCGCTAAGCGGGAAGGCGACAGATCGAGGGAGGGCCAGAGATGAGCCGCGCATTCGTATTCCCGGGGCAGGGCGCCCAGACCATCGGCATGGGCAAGGCGCTCGCCGAGGCCTATCCGGCGGCGAAGGCCGTGTTCGACGAAGTTGATGCCGCGCTTGGCGAAAAGCTCTCCGCGCTGATCTGGGAGGGCGATGCCGAGACGCTCACCCTGACCCAGAACGCCCAGCCCGCGCTGATGGCGACCTCGATCGCGGCGCTTCGGGCGCTGGAAGCGGAAGGGGTCGGCGTGACATCGGCAGCCTTCGTGGCGGGCCATTCGCTTGGGGAGTATTCGGCGCTCTGCGCCGCCGGGTCGCTGACGCTGGCCGATACGGCGCGCCTGCTGCGCCTCAGGGGGCAGGCGATGCAGGCGGCGGTGCCGGTGGGCGTCGGTGCGATGGCGGCGCTTCTCGGCCTCGATTTTGCCGCCGCCGCCGAGGTGGCCGCCGAGGCGGCGCAGGGCGAGGTCTGTCAGGCCGCCAATGACAATGACCCGGCGCAGGTCGTGGTCTCGGGGCACAAGGGGGCCATCGAGCGGGCGGTCGAGATCGCCAAGGCAAAGGGCGCCAAGCGCGCGCTCTTGCTGCCGGTCTCCGCCCCCTTCCATTGCGCGCTGATGCAGCCCGCGGCCGAAGCGATGGCGGCGGCGCTGGCCGATGTGACGATCAAGGCACCGCTGGTTCCGGTTGTGGCGAACGTGCGGGCCGAGGCGGTGAGCGATCCGGAAGCGATCCGCAAGCTTCTGGTCGAGCAGGTGACCGGCTCGGTCCGCTGGCGGGAATCGGTCCTGTGGATGGAAGCGCAGGGCGTGACGGAGGCCTGGGAAATCGGCGCCGGCAAGGCGCTGTCGGGGATGATCAAGCGCATCGCGCCAGGAATTGCGACGCGGGCGGTCGGGACGCCGGACGACGTCAAGGCGGCGGTGGCGGAGTAAGGGGGCTTTCCGCCCCCTCTGGGCCTTTCGGCCCATTCACCCCCGAGGATATTTGGGAACAGAAGAAGCAGTGCAGCCGCTAGGCTCCACTACCAGATCGAGGGAACCGACATGTTCGACCTGACAGGAAAATCGGCGCTGATCACCGGCGCTTCGGGGGGAATCGGGGGCGCGATCGCGCGGGCCTTGCATGGCGCGGGGGCGACGGTGACGCTGTCGGGGACGCGCGTCGGGCCGCTTGAGGAACTGGCGGCTGAGCTGGGCGAGCGCGCGCATGTGATCGCCTGCAACCTGTCGGTCGCCGAGGAGGTCGAGGCGCTGCCGAAGAAGGCGGCGGAGGTGATGGGGGCGGTCGATATCCTGGTCAACAACGCCGGGATCACGCGGGACAACCTGTTCATGCGGATGTCTGACGAGGAATGGCAGCAGGTCATCGACGTGAACCTCACCTCGACCTTCCGGCTGTGCCGGGGCGTGCTGCGCGGCATGATGAAGGCGCGCTGGGGGCGGATCGTCAACATCTCATCGGTGGTGGGCGCAACGGGCAATCCGGGCCAGGGGAACTATGCCGCCTCGAAGGCCGGGATGGTCGGCATGTCGAAGAGCCTTGCCGCCGAGGTGGCGAGCCGGAACATCACGGTGAACTGCGTCGCGCCGGGCTTCATCACCACGGCGATGACCGACAAGCTCAACGACGAGCAGAAGGCGCGGATCCTGACCCAGGTGCCTGCGGGCCGGATGGGCGAGGCGGGCGAGATCGGTGCGGCAGTGCTTTACCTGGCAAGCCCCGAGGCCGGTTATGTCACCGGCGCGGTGCTGCACGTGAACGGCGGAATGGCGATGATCTGAACGCCGGAAAGGGTTTGCCTTGGCGATGGCCCCTTGATATAGGCGCGCAGGTCGGGCCAAAGTGGCGGAAGCGCTTTGGGCCCCCCACAGGTTCGGCCATGCGCCGGCCCGAGGGACAGTAACAGACAATGCGGGGGCACCCCGCGGCTTTGAGAGGAACGGACATGAGCGACATCGCGGATCGCGTGAAGAAGATCGTCGTGGAGCATCTGGGCGTGGAAGCGGACAAGGTGACCGAGAACGCCTCGTTCATCGACGATCTGGGCGCGGACAGCCTCGACACGGTCGAGCTGGTGATGGCGTTCGAGGAAGAATTCGGCATCGAGATCCCGGATGACGCGGCCGAAACCATCCAGACCTTCGGCGATGCGGTGAAGTTCATCACCAAAGCCTCCTGACCCCTCGCAAGGTCAGGACATGAATTGGGGCGCACCGGCGACGGTGCGCCCCTTTTCCTTTGCCACGGGCGGTTCAGTTCGAGGCCGAGAAATCGCCGCTCATCTCTTTCTGGAAGGTCGCCATGTCGACCTGGAGCCCGTTGAAGATCGTGCTCCAGTGACGGGTCAGCGCGGCCATGGTCACGGCCTCGGCAATCTCCTCATCGGTGGCGCCCGCCTGCCTGGCGCCCTGCGTATCGGCCCAGATGCAGTAGCTGCATGGGATCTGCGCAGCGACAGCGAGCGAGATAAGCGCCTTTTCCTTGGGGCTGAGCGCGGTTTCGGTGCTCATCTCGAGCGCCTTTTCCTCGGCCCAGGCGCCGGCGAGGGCGGATTTCGGGAACTTCGCGAGGAAGGTCGGGAAACCTCCGATGGTGGCGGTGATGTCGGCCTTGGCGGCGTCATAGCTCATGGCCATGTCTTCGGCATGAACCGGAGCGGCAAGGGCGAGAAGGGCGACGGCTGCAATGGACATGCGGGGCATGATGAGAGGTCCTTTCAGCGGGGTGGGTCGCGTCCGTGGCAGGGGCACGACGCGGCGAAAGTCTGCGGTTTGTCCTGCGGGAAAGAGATGTGCGGGCGCAGGGCGAAGTTCGGTGCGGCCGCGAAAAAAACCGCTACTCGGTCATGCGAGGGGGACGGGCGGAGAAATGCAGGCGCATATGCGTAATCTTGTGCTGGTCGCCAACGAGGACCATCGCAACGCCCGGAGGGCAATGCCAGGGGTCTTCGGGCGGGTTGATGAAGCGCGCCTCGACCACGGCGATGCGATCGGCGGTGAACATCCGATTCGCCCGAAGGGTAACGCCGGCGGCTATATCCGAGATGATCTCGTTGGCCAGATGATAGCGGCCGGTGACGAAGTTGCCCGAGGTCCAGGACAGAACCAGATCGTCGGCGAAATCGGTCAGGAACCGGTCGCGTGGCCCGTGATGCGCCTCGGTCAGCAGGCTATTGAATTCGGCGAGCCGCAACGTGTTCTCGGGGTCTTCCGGGGTGGGCCTTAGCCCGGCCGAGGCGATCAGCAGGTCGGACAACCTGAGCCGGGCCTCCGCGAGCCGGCTGCGAACCGTGCCCACGGGAACGCCAAGGGTCTCGGCGATGTCATCATAGGAGGGCCAGGACCCGAAATAACGCAGCATCGCGGTCAGGCGGAGCGGTGGCGACAGCTGTTGCAGGGCTGCCCAGATCCAGTCGCGCAGGTCGCTGGCCTCGATCCGGCTTTCGACAAGGTCGTCGTCGGCAAGGGTTTCGAAGCAGCGGTCGCGTTCGGTCGACGTGGCCCGGCGGCGGTTCTGGCGCAGCGCGGTGCGGCAGCAGTTCTGCAGGATCGCGCGCATCCAGCCGACGACCGCCTCGGGCCGTTTCAGGTCGTCGATGCGGGTCAGGGCGATAAGGAAGGTTTCGTGAACCGCGTCCTCGGCATCGGCGCGGTAGCCGGTCATCGCGAGCGCCGTGGCAAAAAGCCGGGTTCGGTGTCGCTCGAACAGGGCGCCGAGGCAGGCGGTTTCGCCTGCGCGTGCGGCGCGGACCAGCGCGGCATCGTCTAGGGCGTGGAAGTCGGACAGGGCGACAGTCGGCATCTCGGGCCTCGCTCGCTTGCGGATGATAACACCACAGGATGCGCGGAGGACCGGAAAAGTTCGGTTGGATGTTCACGGGGGCCGCAGGCGGTTGCCGGCTGGAGATTGCCCGCCGGATCAAGCCCTGGCCTGCGATTGTTGCGCGCGCCGAAAGGCCCGTGTATCACCGCCCGGACATGCAAAAAGGCAGGAGGGCGCCGAATGCGTCGGGTCGTTGTCACCGGACTGGGAATGGTCACGCCGCTCGCGTGCGGGGTGGAGGAAACCTGGTCACGACTGATCGCGGGAAAATCCGGCGCGGGGAAGATCACGCGCTTCGACACGTCAAATGTCGTGACCCAATATGCCTGCGAGATCCCCTTCGGTGACGGCACGGACGGGACGTTCAATCCCGATGACTGGATGGAGCCCAAGGACCGGCGCAAGGTCGACGACTTCATCCTCTATGGGATGGCTGCTGCAGTTCAGGCAGTGAAGGATTCCGGCTGGGAGCCGCAGACGGAGGAAGACCGCTGCCGGACCGGCGTGATGATCGGGTCGGGGATCGGCGGGCTGTCCTCGATCGCCGAGACGGCCGTGCTCATCAAGGAGAAGGGGCCGAAACGGGTTTCGCCCTTCTTCATTCCGGGGGCGCTCATCAACCTGATTTCGGGGCAGGTTTCGATCCGTTTCGGCTTCAAGGGGCCGAACCATGCAGTCGTCACCGCCTGCTCGACCGGTGCCCATGCCATCGGCGACGCGGCGCGTCTGATCCAGTGGGGCGATGCCGATGTGATGCTGGCGGGCGGGGCCGAGGCGCCGATCAGCGAGATCGGGATCGCCGGGTTCAACGCCTGCAAGGCTCTGTCGACCAAGCGGCCCGACGAGCCGGAAAAGGCCAGCCGCCCCTATGACGCCGACCGCGACGGCTTCGTCATGGGCGAGGGCGCGGGCGTCGTGGTGCTGGAGGAATACGAGCATGCCAAGGCGCGCGGCGCCAAGATCTATGCCGAGGTGCTGGGCTATGGCCTGTCGGGCGACGCCTATCACATCACCGCGCCGTCCGAGGATGGCGATGGCGGCTACCGATCGATGCAGATGGCGCTGAAACGGGCGGGGCTGGAGCCTTCGGCGATCGACTACATCAACGCGCATGGCACCTCGACCATGGCCGACACGATCGAGCTGGGTGCGGTCGAGCGGCTGATGGGCGATGCAGCCGGGAAGGCGACGATGAGTTCGACCAAGTCGGCGATCGGGCATCTCCTGGGGGCGGCCGGCGCAGTCGAGGCGATCTTCTGCGTGCTGGCGATCCGCGACCAGGTTGCGCCGCCAACGATCAACCTCGACAATCCGGCGGTCGAGCCGAAGCTCGACCTCGCGCCGAACAAGGCGGTGAAGCGCAAGATCGATGTCGCGCTGTCGAACTCGTTCGGGTTTGGCGGGACCAATGCCTCGCTGGTGCTGGGCAAGGTCAAGGGCTGATGTGGCGCTCGCTCGCCTCCAATTCGCTGACGCTGATCCTGGTGGTGCTGGTCTTTGCGGCCGGCATCCTTGCCTGGGGACGGCAGCAGTTCACCGGTCCCGGACCGCTTGCCGAAGCGGTCTGCGTGCGGGTGGACAAGGGGGCGACGCTCGCGGTGGTGAGCCGCCAACTTGAGACACAGGGCGCGATCAGCGATGCACGGATCTTCCGGATCGGCGCCGACTATGCCGACAGGGCCGCGAAGCTGAAATTCGGAAGCTATCTGGTTCCGGCCGGAGCCTCGATGGCCGAGATCCTTGCGGTTCTGACCGAAGGCGGTCAGTCGACCTGCGGGCAAGAAGTGAACTTCAGGATCGGTGTCACCGGTACCGATATCGTGCTGCGCGAGCTGGACCCCGCGACGAATGCCTTTGTCGAAGTCGTGAAGTTCGACCCGGCTGCCGGGCAGGCTCCTGTGGAATACAAGGCGGCGCTGGACGATACCGACATGCGCTGGCGGGTCACGCTTGCCGAGGGCGTGACCAGCTGGCAAGTCGTGGACAGCCTGAAGCGTGCGGCCTTCCTGTCGGGGGAAATCAAGGAAATTCCGCCTGAAGGCAGCCTGTCGCCGGACAGCTACGAGGTGACCAAGGGCGAGGACCGGAATGTGCTGATCGGCGAGATGCAGGCCCAGCAGGCGCAGATCCTTGCCGATCTTTGGGCGGCGCGCGCCGATGGCCTGCCGTACAAGACGCCGGAAGAGGCGATGGTCATGGCCTCGATCGTCGAGAAGGAAACCGGCGTTGCCGAGGAGCGGCCCCGTGTGGCGAGCGTGTTCCTGAACCGCCTGAAGGAAGGGATGCGGCTGCAGACCGACCCGACGGTGATCTACGGAATCACCAAGGGACAGGGTAGCCTAGGTCGCGGCCTGCGTCAGAGTGAGCTTCGCCGCTCAACCCCTTACAATACCTATGTGATTGACGGACTGCCTCCGACACCGATCGCCAATCCCGGCAGGGAGTCCATCAAGGCTGCGCTCAATCCCGAGACGACGGATTACTTGTATTTCGTGGCCGACGGCACAGGCGGACATGTTTTTGCCGCGACTCTGGCCGAGCATAACGCCAATGTCACGAAGTGGCGGGCGATCGAGGCGCAGCAGCAGGAACAGCAGCCGTCCACTGACGGGCAGGACGCGCAGCCCTAAGACAATTGAGCTGCGCTGGCTCTGGAACTCTTGCAAGCCTTCCTGCGTTGGAGTCCGAGCCGGGACAGGTCTGGAGGGAGTCAAATCATGGCTGTTGCAAAGAACACGATTTGCATCTGGTACGACCGGGGTGCCGAAGAGGCCGCGCATTTCTACGCCTCGGTCTTCCCCGACAGCGAGGTCAAGGCGGTTCACCGCGCGCCTTCGGACTACCCGTCGGGGAAAATGGGGGATGTGCTGACGGTTGATTTCACTGTTTGCGGCATTCCCTGCCTCGGGCTGAATGGCGGGCCGGCCTTCAAGCAGAGTGAGGCGTTCTCGTTTCAGATCGCCACCGACGATCAGGCGGAAACCGATCGCTACTGGGATGCGATTGTCGGCAATGGCGGCGAGGAAAGCGCCTGCGGCTGGTGCAAGGACAAATGGGGCCTTTCCTGGCAGATCACGCCTCGCGTGCTGACGGATGCACTTGCGGCAGGGGGAGAGGAGGCACGTCGGGCCTTCGAGGCGATGATGCAGATGCGCAAGATCGACGTGGCGGCGATCGAGGCGGCGCGGCGCGGCTGAGGGGGTATCCTTACCGAAATCCTAACGCATCGTCCCGTAAGGCATTGGTCTAGCGCGTTTTTTAGCTTGACCTGGCGCGCGGTCCGGTGTATCCCTTGTGACATGCTGGAAGAGGTGGGCAAGCAGCCCCGGGGCGACCCGGAGGCTGCTTTTTCATGTCGCTCGAGGGCGGAGGGTGCATGAGAGCGGGTGCAGCAGTCGATGACAATCAGGTTCTCCGAAGGAGACGCGCCGCCGCCGGACCTACTGGCGGCGACGGAGGGACTTTACCGTGAGGTGGCCGAGGAGCTGATCCGGGCGCGCGACAGGCTGCGCGCCGGCAGCAACGAAGAGGCGCAGGCGGCCATGCAGGCGGTCCGCGACCTCAAGGCCGCCTTCCAGCTGGTGATGGACGAAAGGACGCGAATTGACAAACTCCGCAAGCAGGTTGCCGGGGTCGTTCACGACTATGCGCTCGACTTCGACGCCGCGCGAACTGAGATCGGGCGCCGCCTGGCTCGCCTCCGCGACGCCGGAACAGGTTGATGAATTCCTGGAAGGGCTGGACGAGAATGCCTTCCTGTCGCTGCCGTGGATGTTCGAGTTCTGGGCGCTGCCGCATCAGCTGCCGCCAGACGGGGCCTGGAAGACCTGGGTCATCATGGGCGGGCGTGGGGCGGGCAAGACCCGGGCCGGGGCGGAATGGGTCCGCGCGCAGGTAGAGGGGCCGCGCCCGATGGATCCCGGTGCGGCAAAGCGTGTGGCGCTGGTCGGCGAGACGATCGAGCAGGTGCGGGAGGTGATGATTTTCGGCGACAGCGGGATCCTTGCCTGCTCGCCGCCCGATCGGAAGCCGGACTGGGAGGCGGGGCGCAAGCGCCTCGTCTGGCCGAACGGGGCCGTTGCGCAGGTGTTTTCAGCGCATGAGCCGGAAAGCCTGCGTGGACCGCAATTCGATGCGGCCTGGGTGGACGAACTGGCGAAGTGGAAGCGCGGGCAGGAGAGCTGGGACATGCTCCAGTTCGCGCTGCGGCTGGGAAGCCATCCGCGGCAGGTGGTGACGACGACGCCGCAGAATGTCGAAGTGCTGAAGGCGATCCTGCGGAACCCGTCGACGGTCGCGACCCATGCTCCGACTGAAGCGAACCGGGCTTATCTGGCGGCCTCGTTCCTGGAGGAGGTGCGGACCCGATACGGGGGGACGCGGCTGGGGCGGCAGGAGCTGGAGGGCGAGCTTCTGGAAGATGACGAGGGGGCGCTCTGGACGACGGCGATGCTTGAGGCCGCACGGTTGAAAGAGGTGCCGCGGCTGTCCCGCGTGGTGGTGGCGGTCGATCCGCCCGCGACGGGGCATTCGCGGTCGGATGCTTGCGGGATCGTGGTGGTCGGCGCGGTGACAGAGGGGCCGCCGCAGGACTGGCGGGCAGTGGTGCTGGAGGATGCGAGCGTAACGGCGGCCTCGCCGCAAGACTGGGCACGGGCGGCGATCGAGGCGTTCCATCGGCATGGCGCCGACCGGATGGTGGCCGAGGTCAACCAGGGCGGCGAGATGGTCGAGACGGTGATCCGCCAGTTCGACGCGCTGGTGCCGTTCCGGGCGGTGCGGGCGGTGGAGGGCAAGCGGCTTCGGGCCGAGCCGGTTGCGGCGCTCTATGAGCAGGGGCGGGTCGCCCATGTGCGGGGGCTCACCCGGCTTGAGGACGAGATGTGCCGCATGACGGTGCGTGGCTATGTCGGTTCGGGCAGCCCGGACCGGCTCGATGCGCTGGTCTGGGCGTTGACCGAGCTGATGGTGGAACCGGCGCGGAGCTGGCGTCGGCCGCAGGTCAGGACGCTGTAAGGGAAGGACCAAAAGCCTTCGAAGGCTTTTGGCAAATTCCTTCGAAGGAATTTGCGGGTCGCGCATGCCGGACGTTGCACCGGTGGACGGGGCGGGAGCCTCCGGCGGGGATATTTGCGGAACGGAAGAAAGGCAGGTCAGTCGCTTTCATCGGGAGCGGCGCGGCGGAGCCTTGTCTGACGGAAATGAGGGAAACGGGAATGGTGTTCGACTTCCTGCGGCGGGGAGCAGTTTCGACTGCGCCCGAGGCCAAGGCCTCGGCGACAGGCGCGGTGGTGGCGTTCCGGGGATCGGGGCGACCGGTCTGGAGCGGACGCGACGTGCTGTCGATGGGCAAGAGCGGGTTCCTGACCAATCCGGTCGGGCACCGGGCGGTGCGGCTGATCTCGGAAGCGGCGGCGGCGCTGCCGCTGGTCCTGCAGGACCATGCCCGGCGCTACGAGGCGCATCCAGTGCTGGAGTTGATCCGCCGGCCTAATGCGGCGCAGGGGCGGGCGGAGCTGCTGGAGGCGGTTTATGGCTATCTGCTGCTGACCGGGAACGCCTATCTCGAGGCGGTGCCGGGGGCGGGGCGGTTGCCCGGGGAACTGCATGTGCTCCGCTCTGACCGGATGGCGGTGGTGCCGGGGGCGGATGGCTGGCCGGTCGCCTATGACTATGCGGTTGGAGGAAAGGCGCATCGATTTGACATGACGGGCGCGGTCCAACCGATTTGCCATGTGAAGACGTTCCATCCGCAGGACGATCACTATGGGCTGTCGGCCCTGCAGGCGGCGGCGGTGGCGGTCGATGTGCATAACGCCGCATCGAGCTGGTCGAAGGCCTTGCTCGACAATGCGGCGCGGCCCTCGGGCGCGATCGTCTACAAGGGGGTGGACGGGCAGGGGGCGCTGTCGTCGGACCAGTATGACCGGCTTCTGGCCGAGATGGAGGCGCATCACCAGGGCGCGCGGAATGCCGGGAGGCCGATGCTTCTGGAAGGCGGGCTCGACTGGAGGCCGATGGGGTTCTCGCCCTCGGACATGGAGTTCCAGAAGACCAAGGAGGCGGCGGCGCGGGAGATCGCGGTGGCCTTCGGCGTGCCGCCGATGCTGCTCGGTATTCCGGGGGAGGCGACTTACGCCAATTACCAGGAGGCGCATCGGGCCTTCTACCGGCTGACGGTGCTGCCTCTGGCGCAAAGGGTGATGGCGGCGCTGTCGCATTGGCTGTCGGGCTTCAGCGGCGAGGCGGTCGAGCTGCGGCCCGACCTTGACCAGGTGCCGGCGCTGGCGGCGGAGCGCGACCAGCTTTGGGCGCGGGTCGGTGCGGCCGACTTCCTGACGGCGGCGGAGAAGCGGGCGGCGCTGGGGCTGCCGCCGCTGGCGGAACCGGGCCGCTGATGGCGGCGCGGGTGCCGGGGGGGTCGCGGTTCCTGTTCGACAGTTTCGATGCCGCGGCGGCGCGGATCGAGGCGAACGAACGGGTCGCCGAGGAACGGTGGAACGCGCTCGAATACCGGTTGGGGCAGATCGAGGTGACCTTGGACCGGCTGGAGCGGAGGATCTGGCTCGGTGTCTATGGCGTGGCGGCCTTTCTGCTGGCGCAGGGGGCCGAGGCGCTGATCCGGGCGGCGGGGCGATGAAGGAGGAAATGGGGATGTTCGGAGCGCCGGAGCGCAAGTTTCACCGGCCCGAGGCGGGGCTGGTGATGAAAGACGGAGGCATCGAGGGCTATGCCTCGCTGTTCGGCAAGCGGGACCAGGGCGGCGATGTGGTGATGCCGGGGGCCTATGCCGCCTCGCTGGCCTCGCTTACAGCTAAGGGCGGGTCGGTGAAGATGCTGTGGCAGCATGACCCGGCCCAGCCGATCGGCATCTGGGAAGAGGTGCGCGAGGACGCGACGGGGCTTTGGGTCAAGGGGCGGCTTCTGACCGAGGTGGAGAAGGGGCGCGAGGCGGCGGCGTTGCTGGGCGCGGGGGCGATCGACGGGCTGTCGATCGGCTATCGCACGGTCCGGTCGGAACGCGATGCAAAGGGGCAGCGGCTCTTGACCGAGGTCGAGCTTTGGGAGGTGTCGCTGGTGACCTTTCCGATGCTCGCGGAGGCGCGGGTGGCCGCCAAGGCGGAGGCCATGGCGGGCGACTGGTTCTGGCAGGGCATGGCGAAGATGTTCCGCGATGTGGTGGCGGAGGACACGGCGCGGCTCTGAGGTCGGCGCCGGAGAAGGAAAGGGCGACATGAAAGAGATGACGGGACGGCCGGGGGATGACCTCCGCGCCGAAGGACCGGCTGCGGCCTTGGAGGCGGTATCCGGGTTCCTGAAAGAGTTCCGGGGGTTCCGGGACGAGGTGAAATCGGTGATGCAACAACAGGATGAGCGGCTGACCATGCTGACGACCAAGACCATGACCTATGGGCGCCCCGCGCTGGCGATGGCTGCCGAGACCGAGGCCCCGCATCGCAAGGCGTTCAACGCCTATCTGCGCACAGGCGACGACGACGCGCTGCGCGGCCTGAGCCTGGAGGGCAAAGGCATGACCGTCGCGGTGGCGGCGGATGGCGGTTACCTCGTTGATCCGCAGACCGCAGACACGATCCGGTCGATGCTGGGCTCGACCTCGTCGATCCGGTCGATCGCCAACGTGGTCAACGTGGATTCGAGCTCGTTCGATGTGTTGATCGACCGGTCGGATGTAGGTTCTGGCTGGGCTGCTGAAGCGGCGGCGATCACAGAGACGGCCTCACCGCTGATCGAACGGATTTCGATCAAGCTGCATGAGCTGAGCGCAATGCCCAAGGCGAGCCAGCGGCTGCTGGATGACAGCGCCTTCGACGTGGAGGGCTGGCTTGCGGGCAAGATCGCCACGCGCTTCATCCGGGCGGAGTCGGCGGCTTTCGTCAATGGCGATGGCGTGGACAAGCCGAAAGGCTTCCTGCTGCCGACCAAGGTGGCCAATGCGAGCTGGACCTGGGGCAACATCGGCTACGTCGCCTCGGGCGCGGCGTCGGATTTCCCGGCGACGAACGCGGTCGACTGTATCGTCAACCTCGTCTACGCGCTGGCGGCCGACTACCGCGTCAACGGGACCTTCGTGATGAATTCGAAGACGGCGGGGGCCGTGCGGAAGATGAAGGACGCCGACGGGCGCTTCCTGTGGTCGGACGGTCTGGCAGCAGCGGAGCCCGCGCGGCTGATGGGCTATCCGGTTCTGATCTGCGAGGACATGCCCGACATCGCCGCTAATGCCTATGCCATTGCTTTTGGCGACTTCCAGGCGGGCTATACCATCGCGGAGCGCCCGGACCTGCGTATCTTGCGCGATCCTTTCTCGGCCAAACCGCATGTCCTGTTCTACGCCAGCAAGCGCGTGGGTGGTGACGTAAGCGACTATGCGGCGATCAAGCTGCTGAAGTTCGCCACCTCGTGATCGGCTGACAGGTGCCCGGCCCCGCGCGGGGTCGGGCAAGCCAGGTGCCCGGCGGTGCAAGCTGTCGGGGGCGAAGGGCGCGTGCTCCGGGGGTTTCGCGCCCCGGCGTCGTCCAGCTGCTCCCCCTCCGTCCGAGCGACGCGGGGTGCGCGCCCGGATCGGGGAACTGTCGCGATCGGAGGAATTCGGAATGGTGTTGAGCGAGGAAACGGTGGTGGCGCGCGAGGCGCTGCCACTGGAGGAGCTGCGGGAGCATCTGCGGCTTGGCACGGGCTTCGCCGAGGACGGACTGCAGGACGGATTGCTGGAGGGCTACTTTCGCGCCGCGATGGCGGCGATCGAGGCGCGCATTGGCAAGGCGCTGCTGGCGCGGCGGTTCCAGTGGAAGCTGGATGACTGGCGCGACGCCGCTGCGCAGGCGCTGCCGGTCGCGCCTGTCACGGCGATCGAGGCGGTGGAACTGGTTGATGCCGCTGGAGGGGTCGTGACGGTCGATCCGGCGCGGTATCGGTTGGCGGAAGACGCTCATCGCCCGCGTCTGGCGGCCCGGGGGCTGCTGTTGCCGGCAGTTCCGGTGGATGGACAGGTCCGGGTGCGGTTCGAGGCCGGCTTCGGGCCCGACTGGTCGGATGTGCCGGTCGATCTGCGCCAGGCGGTGATCCTGCTGGC
Source organism: Rhodobacter sp. (assembly GCA_041905595.1). GTDB lineage: Bacteria > Pseudomonadota > Alphaproteobacteria > Rhodobacterales > Rhodobacteraceae > Aliitabrizicola. Next base: position 39,505 of record JAYRKT010000012.1, read on the forward strand.
CGGGGAATTCTACGAGCGGCGGAGCGAAATGGGGCTGCGTGAGGCGGGGCTGTCCTTCGGCGTGCTGGCGCTGATCGAGAAGTGGCGGACGGTCCGGGTTCTGGGTGGAGGCGCGGCATGAGCCCGGTGCGCCTGACGCGGCCGCTGGTGCTGGAAACGCGGGTCGATCTGCCGGACGGCATGGGCGGCCAGACCTCGGAATGGGTGGCGCTGGGCACGCTCTGGGCCGAGATCCGAACTGGCGCGGGGGGCGAGGCGGATGGAGAGGAGACGGCGCTGGCGAGGGTGACCTACCGCATCACCGTCCGTGCTGTTCCGCCGGAGTTCGGCGGGCGGCCCCGGCAGGGGCAGCGGCTTCGCGACGGGAGCCGGTTGTTTCTGATCGAAGCAGTAGCCGAGCGCGATGCCGGGGGCCGCTACCTGATCTGCTTTGCGCGCGAGGAGGGGATGGCATGAGCTATGGCATGGCGGCCGCGTTGCAGGCCGCGCTTTTTGCGCGCCTGTCGCATGTAGATGCGCTGGCGGACTGGCCGGTGCTGGACGCTCCGCCCCGCGGAAAGGGCGAGGCAAGCTTTGTCCTGATCGGGCCGGAAGAGGTGATCGACCGCTCGGACAAGACCGGACCGGGGGCTGAGCATCGATTTACCGTCAGTGTCATCAGTGACGCCGCAGGGTTTCAGGCCGCCAAGGCGGCGGCGGTAGCGATCTCGGATGCGCTTGGCGAAGGGGTGCTGGCGCTGGAGCGCGGCCGGATGGTGGGGCTGTGGTTCCAGCGCGCCGTGGCGCGGCGGCTGGATGAGGGGCGGCAACGGCGCATTGACCTGACCTTCCGGGCAAGGGTCGAGAGCTGATTTTTCACTGGAGGAATGACGGATGGCGGCCCAGAGCGGCAAGGATCTGCTGGTCAAGATGGACCTGACTGGCGACGGACAGTTCGAGACTGTCGCGGGGCTGAGGGCCACGCGGATCAGCTTCAACACCGAGACGGTGGATGTGACGACGCTGGAAAGCCAGGGCGGCTGGCGGGAATTGCTGGGAGGCTCGGGGGTCAAGACGGCCGGGATCTCGGGGTCCGGCGTGTTCCGCGACGAGGATACCGACGAGCGGGCGCGGCAGATGTTCTTTGATGGTGAAGTCGGGGATTTCCAGGTGATCGTGCCCGATTTCGGCGTCGTGCAGGGGCCGTTCCTCATCACGGCGATCGAGTATTCGGGGTCCTACAATGGCGAGGCGACCTATGAGCTGACGCTGGCCTCGGCCGGGGCGCTGACCTTCACGGCGCTCTGATGGCGAACCCTTGGGCGGGCGAGGTCGCGCTGGAGATCGATGGCCGGCGCCACATCTGCAAGCTGACGCTTGGTGCGCTGGCCGAACTTGAGACGGCGCTGGATGCGGGGGGGCTGGTGGCGCTGGTCGAACGGTTCGAGCAGCGCCGCTGCACGACGCGTGATGTGCTGGCGCTGATCGTTGCCGGCTTGCGCGGCGGTGGCTGGGACGGGAGCGCGGAGGACCTGCGGCGCGCCGACATCGCCGGCGGCCCGGTTGCGGCGGCCCGGGTTGCGGCGGAGCTTCTGGCACGGGCCTTCGCGTTGCCGGGTGAGAGATGATCGACTGGGCAGGGTTGATGCGGGTGGGGCTGTCAGGGCTTCGGCTGACGCCGGATGCCTTCTGGCGGCTTACGCCCGTGGAGTTGCGGGTGATGTTAGGCGCGGCAACCGGGGTGCCGCCCCTGACGCGGGCGCGGCTGGACGAACTGGCGCGCGCCTTTCCTGACACGAACGGGGAGACCGGAATTGAGCGAGATCGAGGCGTTGCAGGATCAGGTCGCGGCGCTGGAAAGCACGTTGAGCGGCGCAACCGGGCTGGTGACGGCCTTTGACGGCGAACTGGGGCGGATGCGGGACAGTCTGAACCTGACGGGGCGAGAGGTGACCTCGTTGTCAGGCGGCATTGGCAGCGGGCTGCGCCGCGCCTTCGACGGGTTGGCGCTGGACGGGGCGAAGCTGGGGGATGCGCTGGCCGATGTCGGGACCAGCATCCTGGACACGGTCTACAAGATCGCGACCCGACCGATGTCGGACGCACTTGGCGGACTGGTTGCGCAGGGCGTGCAAGGGCTGATGGGGGCGTTCTCGGGCTACGCCGATGGCGGCGCCTTTGCGCAAGGCAGGGTGATGCCTTTCGCGAAGGGCGGCGTCGTTTCCTCGCCCATGACCTTTCCGATGCGCGGCGGGACCGGGCTGATGGGCGAAGCGGGACCTGAGGCAATCCTGCCACTCGCCCGCGGGGCCGACGGCCGGCTGGGTGTGCAGGCCGGCGGGCAGGGTCGGACGGTGAACGTGGTGATGAATGTCACCACGCCCGATGTGCAGGGTTTCCAACGCAGTCAAAGCCAGATTGCCGCGCAGGTCGGGCGGGTCCTGTCGCGCGGCCAGCGCAATCGCTGAGGGGGGCAGGAATGGCATTTCATGAGGTTCGGTTTCCGTCGCGGCTGAGTTTCGGCTCGATCGGCGGACCGGAGCGGCGTACGGAAATCGTCACGCTGACGAACGGCTTCGAAGAGCGGAACACGCCGTGGGAGCATTCGCTGCGGCGCTATGATGCCGGGGTCGGGCTGCAGAGCCTGGACGATGTCGAGGCCCTGATCGCCTTTTTCGAGGCGCGGCGCGGACAATTGCACGGGTTTCGCTGGAAGGACTGGGCCGACTACAAGTCTTGCCTTCCCTCGAAGCCGGTCAGTTTCGAGGACCAGCTGATCGGGTCGGGCGATGGGGTGTCGCGGGTCTTCCCGCTGAAGAAGGTCTACGCCTCTGGCGGTGAAAGCTATACCCGCCCGATCCTGAAGCCGGTGGCGGGCACGGTGCTGGTGGCGCTGGCGGGTGAGCCGGTGACCGAGACCATCGACTGGACGGTCGACACCACGACTGGCGAGATCGAATTCATGCTGCCGCCGGATGTTGGTCTGCGGGTGACGGCCGGATTCGAGTTCGACGTGCCCGTCCGCTTTGACACAGACCGCATCCAGACCTCAGCCGCCAATTTTCAGGCGGGGGAAGTTCCGCAGGTGCCGGTGGTGGAGCTGCGGCTTTGATGGCGGGTGAACAACAGCTTCTCAACCATCTTGGCACCGGTTGCACGACGGTTTGCCGGACATGGGCTGTAACACGGATGGATGGTGTCGTCCTGGGATTCACCGACCATGACAGGGATCTGACTTTTGAAGGGGTGGCGTTCCGGGCCGGAACCGGCTTGTCGGCGCGGGCGCTGCAACAGACGACTGGGTTGTCTGTCGACAACAGTGAGGCGGCCGGAGCGTTGAGCTCTGTCGCGGTGACCGAGGATGACATCATCGCGGGGCGGTACGACGGAGCCGAGGTCAGCGCCTGGCTGGTCAACTGGCAGGACGTCACGCAGCGGCTGCTGCAGTTTCGAGGATCACTTGGCGAGATCGTGCGCGCGGGCGGGATGTTCCGGGCCGAGTTGCGGGGGCTGACCGAGGCCCTGAACCGCCTTCAGGGTCGCGCCTATCAGCGGGACTGCGCGGCGATCCTGGGCGATCGGCAGTGTGGCGTTGATCTGTCCAATTCGGCCTACCACTGGGAAGGGCCGGTGCAGGAAATCGCCGAACGCCGACTGTTTACCTTCGACGGAGCGACGTCCTATCCGGCACATCATTTCGAGCGGGGTCGGTTCAAGGTCATTTCGGGTGAAGCGGTCGGGCTGGTTGGACTGATCAAGTCGGACCAGCGCCTCGTGGCGGGACGCGCAGTGGAGCTGTGGCAGCAGATCGGGCCCATCATCGCCAGCGGTGACCTGGTTCGTCTTGAAGCAGGTTGCGATAGAAGTGCATCTACTTGCAGGTCAAAATTCAGCAACTTCATAAACTTCCGTGGCTTTCCGCATGTTCCGGGCGAGGACTGGCTTATCTCCTATCCGGTCAGTTCGGGTCGCAATGACGGGGGGAGTCTGCGGTCGTGAGGGCCTTTGAGGAGGCCGTCGTTGCCGAGGCGCGACGCTGGATCGGGACGCCCTATCGCCATCAGGCTTCGGTCAGGGGAGCCGGCGCAGATTGTCTTGGGCTTCTGCGTGGAGTGTGGCGTGCCGTGATCGGGCCTGAGCCGGAAGCGATGCCTGCTTATAGTCGCGACTGGTCGGAAGCGTCGGGCGAAGAACGACTGATGCTAGCGGCGCGGCGATGGCTGGAAGAGCTTGCAGTCGATCCGCCGGATGCCGGTGACGTGCTCTTGTTCCGGATGCGCGATGGCAGTGTGGCCAAGCATCTGGGAATTGTCGGGCAGGGCGGCTCCGAAGCCAGTCTCATCCATGCCTATTCGGGGCATGGCGTGGTCGAAAGTCCGCTTTCCACCCCCTGGACGCGCCGGATTGCGGGGCGTTTTCGTTTTCCTGTCAGGACGAACTGAATGGCCACGATCGTATTGGGAGCTGTCGGCGGACTTATCGGCGCCGGGTTCGGCGGAAGTGTCCTTGGCCTTTCCGGCGCTGTCATAGGCCGAGCGATCGGCGCAACGCTTGGACGCGTGATCGACCAGCGCCTGATGGGGGCCGGGTCTGAAACGGTCGAGGTCGGACGGATCGAACGTTTCCGTCTCCTTGGCGCTAGCGAGGGGGCGGCGGTTGCGCAGGTCTTCGGCCGCGCCCGTGTCTCGGGACAGGTGATCTGGGCCACGCGCTTTCTCGAGACCCGGACCGAGAGCGAAAGCGGAGGTGGCAAAGGGACCGGCCGCGGATCGGAGACCACGGTCGTCAGCTACAGCTATTCGGTCAGCCTTGCGGTGGCGCTTTGCGAAGGGCGCATCCTGCGGGTCGGAAGGATCTGGGCCGATGGCGTCGAGATGGATCGCAGCACCGTCAACCTGCGGATCTACCACGGGGACGAGACACAACAGCCGGACCCGAAGATTGCGGCGGTCGAGGGTGCAGATGCGGCACCTGCCTATCGCGGTATCGCCTATGTCGTGTTCGAAGACCTGCAGATCGGTCAATTCGGTAACCGCGTTCCGCAGTTTTCCTTTGAGGTGGTGCGCCAGGCGCAGGGGAATGCGGCGACGGCCGCTTCGGACTACGTCGACGCGGTGCGCGCAGTTGCGTTGATGCCGGGCACCGGGGAATATGCACTGGCGACGACGCCCGTTCACTATGCGCTGGCGCCGGGCGTCAACCGGACGGCAAACATGAACTTCCCCTCCGGCATGACGGACTTTTCGACCTCGCTTCTGCACCTGCGCGAGGAACTGCCGAATTGCAAATCGGTCTCTCTGGTCGTGTCGTGGTTCGGGGGTGACCTTCGCTGTGGCGCCTGCCGGGTGCGGCCGAAAGTCGAGCAGAAAGAGACCGAAGCGCCGAAGATGCCGTGGCGGGCCGGTGGCATTGCCCGCTCTTCAGCGCAGGTCATCGCACACGTGAATGGCCGACCGGTTTACGGTGGTACGCCAAGCGACCAGTCGGTGATCGAGGCGATCAGGGCGATCCGGTCAGGCGGACAAGAGGTGATGTTCTATCCCTTCGTCCTTATGGAGCAACTTGACGACAACACTCTGCCTGACCCCTGGAGCGGCGCAGCCAGCCAGCCCAGCTTTCCCTGGCGCGGACGGATCACCCTTTCGGTAGCTCCCGGGCGCCATGGCAGTCCCGATGGCACGGCTGCGGCGACGGCTGAGGTTGCGGCTTTTTTTGGCGCGGCACAGGTTTCCGACTTCACGACTTCAGGCGATCAGGTCAGTTACGGCGGACCAGCCGACTGGGGATACAGGCGGTTCATCCTGCATTACGCCAAGCTCTGCACCCTTGCCGGCGGAGTCGATGCATTCTGCATCGGGTCGGAGTTGCGGGGGGTGACACAGATCCGCGGCGAGGGTGGCAGCTTTCCGGCGGTGGCGGCCCTGCGCCAACTCGCGGGTGAGGTTCGCGCGATACTGGGGCCCGGCTGCAAGATCAGCTACGCCGCCGACTGGTCGGAGTATTTCGGCTATCACGATGCCTCCGGCAATGTGCAATTCCACCTCGATCCGCTCTGGTCGGATCCAAACATCGATTTCATCGGCATCGACAACTACATGCCGCTTTCGGACTGGCGCGACGGGGAAGACCACGCGGACGCGGAATGGCCGTCGATCTACGACCTCGGCTACCTGAAGTCGAACATTGCAGGCGGCGAGGGGTTTGACTGGTATTACGACGACCCCGACGGCCTGGAACGCCAAAGGCGTGTGCCGATCAGCGACGGGGCGCATTCCGAACCTTGGGTGTTCCGCTACAAGGATATCGTCTCGTGGTGGTCGCAGCCGCATCACGACAGGATCAACGGTGTCCGGAGCGCCGAGCCAAGCGACTGGGTCCCGCGGTCCAAACCGATCCGGTTCACGGAAATCGGCTGCCCGGCCGTGGACAAGGGCACCAACGAGCCGAACAAGTTCATCGATCCGAAATCTTCGGAATCGCGGCTGCCCCATCATTCTTCGGGGCGGAGGGACGACATCATCCAGCTGCAGTACTTGCGGGCTCAGTGGGAACACTGGCGGGAACCGGCGAACAATCCGGTTTCAGAAATCTATGGCGGGCGCATGGTCGATACCGGCCGGATGCATGTCTGGGCCTGGGACAGCCGTCCGTTTCCGGTCTTTCCCAACCTGTCAAGCGCCTGGAACGACGGGGAAAACTATGCGCTTGGGCATTGGCTGAACGGACGGGCGACCAACCAGCCGCTCGCCTCTGTGGTCAGCGATCTTTGCGAGCGCTCTGGAATAGAAGATGCCGACACGACTGGGTTGTATGCCGTCGTCCGTGGCTATGCGTTGGCATCGGTCGATACGGCCCGCGCCGCTCTGCAGCCGTTGATGCTCGCCTATGGGTTCGACGCTGTCGAAAGGGGCGGCAAGCTCCTGTTCAAGTTGCGCGAGGCTCGGGTCGCGGGCGACCTAGCAACGGATGGGCTGGCGGTCAGCGGAGAAATCGACGGACCCGTGGAACGCACCCGAGCTGCGGAAGCAGAGATGGTTGGTCGTGTGCGGCTGGGCTTTGTCGAAGCCGAAGGAAACTTCGAGACGAAGACGGTCGAGGCGATCTTTCCCGATGACGAGAGCCTTGCAGTTTCGACGACAGAACTGGCATTGACCCTCACCCGCGTAGAAGGGCGCGGCATTGCCGAGCGCTGGCTGGCTGAGGCGCGTGTTGCGCGCGACAGTCTGCGCTTGGCGGTGCCAAAGTCGGACATGCATCTTGGCGCTGGAGATGTCGTGCGGCTTGGCGGGCTGCGGTACCGGATCGACCGGGTCGAGCAAGGTGACTATCTGCAGTTCGAGGGCGTCCGGGTTGAACCGTCATCGCAGCAACCTTCCGATGCCGAGGATGTCCGACCGCAGGTCAGCCCGGTTGTTGCCGCGGGTCCCGTTCTGCCGCTTTTCCTCGATCTGCCGCTGCTCGATGGGACAGAGGTTCCGCATGCGCCTCATATCGCTGTGGCGGCGAAGCCCTGGCCGGGGCCGGTTGCCGTCTGGAGTTCGGATTCCGACGACGGATATCGCCTAAACCGCCTTGTTTCCTCCTCGTCTCTGATCGGGGTTTCCGAGACACCGCTTGCGCCGGCGCGGGCGGGGCTGATCGACCGCGGGGCTGCCTTGCGTGTCAAGCTGGGTGAAGGCGTGCTTTCGAACCTGCCACTTTCCGCGATGCTGAACGGGCGGAATCTGGCAGCGATCGGAGACGGAAACAGCGGCGCATGGGAGGTCTTCCAGTTCGCGAAAGCCGAACTCGTGGCGCCGCAGACCTACAACCTTGAGGGTCGCTTGCGGGGACAGGCTGGCAGTGAGCCAGTGATGGAGCGGACCTGGCCGGTGGGAAGCTATGTCGTCTTCCTGGATGAGCGCCCGGACCAGATCGATCTGCCTGTGGCCGCGCGTGGGCTTGGCCGTCATTACCGCATCGGGGCGGCCCGGCGCGGCTATGACGACGTGGAGGTCGTCCACCGGATGGAGGCATTTGCCGGGATCGGCCTGCGTCCCTATCGACCGGTTTTCCTTCGGGCGCGGCCGGTTTCCGAAGGAACGGCCCTGTCATGGGTCCGCCGCAGCCGGATCGACGGGGACAGCTGGGAAAGCTATGAAGTTCCGATCGGTGAAGATCGCGAAGCTTACCTGCTGCGCGTCTGGCTCGGGTCCGCCCTGAAGCGGGAGGTGCGCCTGACGTCGTCAGAGTGGCTCTACCCGACCGCGATGCGGCTCTCGGACGGAACGGCGGGTGGGGGCGTAGTCGAAGTCGCGCAATTGTCCGAACGTTTCGGTCCCGGCCCTTTTGCAGCGATTCCCATCTGATCGATTGGGGCCGACAGCTTTCCTTTGAATCGGCCTGTCCTGTCCTATATCATGAGGTCATCTTTCCAATCGGAGGCACAGAAATGGCCGAAACCCGTGCAAGAGTGGCTGCTGTAGATCCCGTCTGGCAGCGCATCTGTGACGAGGCCGTGGATGCTATCCGGCTGGAGCCTCTATTGGGCGGCCTTGTCCATTCGAGTCTGCTCCATCACCCGACGTTCGAGCGCGCGCTGGCCTATCGGTTCTCGCAAAAGTTGGCCTCAGGCGAGATGAGCGAGCAGATCCTGCGCGAGATCGCCGACGAAGCCCACAGCAACGATCCCGAACTGGGCCAGGCTGCCCGGGCTGACGTGATGGCAGTGTACGAGCGCGATCCTGCCTGCCACCGGTTTATTCAACCGGTCCTGTACTTCAAGGGCTATCAGGCGGTTCAGGCCTATCGGGTTGGCCACTGGTTGTGGACTCAGGGACGCAAGGATCTGGCTTACTTCGTGCAGATGCGGGTCTCTGAGGTCTTCGGGGTCGACATCCATCCCGCTGCCAGGGTCGGTCGCGGGATCATGATCGACCATGCTCATTCGATCGTCATCGGCGAGACAGCCGTGGTCGGGGACAATGTCTCGATGCTGCATTCGGTGACGCTTGGCGGCACGGGCAAGGAAGACGGCGATCGCCATCCGAAGATTGGTGACGGCGTGCTGATCGGTGCCGGCGCCAAGGTTCTCGGCAATATCCATGTCGGCCAGTGCAGCCGCATCGCCGCCGGATCTGTCGTGTTGCAGGATGTGCCGCGCAATACCACGGTCGCCGGAGTTCCGGCGCGGGTCGTGGGCGAGGCAGGTTGTGCGCAGCCATCCATCTCGATGGACCAGAGGCTTGACGATTGCGACTGCGGCCAAGACTGAGCCGGTTCGTCTCAAAAGGGAAAAGGCCGGGCGCTTGCCCGGCCTTTCTTCATTTCAGGGATGTCATCAGGCGAGCATGCCGATCGGGTTCTCGAGGTTCTCGACGATCGCCCTGAGGAATTCCGCACCGAGCGCGCCGTCGATGACGCGGTGATCGACCGAGAGCGTCATCGACATCACGGTGGCGACGGTGATCTGGCCATCCGCCCCCACGACCGGTTGCTTCAATCCCGCGCCGACGGCCAGGATCGAGCCGTGCGGCGGGTTGATGACCGCGTCGAAATTCTCGATCCCGAACATGCCGAGGTTGGAAATCGCGAAGCTGCCGCCTTGGTATTCATGCGGGGCGAGCTTGCGCGTCTTGGCACGTGCTGCGAGGTCCTTCATCTCGGCCGAGAGCGCAGATAGCGACTTCTTGTCGGCATCTCGCAGGACCGGAGTGAAAAGCCCGCCTTCGATCGCCACGGCCACCGCCACGTCCGACGGCTTCAGCCGCAGGATGCGGTCGCCGGCCCAGACGGCATTTGCGTTCGGCACCTGCTGGAGCGCCAGCGCGCAGGCCTTGATAATGAAGTCGTTCACCGACAGCTTCACGCTCCGGCCTTCCAGTTGCTTGTTCAGCGTCTCGCGGAAGGCCAACAGCGCGTCGAGCTTAACCGACCGGCGCAGGTAGAAATGCGGGATGGTCGACTTGGCTTCGGACAGGCGCGCTGCGATGGTCTTGCGCATCCCGTCGAGCGTGACCTCTTCGTAAGGACGGTCGGCGAAAAGCTTCGCCACCGCGTCGGATGAAGGGGCCGGTGTGGCTGTCGGGGCAGGGATTGCCGCCGGTGCCGCGGGAGCGGCACCTGCCGCAGTGGCGGCGGCGGGCTTTGTGCCCGCGGTCAGGCCCTCGACATCCGCTTTGACAATGCGGCCGTGTGGGCCGGACCCGGCGACGGTCTTTAGGTCGATGCCCTTTTCCGTCGCGATGCGCCGGGCGAGGGGCGAGGCGAAGACGCGGTCTCCAGCCGCCGCTTGCACCGGGGTGGCTGCGGGGGCCAGCGCTGCGGCTGTGGACGCGGGCGCTGCAGCCGAGGCGGGGGCCGCCGGCGGCGTGGCAGCCCTTGCCGGGGCTGGCGCGGCATCTGCGCTTTCGCCTTCCTCAACCAAAACCGCGATCGGGGTGTTGACCTTCACGCCGGCGACGCCTTCGGGAACAAGGATCTTGCCGACGATCCCCTCGTCGACCGCCTCGAACTCCATTGTCGCCTTGTCGGTTTCGATCTCGGCCAGGATCTGGCCGGATTTCACCGTATCGCCTTCTTTCACCAGCCACTTGGCCAGCGTGCCCTCTTCCATCGTAGGCGAGAGGGCCGGCATCAGGATCTCGGTTGCCATGGCTCTTCCCCCTTACCGGTAGCAGACGGATTTGACGGCCTCGATCACCTCGGCGGTCGTGACCAGCGCGAGCTTCTCAAGGTTGGCGGCATAGGGCATCGGCACGTCCTTGCCGGTGCAGTTCACCACGGGCGCGTCGAGATAGTCGAATGCGCGCTGCATGATGACCGCCGCCAGATGGTTGCCGATCGAGCCGACCGGGAAGCCCTCTTCGACCGTGACGCAGCGGTTGGTCTTGCGGACCGAGGCCAGGACCGTCTCGTAGTCGATCGGGCGCAGGGTGCGCAGGTCGATCACCTCGGCGCTGATGCCTTCCTTGGCAAGCTGGTCTGCCGCATCGAGGGCGAACGTCATCCCGATGCCGAAGCTTACAATGGTCACATCCGAGCCTTCGCGCCAGATGCGGGCTTTGCCGAAGGGGATGGTGAAATCGTCCAGAACCGGCACCTCGAAGGAGCGGCCGTAGAGGATCTCGTTTTCCAGGAAGATCACCGGGTTCGGGTCGCGGATCGCCGTCTTGAGCAGGCCTTTCGCATCCGAGGCCGAGTAGGGCATCACCACCTTCAGGCCGGGGATCGCCGAGTACCAGGCAGCGTAGTCCTGGCTATGCTGGGCGGCGACGCGGGCGGCAGCGCCGTTCGGGCCGCGGAACACGATCGGGCAGCCCAACTGACCACCGGACATGTAGTTGGTCTTGGCGGCCGAGTTGATGATGTGGTCGATCGCCTGCATGGCGAAGTTGAAGGTCATGAACTCGACGATCGGGTTCAGACCGCCCCAGGCAGAGCCGACGGCGATCCCGGCAAATCCGTGCTCGGTGATCGGGGTGTCGACGACGCGCTTGGCGCCGAATTCGTCCAGAAGGCCCTGGCTGATCTTGTAGGCGCCCTGATACTCGCCGACCTCCTCGCCCATGAGGAAGACGCGGTCATTGGCGCGCATCTCCTCGGCCATCGCCTCGCGCAGCGCTTCGCGGACGGTCATGGTCTTCATCGCCGTGCCGGCGGGCCAATCGGGCGTGGTGTCTGCCTTCGACTCGACCGGTGCGGTGACTGCGGGGAACTCCCGGACGGGCGCCGCTGCCGTAGCAGGGGCTGCGGCCGGGGCAGGGGCAGGGGCTGCGACGGGGGACGCGGCTGCAGGAGCGGCATCAGCGCTTTCGCCGTCCTCGACCAGAACCGCGATCGGGGTGTTCACCTTGACCCCGGCCGATCCCTCGGGAACCAGCAGCTTGCCGACGATCCCTTCATCCACCGCCTCGAACTCCATCGTCGCCTTGTCGGTTTCGATCTCGGCGATGATCTGGCCGGATTTCACCGTATCGCCTTCCTTCACCAGCCACTTGGCCAGCGTGCCTTCTTCCATCGTCGGAGAAAGCGCGGGCATGAGAACCTGAATTGCCATCGTCTTTCCCCCCTCAGGCGTAGATATCGGTCCAGAGCTCCTCGACGGGCGGCTCCGGGCTGTCTTTCGAGAATTCGGCGGCCTCGTTCACGATGGCCTTGATGTCCTTGTCGATCGCCTTGAGGTCGTCGTCGGTGGCAAGGCCGGCATTGACCAAGAGATCGCGGACATGCTCGATTGCGTCCTTCTCGGACCGCATCTTCTCGACCTCCTCGCGGGTCCGGTACTTCGCCGGATCCGACATCGAGTGGCCGCGATAGCGGTAGGTCATCATCTCGAGGATGTAGGGGCCGTTGCCGGCGCGGCAGTGCGCCACGGCCTTCTCGCCAGCGGCCTTTACCGCCAGCACGTCCATGCCATCGACCTGTTCGCCGGGGATGCCATAGGCAAGACCGCGTCCGTAAAGCGTGGTCGACTTGGTCGAGCGCTTGACGCTGGTGCCCATCGCATACTGGTTGTTCTCAATAACGAAGATCACCGGCAGACCCCAAAGCTCGGCCATGTTGTAGGTCTCGTAGACCTGGCCCTGGTTTGCCGCGCCGTCGCCGAAATAGGTGAAGGTCACGTTGTCATTGCCAAGGTACTTGTCGGCGAACGACAGGCCCGCCCCAAGCGGTACCTGCGCGCCGACGATGCCGTGGCCGCCGTAGAAATGCTTCTCGCGGCTGAACATGTGCATCGAACCACCCTTGCCCTTTGAATAGCCGCCGATGCGCCCGGTCAGTTCCGCCATGACGCCCTTCGGATCCATGCCGCAGGCGAGCATATGGCCGTGATCGCGGTAGGAGGTAATGCGCTTGTCGCCTTCCTTCGTCGCGGCCTCGAGGCCGACGACGACGGCTTCCTGCCCGATGTAGAGGTGGCAGAAGCCGCCGATCAGGCCCATGCCGTAAAGTTGGCCGGCCTTTTCCTCGAATCGACGGATCAGCAGCATCTCCCGGTAGTAGGAGAGCAGTTCATCCTTCGATACGTTTGATTTCTCGGGCGATTTCTTGGTAGCCATCGGCGCCTCCTCCCGTCGTTGCCTTTAATGGTTCAACATTAAACTATCGAAAGGATAACGGAAATCATTGAGCCTGACAAACACCATCGCTTCGCAACGTCAGAAAACGGTGCGAAAGGCTTGCAAGGTTCGGAGATAGAGGATCAGCGAATGACGACTTCGTCGGCGCGCAAGAGGCCCAGCACGTCACGGGCCTGTTCGTCCAGAAGATCGACATCGAGATAGCCGTCGGAAAGGCGCCTGGTCTTGTTCTGCAGGACCGCGAGTTCGGTCTTCAGCCTGTCGCGCTCCTGGGTCAATTCCTGCGCCTCGGCATTGATCTGCACACGGCGAAAGACCCCGTAGTCGCCCTGGACGGCGGCGAAGGTGAAGTAGCACCCAAGCGTGAATACGATCAGGAAATAGATCGCTGCGCCGATTGCGGGGCGTTGTCTGCTCATGTCCTGCCTAGTCTGCCACCCCTCGTTCTGCGGAGGTGGTCGAGGCGAATCATGTCACACAAACATGACCTTGTGAATCCCAATTCGTCAGGAATCCCGGCCTCTTGCGGTCACTTCGTCTCGATGGTCAATTCGTTGCCGACCTGCACCTCGGTATCGAAGCGGAGCTCGATCGCCTTGCAGGATTTGAACAGCCATTTCTTCGGGCAAAGCTCGGCCGAGGCGTGGCCGGTCATGTGACGGGAATAGCTGTCTTGTATCTTGGGGCCGATGCTGTCGATGACCAGCTCGGCGCGCTTGCCGACCGAGGTCAGCCGCGGCCCGTCCCAGTCACTGCCGCGGAAGATGGTGACTTCGACTGCGCCGGTTGCCGGGCCGGGCCGCAGAACGGTGCCGAAATCCCCCTTGAGAAGGACGTGCATCTCTTCATTTTCCGGATCGCCGGGCTTGTAGCCGACGATCTGGAGTGTGACGACCTTGGTGGTCCAGTCGCTCGTGGCGCCGGCCGAGGCGTCGAAGGCGCCGATCGAGAAATCGTAGGTCGCCCAGGCCACCGACTTGCCGTCGAACGTGCCGGTGACGTCGCCCATCTTGGGCGGATAGCCGGGCGGCAGGTCTTCTGTGGTCATGGGCATTTCCATGCCCACGATTGATTCCTCTGCCGGGGCAGGGGCGGCGGCCAGAACCAGCAAGGCTGCAGCCGCCGCAAACCGCATCAGGCCTTGCCCTTGTAGATGTCGACAAGCTTGCCCAACATCGCCAGCGCGTCCTCGCGCGAGCGCTGGAAGCTGTTGCGCCCGATGATCGAGCCGTTGCCGCCGCCATCGCGGATCGCGCGGGCATCGTCATAGACCGCGTCGGCGCCTTTCGCCGCGCCGCCCGAGAAGACGATGATGCGACGGCCGTTGAACGAGGCCTGCACGCAATGCTTCACGCGGGCCGCCAGCGTGCCGATGTCGATCTTTTCCTTGTCGTAGACCTTCTTCGCCTCGGGCTGCATCAGGTGGTCGGTCGACAGCTTGATCTTGATGATATGGGCCCCAAGCAGCGCCGCGATATGGGCAGCATAGGCGCCCACGTCGATCGCCGTCTCGCCGTCCTTGGTCACCGCCTCGCCGCGCGGATAGGACCAGATCACCGTGGCGATACCCTTCGAGGCCGCCTCGCGGCGCATCTCGACGATTTCCTCGAACATGTCGAGCGCCATGTCCGACCCCGGATAGATGGTGAAGCCGATGGCCGAGCAGCCCAGCCGCAGCGCGTCATCGACCGAAGCGGTCACCGCCTGGTTTTTGCCCGCGGTGTCCGACATCAGCGAGTTGGCCGAGTTCACCTTCAGGATCGTCGGGATCTGCCCGGCGAAGGTGTCGGCTCCGGCTTCCAGCGGGCCAAGGGGGGCAGCATAGGCCGACAGACCGGCGTCGATCGCCAACTGGTAGTGGTAGTGGGGGTCATAGCCCGCCGGGTTCGGCGCGAAGCTGCGTGCGGGCCCGTGTTCAAAGCCCTGATCCACCGGCAGGATGATGAGCTTGCCGGTCCCGCCCAGCTTGCCCTCCATGAGGATACGGCAAAGGTTTGCCTTCACGCCGGGAGTTTCGCCCTCGTAATTCGCGAGGATCTTCTGCACTGTCCTGGTCGCACGCATCCGTTCGGTCCTTTCGAAATGATTTGGCCCCTGACGGAAGCGTCTAGAAGCCCGGTGACATCCCTGCAATCGCTGTTGGCGCTAACATCCTGCAACAGCGCGTTTTTTCGCCGTCATCAATGCCCTTATTGGGTCAGCGCGACCACGCCCGGCAGTTCCTTGCCTTCCATCCATTCCAGGAATGCGCCGCCCGCCGTCGAGATGTAGCTGAAGTCGTCGGCCACCCCGGCCTGATTCAGCGCCGCCACCGTGTCGCCGCCGCCGGCGACCGAGACCAGCTTTCCGGCCCGGGTCAACTCGGCCACCGCGCGGGCTGCAGCGACCGTCGCCGCATCGAAGGGCGGGATCTCGAACGCGCCGAGCGGGCCGTTCCAGATCAGCGTCTTGCTGGCGGCGAAGACCTTGGTCAGTTCCTCGACAGTCTGCGGGCCGGCATCGAGGATCATCGCATCCGCCGGGCAATCGCCCGCGGCCACGGTCTCGTTCGCTGCGCCCGCCTTGAACTCGCGCGCCACGACGACGTCGACCGGCAGGTGGATCTTGCAGCCCGCCGTCTTGGCCTTTTCGATGATCTCGAGCGCCGTCGGCGCCATGT
The DNA here is from genome assembly GCA_041905595.1 of Rhodobacter sp. Taxonomy (GTDB): domain Bacteria; phylum Pseudomonadota; class Alphaproteobacteria; order Rhodobacterales; family Rhodobacteraceae; genus Aliitabrizicola. The sequence continues at coordinate 55,204 of JAYRKT010000012.1, forward strand.
CGCGCTCGGCCAGCGACTTCCCGACCTCGACCCCCTGCGCCACGAGGAAGGTATTGGCCATGCCGCCGCCGATCACCAGGTGATCGACCTTCGACACGAGGTTGCCGAGCAGGTCGAGCTTGGTCGAAACCTTCGCCCCCCCCACGACCGCCACTACCGGCCGCTGCGGCTTGCCAAGCGCGGCCTCCAGTGCCTTGAGCTCCGCTTCCATCAGCCGGCCCGCAGCGTGGGGCAACAGCTTCGCGATGCCTTCGGTCGAGGAATGCGCCCGGTGCGCGGCGGAAAAGGCGTCGTTGACATAGACATCGCCAAGCGCGGCCATGCCGGCGGCGAGTTGCGGGTCGTTCTTCTCCTCGCCCTTGTGAAAGCGGGTGTTTTCCAGCAGGACCACGTCGCCGGGACCCATCGCGCCGACGGCTGCCTTGGCTGGGGCGCCGATGCAATCCTCGGCGAAGATCACCTTGCGGCCGGGCAGGGCGGCTTGCAGTGCCGGCACGATCAGCTTCAGGCTCATCTCGGGCACGACCTCGCCCTTCGGACGGCCAAAATGCGCCAGAAGAACCGGCTTGCCGCCCTTTTTCAGGATATCCTCGATGGTGGGCACGATCTTGTCGATGCGGGTCGTATCGGTGACCAGGCCATTCTCCATCGGCACGTTCACGTCTACGCGCACCAGAACCACCTTTCCGTTCAGGTCCAGGTCGTCAATCGTCTTCCAGCTCATCGGTGTCCCTCCAGCGCGTTTCCGCCTCCTTTCGACCCCATCCGCTTCCTCTCGTCAACCGGCGCGCGCTTTGCCCTTCCCCTTGGGCCCCCGCGACATTAGGTTGCGGCCCGAACCGAAGAGGAGAGGCTGGGCTGATGGCCGAGATCAAGGACCCCGAGAACACCATCATCATGGAGCTGAAGGACGGCCGCGTGGTGATCGAACTTCTGCCCGACGTGGCACCGAAACATGTCGAGCGCATGAAGGCGCTTGCCCGAGCCGGTGCCTATGATGGCGTGATCTTCCACCGGGTGATCGAAGGCTTCATGGCCCAGTCGGGCGATGTCGAGCACGGCAACACCAGCAAGAACTACAATCCGCGCCGCGCCGGTACCGGCGGGTCGGACCTGCCGGACCTGCCGGCTGAATTCTCGCGCCTGCCGCACCAGCGCGGCTCGCTCGGCGCCGCCCGGTCGCAGAACCCGAACTCGGCCAACAGCCAGTTCTTCATCAATTTCAAGGACAACGGCTTCCTCAACGGCCAGTATACCGTTTACGGCCAGGTGATCGAGGGGATGGAGCATGTCGACAAGATCACCCGCGGCGAGCCGCCGGTGAACCCCGACAAGATGATCTCTGTGAAGGTTGCTGCCGATGTCTGATCGCCGCGTCTTTCTGGGCAGCGTCCTCGGCCTTGGCCTTGCCGCCCTGGGCGGATGGGGGCTGCACATGGCCGCCACCCCTGGCGCGGCCATGGCGGCAGAGGATGGCCCCGGCCCGAACCTCGTGATCGAGGTCGGCGGGTCGGTGCAGGGTACGATCGTCATCGACCTGATGCCCGACCTTGCACCGAAACATGTCGAGCAGATCACCGCGCTGGCCAAGGAAGGCGCCTATGATGGCGTGGTCTTCCACCGGGTCATCGACGGCTTCATGGCCCAGACCGGTGATGTGCAATACGGCAAGAAGGGCGGCGATCTGTCGCTGGCGGGGACCGGTGGTTCGTCCAGGCCCGACCTTCCGGCCGAGTTCTCGTCGATGCCCTTCGACCGTGGCACGGTCGGCATGGCGCGCGCCATGGACCCGAACTCGGCGAACAGCCAGTTCTTCATCATGTTCGCCCCCGCCCCGCATCTCGACGGCCAGTACACGGTCGTCGGCAAGGTGATCCAGGGCATGGACGTGGTCGATGCGATCAAGAAGGGCGACCAGGCCGCCAACGGCGCGGTCGATGATCCGGACTACATGGTCAAGGTCTCGGTCCAGTAAGGCGGCGCCCGATCAAGGGGGGCTTTCTGCCCCCCAACGGCCCCGGATTGCATCAGGGGCCTCCCCCCGAGGATAGTTGTTCAGAAAAGACGATAGAAGACTGCAGGGAGATCCGCACGGATCGTCCTCCGAGGCCTGCATGTCTCTTTTGCTCAAATATCCTCGGGGGTGAGCCCCAGAGGGGCGAGGGGGCAGACAGCCCCTCCGCAACCTCAGCCCAAAGTCACCAGCGCATGGCGCTTGCGCCCTGCGGTCAGCTTGACCGGCTCGACCAGCTCGCCCGCGCCCAGCATCAGGCCGGCATCGGTCACCAGATCGTCGTTCAGCCGCGCGCCGCCCTCGGCGATCAGGCGCTTGGCATCCTTGCCGGACTTTGCGAGCCCGGTGCGGACAAAAAGTTGCGCAACCGAGATGCCCTCGGCCACGTCGCCCGGCTCCAGCACCAGCGTCGGCAGATCGTCGCCCACGCCGCCCTTCTCGAAGACTTCGCGTGCTGTCGCTTCCGCCGCTGCCGCCGCCTCAGCTCCGTGCAGCAGCGTCGTCACCGCATTGGCCAGCACGATCTTCGCGCCGTTGATCTCCGACCCCTGCAGCGCGCCGAGCCGCGCGCATTCGTCAAGCGGCAGCTCGGTGTAAAGCTTCAGGAACCGTCCGACATCGGCATCGGTGGTGTTGCGCCAGAACTGCCAGAATTCGTAGGGGCTCAGCAGCTCGGCATTCAGCCAGATCGCGCCCGAGGCCGACTTGCCCATCTTCTTGCCGTCCGAGGTGGTCAGCAGCGGCGAGGTCAGCCCGAACACCTCGGCGTCGATCACCCGGCGCGTCAGGTCCACGCCGTTGACGATGTTGCCCCACTGGTCCGAGCCGCCCATCTGGATCAGGCAGCCATAGCGGCGGCGCAGTTCGAGGAAGTCATAGGCCTGCAGGATCATGTAGTTGAATTCGAGGAAGCTGAGCGACTGCTCCCGGTCGAGCCGCGACTTCACCGAGTCGAAGCTCAGCATCCGGTTGACGCTGAAATGCCGGCCGATGTCGCGCAGGAAGCCGAGATAGTTCAGCCCGTCCAGCCATTCGGCATTGTTGACCATGATCGCGTCGGTCGGGCCGTCGCCGAAGCGGACGTAGGGAGAGAAGGCGCGCTTGATCCCGGCGATGTTGGCGTCGATCTGCTCGTTGGTCAGCAACGGCCGTTCCTCGGCGCGGAACGAGGGGTCGCCCACCTTGGTCGTGCCCCCGCCCATCAGCACGATCGGCTTGTGGCCGGTCTTCTGCAGCCAGCGCAGCATCATGATCTGGATCAGCGATCCGACATGAAGAGATGTCGCCGTTGCATCGAACCCGATATAGCCCGGCACCACCCCCTTGACCAAGGCCTCGTCCAGCCCCTGATAATCGGTGCAGTCGGCGAGGTAGCCGCGCTCGATCATCACGCGCATGAAATCCGATTTCGGGTGGTAGGTCATTGCCGTCTCGTGCTTGAAGGAACGGGTGGGATATACCGGGCAAGGGGGGCAAGGGAAAGACCATGCTGACATCGCGCGCCGTCTGGGCTTTGGGGACCATGTCCGGCACGTCGCTGGATGGCGTCGATGCCGCGATGATCCTGACCGACGGCGAGCGCATCCTCGAATTCGGCCCCTCTGATTACCGACCCTATTCCGACTCCGAGCGCGCGGTGTTGAAGGCCGCCCTTGGTCTCTGGCCGGGCGATGCGGCGGTCGAGGCGGCGGCCGAGGTCGTTGAAACCGCCCACGCCGAACTGCTGTCGCGCTTTTCTGGGGCCGAGATCATCGGCTTCCACGGCCAGACGCTGGCCCATGACCCGGCGAACCGCCGGACCCATCAGGCGGGGTCGGGCCCGATCCTGGCCGAAGTGCTGGGCGTGCCGGTCGTGTGGGATTTCCGCTCGGCCGATGTGGCGCTCGGCGGGCAGGGGGCGCCGCTTGCGCCCTATTACCACTTCGCACTCGCCCGCCATATCGGCGCGACCCTGCCGGTTGCCTTCCTGAACCTCGGCGGCGTCGGAAACCTGACATGGACCGATCCGCGCCAGTCGGGGCCCGAGCAACCCGGCGCGGTCATGGCCTTCGACACCGGCCCTGCCAATGCGCCGGTCAACGACCTGATGCAGGCGCGGTTCGGCCAGACACAGGACGAGGGCGGGGCACTGGCCGCGACCGGCAGCCCGGATGAAGCCATCCTCGAGGCATTCCTGCGCCACCCCTGGTTCCACCGGATGCCGCCCAAGTCTCTCGACCGCAACGATTTTACCAGCCTGTTCCAGGCGGTCGGATCGCTGACCGATGCCGATGCGGCGGCTACGCTGACCGCCGCCGCGGCGCGGGCCGTGGCGCGCGGGGCCGAGCATTTTCCGACGCCTGTTTCCCGTGTCCTCGTCACCGGCGGCGGACGCCACAACGCGACGCTGATGGAGATGCTGGACCGCCTGCTCGCCGCGGAAGTCCTGCCGGTCGAGGCGGTTGGTCTCGACGGTGACATGCTCGAGGCGCAGGCCTTCGCCTTCCTCGCCGTTCGCGTGGCGCGGGGGTTGCCGACCTCCGGCCCTTCGACCACCGGGGTTGCGGGGCTGGTCGGCGGCGGGCAGATCAGCCGGCCGGGCGGCTGACACTGAGCTTGCGCAGGAGCGACAGCGTATAGATCGCCAGTGCGCCCCAGATCATCGGGAAGGCGATCATGCGCGCGGTTCCCATCGGTTCATGGAAGACGAAGACGGCGGTCAGAAAGATCATCGTCGGCGCGATGTACTGCATCATGGCGATGGTCGACAGGCGCAGGAGTTTTGCGCCATTGGCGTAAAGCATCAGCGGTACTGCGGTGACAATCCCGCAGGACAGGAGCATCACCGTATCGAAGGTATTGCCCTGGATGAAATGGCTGCTGCCCTGCAGCTGGATCCAGACGGCATAGGTCAGCGCCGGGATCATCAGAAGCAGGACTTCCAGCATGAAGCCCTGGTTCGGGCCGATCGGCAACGAGCGCTTGAAATAGGCGTAGAAGCCCCAGGTGCCGGTCAGCGCCAGCGCGACCCAGGGCAGGCGGCCGTTCTCGATGGTCAGGAGGGCGACCGCAAGGCCGGCCAGCGCCACCGCAACAAGCTGTGGCTTCGTCAGCTTTTCGCCCAGCAGCACCGCGCCCAGGAACACGCTGAAAAGCGGATTGATGTAGTAACCAAGTGCGGCATCCAGCGCATGGCCCGAACCGATGGCCCAGACATAGATCCCCCAGTTGACCGAGATCAGCGCGGCGGTGATCGCGCCCATGGCCAGCGTCTTCGGCGTGGTCAGCGCCCGCTTCAGGTCCGCGGTCCGCCCGGTGAACAGCAGGACCGCCCCGGCAATCGGCACAGACCAGATCACCCGGTGGGCGATTACCTCGACCGGCGAGATATGCGACAGCGCCTTCATGAAGAGCGGCAGGAAACCCCAAAGGAAGTAGGCGCCGAGCGCGTAAAGGAAGCCCGGCAGCGTATCGCCGGTCGGTTGCGGGTCGGTCTTCTCTGCCATGATGTCCTCCGGAACCGCGGGCATAGCCGGTTCAGGGGGGAAGCGCCAATCACCAATTTCGCGGGGCGCCGTCACGAATCTTGATGGAACCCGCTGTTGGAAGCAGCAGCAGAAAAGGGCCAGCGGCCGGGACGTGCCCGGCCGCATTGCAGACCCAAGCGCCGGCGGCTCAGGCAGGTTTCGCCAGCGCGCCGCCGATGCGTTCGGAGACAAAGCCGAAGACATTGCCGACGATGAGCGAGATCAGCACCGTCGCCGCCGCCTTGATCGTCGCGGCCGGATCGTTGATCGCGACACCGGTCAGCAGGCAGAAGGCTGCGGTCGAGGCATAGCCGTAGACGCCCGCCGGAATGGTCGAGAGCGCCGGCAGATGCGCACCGAGGACAAGGATCACCACGGAGATCCCGACAAGGATCGAGGTGACGATCACGGATCCCGCAACGGTGCCGACGACGATCAGCGTGATGGCCGCCACGACGACACCCCAGGCGTGGTTGATGGCGCATTTGGTCAGGCCATCGGATTTGCCGCCGGCATGATAGAAGGCGCCCCAGCCGACAAACAGCGCCCAGACCTGCAGGCCGAACGGCGTGCCAAGGCAAAGCCAGGTGGCGACGGCGGCGAGGGCGCCGATAGAGATCGCCAGCGCGGTGATGATGTTCATTCCTTCCTTCCTCCCGTTTCCCTCCCGGTCCCAGTGCCGGGTGCGGCGCACGATGACGGCGCGGGCAGGCCGGGCAAATGCCACCTAGGTCTCTACGACCAGGAACGGAATTGGGGCGAAGGGCGAACGGACGGGGAATTCGGACACAGAAAATGGTCGTAGATCGCTGCGCAGCGCGGAATGCGAAGCGGGCGCCCCCGCGAGGGAGCGCCCGCTCATCCGGTTCCAGTACGGGCGTCAGGCCTTCAGGATCGAGCGTCCTGCATATTCGGCGGTCTCGCCCAGCATCTCCTCGATGCGGATCAGCTGGTTGTACTTCGCCAGGCGGTCCGAACGCGACAGCGAGCCGGTCTTGATCTGCCCGCAATTGGTTGCGACGGCGAGATCGGAAATCGTGGAATCCTCAGTCTCGCCAGAGCGATGCGACATGACGTTCGTGTAGCGGGCACGGTGGGCCATGTCGACTGCCGCCAGCGTCTCGGTCAGGGTGCCGATCTGGTTGACCTTGACGAGCATCGAGTTGGCGCAACCCCGCGCGATGCCCTCGGCCAGACGCTTCGGGTTGGTCACGAACAGGTCGTCGCCGACGAGCTGGATCTTGGACCCGAGAACTTCGGTCAGCATCTTCCAGCCGTCCCAGTCATCTTCCGAGCAGCCATCCTCGATCGAGATGATCGGATAGTCGCCGCAGAGGCCGGCGAGGTACTCGACATTCTCGACCGCCGACAGGACTTTTCCTTCACCTTCAAAGTGATACTTGCCGTCCTTGAAGTATTCGGTCGAGGCGCAATCGAGCGCCAGGTAGATGTCCTGTCCGGGCTTGTAACCTGCCTTCTCTATGGATTTCATAACGAAATCTAGTGCTTCCGTTGTGGAGCGAAGGTTCGGAGCGAAGCCGCCTTCGTCACCGATCCCGGTATTGTGCCCCGCGGCGTGAAGTTCCTTCTTCAGCGTATGGAACACCTCGGCGCCCATGCGCACCGCCTCGCGGATATTCGCGGCGGCGACCGGCATGATCATGAATTCCTGGATGTCGATCGGGTTGTCGGCATGCTGGCCGCCGTTGATGATGTTCATCATCGGCACCGGCAGGACGCGGGCCGAGGTGCCGCCGACATAGCGGTAAAGCGGCTGATCGGTATAGGCCGCCGCCGCCTTGGCCACGGCAAGGGACACGCCGAGGATGGCGTTGGCGCCAAGCCGCGACTTGTTCGGCGTGCCGTCCAGTTCGATCATGGTGCGGTCGATGCCGACCTGCTCCAGCGCGTCGAAGCCCACGATCTCTTCCGCGATCTCGCCGTTCACATTCGCGACCGCTTCGAGCACGCCCTTGCCCAGATAGCGCGATTTGTCACCGTCGCGCTTCTCGTTCGCCTCATGCGCACCGGTCGAGGCGCCCGAGGGCACCGCCGCGCGGCCCGTCGCGCCGCTTTCCAGCACCACGTCCACCTCGACGGTGGGGTTGCCGCGGCTGTCGAGGATTTCGCGGGCGTGAATGTCGATGATCGTTGACATGAAAAGGCTCCCCTCGGGGTTTGAAACTCGGGCTCTCGCCGGGGTCTTACAGCGCGGGAACGTTCAAGGAAAGAGCGCGTTGCCGCGCCCTTTCGCGCGCAAAGGCGTAAAGCCCCGACCCGATGATGAGCGCGGCACCTGACAGGGTGATGACATCCGGCCGTTCCGAGAACACCGTCACGGCGAAGATCAGCGCAAACAGCAGCCGCGAATAGCGGAAGGGCGCGATCACCGAGATGTCGCCATGCCGCGTCGCCGCCGTGATCGCCCAGTAGCCGGCCGTCCCAAACAGGACGCCGCCCAGCATGTAGCCCGCCTGTGGTCCGTCGGGCACGACCACCCGCTGCTCCCAGGCAAGCATCAGCAGTCCGAGCAGCGCGACAGCGATCAGGCCCCAGGCCGAGATTTGTGCCGTGCTCGCCTCGCGGGGCGTGCGGCGGGTGGCAAGGTCGCGCAGCGCCAGCCCGGCGATCGATGCCAGAACCAGTAGCGCCTGCGGCTGAAATCCGTCGAATCCCGGCCGGATCACCAGCAGGACGCCGGCAAAGCCCACAGCGATCGCCATCCAGCGCCGCCAGCCGACCTTTTCGCCCATGAACAGCACCGCGCCAAGCGTGACCGCGAGAGGCATAGCCTGCAACACCGCCGAGACGGTGGCCAGGGGCAGGGTGGCAAGACCGATGATGTAGCCAAGCGTCGCGATCATCTCGCCCAGATTCCGCGCGGCCACGGCCCGGTTCAACGCCAGTGGCGTCAACACCCGGCGACCTTCGATCCGGGCGACCACGGCAAAGATCAGCGCGCCGGCGAATCCGGCGACAAAGATCACCTCGCCGGCCGGCAGATCGGTCGCAGCCAGTTTCAGGAACATGTCCTCGACCGCGAACAGCGCCATCGAGCCCGTCATCAGGGCGATGCCGCGCAGGTTTTCGGCGGCGGAAGCGGGGGAATGGGACAAGATCAGCCCTTTTTCCGCGGCACGCCGTAAAGTTCCAGCCGGTGCCCGATCAGCTTGTAGCCCAGACGCTCGGCGATCCTGTCCTGCAGCGCCTCGATCTCGGGGTCGACGAACTCGATCACCTCGCCCGAGTTCATGTCGATCAGGTGATCGTGGTGGTCGCGCTCGGCATCTTCGTAGCGGGCGCGGCCGTCACCGAATTCCAGCTTGTCGAGAATCCCAGATTCCTCGAACAGCTTCACCGTCCTGTAGACGGTCGCGATCGATATCTTGGGGTCGAGCCGGCTGGCACGGTGGTACAGTTCTTCGACATCGGGGTGATCTTCGGCCTGTTCAATCACCCGCGCCACGATGCGGCGCTGGTCGGTCATGCGCAGGCCCTTGGCCTCGCAGCGGGCAATGATGTCGGCCGTCATCGGCGTCTCCGGGCTGTCAGCCGCTCCTGACTTCGGCTTTAGGGGATTCGCGCGGGCCTCGCCAGTGGCAAGCGCGCGCCGGCTTGACAGTCGGAACAGCCGCGCAAAGGGTTGCCGCGCCGTATCGGGAGTGGAATGACCATGCCGCGCAAGGACAGGTTGGATGCGCGTGGGGTTGCGGCGCTGCTGGCGATTTCCGCGCTTCTGGCGCTGAACCAGATCGTGGTCAAGCTGGTCAATGCCGGGTTGCAGCCGGTGTTCTTCGCCGGTCTGCGGTCGCTGATCGCCGTCCTTTCGGTGCTTGGCTGGATGACGTTCCGCGGCATCTCGCCCCGCATCCCGCGCGAGGCTCTGCCGGCGGCCCTTGCGATGGGGCTGGCCTTCGCGGGTGAGTTCCTGTGCCTGTTTATCGCGCTCGACCTGACGACGGTCGTTCGTGCCGCGATCCTGTTCTACACCATGCCGTTCTGGTTCTCGCTTCTGGCGCATTTCTTGCTGCCGGGCGAGCGGCTGACCCGGTTGAAGGCTCTTGGCCTCGTCTTTTCCTTCGCCGGCACCGCCTGGGCGATTCTCGACAAGGGCAGCGCCGCGGCAGGACAGGCGAGCTTTACAGGCGATATGTGCGCTGTGGCCGGCGCCTTCGGCTGGGCAATGACGGCTTTTCTGGCCCGTGGATCGGCCATGGCGCGGCAGCAGCCCGAAACGCAACTGTTCTGGATGGTGCTGGTCTCGGGCCCGATTCTGGTCGCGGTGGCCCCTTTCTTCGGGCCGCTGGTGCGCGATCTGCAGCCGCTGCACATCTGGGGGCTGCTGTTCCAGGCTGTCGTCGTGGTGACCGGCGGGTTTGTCGCCTGGCTGTGGGTCCTGTCGGTCTATCCCGCCTCCACCGTGGCGAGCTTTTCCTTCCTCACTCCGGTCTTAGGGATGCTTCTGGGCTGGCTTCTGCTTGGAGAGCCGATCGGACCGGGGATTCTGGGGGCCGCGGTCCTGGTCGCGGGGGGAATCATCCTCATCAACCGGCGTCGGCCATTGCCTGATAACTAGGCAGTCGGGCCGGCGAATTCTTGCCGCAGGCGGTGCGGTTTCGCGGTGCGCCGCTGCGGTGGAATTCGAGGGATTTCTGAGCCAGGTCTGCCAAAGGGCGGGGAATGCGCAAGAAACCTTGACTGGACTGGAACGGTCCCCCGACTTCTGCACAGGGTTTCCCACATCTGGTATGAATCGGCCAACTGCGGCCCAGATGTGGCAGAGTTGCCGTCAAGGCTAATCTTCGCTCTCGGGTCGTAAAAAATCCGTTGCAGAGCCTCCGCCATTACCGCAGATTGACGCGGTAGCCGGAAGCGACACTAGATATAGTGTTGGCCGGGAGGGACAGAGGAATAACCGCAAGGATGCATCCCAAGGGATGCACGTGGCTGGGGTGCAGGCGCATTCCGGGCCCGGTTTCTGTGTCTCTCTCGCCGCCGGGAAAGGACAACTGCCGGACGGGGGAAACACCCCGCCGGCCACAAAACGGGAGCACGGGGCAGCATGAAGATCGAGCGCAGATTCACCACAGCCGAGACCGGCGCCTATGGCGCGCTGGCCTTCACCACCACCACCTCCGAGATCCGCAATCCGGACGGCAAGATCGTGTTCCGCAACGAGTCGGTCGAAGTGCCCGAGGGCTGGAGCCAGGTCGCGTCCGACGTGCTCGCGCAGAAGTATTTCCGCAAGGCGGGCGTTCCGGCGCGGATGAAGCGCGTGAAGGAAAAGGGCGTGCCGGAATTCCTGTGGCGCTCGGTCCCCGACGAGGAAGCGCTGGCGGAATTGCCCGCCGGTGAGCGTTTCGTGGGCGAGACTTCGGCCCGCCAGGTCTTCGATCGCCTTGCCGGCGCCTGGGCTTATTGGGGCTGGAAGGGCGGCTACTTCTCGACCGAGGCCGATGCCCGAGCCTACCACGACGAAATGCGTTACATGCTAGCATGTCAGATGGCGGCACCCAATTCTCCTCAATGGTTTAACACCGGTCTGCACTGGGCTTACGGCATCGACGGCCCGTCGCAGGGGCACTTCTATGTCGACTACAAGAGCGGCAAACTGGTGAAGTCGGACTCTGCCTACGAGCATCCGCAACCCCATGCCTGCTTCATTCAGTCGGTCTCGGACGACCTCGTGAACGAGGGCGGGATCATGGATCTGTGGGTCCGCGAGGCACGGCTGTTCAAATACGGCTCGGGCACCGGCACCAACTTCTCGTCGCTGCGTGGCGAGGGCGAGAAACTGTCGGGCGGCGGCAAATCCTCGGGCCTGATGGGCTTCCTGAAGATCGGCGACCGGGCTGCGGGCGCGATCAAGTCGGGTGGCACCACCCGCCGGGCGGCCAAGATGGTGATCTGCGACATGGATCACCCCGATATCGAGCAGTTCATCAACTGGAAGGTCATCGAGGAACAGAAGGTTGCCTCGCTGGTGGCCGGCTCGAAGATGCACGAGCAGAAGCTGAACGAGATCTTCGCGGCGATCCGTGGTTTCGACGGCAGCGAAGCCGGTGCGACGGACCCGGCGGTGAACGGGGCGCTGAAGGCCGCCATCCGCTCGGCCAAGAAGGCGATGATCCCCGAGACCTACATCAACCGGGTTCTGCAATACGCCGCGCAAGGCTTTGGCAGCATTGAGTTTCCGACTTACGACACCGACTGGGATTCGGAAGCCTACATCACCGTTTCAGGCCAGAACTCCAACAACTCGGTCCGCGTCACCGATGCCTTCCTGAAGGCCGTCCGCGAGGATGCCCCCTGGGAACTGATCCGCCGCACGGACGGCAAGGTCGCCAAGACCATCAAGGCGCGCGAGCTGTGGGACCAGATCGGCCATGCCGCCTGGGCCTGCGCCGATCCGGGCATCCAGTTCCACGATACCGTCAACGCCTGGCATACCTGCCCGGAGGATGGGCCGATCCGGGGCTCGAACCCCTGCTCGGAATACATGTTCCTCGATGATACGGCCTGCAACCTGGCCTCGATGAACCTGCTGACCTTCTACAGGGACGGCCGCTTCGACGCCGAGGGCTATGTCCATGCAACGCGGCTCTGGACGGTGACGCTGGAAATCTCGGTGATGATGGCGCAGTTCCCGTCGAAGGAAATCGCGCAACTCTCCTATGATTTCCGTACTTTGGGTCTTGGCTACGCCAATATCGGCGGCCTCCTGATGAACATGGGCCTCGGCTATGACTCGAAAGAGGGCCGGGCGCTTTGCGGTGCGCTGACAGCGATCATGACCGGCGTTACCTATGCGACCTCGGCCGAGATGGCTGGTGAGCTTGGGCCGTTCCCGGGCTATGCCCGCAACGCCCAGCACATGCTCCGCGTCATCCGCAACCATCGCCGCGCTGCGTTTTCCGAAACGACCGGTTATGAATCGGTCAACGTCGCCCCGGTCGCGCTTGATGCTGAAGGCTGCCCGGATGTGACGCTCATCACGCTCGCCCGCCAGTCCTGGAACGAGGCGCTGCGGCTGGGTGAGATCCACGGCTACCGCAACGCCCAGACCACGGTGATCGCTCCGACTGGCACGATCGGCCTCGTCATGGACTGCGACACGACCGGGATCGAGCCGGACTTCGCGCTGGTGAAGTTTAAGAAGCTGGCCGGTGGCGGTTACTTCAAGATCATCAACCAAAGCGTTCCGGCGGCTCTGGAAACTCTGGGCTACACCCCGGCCCAGATCGCCGAAATCGTGGCCTATGCCGTGGGTCACGGCAGCCTCGGCCAGGCGCCCGGCATCAACCATACGGCGCTGATCGGTCATGGCTTCGGCGCGGCGGAGATCGCCAAGATCGAGGCGGCGCTGCCGACGGCCTTCGACATCCGCTTTGTCTTCAACCAGTGGACGCTCGGTGAAGAGTTCTGTGCAGGAACGCTTGGTATCCCCGCGGAAAAGCTGGCAGATCCGACATTCGACCTTCTCGCGCATCTGGGCTTCACCAAGGCGCAGGTCGCCGCGGCCAATGACCATGTCTGCGGGACGATGACGCTGGAAGGCGCGCCGCATCTGAAGGTCGCGCATTACCCGGTGTTCGACTGCGCCAATATCTGCGGCAAGAAGGGCACGCGCTACCTCTCGGTGGAAAGCCACATCCACATGATGGCGGCGGCGCAGAGCTTTATCTCGGGTGCGATCTCGAAGACGATCAACATGCCGAATAAGGCAACTATCGCCGATACTCTCGCGGCTTACGAGCTGTCGTGGAAGTTGGGTGTGAAGGCCAATGCGCTGTATCGCGATGGCTCGAAACTCAGCCAGCCGCTCGCGTCCGCTTTGGTCGAGGATGACGAGGAGGCCGAGGAAATCCTCGCCACCGGTACGCCGGCCGAGAAGGCCCAGGTCGTGGCCGAGAAGATCATCGAGAAGGTCATCGTCAAGGAAATCGTCCGCAGCCACCGCGAGAAACTGCCCGAGCGTCGCAAGGGCTATACCCAGAAGGCGATCGTCGGTGGCCACAAGGTCTACCTGCGCACCGGTGAATATGGCGATGGCTCGCTTGGCGAGATCTTCATCGACATGCACAAGGAAGGCGCGGGCTTCCGGGCGATGATGAACAACTTCGCAATCGCGGTGAGCGTCGGCCTGCAATACGGTGTTCCGCTTGAGGAATTCGTGGAAGCCTTCACCTTCACCCGCTTCGAGCCGGCTGGCATGGTGCAGGGCAATGACTCGATCAAGAACGCGACTTCGATCCTCGACTACATCTTCCGGGAACTGGCGGTCTCCTACCTCGACCGCACGGACCTGGCGCATGTGAAACCGCAAGGCGCGGCCTTCGACGACCTCGGCCGCGGTGACGAGGAAGGCAAGCGCAACATCGGCGAGGTTAGCGAGTCCCAGGCGTCGAAATCGGTGGAACTGCTGAAATCGATCAGCTCGACCGGCTACCTGCGCAAGCGTCTGCCGCAGGAACTGGTGGTGCTGCAGGGTGGGATCGCCGCCACCGCACTGTCGTCGGACGGGACGCTGAGCTTCAGCGAGACGACGATCGGCGCGACGGCGCTTGCGACCGGAACGGTGTCGATGGACGCCCGGACCAAGGCCAAGATGCAGGGCTACGAAGGTGATCCCTGCGGCGAATGCGGCAACTACACCCTGGTCCGCAACGGCACCTGCATGAAGTGCAACACCTGCGGCGGGACGAGCGGTTGCAGCTGATCTGATCCGAAGAGGTTAACCCGAGCGAAGGGCCCCCGCCACGTCTTGGCGGGGGCCATTTTCTCTGTTGCGTTCACATATCCCGCTGCCTGTCCCAGCCCAACCACCAGTCCAGCGACAGCCGGCCCGGGCCCTTGGCAATGAGGGCGAGGAAGCAGGCGGCCCAGAGGCCGTGGGTGGGCCAGGCGTCGGGATAGACGAAGACCTCGATCACCGTGGTCATGCCGAGAAGCGCCAGCGCCGAGAGGCGGGTGCAGAGGCCAAGGACCAACAGGATCGGGAAGAAATGCTCGGCGAAGGTCGCCATGATCGCCGCGACATGCGGAGGGATCAGCGGCAGGGCGTAGTCGTTTTCGAACAGGTACCAGGTACTGTCTGCGATCCACCAGCCCTCGACCTTGGTCTGGCCCGAGGCCCAGAAGATCGAGGCGGGGATGAGGCGGGCGAAGAGCGCCGGCACCTCCCAGGGCAGGCGGCCGAGAACCGCGTTGATCCTGCGCAGGAGGGGCGCGTGGCTCAGGCTCATGGTCATGTCAGACATCAGTCGACTCCCGGGAGATGAGGGCGCCCGCAGCGGAGAGGCGCAGGATGAGGTGGGTCGGGTCGAAGCGGGGATCGGCGACACGGGCGGCTCCGGCGGCGCCAAGGAGGTGCCCGGTCTTGCCGAGGCCGGCGATGAAGAGCGACTCCGCTCGGGTCAGCCGCCAGATCTCGACATCGAGGAGGCGGTTGCGCAGGACGAGCGCGATCTCTTCCTGCAACGGGTTGATCTCACCCGGCGCGGCGCCGGGCTGATGCGCGGCCCAGATCGTCACGAAGGCATGGCGGGCGCGCAGAAGCTGGACCGAGGGGTGGAGGGCGACGCAGGCGATGTCGGCCCCGGTGGCGGCGCGGGCCAGCGCCTCGCCCGTCAGGGGCGGCGGGTCGGCGGCGTGGTAGGCGATGCCGCGCGCATATTCGAGCCGGGCGACATCGGCGAGGTAGGGCAGGCCGGCCGCCGGGGGAAAGCCGCGCAGGAAGCCGGGGAAATCCTCGCCCCAGAGCATCAGGACCGGATTTGTCGGCTTGTGCTGTGCGATGAAAAGGCGCGCCGTCGCGCGGAAGAAGTCGTCTCCGACCAGCGCCTTGACCACCGGAAACCGGGTGGCCAGCGCCTCGATCAGGCCGTGGGTGACATTGTTGCGGTAGACGGCGAAGCGGCGGTCGATTTCGGCCGGGAGCGCCTTGGCCCCGGGGGGAAGCGTGCCGGTCGCAAGTCCGTCGCGGAAGGCGGCGATCAGGTCAGGATGCGAGTGCATGGCGGCTCCGCCCAGTCATGGTTTGGTCGATCAGGGATTGCGCGGCGCGGGCTTCGGAGAGAAGCACCGGGAAATCGGGCAGGTCGTTGTCCCATTCGATGAGGACAGGCAGCGGGCCGGTGCGGTCGAGCACCTCGGCAAACAGCGCCCAGACCGGATCGGCCACGGGCGAGCCGTGGGCGTCGATCAGCAGGGAGCCGGTCGGCAAGAGTTCGGCATCATGGCCGCCGAGGTGGATCTCGCCCACCAGGTGCAGCGGAAAGTCTGCGAGGTAAGCGCGCGGGTCTTCGCGGCGGTTGGTGCAGGCGACGAAGACGTTGTTAATGTCAAGGAGCAGCCCGCAGCCGGTGCGGCGGGCGATCTCGCGCAGGAAGTCGGTCTCGGCCCATGTCGACTGGGAGAATTCGAGGTAGGTCGAAGGGTTTTCCAGCAGCATCCGGCGACCGAGCGCCTGCTGCACCTCGTCGATATGGGCAGAGACGAGCGCAAGGGTCTCGTCGGTATAGGGCAGGGGCAGCAGGTCGTTCAGGAACTCGCCGCCATGGCTCGACCAGGCGAGATGCTCGGAAAAGCTTTCGGGCTGATAGCGGTCGATGAGACGGCGCAGGCGGGCGAGGTGGTCGCAGTCGAGCGGGTCGGCCCCGCCGATCGACAGGCCCACGCCATGCAGCGACAGCGCGTAATCGGCGCGGAGCGCTGCAAGCTGGGCATGGGGGCGGCCGCCATCGCCCATGTAATTCTCGGCATGGACCTCGAAGAAGCCGAGGGAGGGGCGCGTCTGTTGGATCGTGGCGAAATGCTCGGGCTTGAAGCCGAGGCCGGCGGCGGCGGACAGGGGGCTGGGCATCAGGGATCTCGCGCTGGAGGGGGTATGCGCGGGCGACCGGTGGATCGCCCGCGCCGGTCCGGATCAGGACTTGATCGGCTCGAGTGAGCCCATGCCGGTCGGCGTCTTCATGGTGGCGCAGGTGCCGGCGGGGACGTATTTCCAGTGCGCGCCGTCGTAGTCGACCTTCGAGGTGCCCGCGCAGGTCGTGCCGGCGCCGGCGGCGCAATCATTCTGGCCGGCCAGCGCGACGCCGTAGCATTTTTCCATCTTCATGTCGTCGGCATGGGCCGCGCCGGCGGCCGCGGTCAGCGCGGCGGCGAGCGAGGCAGTCAGGCCAAGGGCGGTGGGCATATGGGTCATCTCTGTCTCCAGATCCTTCGTGTCAGGGGAACCGACCACCGGTTCCTGCATGGACCGTTCGGGGCCTTCCGGCCGGCCGTTACGCCGCTCACGGTTTGGTGTTCGAAATCGGCATTTTTCCCTGTATCGAGGGAAAGGCTGTAACAATTGCCGCGCGGCCGCGAATGGACAAACGGACATGACCGAGAGTGACGCAGACTGGTCCGCGCTGATGCGTGCGGCCAATGGCGGCGATACGCGCGCCTATGGCCGTCTGCTGCGTCTGGTCACGCCGGTCTTGCGCGGGATCGTTCGTGCGCGCGGACGCGCCTTTTCCCCCGAGGCGCAGGAGGACATTGTGCAGGACGTTCTGCTTGCCATCCATCTCAAGCGTCACACCTGGCGCGAGGATAGCCCGGTGAAGCCCTGGCTCTACGCCATTGCGCGATACAAGGTGATCGACGCGTTCCGCGCGCGCGGCCAGCATGTCCAGGTGCCGATCGAGGATTTTGCCGATGTCCTTCCGGCAGAGCCGCAGGCCGATCCGACCGAACGCAGTGACGCGCTCAAGATCCTTGGCCAGCTTGATCCGCGCTCGGCCGAATTGCTGAAGGCCGTAAGCCTTGACGGAGCGGACCCGGCCGAGACCGGGCGGCGGCTGGGCCTGTCGGAGGGGGCGATGCGGGTGGCTTTGCACCGGGCCTTGAAACGTCTGGCCGAGTTGCGCGAAAGGCAGGTGTCATGAGGACCGACGATCTGATCCGCGCTCTCGCCGCCGACGAGGTTAAGCCCACCTCTGTCGGTGCGCGGCTTGCGTTGCTGCCGCTGGCGCTTTTGCTGGCGGGCGGCGCGCTTCTTGGGATCATCGGTATCCGGCCCGATCTGGCGGCGGCGCTCGTAGCGCCGGTCACCGCCTTGAAGAACTTGCTTCCCCTGGCCCTGGGCCTTGCCGCGCTGTCGCTGGCTGTCCGGCTGACCCGGCCGGACGCGACGGCGCCGGTAGCGGCACTGATCGTCTTCCCGCTGGTGGCGCTGGCGCTCTTTGTCTACGGGCTTAGCCAGATGCCGATGACGGACTGGGGGCGTGGGCTGATGGGGCAGTCGGCGGCCTTCTGCGTGCCGGCAATCGTGCTGACCGCGCTTCTGCCGCTTGGGGCGGCGATGCGGGCAATGCGGTCCGGGGCCAGCACCGACCCCGGGCGGAGCGGGGCCCTGACCGGGCTTGCCTGCGGCGCGCTCGCGACCGCGATCTATGCGCTCCATTGCAACGAGGACAATCCGTTGTTCTTCGTGACCTGGTATGGGCTTGCCATCCTGATCGTCGCGGGAATTGGCGCGGTGCTGGGTCGGCGGCTGTTGCGCTGGTGATCCGCCAACACCGCGCGGGCCCGTGTTTCCGCTTTCAACCGCTGTTGCCAGGAGGAAGCGGGCCGCCGCGCTTGGGGAACGCCGCGGCCCGGTGCCTACTGGGGGCATTCGAAAAGCTGGTCGACCTTGGCACTCGCAGGCGGGGCATCAGGGGAAAGGGACGGTCCCTTGTGCGAGGTGACGGCCAGTTGGGGGCAGGCCTTGCCTTGGTCTTCCGGCTTTTTGGTCTGGCACCTCATCGGGCCATGACGTGACCCTGCCATGGCGCGGCCGGGGCCGCTGTTCCCCCGGTGACAGGGGAAGGGGTTGATCGCATTTTCGTGATGAACAGGCCTCCGGCGCAGGACGCGCACAGAGGCGTTTTTCGGAATCGGCGGCCGGTCAGCCGAGCGCGTATCCGGCGCCGCGCACGGTGCGCAGCGGGTCATCGCCGCCAAAGGCACAGAGCGCCTTTCGCAGGCGGCCGATATGGACGTCGACCGTGCGGGTATCGACATAGATGTCGCGGCCCCAGACGCGGTCGAGCAGCTGCTCGCGGCTCCAGACCCGGCCCGGCTTTTCCATGAAGGTCGACAGCAGGCGAAACTCGGTGGGACCGAGCTTCAGCACCTTGTCGGCGCGGTAGACGCGGTGGGTCTCGGGGTCGAGCCGGATGTCGTCATAGGCGAGCGTCAGCCCGACCGAGGACGGGCGCGAGCGCCGCAACTGCGCGCGGACGCGGGCCAGAAGCTCGACGATCGAATAGGGCTTCGTCACATAGTCGTCGGCCCCGGTTTCAAGCCCGCGCACCCGGTCCACTTCCTCGGACCGAGCCGAGAGCATGATGATCGGCACGCCCCGGGTTTCGGGGCGTGACTTCAGCCGCCGGCAGACCTCGATCCCCGAGACATTGGGCAGCATCCAGTCGAGCACGATCACGTCGGGCGCGACCTCTTCGACAAGGATCAGCGCCTCTTCGCCATTGCCGGCCTGCGAGACGCGAAAGCCCTCGGCCTCGAAGTTGTAGGACAGGACCTCACGTTGTGCGGGCTCGTCCTCGACGACCAGGACGGTGGGTTGTTCGGCAGCCGCCATCACTGCAACCCGTCAAGGCCGGTGATCGAGGTCGTGTCCTCCTTCGGGCGCGCCTCTTCCGGCAGGGCGCCGCGCACGAGGTAGATCACCTGCTCGGCCACGCCGGTGGCGTGGTCGCCCATCCGCTCGAGGTTCTTGGCGATGAAATGCAGGTGCATACAGGCGGTGATGTTGCGCGGGTCTTCCATCATGTGGGTGAGAAAAACGCGGAAGAGCGAGTTGTACATCTGGTCGACATCGCGGTCGCGCCGGCGCACGTCCTCGGCCAGTTCCGCATCGCGACGGATATAGGCGTCGAGCGCATCCTTCAGAAGCTGCTCGACCGCCTTGGCCATGCGGCGGATCGTGCCTGCCGTGTCGCCCACCGGGGGAAGCTGGTTCAGGACCGATGACCGCTTGGCGAGGTTCTTGGCATAGTCGCCGCAGCGTTCCAGCGTGCTGGCGATCTTCATCACCGACAGGACAGTGCGCAGGTCGGTCGCGGTGGGCGAACGCAGCGCCAGTACCCGGGCGGCCTCTGACTGGATCTGGTCTTCAAGTGTGTCGATCGCCTTGTCGGCAAGGCGCACCCGCTCGGCCAGTTCGTCGTCGCGGGTCTCGAGCGCCTGTGCGGCATCGAGGATGGCGGCCTCCACGAGGCCGCCCATCTTCATGATCATGGCCTGAATGGCCTCGAGGTCGCGGTCGAAGGACGTTACGATATGGGGATCGCTGTTCATGAGTGCACCCTCAGCCGATCCGGCCGGTAATGTAGGATTCCGTGCGGGGATCCTTGGGATTGGTGAAAATCTGGCCCGTCTCGCCGTATTCGACGAGGTTGCCAAGGTGGAAGAAGGCGGTGCGCTGGCTGACGCGGGCGGCCTGCTGCATCGAGTGGGTGACAATCACCACCGAGAACTGGCTGCGGAGCTCGTCGATCAGCTCCTCGACCTGGGCGGTCGCGATCGGGTCGAGCGCCGAGCAGGGCTCGTCCATCAGCAGGACTTCCGGCTGGGTGGCGTTGGCGCGCGCGATGCACAGACGCTGCTGCTGGCCGCCCGACAGGCCGGTGCCCGGCGCGTCGAGTCGGTCCTTCACTTCGTTCCAGAGCGCGGCCTTTTTCAGTGAGGTCTCGACGATCTCGTCGAGTTCCGCCTTGGACCGGGTCAGGCCGTGGATCTTGGGCCCGTAAGAGATGTTGTCGTAGATCGATTTCGGGAAGGGGTTCGGCTTCTGAAACACCATGCCGACCTTGGCGCGCAGTTGCACCGGATCGACCTTGGCGTCGTAGATATCCTCGCCATCCAGTGTGATCCGGCCTTCGACGCGGGCGCTGGCCACCGTGTCGTTCATCCGGTTTAGGCAGCGCAGGAAGGTCGACTTGCCGCAGCCCGACGGACCGATGAAGGCCGTCACGGTCTTGTCGAGGATGTCGACGTCGACATCCTTCAGCGCGTGGTTCGTGCCGTAATAGACCTGCACCTTGCGGGCCGAGATCTTTGCTTCGTTGGTGTCCACGTTCCGCTCCGCGATACGCATGTCATTCATTTGGTTGCCCCCTTACCAGCGGCGTTCGAAGCGGCGGCGCAGGATAATGGCGACCGCGTTCATGATGAGCAGGAAGACGAGCAGCACGATCACCGCGCCCGAGGCCCGTTCGACAAAGGCCGGGTCCGACCGCTGCGTCCAGTTATAGACCTGCACGGGCAGCGCGGAAGCCGGATCGAAGAAGCCCTGCGGCGGCGCGCCCGGAAATTCCCGCACGAAGGCGACCATGCCGATCAGAAGAAGCGGCGCAGTTTCGCCAAGCGCCTGGGCCAGCCCGATGATCATGCCGGTCAGGATCCCCGGTGCCGCGAGCGGCAGGACGTGGTCGAAGACCGACTGCATCTTCGACGCGCCGACGCCAAGCGCCGCGTCGCGGATCGACGGCGGCACGGCCTTCAGCGCGGCGCGGGCCGGGATGATGATCCGCGGCAGGGTCATCAGCGTCAGGACAAGACCGCCGACGATCGGCGCCGATTGCGGCAGGCCGGCGAAGTTGATGAACACGGCGAGACCGAGGATGCCGAACACGATGGACGGCACCGCCGCGAGGTTGGCGATGTTGACCTCGATCAGGTCCGTCCAGCGGTTCTTGGGCGCGAATTCCTCGAGATAGATCGACGCGGCCACGCCGATCGGCAGCGACAGCACCAGCACCACGATCATCATGTAGAGCGAGCCGATGATCGCGACGCCCAGCCCCGCCGCCTCTGGCCGCTGGTCCGAGCTATCGCCCGAGGTCAGGAAGCCCCAGTTGAAATCGGTGCTCAGCATGCCGGCGGCGCGCATCTTGTCGGCCAGTTCCAGCTGGCGGGGGCTGACATTCTTGTCGAGTTGCGCGCTTTCCATCGTCACGCGGCCCTTGAAGTAGCCGTCGATCCGGCCGTTGGCGAGGATCGTCATGTCGATGGTCTGGCCAAGCAGCGCCGGGTTGGCGAGAACCACGTTGCGGACCTGCGCCGGCGCCTCTTTCGAGATCATGTCGGCCACGTCCTTGTCCGTCAGTCCCTCGACCCCGAGCCCCTTGTCGTCGATCGCCTTCTGCAGCGAGGCGTTCAGCACCTTGGCATAGCCGATCGTCGTGACCTTCTGCATGACTGCGGGATCGCGGCTGCCCGACTTGTCGAGCGCCGCCTCGTCCAGCGTGACGGGGATATGCAGGAAGGTCTGGAAGAAGGCGCCGCTGCCGCTGGAGAAGATCGAGATCAGCAGGACAACCAGAGCGGCCATGCCGAGCAGGGTGGCAGCAAGGCCGTACATCCTGAACCGGGCCTCGGCGGCATTGCGCTTGCGGGTGCGCGCGTCCGGGACCAGAAGCGAGCCCGTGCGCCGGGCCGAAGCGTTGGCGGTGGCGTCGGTCATTCGTATTGCTCCCGGTATTTGCGGACGATGTAGAGGGCGAGGATGTTCAGCCCGAGCGTGATGACGAAGAGCGTCAGGCCAAGCGCGAAGGCGACCAGCGTTTCCGGCGCGGCGAAATCGGTGTCGCCCGTCAGTTGGCTGACGATCTTGACGGTGATCGTCGTCATCGCCTCGAACGGATTGAGGCTCAGCTTGGCGGCGGCTCCCGCGCCCAGGACCACGATCATGGTTTCACCGATGGCGCGCGAGGCGGCCAGCAGCACCGCGCCGACGATGCCGGGCAGGGCGGCGGGCAGCACCACCTGCCGGATGGTCTCGGACGGGGTAGCGCCGAGGCCGAGCGAGCCATCGCGCAGGCTCTGCGGCACGGCGTTGATGATGTCGTCTGACAGGGACGATACGAACGGGATGATCATCACGCCCATGACGAGCCCCGCCGTCATCACAGAGGAGCCGGAATTGCCAAGACCGAGCGGCTGGGCAAGCCAGTCGCGCAGCAGCGGGCCGACGGTGATGAGGGCGAAGAGGCCGTAGACGATGGTCGGGATGCCGGCCAACACCTCGATGGCCGGCTTGGCGATCGAGCGGAAGCGCGGCGAGGCGTATTCCGACATGTAGATCGCCGCGAAGAGCCCGACCGGCACCGCCACCGCCAGCGCAATCGCCGAGACATAGAGCGTGCCCCAGAGGAGCGGCAGCATGCCGAGCTGAGAGTTGCCGTGGAAGTTCGGCGACCAGGTGGTGCCGAAGAAGAACTCGGTCCAGGAATACTGTCCGAAGAAGTGGCCGGTCTCGAACAGCATTGAAAGGATGATGCCGACCGTGGTGGCGATGGCGATCATCGAGCACAGGATAAGGAGGCCGAGCGTCACCTGTTCGACCCGGTTGCGGGCCCAGAAGCTGCCGTTCGTCTGCGCATAGGCATAGGCAAAACCGATCAGCGCCACGGCCAGAACCGCGACTGCGCGGTAGACCGAGGCGGAGCTGACGATCTCGCGGTAGTTCTGCGCGGCGGCAAGGATATGCGGCGTGACATCCGATCCGAAAGCGACGCCGACCTTGCCGAGCATCCCGCGGATGTCGTCCTTGGTCGCGTCGAGGGCCATGACCTGATCGGCGGTCATCGCGCCGGTCTCGATCGCGGTTTCGAGGCCGCCAGCGAGGCGGCGCACATCGGCCATGACGAGGCTCAGGTTCGATCCCTCGCCGATGTCGGCCGGCTCGATCATCGCCGTGACGTGGCGTTCGACATATTCGGCCTGGGCGAACATCCAGGCGATCAGCACGAGGAAGGCAGGAACCATTGTGAGAATGGCGACGTTCCAGCCGTAATAGTGCGGCAGGGAGTGCATCCGGCGGGAATCGCCGCCGACGGAGTTCAGCGCCTTTTGGCGTCCAAGGATGTACCCCAGGGCGGCCAGGGCCAGGACGATCAGGATGGTCCAGAAGACGGACATGAGCACTCCGATGCGGAAGGAAGTCCGGGAGGGAAGGAGAAGCGCGGGCGAACCCGCCCGCGCCGGAGATGCGGCGGCCCGGCTGAGCCGGGCCATGCGATCTTACTTCATGGTTTCCTGGGCAGCGACTGCAGCCTGCGTTGCAGCGAGTTCCGGATCGGGAACCAGGCCGTAGGCGGCCAGCGGACCGTCCGGGCCAGCCATGTCGTCGGACACGAAGAACTCGGCATATTCCTGCAGGCCGGGAACGACGCCGATATGCGCTTTCTTCACGTAGAAGTAGAGCGGACGCGACACCGGGTAGGAGCCGTCGGCGATGGTCTCGACCGAGGGAACGATGCCGCCCATCGGAGCGACTTTCAACTTGTCGGTGTTGTTTTCATAGAAGGCGAGGCCGAACACGCCGATGCCGTGCGGGGCCGAGGCCAGGCGCGACAGGGTTTCGGTATAGTCGCCGTCGATGTCCACCGACTTGCCGTCGGTCCGCATCTTGACGCAGGCCTCGGTCGCGGCCTTGGCGTCGCCGCCCTTCAGGCCAGTGATGACTTCTTCGGCGCCCGAGGCCTTGCAGCCGGCTTCCAGGACCTTCTGCTCGAACACTTCGCGGGTGCCGTGCTTGGTGCCGGGAACGAAGGCCAGGATTTCCTGATCAGGCAGGGCCGGATTCACGTCCTTCCAGTTCTTGGCGGTGTTCGGCACAAGCTTGCCGTCAACCAGAACCTCGGCGGCCAGCGCCTTGTACCAGTCTTCGGGGGTGAAGGTGAAATCGGCGCCCTTGATGTCCGAGGCGAAGACGATCCCGTCATAGCCGATGCGGACTTCCATGATGTCGGTCACGCCGTTCTGCTTGCAGGTCTCAAGCTCCGAGTCCTTGATCTTGCGCGACGCGTTCGCGACATCGACCGTATTCTCGCCCACGCCTTCGCAGAACTTCTTCAGGCCGGCCGAGGAGCCGCCGCCTTCGACCACGGGGGTCTTGAAGTCGGTGTTTTCGCCGAAGGCTTCGGCCACGATCGTCGCATAGGGCAGAACGGTCGAGGAACCGGACACCTGAACCTGATCGCGCGCGGCGGCCGCGGTGGCCGACACGGCGGCAATCGCGAGCGCCGAGGCCGTGAGCTTCATGATGGTCATTGTGATCTCCTGATGGATTCGCGTCAGGACGCCCCGAGGCGACCTTGGATCGGGGAGGTACGGGCCTACGGCAAACCATTTGTAATAGTTTTGTAACAGTTTTATGAAATCAGTCGCCCTGCGGTTCGAGGCGCGGGGTTGCCGTGGCGTCATACCGATGACGACCGACGGAGAAAGTTTGGCGCGCAAAGCAAAGTCCTGCCCTCGCAAACCCCTCAAAATCGCAACGCGCGAATGTGACATGTTGTGATTCCGTGCCTGTTGGACAATCTTCGATGGGTCCAGTGTGCATGGAACTTGCCGGTCTTGGGCGGTGATGCGCCCTTTAGTGATTTGGGGGACTCTCTATGACGACAAACAAGACGCGATGGGCCGGACGCATGGCGTCCGCCATCGTTGCAGCAATGGCATTCGGTGCGATAGGCACGACGGCCGGGCTGGCGCAGTCCGCGGCGCCGGTCGGCTCGCCAGCTGCGACCCGCGTGCTGGAGGGCAACCAGCTTCCGCCGCCGCCGATGCAGTTCGGCGGCGTGATCAAGGAGCAGGCTCTGAAATCCACCCCGTGGTGGGAGCCCCGTGTCGTGCCGCCGAAGAAGGCGCCGAACGTGCTGCTCATCATCACCGATGACGCGGGCTTTGGAGTGCCGTCGACCTTCGGAGGCGTGATTCCGACCGAAACGATGGACGCGCTGGCCAAGAACGGCATCAGCTATACCAACATCCACTCGACCGCACTCTGCTCGCCCACGCGCGCGGCGCTCATCACCGGGCGAAACCACCATTCCGTCGGCTTCGGCGTGATCTCGGAACAGTCGACCGGCTTCCCGGGCTACAACTCGATCATCACCAAGGACAAGGCAACGATCGGGCGGATCCTGCTCGACAACGGCTACAACACCGCCTGGTACGGCAAGGATCACAACACTCCGGCCTTCGAGGCCTCGCAGGCAGGTCCCTTCGACCAGTGGCCGACCGGGATGGGCTTCCAGCACTTCTACGGCTTCGTCGGCGGGGATGCCAACCAGTGGCAGCCGAACCTCTTCAACGACACGACCCAGATCTACCCGTTCAAGGACAATCCGAACTGGAACCTCATCACGGGCATGGCGGATGACGCGATCAACTGGATCAACGACATGCACCAGATCGATCCGTCCAAGCCCTTCATGATCGAATACGCCCCCGGCGCGACCCACGCGCCCCACCATCCGACCAAGGAATGGGTGGACAAGATCGAGGCGATGCACCTGTTCGACGACGGGTATGAGGCCCTGCGCCAGCGCATCTTCGAGAACCAGAAGAAGATGGGCCTCGTGCCGCAGGACGCGACGCTGTCGCCCTGGCCGTCGGACTACATCAAGCCCTGGGACAAGCTGACGGATGTCGAGAAGAAGCTTTTCATCAAGCAGGTGAACGTCTTCGCGGCCTATTCGGCCTATTCCGATCATGAGATCGGTCGGGTCATCGACGCGGTCAAGGAAATCGGCGAACTCGACAACACGATCATCATCTACATCAACGGCGACAACGGCACCTCGGCCGAAGGCGGGCCGCTTGGCACGCCGAACGAGGTGGCTTTCTTCAACGGGTTGAACGCGATCCCGGCCGAAGTTCAGATGAAGTGGTATGACGTCTGGGGCACCGAGCAGACCTACAACCACATGTCGGCGGGCTGGTCCTGGGCCTTCGACACGCCCTTCGACTGGTTCAAGCAGAATGCCTCGCGCCTGGGCGGCATCCGGCAGAACATGGTCGTGTCCTGGCCGGGCCACATCACCGATGTCGGTTCGCGCCGCGACCAGTTCATGCACGTGATCGACGTCGTGCCGACCATCCTCGAGGTGACCGGCATCAAGGCGCCCGAGGAAGTCGACGGCATCAAGCAGGCGCCGATCGAGGGCACGAGCTTTGCCTATACCTTCGACGCCAAGAACGCCAAGGAACCCACCCATCACAAGAAGCAGTACTTCGAGATGATGGGCCAGTGGGCGTTGTACGACGACGGCTGGCTCCTGTCGACCAAGGTCAACCGCGCCCCGTGGGAGGCAACCGGCCCGGCGAACCCCGATCCGCTCAACAACCAGGTGTTCCAGCTTTACGACCTGAACACCGACATGAACCAGACCAAGGACATCGCGGCCGAGCATCCCGACAAGGTCAAGGAGATGAAGGCAGCGTTCATCGAGGAAGCGAAGAAGTACCAGGTCTTCCCGATGGACGCCTCGGTGGCGGCCCGGATCGCTGCTCCGCGGCCGAACATCACCGCGGGCCGGACCGAGTTCGTCTATACAAGGCCGATGACCGGTCTGCCCCAGGGCGACTCCCCGTCGATCCTGAACTCGTCCTACAAGATCACGGCCGATATCGAGGTGCCGGAGGGCGCGCCTGCGCAGGGCATGATCCTGACTTCGGGCGGACGGTTCGGCGGCTATGGCTTCTACCTGAAGGACGGCAAGCCGGTCTTCCTGTGGAACCTCGTCGATCTGAAGCGGATTTCGTGGAACGGCCCCGATGCGCTGACCCCGGGCAAGCACACGCTCGAGTTCGACTTCACCTATGACGGTCTGGGCGCCGAGACGCTGGCCTTCAACAGCTTCGCGGGCATCGGCCAGAGCGGCACAGGTGTGCTCAAGGTCGATGGCAAGGACGTCGCCACGCAGAAGATGGAGCACACGCTGCCCTTGATCCTGCAATGGGACGAAGCCTTCGACATCGGCTCGGACACGCTGACAGGCGTGAACGACGCGGATTACCAGCCGCCGTTCCCGCTGACCGCCAAGCTCGACAAGGTGACGATCAACATCGACCGGCCCGAACTGAGCGACGCCGACAAGGCCAAGCTTGAAGCCGAGATGCAGAAGCAGGCCGATTGATCCCGCCTGGGGCGCGCCGCGAAGGTGTGGCGCGCTCCACGCGGAGATGCGAAAAATCGGTGCATGCCAGAACGACGACCCGAAAGCTGCCCGCGCGATGCGCGGGCAGCTTTTGCCAAAAGGGAACAGGAGTTCAGAATTGAGACCCTTCACCGCGAAGACTTTGGCCCGCTCTTCGCTGGCCCTTGCCATCTGCGCCGGGCTGGCGTCGCCCGGCCTGGCCGAGGACTACAAGATGCAGACGCCGATTGCGCCCGGCATCGCCACGCCGGACACAGTCGAGACCTCGATCGGCGCCCTGACGTTGCATGACGGCGTACCGAGCAAGGAAACCGCCCAGAAAGTCCAGGACAACCTCGATCGCTCGCGTGCGCTGCAGGCCTTCATGTTGGCGATCCCGATCGTGAACCAGGCGGGCATGCGCCAGTCGCTGCTGCAATTCGGCCCGGCGAACAGCACCGACGTGATCTGGGAAGACCTCGTCGACCCCCGCACGGTCGAGCTGACGGCGAACGACAACACAATCTACAGCTTCGTTTGGCTTGACACGCATGACGGACCGCTGGTGGTCGAAATCCCGCCCAAGGTGCTCGGCTCGATCAACGATTTCTGGTATAAATGGGTGATCGATGTCGGCGTCACCGGCCCGGACAAGGGCGAGGGAGGCAAGTACCTGATCCTGCCACCGGGCTATACGGGCGAGGTGCCGGACGGCTATTTCGTGGTGCGTCCGACGACCTACGGCATGTGGAATTTCTTCCGCGCCTTCCTCGTGGACGGAAAGACCGGCCCAGGTGTCGAGGGTGTGAAGAACAACCTGAAAATCTATCCGCTGTCGCAGAAGGACAACCCGACACCGGCAAAGCTGGTGAATGCCTCGGGCATTCCTTCGAACTTCGTCTTTCCGACCGACTTCAGCTTCTGGGAATTGCTGAACCAGGTCATTCAGGAGGAGCCGCCCGAAGGGTCCGACCCGACGACGCTTGGCCTCTTCGCCTCGATCGGCATCGAGAAGGGCAAACCCTTCGCGCCGGATGAGCGGATGAAGGCGATCCTGACCGACGCCGCGATGATCGGCAGCGTCACCGCCCGGTCGCTGGCCTTCAATCTGAAGTCGCGCACCGGCTATTATTACCCCGACACGACCAGCAACTGGCGGCTGCCCTTCTTCGGCGGCTACAAGTTCGAGTCGCAGCCCGGTGTCGCCAACCTCGACGGCGCGGCCTTCTATTACTACTTCGCCACCGGCGTGACGCCGGCGATGGAGGAAAAGATGGTCGGCAAGGGATCGCAATATCCCTGGACCGCGCTCGACGCCGACGGCAACCCGTTCGACGGCGGCAAGACCTACCGGCTGCACCTGCCGCCGAATGTGCCGGTCGCGGATTTCTGGTCGGTCATCGTCTATGACAGCCAGACCCGCTCGATGCTGCAGACCAACCAGCCCGCGCCGAGCGTCTCGAGTCAGGACAAGGGCCTGCAGGCCAATTCCGATGGTTCGATCGATGTCTATTTCGGCCCCGAGGCGCCGAAGGGGATGGAAAGCAACTGGATCGAGACCATTCCCGGCAAGAGCTGGTTCATGATCCTGCGGCTGTACGGGCCGCTCGAGCCTTGGTTCGACAAGACCTGGCGGCCGGGCGAAATCACCCGCGTCGATTAAACCACGACGACCGCCGGAAAAGGAACGAGGGCCCGCATCGCGCGGGCCCTCGTCGTTTGTGCTGTAAATCCGTCCCGGCAGCCGGATCAGTTGCCGGTCGGCAGGGTCAGGTTGAACCCGTCCTTGGCGAGTTCGTCACGTACCCACTGGAATTTTTGGTAGTTCGTCAGCGTGACCGGGCCGCTGTAGCTCGCGCTTTGCAGCTTTCGGGGCGGATATTCCATGTAGGTTTTCATCAGCTTGTTGATCGAGTCGCTGATCGTCACCATCGCCCAGGTGTGCTCGGTGAAGTTGTTCATGAAGATGTCGTAGCGTTCCTGGGGGTCGGCCCAGAGGTCGAAAACCTGCGGAACGGTCGCGACATAGCTTTCGGCACCCTTCCAGCCGAGGTTGCTGTCCACCGCCAGCCCGCCCGTCTGTGCGCCGTCATCGCCGCGCAGGTTGAAGACGGCTTTCAGGTGGCCGACACGGGCCGCGCCGGGGGTCAGCTCGTTCTCGGTGAAGTAGAACCATTCGTTGCGTGGCGACGCACCCGATCCAGTCAGCACCGGGGTCATGTCATAGCTGTCGAAGATGATCGGCTGGCCCTCGCGGTCCTTCGTGGGCAGCGGAACACCGGCCACTGCGGCGAAGGTCGCCATCAGGTCGAGCCCGCCAATGATCTCGTGGTTCTTGCTGTCCGCCGGGGTGTGGCCCGGCCAGACCGCGATTGCCGGCACCCGGTTCCCGCCTTCGCGCACGGTGCCCTTGGTGCCACGGAACGGTGTGTAGCCGGCATCGGGATAGACGTCCTGCCACGCGCCGTTGTCGGTGGTGTAGAAGATGAGCGTGTTCTGGTCCTGCCCGGTCTTCTTCAACTCTTCGAGGATCCGGCCGATGCGCGTGTCCAGTTCAACGATGGAGTCCGCATATTTCGACTTCGCCAGCGACTTGTGCTCGAACTCTGGCGCCGGAAGGTTCGGCTGGTGCACCTTCATGAAGTTGACGTTGATGAAGAAGGGCGTGTCCGGTGTCTCGGCGGCCTTGTCGAGGAATTCGATCGCCGCCTTTTCGACATAGCCGTCGAAGAAGGGGATACCGACCACGCCATCGGGATAGTTCACGCCGTCGATGGTGATGTTCTCGCCCGGCTTGTCGATGTACTGGCCATTGATCTTGAAGTCTTCCTTGGCCTTTTCGCCGGCCTTGCCCGACAGCGCGCCGATGGTGACCTTGTTGAACATGTCACGCAGGGCAGGGTCCATGTCGGGGAACCAGGTCGGGTCACCGTAGGTGTAGGCGTTCAGGTGGTAGAGCCCGACATATTTCATCTCGTCATAGCCCTGCGCGTTCGGCAGCGCATAGTCCGCCTCGCCCAGGTGCCATTTCCCGGTGAAATAGGTCTCGTACCCGCCCTGCTTGAGGACGGAGGCCAGGGTCCATTCCGCGGCGGGCAGGCCGCCGCCCTCGCCCTGGAACGCAACGGTGGTCATCCCCGAGCGGTTCGGGATGCGGCCGGTCTGCATCGCGGCGCGACCAGGGGTGCAGGAAGGTTGGGCGTAGAACGAGAAGAAGGTCATCCCTTCGGACGCCAGCTTGTCGATGTTCGGCGTCGGCATTCCGCGGCCCACGCCGCCGCCATAAGGGCCCAGGTCGCCATAACCGGTATCATCGGAGACGATGAACAGGATATTCGGCTTCTTATCCTGCGCGGCCGCGGGCAGAACCGCCGAAAGGGCGATTGCTGCCCCCGCGAAACAGCGCAGGGTTGAGGAAACAAGCATCGATACTCCTCCTTCGGGAAACGGGCGCGAAAAAAGCCGCGCTTTCTGGGGCAGGGGCGCCACGCCCGTCGGAATGCGCGTGGCAACCAGGGCGGAAAAATCTCCGCTGGCAGGGTTGGCGTTCCGCCAATGCCTGCCTTGCCCAGACTCGTCATAGTTTCCGTCAGGTCAAGTCCGAATCTTGGAGAATTGTGCCGGGGCTCCCGTCAGGCGGCCCAGTCCAGGGCCGGTCCCTTCGGCACGATCCGCAGCGGGTTCAGCGCCTTGATCGAGTAGTAGCCGCGCTTGATGTGATCGAGATTGACCGTCTCGCGGATGCCGGGGATCGCCAGAGCCCGGTGCAGGTAGGCGTTCAACTGCGGGTAATCGACGATCCGGCGCAGGTTGCACTTGAAGAGACCATGATAGGCCGCGTCAAAGCGCACGAGGGTTACGAAAAGGCGGATGTCGGTCTCGGTGAACCGGTCGCCGAAGAGGAAACGCCGCCCGTCCGCCATCCGATCTTCCAGCTCGTCGAGCATGGCGAACACCTCGGCAAAGGCCTCGTCATAGGCGATCTGGGTGGTGGCGAAGCCGGCACGATAGACGCCATTGTTCAGGCGCGGATAAATCCGGTCGTTCAAGGCGTCGATCGAGTGCGCCAGATCTGCCGGTCGCAGGTCGATGTCGGCGCGGGCAAGGGGGCCAAACCCCTTGTCGAACATGCGCAGGATATCTGCGGATTCATTGCTGACGATGGTGCCCAGACGCTTGTCCCAAAGCACCGGAACCGTGGCACGGCCGGTAAAGCTCGGCTCGGCCCGGGTATAGAGCTGGTGCAGGTAGGTGGCGCCGTTGACCTCGTCCGGGGTCGAACCGGGATAGTCGCCAAAGCGCCAGCCCTGGTCGCCAAGCGCCGGCTCGACGATCGACAGCGATACGGCCTCTTCGAGTCCCTTCAGCTTGCGCGCGATCAGCGTGCGGGACGCCCAGGGGCAAATCAGTGCGACATAAAGGTGATAGCGCCCCGCTTCAGCCTTGAAACCGCCAGTGCCGGTGGGACCGGCGCTGCCGTCGGGTGTCACCCAGTTGCGGAAGGACGAGATCTGGCGCACGAAGCCGCCCTTTTCGTCCTTCGCCTGGACCGGCTGCCATTCCTCGGTCCATTTGCCCTGAATCAGCATCTCAAGCGGCCTTCCTGGTGATCGTCAGTTGCGTGCCCCAGGGATCGGCCGGGGTGGCCGAGCCGGACCGGGCGACCAGCGCCTCGTACGAGGGGGCGTCGGCCAGAAGCTCGAGATCGGCAAGACCGGTCGAAGGGTAGGTCCGTTGCCCGGCCCCGCGCGATTGCCAGACATTGGCGCCGAGATGGTGGTGATAGCCGCCGCTGCTCATGAACGAGGCGCCGGGATAGTGGGCCTTGATGTCGAAGCCGAGCGTGTCGTGGTAGAAGGCCTCGGCTTCGGGGACATTGCCGACCTGAAGATGGACATGGCCGACCACGGTGCCTTTTGGCGCACCGGTCCAGGGGCCGCGGGCTGCGGCGAACAGGCTGTCGAGGTCGAGATGTTCCGTCGACATGCGGATCTGGCCGTTGTCGGTCGCCCAGCTTTCCCGCGGGCGGTCGGAATAGACTTCAATGCCGTTGCCTTCCGGGTCGTCCAGATAGATCGCCTCGCTGACGAGATGGTCCGAGGCGCCTGCGACCGGCAGCCGCTTTTCGGCGACGTGGCGCAGCCAGGCGCCGAGATCCTCGCGCGAGGGCAGGAGGAAGGCGGTGTGGAACAGCCCGGCCTCGCGGCGCGAGCGGGCCCGAGCCGCGCGGTCGCCGCGCAGCTCGAGCAGAGGTTTGCCCCCGGCGCCCAACACGACCACTTCGCCGTCGGCGCTGAGTGTCTCGAAACCGAGAAGCGCACGATAGAAGTCGGCGACCCGGTCAAGATCGTTCACCGTCAGGGCGACGCGGCCAATTTCAACGGGGGCGCTGCTGGTGGACATGATGGGCTCCTTTCAGGGGCTGGTTCAGGTGCGGTCAGGCTTATTTCTTGCCGATGCTGTAGGCGCCGTCACCCAGAAGCGCAGTTGCGACCAGGGTGATCGCCCAGAAAGCCGGATATTCCCAGCCGCCGTTCGGGTTCGAGAAGAAGAAGCCGGCGGCGCCGTGGACGGTGACGATGGTGCCAACCAGCAGGACGGCCAGGACCGGCGCGACGATGCGCACCTTGTAGCCGACGATCAGGGCGATGGCGCCGAGAACTTCGATCAGGATCACCAGATAGGCAAGCGGGCCGGGCAGGCCGATCGACTGGAAGAAGCCGGCGGTACCGGCGGGGGTGAAGACGAAGATCTTCAGGCCGGCATGCAGCAGGAACAGGACGCCGGAGGTCACACGAAGGACGAACGCGGCAAGATCGGCGGTATTGGTGGCCGAGGCGGAAGAGACGGAAGCGGTCATGGATCAGATCCCTTTGTTGCGATACTGCCCCGAAGGTTCAAAGGGCATGGCGGTTAGATGCCTCATGCCGCGCTGATTTATAATCCGGCCAACCGGAAGAACATTCGTTCCGATATGGAATCGATCAGGCCTGTCCGGGCCGCGTCCAGTCAACCTCGCCGCGGTAGCGCGCCGAAAGGAAGTCGACCAGCGCCCGGACCTTGGCGGCCAGGTGCCGGCCTGGCGGATAAACCGTGAAGATTCCGTAAGGCAGGATCTCAAATTCGGCGAGCACGGGCAGGATACGGCCGGCGGCGATGGCATCAGCGGCGACGAAATCGGGCAGATAGGCCAGACCAAGCCCGCGCTCGGCGGCGGCGAGGCAGACCTCGGCGTTGGAAAAGCGCAGCCGGCCGGTTACCTGGATCGTCCTTACCCCCTCAGCCGTTTGGAAGGGCCAGGTGCCGGGCTCGCGGAAATTCGTGTCGATGATGCAGTCATGGCGGGTCAGGTCGGCAGGGCTTTGCGGCAGGCCGGCCCGGTCGAGATAGGATGGCGCCGCGACGAGCCGCAGGCGGGAATCGCAAAGGCGTCGCGCGATCAGGCTGCTGTCGACCGGCCGGCCGACCCGGACGGCGATGTCGAAGCCTTCGTCGACAAGGTTCACCAGCCGGTCGGTGAAGTTCACGTCCAGCGCGATCTCGGGATAGAGACTTGCGAAATCCGCCAAGGCAAAACGCAACTGATGAACGCCGAAGGTCAGCGGCGCGGAAATCCTCAGCCGTCCGCGCGGGCGTTCGGCTTCCTGGCGGATCGACTGGTCGATGGCCTCGATCTCGTCCAGCACAATCCTGATCCGGTCGTAATAGGCTTGCCCGGCATCGGTCGGTGACAGTGCGCGGGTCGTGCGGTTCAGGAGGCGGACGCCAAGTGCGCTTTCGAGACGGGACACCAGCTTTGATGCCTGGCCCGGGCTGGTGCCAAGTCGCGCCGCGGCGGCGGCGAAGCTGCCTGTGTCCATGACGGCGGCAAACATCCGATCGGCGACCAACCTGTCCAGGGATCCTCCTTCCGCCGGTTACGTCGTCCGGCGCCCGGCAAGTGTAGCGTCGCGTCGTGGCAAGGGAAACCGGGGTTCCTATTCTTCCGATCGCCCCAGCCGCTCGGCCAACGGAGAGACGAGCCAGGCCAGAAGTGGCTCTTCGCCGGTTTCGATGAACAGGCTGACGGGAATGCCGCGGGGCGGCAGACCGGGCAGGGCGTCTGGATCGAGCGTAACCTCGGCAACGAATTGCGGGGGCGCCCCGGAGACACCGTCGATCGCGTCGGCAGAGATCCAGGCGATGTGGCCGATCAAAACGTGGCCTCCCGGCCCGGGCAGGCGGATGTCGACCTTTTGGCCGGGGGCGATGCGCATCCGCTCGTCCGGGCGCAGCTCGGCGGTTATGCGGTTGGCGGCGGCCGTCGGGAGGATGCTCAGAAGCGGTTCGGCCGGGCGCAGGATCTGGCCCGGGGTCCGGCTGCGCAGGCCCAGAACCTGCCCGGCGACGGGGCTGGTCAGTGTCATGGTGGCAATCCGCTCGCGCAACCGGCGGCGATCGGACCGCAGTTCGGCCTCGGTCTGCGCCAGCGCGGCCAGATCGTGGGCGGCCGCGGCAACCGCGCCCGTGGTCAGCGCCAGAACCTGCGCTCCAGCCTGTTGCCGGCGGCCGGCCGCCGCTGCCCGGGCCGCCTTCAATGCGCCTGCTTCCCCGTCGAGCCGCGCGGCCTCGCGGTCGAGCGCCAACACGCGGGCTTCCTCGGTCAGGCCTCGGTCGCGCAGGCTTTGCTGGCGCACGCGTTCGGCCGCGATCAGGGCCGATTGCCGGGCCGCAGCCGCAAGCTGGGTGTCCAGGCCGGCGAGCTCGTTCCCGGCCTGAGCCGCCTGGCCCCGCAGGACGGCGATCTGGCGGTCGCGATAGACCTGGGACCTGGCCAGTTCGACGGCGGCGGCCCTCAACTGCCGCGCCATCCCCTGGTCGTGGCGGGCCAGGCGGATCACCGCTGGATCGGCGATCAGGGTCCGACGGTCGTCGCGCGTCGCCTCAAGCACGGCGCGGCGCAGCGCGAGCGCGTTCAGGCGGAGGTCGAGCTGTGCAAGCTCCGCCTGTTCGGCCCGGCTGTCGATGCGGGCGAGGGCGGTTCCTGCCGCTACCATCTGCCCTTCCTGCACGAAGACCGCAGCTAGCCGACCGCCTTCGGGCAAACCGAGGGCTACACCTTCGGCCAGACCACCAGTCCGACCGGCGGCCGAGACGCCCTGGGCAACGGGAGCGAAACTAGCCCAAAGGACGAGACACAGGGCGAAAGCCATCAGCGTGAGCTGTCCCAGTCGGATGGGACCAGCGGCCTCGCGGGCAAGCGGAGGCGAGGCGGTCATCATCCCCGGGCCTTTTCGTGGACCGCGTGCCACGCCTGTCCGGCCGTCCGGCCAAGGACCTGCGGGCGCGGCCCCTGGGCCACGGCCCGTCCGCCAGACAAGACAAGCAGGTCGTCACAGCAAAGCAGCGTCGAAGCGCGTTTGGTCGCCACGATGGCCGAGCCGCCCGCGTCACGATGCTGCTGCAGAAGCCGCTGCAGCCGGGCAAGGCCGTTTGGGTCGAGCGCCGCGTCCGGCTCGTCAAGCAGAAGCAGATGTGGATCGCCGTAAAGCGCCCGGGCAAGCGCGATTTCAGCGAGTTCCGACTGCGAGAGCGGCGCGCCACCCGGCATCAGCCGGGTCCGGTATCCCTTGGGCAGGGCCAGGATTCTCTCATGCACGCCCGCCCGCCGGGCCGCCCGTACGACCGTGTCGGCCTCCGGCGATTCCGACCCGCCGGCGATGAACCAGGCGAGGCTCGCACAATCGGCGGGCGGGGACTGGGCGAGAAGCCCGACCGGCGACACCGAGCGAATCGCGACCGAGGGGCCGGTCGGGCAGGCGCGGACGGCCAGACCGCCCCGCAGCATTGGCCAGTCGCCGGCCAGGGTCCGGATGAGAGCCGTTTTTCCCGCGCCCGCATCTCCGGCGAGCCCAAGGATCCTCCCCGGAGGCAGGTTGAAACTGATGTCGTGCAGAACCGGCGCCCGAGCACCCGGCGGACCAGAGGAGAGCTGACGGGCCTGCAGTGTCGATCCGGCAGGCATTGCCGCGGGTTCGGACACAGGCCCCGTATCCTGCCGAACCAGTCGCGCCGCCATCGCTTTCAGCGCCCGCCCGGCGGCGGCCAAGAGCGGCGCGTGCGCCGCGACCACATCGAAAGGCGCCAAAGCCCGGCCGAACAACAGCGAGGCGGCAAAGATCGCCCCGCCTGACAGAGCGCCCTCCATCACCAGCCAGGCGCCAAGCCCGACAAGACCGGAAAACACCGCCATCCGCAGCGCCCGCTGCGCTGCCGCCAGGCCGTCCGGCGGCCGGCCCCGAACCGACTGCAGGGACACCAGCAGAACCAGCGCCAGCAAACCCGCAATGCCAAGGGCCGGGTGCAAGACGCTGAGCCCGCCCAGAAACAGAATGCTCCATGGCAGATCGGCCAGCGCCAGTGCCGCCGGAGAAGCCAACGCGGCACGAAGGGCCGCCGCCTCGGCCGGGGCCGCACCAAGGCCGGTGGCGGCCAAGGCCGTCTCTGTGGCGATGGCTGCTGTTAGGCGCGTGCGGGCCAGTTCGAGCAGACCAAAGGCCAGACTGGCGCCCGCGACCGCGAGGGACAGCGAGATCAGCATCATACCGGACCGGACGACAAGAACCCGGTCATAGACAAGCAGCAGATAGAGCGGCCCGGCGAAGAGCAGCAGGTTCACTGCAGCGGAGAACACGGCCTCCCAGAAGAGTGCCCGACCAGAGGCGGCCAGGAGGCGAACGAGTAGGCCAATCGCGGAAACCCGCATCCCGATGCAATCCAGCTGAGATATCGGTACAGTCTTGCTGCTGAGGTTCAAAGAAAGTGTGAAGGCCAGATCTGTCTGAGCGGCCACCATATTGCCCCGATGGTGCCGCAACCATGGACCGATCCGCTGTCAGCTTGCTCGTCGCGATGCGTCCGGCATCCGCAGCGGAGAGTGTCAAGACGAGTGGAGCATGTTTGACAAAATGAGCCAAAGTGGGCCGAACCGCGTCCCCTCTCGCGCTAATTTGTCCGGCGCGTCGGTCGCGATCATCATTGCGGCGCGCAATGCCGCCGACACGATCCGGGATACGCTCGACAGCCTTTTCGGTCAGACCTTTACCGACTGGGAGGCCATCGTGGTGAACGATGGTTCGACCGACGGCACCGGCCTTGTTGCCGAGGAGTACGCGCGGCGGGACGCCCGTCTACGGGTCATGCATGCTCTTCATGGCGGCGTGAGCGCCGCGCGGAATGCGGGAATCGAGGCGACGCGGGCCCCCTGGATAATGTTGCTGGACGCCGACGATCAGCTACAGCCTTGGCATCTGGAAGGGATGATGGCGACGGCGCGTGACGATGCCACCGCCGATGTCGTCTATTGCGACTGGCGCATCGTCAGCGCGAATGGCCTCGAAGGTGTGCGGCAGCAGGTGACGTTTCAGGGGCCGCCGATCCGGCAGCTGTCCCGCTCGGTCAATGTGGTCGTGCATGGCCTTATGTTTCGGCGGGACCTTCTTGAGCGCTCGGGGCGCTTTCAGCCGGGCATGCCGACTGCGGAAGACTGGGACCTCTGGCTGCGGATGGCCCGAATTGGCGCGCGGTTCCGGCCCGCGCGCGCCGACGTTGTCGCGCGATACACCATGCGGCCGGACAGCGTCTGCTCGGACGGGCTGAAACTGGTGCGCGGCGTGGAGCATGTTGTGCAGGTCGCCGCTTCGGAAGACCCCAGGATCCAGGCCAGGCTCGACGTTCCCACATATGAGTCCGAAGAGCTCGACGTAATCGGCATTCACAACATGCTCTGGTGGGCCTCGCGGAACCTGGGTGTCGGCGGCAACCCGGATGACGTTCTTGACGAACTCGTGTCTCGCTACAAGGCTCCCATTTCCGGACAGGCGGCCAAGTCGACGATCTTTCGTGCTTTGGTGCAGGGGCTGGCGGATCCGCGCCCCGACTGGTCGACGATCTGGCCGGAGATGCGGCCGCAGGTCGAGACCATGCTTGACCGCATCGAACCGCAGACAATCATGCCGTGTTTTTCAGATTCCACGCTGAAAGGGATCGAAGAACTCGCGATCGAACAATTCGATTCCCTCCTTCTGGCCCCGGGCGAGGTGGTCCGGGTCGGAAAATGGATGCTGGCGCGTGTCGATCTGGCCAATCCGCAGCTTCCGTCTGTCCCTGACGGGGTGGAGTTCGCCCGGGTCCATGTCGACCGAGCGGGTGCCCCCCTCGGAGCGGTGGACGTCTTCGCATTCCGGCTTTCGTCGCCCGAGCGCTTTGACCTGATCGGCAAGACATTCCGCGATGCTCTGCCCCTCGATCCTGCAGATGTCGCCCGCTGGAATGCGCCGAGCGACGGGCCCACCACAATCGAACAGCTGGCGGAAAGCCGCAGCACCGATGCAGAAGCCAAGGCGCTGGCCTCTGCCTTGTGCAAGCCGGCAGGACCTGCGGCCTTGCGGGTGCTCCTGCTTTCGGCGGGGAATGGGCGTCTGGCCGAGGCTCTTGCTGCCTACGGCGCTGAGGTACAGGCGAAAACAGGCGATGCTGCGCAGATGCGGGAATTGCGCCTTCGTTTTCTGCGCGAGCGTCGCATCGGGGTCAGAACGCTCGATCCTCTTCGTGATCCATTGCAAGGCCAGTACGATCTGGTTGTCCTGCCGACCGGATTGCGCGGCCTCTATGGCGATGACACCTGTCGGATCCTCCTCGACCGACTTTGGACCGTAGTCGCACCGGGCGGTCGGCTCGCCGTGGTCGCTTCTGAAAACAGCGTGGATGAGCTTGACCGGGATGCGGATGCCATCCGGCTGCTTCTGCGCGAAGAGTTCGCCCTTGTCCCCGAATTGCGCCGGGTCGGAGAGTCTTCCCTCCTTGTTGCAGAACGAAGCCGTCAGGGGTCAGAGCCCGTTTCTGCTCCATACCTGACCCTGCCGATCCGGAAGTGGAAGCCCGACGGCGTTCCCGTCCTGATGTATCACCGCGTTGCGACGAACCCGCTTCCGGGGTTGGCGAGGTATGCTGTCACCCCCGCCGAATTCGCGCGCCAGATGGACTGTCTGGCGAATATGGGAGCGACCGCTCTGACGCTCGAGCAGTTCGAAGCTTGCCTTTGGGAAGGGACGCCGCTTCCCGAGCGGCCGGTGCTGATCACCTTCGATGACGCCTATGTCGACACTCTGGCCGAAGCGATCCCCACCATGATGCGGTCGGGCATGACGGCGACGATCTTCATCCCGACAGCCCATGTCGGCGGGACGTCAGCCTGGGATGCCGGCTATGGGCCTGGCGCGCCGCTGATGACCTGGGACCAACTGCGCCAGGTGCGTGATCTCGGTTTCTCGCTTGCAGCACATAGCCACAATCATTTCCCGATGGCCGCACTCGGCCACGCGGCGCTTTCGGAAGAACTGGATCGCCCGAGGGAGATCCTGCGCCGCGAGCTCGGTCTCGACACCCACGCGCTTGCCTATCCCTATGGCAGCGTCGATCAGGCCGTGGAATGGGAGGTTTTTGGCTCCGGATACCGGCTCGCCTTCACGACGGAAGCCCGCCGCTTCCGCCGCGGCGACAGGATCATGGCAATTCCACGCCTCGATGTCGCCCGGGGACTTTGCCTGGACCACTTCGCGCGGATGATAACGGGCTGAAGTCTCCGCTCCTGCGCAGGGCCTCCGGGCCCAGTTGCGCTCTGGTTCTGCGTGGAATTCGGTACGCGCATTCGGACGCCGGTTCAGCTCGGAGGAGCGACGGAAGAACTGTCGGCGTGGCCATGGCGGAATACCCATGTCGGCCTTTCCAGGCCCGAAATCCTGAACCAAGAATTCGCGGAAATTCAACGGCTAGGCGCAAGAAGCGGCAGCGGGGGCTGTCCAACCTTCGCATATGTCCGCAGGCGATCGCACTCTTGCCAAACAGGATTGCATGGAGGCTGACTTCTTGGCAGGAAGCAATTGACCGCCTGTGGTTCCGAGGGGCTTCCCAATCTTGCGCTGGATCGTTCGACTGCTTGTTCTTGTTCTACTGATCGGTGTAGCGCTCTTGGGATACGAGCACTTCGACCGGAAGGCCCAGCCGCCGGAGGTCGTGCCGAAACCGACGGATGTCACCTACATCGAGACGACACCGCGCGATCTCGATCAGGACGTCAATTTCGTAGCCCAGACACAAAGCTCGCAGGCCGTGCAGATCAATGCGCGGGTCGAGGGGTTCCTGGACAGCCGTAACTACACCGAGGGACAGCTCGTCAATGCTGGGGACGTCCTATTCCAGATGGACCCCAAGCCGTTCCAGGCGAGCCTCGATCAGGCCAACGCGGCGCTGGCGGGGCAGCAGGCCGCGCTGACGGTCGCGCAGGAAACGCTGGCGCGGGTGCAGCCGCTGGCGGCGGCGGGCGCCCTGTCACAAAAGGACCTGGACGATGCCCGTGGCGCGGTCGACCGGGCCGAGGCCGGGGTGGCGCAGGCCAAGGCGAGTGTGGAACTGGCCCAGCTCAACCTGTCCTACACCACGATCCGCTCGCCCGTGACCGGCGTAACCGACGCGGCACTCCAGCAGGACGGCAGCTATATCAGCTTCAGCAATTCCGCGCTGACGACGGTCTATCTCGTCTCGCCGATGTGGGTGAATTTCTCGGTTTCGGAGAACCAGCTGATCGACTGGAAGAAGAAGACCGCGTCGGGCGAGCTTGTCGCGCCGAAGGATGGGGTCTTTACGTTCAAGCTGCTGCTGCCGGATTCGACGCCCTATCCGAATGGCGGCAAGGTCACATTCACCTCGCCCGCCTACGATGCAAATACCGGCACCTTTCTGGTCCGTGGCACCTTCGAAAATCCCAAGGGTGAAATCCGTCCGAACCAGTACCTGACCGCCGTCGTTTCCGGCTTTACCCGGCCCAATGCGATCCTCGTGCCGCAGCGCGCGGTGCATCAGTCGCAGGCGGGGCATGTGGTCTGGGTGATCGATGCCTCCGGCAAGTCAGAACTGCGCCCCGTCGAAGTGGGCGATTGGCAAGGCAACGACTGGATCATCACCTCGGGCCTGAAGGGCGGAGAGAAGGTCATCGTCGACGGGCTGGTCCGCCAGCCCGGCCAGATCCTCAACCCGACGCCGCTCAAGGAAGATGCCGCACCCGCCGGGACGAGCGACTGATGCTGTCGGAATTCTTCATCCGCCGGCCCATCTTCTCGGCCGTTGTCGGCATTATCATCATCCTGATCGGCGGTCTCAGCATCACCGCGCTGCCGGTCGCGCAATACCCGACGATCGCGCCGGTGCAGATCAACGTCTCGACCGTCTATTACGGCGCCGATGCCGAGACGGTCGCGCAATCGGTCGCCGCCCCGATCGAGGCGCAGATCAACGGCGTCGAGAACATGCTCTACATGACCTCGACGAGTTCCTCGTCAGGGCAGATGACGATCTCGGTCTATTTCGACGCGACGATGGACCCCGACATCGCGCAGGTCCTGGTGCAGAACCGGGTCAATCTTGCGGTTCCGAAGCTGCCCCAGCCGGTGGTGAGCTATGGCGTCACGGTGCAGCAGGTGTCGTCGAGCGTGATGATGCTTGTGGCGGTCACGGCAGAGCCGGGGCGCTTTCCGCTGACCTACGTGACCGACTATGCCAACGTCATCGTCCTGAACGCGATCCAGAAGATCAAGGGCGCCGGGCAGGCCTCGATGTTCGGCGACCCGAACCAGGCGATGCGGGTCTGGCTGAACCCCGCACGGATGGCGTCGCTTGGGGTGACGGCGACGGATGTGGGACAGGCGATCAGCGCCCAGAACGAACTCGTCGGCGCGGGCCAGCTTGGTTCGCCGCCAGGCGGCGACAATCTCGAGCAGAGCTTTCCGCTGACCGTCGCGCAGCAGCTGACCGAGCCTTCTGCCTATGACCAACTGATCCTGCGTGCGAACTCGCAGAACGGCGCTGCCATTGTTCGCCTTGGCGATGTGGCGCGGACCGAACTTGGCTTCGAGCAATATCTGTCCACCAACACCCTGAACGGCCAGCCGACGGCCCTCATCGTCGTCTATCAGCAGCCGGGCGCGAACGGCATCCAGGTGTCGGACCAGGTCCGTTCCACCCTCAAGGAGCTGAAGGCCGGCTTTCCGGCGGGGCTCGACTATGTGATCGCGCTCGACACCACGGACTTCGTGCGACTGTCGATCACCGAAGTGGTCAAGACGCTGTTCGAGGCGCTGCTCCTCGTCATGGTCGTCATGTACCTGTTCCTGCAAAGCCTGAGGGCCACGGCGGTTGCGGTCACGGCGATCCTGATCTCAATCATCGGCACCTTTGCCGGAATGCTCGCGCTTGGGTTTTCGATC
This sequence comes from Rhodobacter sp., assembly GCA_041905595.1. Lineage (GTDB taxonomy): Bacteria > Pseudomonadota > Alphaproteobacteria > Rhodobacterales > Rhodobacteraceae > Aliitabrizicola. Next base: position 98,000 of record JAYRKT010000012.1, read on the forward strand.
AACCTGCTCACGCTATTCGGGCTGGTCCTTGCCATCGGTCTTGTCGTCGACGACGCGATCGTGGTGATCGAGAACGCCACCCGCAACATCGAGGAGGGGGGCAGCACGCCGCAGGGCTCGGTCCTGAAAGCAATGGGCGAGGTGACCGGACCGGTGATCGCGACCGTTCTGGTGCTCTGTTCGGTCTTCATCCCGGCGGCCTTCATCAGCGGGCCGACAGGTGCGCTCTACAAGCAGTTCGCGATCACCATTGCCGTGTCCGTGACGATCTCGGGGATTGTGGCGCTCAGCATCACGCCGTCGATGGCGGCGCTGCTGCTGCGACCGGGCGAGACGCCAACCAGGGGCCCCTTCGCCGCTTTCAACCGCGGTTTCCAGATGCTGGAACGCGGCTATGGCAAGGTGATCGGCTGGGTCATCAAGGGCTGGCTCGTCGCGTTGCCGGTCTTTGGGGGCATCGTCTATGCCACCTACACCCTGTTCCAGGTGCTGCCGACCAGCTTCGTTCCGCTCGAGGATCAGGGCTTCGTCCTGACGGCTTTCGCGCTGCCCGATGCGGCCAGCCCGGCGCGGACGAATGCCATCGCAAGCCAGATCGACGAAATCTATTCAAGCGACCCGGCGGTGCAGTACCGGATCGGCGTGGCTGGATACAGCCTGATCGACAGCCAGTACCTGCAGAACTACGGAACCTTCTGGGTCAAGCTGAAGGATTTCAAGGATCGGACCGGCCCGGACCTGTCGGCGGATTCGGTGATCGACCGGTTCCTCGAACAGTCGCGCAAGTTCACCAAGGCCTTCGCCGTCGCCATCAGCCCGCCGGCTATCCCTGGCCTTGGCACGCAGGCCGGGTTCAACTTCTGGATTCAGGCCACCGGCACCCAGACGCCCGCCGACTTGCAGAAAGTGACGGATGAGCTGGTCGCCGCCGCGGCAAAGCGCCCGGAACTGCTGGGCACGTCCTCGACCTTCCGCGCCACCGGCCAGCAGTTGAAGATCGACATCGACCGCAACAAGGCAGCGCTTCTCGGCGTGAGCCTGAAGGACATCTACACGACGCTGCAGATGCAGTTCGGCTCCTCCGCCGTCAGCCAGTTCACCGAGATGAGCCGGGTCTGGAATGTAATCGTGCAGGCCGACGCGCCCTATCGCGGCACCCCGGATGCACTGGACAACCTCTATGTCCGCAATGACAAGGGCGACATGGTCCCGCTGACCGCGCTTGTCACGACCCGCTACGAGGCGGGCCCGTCGCTCGTTCCGCATTTCAACGGCTTCCCGGCCACGCAGGTCACCGGCCAGAACGCGCCCGGCTTCAGCTCCGGTCAGGCCATCAGCACGATGGAAGAGCTTGCCGCGAAGATCCTGCCGCAGGGCTACAGCTATGGCTGGTCGGGTCTGGCCTATTCGCAGACGACGGCGGGGAATACCTCGGCCATCGCCTTTGGTCTAGGCATGCTGCTGGTCTTCCTGATCCTCGCCGCGCAATACGAATCCTGGTCGCTGCCGGCGGCGGTGATGACGGCGGTGCCCTTCGGCGTGTTCGGAGCGCTGCTTGCGACCTGGCTGCGTGGGCTCGACAATGACGTCTACTTCCAGATCGGTCTTCTGCTCATGGTCGGGCTTGCGGCGAAGAACGGCATCCTGATCGTCGAATTCGCGGTGACGAAGTGGAAGTCAGGCCTGAGCTTGAAGGAAGCCGCGGCCCAAGCGGGGGAATTGCGGCTGCGCCCGATCATCATGACCTCGCTCGCCTTCATCTTCGGCGTCATGCCACTTGCTGTGGCGACCGGGGCCGGGGCCAACGCGCGCCATTCGATCGGGACCGGCATCATCGGCGGCATGGTCGGGGCGTCGAGCCTCGCGCTTCTGTTCGTGCCGATGTTCTTTTGGCTGTTCGAGTCGATGCGGGGCGAGAAACCTGCGCCGGCCGGGGCAGGGGACGCAGAACCGGTCATGGCCACATCGGCCGCAATCGAAACGGCGCCAGAACCGGCACCGGTGGAAGGGAAGACGGAATGACATCGCGCTGGATCACTGCGGGTCTGATCTTTGCCCTTCTGAGCGGATGCACTGTCGGGCCCAACTATACCCGTCCGGACGTGACGACGCCCGCCGCCTTCCGCTTCGCGCTGGCCGAGGAAAGCGGCAATGCCAATGTCGCCTGGTGGTCGCAGTTCGGGGACAAGACGCTCGTAAGCCTTATAGACCAGGCGCTTGCAAACAACTGGGATCTGAAGCTCGCGGCCGCACAGGTCGATCAGGCAGCGGCCGTCATGATGCGGACCAACTCGCAATTCGCGCCGCAGGTTGGATACGGTGCAACGGCCGAACGCGCCCGCGTGTCCGAGATCGAGGATCCGGCTGCTGTTGCCAGCAACCCCTCCTCGGCGCTGAACCCCTATGTGGGCGCGGGATGGCAGCTGGACCTCTGGGGCCGGATCGCCCGCGAGTCCGAGGCCGCTCGCGCCAATCTTGTCGGCGCGGAAGAGGCGCGGCGCGGAGTCGTGCTGACCCTCGTCGCGGCTGTTGCGACCACCTATCTGCAGCTCCGCTCGCTCGATGCCCAGCTTGCCGTCGCGGAGGAGACCGAACGGAACTATGCCGAGCAGGTGAAGCTCTTCGAGGAGCGGTTCAGCTACGGCCAGATTTCGGACGTGACGCTGAACCAGATGAAGGCGCAGTACGAGACGGCAGCGGCGATAGTCCCGCAGATCCGCCTGGAAATCGGCCGGACGGAAAACGCGCTGTCGCTTCTGACCGGAACCGCCCCACGGGCGATCCCGCGGGGCAGGGACTTTGCCTCGATCCGCATGATCGGGGTGCCTGCTGGTGTTCCCTCCGATATCCTGACGCGCCGTCCGGATGTCGCGCAGGCCGAACAGAACCTGATCGCGGCGAACGCGAACATCGGCGCAGCGGAGGCGCTGTACTTCCCGCGCGTTTCCCTCACCGGGCAGGGCGGGTCGACGAGCAACGCCTTGAATTCCCTGCTGACCAAGCCCGCCTCCGAATGGTCCGTCGCCGCCGACCTGGCGGGCCCGATCTTCAACGGCGGGCGCATCACCGGGCGGGTGCTTGTCAGCAAGGCGCAGAAGGAAGCGGCGGTCGCGCAATACCAGCAGGCGATCCTCAATGCCTTCCGCGAAGTGTCGGACGGCCTCGTGGGCTACAGCCAATCAAAGGCCAGGCTCGCGGCTGAGAACCGGTTGGTCGAGGCGCAGGCAACAACCGCCCGACTGGCGTATCTCAGCTTCCAGGAAGGGGCGGAAAGCTACACCACGGTGCTGATCGCCCAGAACGATCTGCTGAGCGCGCGCCTAAGCGCCATCCAGACGCGCTACGATGCCCTGGCTAGCCTGGTCGCAATTTACAAGGCTCTGGGCGGCGGCTGGGTCGCGCAGGCCACTGCCAAGGCGCCGGTCCCCAGCTCGATGCAGCCGAACGCACCAGGCGCGACGACCCTGCCGAAGGTCGAAATCCACACGCCCTTCGACAACTAAAACAAGCCAATCCGTTTCGGCGACGCCGTGGCGTTCCGACGCCCGCCAGCGAGGCGACCCCGGCCACGAGACTGATCGGGCGTTGTCGGGCGGCAGTCACTGGATCTCGAGTCGGACACCTTCGGCCACTTGGTCAGAAGGATGCATGACCACCTGTTCCCCGGCCTCAAGTCCCTCAAGAACCTGCGCGTAGTCTTCATTGCGCTCGCCAAGCACGATGTGCCGGATCTGCGCACGGCCATCTTGGGCAACAAAGGTGGCCCAGTCCGAGCCGTCACGGAACAGACTGCCAACCGGGATGGCGAGCACTTGCTCGCCCCGCCAGAGCATGATCTGCACAATCACCCGGTAGCCATGCCCGAGTTGGGTCCAGTTCTCTGGGTTGCCGATCAGATCGAGGGTCACCTCAACCCTTTGCTCATCTATCCCCAAGGCAGAGACCTTGGTTTCCGCTGAAGGTTCAACGGTGCGGACCTGCGCGTCCAAGGGTGGACCGCCCCAGCCGACAATACGGGCCCGGGCCCTCTCCTTCACCCGAACGGCATCGCGGGACAGGAGATCCACGATGATCTCGAGGTTGGTTGGGTCTCCGATTTCCACGATGGGCTGGCCGGGCTGTACGACCTGCTCGTTCTCGGTCACGACCTTCAGCACTCGACCGGACACCGGCGCTGTCAACTTAACGCAGCAGCTTTCCGCGCCGCCCCTGTCAGCCGCGTCCAGAACCGCCCGGGCACTATCCAATTCCCGCTCTCGCACGGCAAGGTTCGCCTTGGCGCTGTCGAGTGCTGCCTCGGCGGTTGTCTTCTTGAGCTGGGCATTGTCGAGAATCTGCTTGGCGACGGTGCCACGGTCGTAGAGCTTCAGCGCCCGGTCGGCTTCGGACTTCATGAACTCAAGCGTCGCTTCCGCCTGCGAGAGTTCAGCCTTTGCGTACTCCACGCCAGCAACCGCCGCCGCAACTGCCGCTTCGGCCACCGCACGCGCACGGGCATCCAGAAGGGCAGGCGCCGAAGGTCCGATGGCGGCCACAACTGTCTGACCCGCCGTAACGGGATCTCCTGCATGAAGGTCCGTCCGCTGCAACTTGCCCGCGATCGGGGCAGAGACGGCAAACACCTCCTTGATCCGAGCCACGCCCTCTTCCTCGACCGTGACTTCGATGGTCTGCAGTCCGACCGTGGCCACTTCGACGGGCACTGGCCGTGGCAGGAACGCCCAGATCAGCCCGGCGACCACAAGGACAAGCACGATCCAGGGAACGAGACGCCGCATGGCCTACTCCCTTGTTTTCAGAACCTCGACCAAGTCGAGGTTATTGATGCGGCCCCGGACCAGCCATGCCGAGGCAAGGGCAGCGAGCACGACCACGAGCGTGGCGGTGCCAAAGACATTCCGCTCCATGACCAGCGGAACGCGGTAAAGGTCCGAGGAAAAAGCCGCAACCATGCCGCCCGCAATGACATAGCCGATCAGCCAGCCGATGGGTTGGGCGGCCAGAACCAGCGTAGCAATCTCGCCGAACAGAACGCCGGACACTTCGCCGCGGGTAAAGCCCAGAACGCGCAGGCTTGCCAGTTCGCGGCCCTGTTCCGAAAGCGAGATGCGGGCAAAATTATACACCACGCCAACGGCGATGATGGCTGCCAGGACGATATAGATCGTCGACATGATCGAGATGTTCTGCGCAAGCGTCGACTCGAACCGTTCAAGTGTCAGCGCCTTTACCGTCAGGATCGAAGTTCGTGGGGCGCGTCTTGCAGCGGCAAGAAACGCGGCATCCTGGGACTCGTCGATCAGGAGATTCACACCCGATATGACATCGCCATCCCCTGTCAGGGCATTCAGCTGGTCAAGGCGCATGAATGCTCCCAGCCCGACATATCCGGCGCTGAGGCCGCTGACCGGCACCGTCACCGTTGCCCGTCGCCCGTCGAGAAAATCGACCGTGACCGTTTCGCCGGGTCGGACCTTCAATGCCTCCGCCAGAGCCTCGCTCAGGATCAGACCCTTTTCGGGCAGCACCATTGGCCGAAGCTGGGAGTCGAGCACCGTTGAAAGCGCCGCACCTTCCGGCCTGCCAATCACCTGCAGCTTGCGTGAGCGGTTTCCGTTTCCAATCCTGGCGGCAAGGGAGCGGAAGGCTTCGGCCTTCATCACTCCCGGAAGGTTCGCGACCGCGTAGCGCGCCCGCGCCGGCGCATCTTCCGACAGGACGATCGTTGCGTCTTGTCTATCGGTCTTGAAGAAAGTGACGTCGATCATGAAGCGGATCGAGCCGTAGGCCCATTGCGATGCGACAAGCACTGCGACTGCCATCGCGATGCCGAAAGTGCTGGAGAGCGTTCGGAAGGGCCAGCGGAAGAGATGTCGGAAGATCATGATCGACGTCTGGCGGAACCCCAGCAAGCTGCGGGCGAAGCGAAACCGCTTTCGGTAGACTGCCGGTGCCGGTGGTGACATGGCCACGGCCGGCGCAAGGCGCAGCACGGGCCGGACGGCATACAGGGCTCCGGCGACCGCCGCCAGGATCGCGATCACTGCCGCAAGCCCGTAGATCGCCGGATCTCGGGTAAAGACAAGGAACGGAAAGGTGAAAAAGCGCGCGTAAAGGCTCGCCAGCCCCGCTCCCAGCCAGGCGCCCGCAACGCTTCCGATCACCACGCCGACGACGCCGATCATCGCAACGAATTCGACATAATGCTGGGCGATTGCCCGCGAGGAATATCCGATCGCTTTCAGAAGTCCGATCTGTTCCCGTTCGAGCGTTATCAGGCGACTGAGCGTCATGTTCACAAGCATTGCCGCGACCGCGAGGAAGATCGGTGGCAGGACCTGAACCATGCTGTGCAATTGCTTGAGCTCGGCATCGAGAAAGGCATTCGAAAGCTGGTCCTTGCGCAGGATTGCGCCCCTGCCGCCATAGGGGGCGAGCAACTGGTCCAGCCTTTCGACCACTCGGTCCTCGTCGGCCCCGGGCGCCAGTTTCAGGACGACGTTGGAAAAGGCGCCCTCGAGGTCAAAAGCCCCTTCGAGGTTCGATCGCGTCAACCAGACAATGCCGAAGCGACGCGGATCCGGCATCATCTCGCCGGGGGCGATTGCGTAGATGAACTCTGGAGACAGCGCGATGCCCGTTACCCTGAGCTGCCTTTCCTTCCCATTCATCAACACGTCCAGATGGGCGCCGGGCCGCAAACGATGGGCCTTTGCGAAGCCTTCGGAAACCACAGCCTCATCGGCTGCCATCGGGTCAGGAGATCGTCCCTCGCGCAAATGGAGTTGGTTCAGCGCGCCGGGACGGTCGGACGGCATCGTGAGCAACTGCACGACAGCGGGTTCATTCATGTCAGGAAAATCAGGAAGGCCGAACTTGGCGATCCGCGCCTCGGCGGCAAGGACCCCATCTATCTGCGCGATCTCGCCGATCAGGGCTCGCGGGGCTCGGGTGACATCCGCAAAGAGGTCGGCAAAGCGGTATTCATCGTAGTAACGCGCACGGGTCGCCGACAGCGACGAATAGGCCCCGTTGCCCAGGATCAGCGTTGCGACACCTGCTGCAAGCACAAGCGAGATCGCCAGGACCTGCGCCCACAGGCGGCGCAAGTCGCGAAGGACCTTGCGGCGAAGCGGCGAGATCACCATGCCACCTCCGCTGCAGTGATCTTTCTTGCGTTCCGGGCCTCTTCGACGATCCGTCCGTCCGCAAACCGAACCGACCTGTCCGAGATGCCTTGGATCGCGACATTATGGGTGATCACCAAGGTCGTCGTCCCGATCGCTTCATTCACGCGGGTCAATGCAGAGAGGACCATGATGCCGGTCTGACTGTCCAGCGCGCCTGTCGGCTCGTCACACAAGAGCACTTCAGGATTCTTGGCGATCGCGCGAGCGATCGCCACACGTTGTTGTTCACCACCTGACAGTTGCGCCGGAAAATGGTCGCGCCGGGCAGCAAGGCCCACAAGCTCGAGCGCATCTTCAGCCTTCATCGGCTGTCGCGCAATTTCAGTCACGAGTTGGACGTTCTCAAGTGCCGTGAGGCTCGGTACCAGGTTGTAGAACTGGAAGACAAATCCCACATGGTCACGCCGATACTGCGTCAGTCCCTTTTCATCCAGCCGCGTGAGCTCGTGATCCTTGAACCAGGCCTCGCCTGACGTCGCCTTGTCGAGCCCGCCGACAATGTTGAGAAAAGTTGACTTTCCTGATCCGGACGGTCCGAGGATGACGACGAACTCGCCCGCTCTGGCCGTAAAATCGACCCCCCGCAGGGCCTGCACCTCGAACTCGCCTGAGCGGTAGGTCTTGGTCAGGCCTTTGGTGCGGAACACAACCTCGCTTTGGTCTTCCACCTGGCCCGTCCCTTCGGCTGTCGTCGACCCTCAACGTCAGACATCCATCAAGCAACCGCGTTGATGCAGGTCAATGGATAGCACGCGCGCCCGCGGAGTGGCGGGAGTCAAGTCCGGAGCAGGTCGGCAGAGCGTGACTGTCCGGCAATTGCGCATTGGTCTTTGGGGCGCCAACAGGCCGATCTGATCCGGGTCCGTCATCGGGAGAAGGTTGGCTGGGGCGCTAGGAGATTCAGTAGGAGGTTGATCGGTACCAGCAAGCTGAAAGCGCTGGGCGAAGTGGGGCGACGGGTGGGGCGATGGTAGCTGCGGGCGTGAAGTGGACGTAAAGCATCACCGCCAGACGGATGATCTCAGGGCTGATGTTGAAGTAGCGGAAGTGAGATGGCTTGGGCATGGCCAAACGCAAGTCCGCACTCATCCCTATCTCAAGCAAGGTTCTTCTGACAGCGCCGACGTGGATACAACAACGAGGAGCGGCCACACGGCGGGATCGGCAACGAGGTCCAGATCATGCTGACGAAATCGGGGGGCGTCACCAGACCGTCACCCTGAGCGAAGCCGGAAAACTCTGCCTTCGGGCGGTCCAAGGTTGGGGATCGGATCAGCGGCGCTCATTGTCCGGGACGAAGCTCGACGAGCCGACCGGTGGCGCGCAGTTGCTCCAGCGACTTGCCATAGCAATCGAGGGCAACCACCCGGTTGCGCGGAGGCTCGACCACACGCTCTACACCCAGGTTCGCCGTTAGCGTCCCTCGTCCGTAGACCGCCGAACCGTCCGCGTTGACAGTTTCCAGATATCCGACGACCCAGCTTTGCTTCTGCTCATGGTAGCAGACAATCGCCAAGGGAAGATCTGAAGGAAACGTCTGGGCAGCACATCCGCTCGCATATCCTACGACCATTGAAATGCTAATTGCTGCCATCGCAGTCATCCTTGGCATCGGTGTTCTCCTTGGTTCTCGGCAATACTGCGCGAAGGTCGTCCTCTTGAGTCCGCGCGGCGCATAAAGAACCGCACTGCTGTCTGGCATCGTACGGTCCGGACCCATCGGCAGTAAATGGCGAATGTGAATCGCGCCGGATTTGCCAGAGGCTGTCTTTCGTTGTACCCCAAGGATGTGCCCCTGACCCAATCGCTGCTGGCAGAACTTGCAAATGCCTCCGCTCACACAGTCGCCGGGTTTGTCGACCGGGTCAGCCATGCCGGCCTGATCGACTGGCGCTATGGCAAGGTGAGGAAACTTGACGTCGGGTCCTTCGCTGCTTTTGCGGCGGGAAGCCCTTCTGACGCTTCAGAGAAGGGCAAAAAGAAAAAATGGCCATCACCTCGCATTGGGGCGTCCGCGAGCAACTCGGCGCGTCGAAGATCTTCGCCGGCAAGAAGCCCCGATGGACAAGACTATTGGGGACCCAGGTATTCATTTGGGCTGGGAGCGACCATTCGCGGACAGATCGTTGAAAAGCCGCTTTGCGCCGAAAGCTACCAGTCGTCACGCGACTCAAGCTGGGCCAGTTCACCGCTAACGGACGAAACCGAGCAACCTCCCGTATCTAGATAAAGAAGCAGATACAGGAGCTTATGATGAAGACCTTGACCGCCCTCGGCATCGCCGGGGGCTTTCTTTTTGGACCGCGCAGCTGGTTGGTGCTGTTCCTCGTCCTCTGGACGGCGTCCAGGGTTAGCCACGAGTTAGCAGTGACGATCCTCCGCGAGGTCCTGAAGGCGGGGCTGGTCCGATGAAGCCGGGAGACACGGTGGTCATCGCCGCCTTCGATGACGTGCCGGAACACCTGTTCGAGGTGGACGAGGTTCACGACGACTTCGTCACCGGGAAAGCCCTCACCGGGCCACTGGCCGGAGAGTACGGCGAGCCTGACCGGTCGATGATCGTTCGGGTCGTCGAGCGGCCGCTAGGATCTCCGGATACCCAGTAACCGACGGCAATCAATCAGAAAATCCAGAAACATCCAGGAACTGGGGCGGATGCCCCCAGAAGGAGGACGCATGTCCGTACGAATTCAGTACGCCTACCTGAAGCAGCAGACCTACCTGTACCGACGAAACTACCCCCGCGAGCTTCAGCCGATCTTGGGGGCGGCCCTGAAGCAGTCGCTCCGGACCGGTGACGCGCGGGTCGCCAAGAAGCGAGCGGCCGAGATCAACGCGAAGTTCGAGGAGATCGTCACCAAGGCTCGGGCGGGGCAGGTGGTGGAAAAGCCCGTCCTGGAGAAGGTTGCCCCGGTGGTCTTCTCGCCCGTGGTGATCGTGGGTCGAAAGACGGTCAGGGAACTGGGACAGACCTACCTGAACAAGCGATCGGACGAGCTGCGTCCCGGCGGCTTCAAGGTCGTCCGGTTCTCAGTCAACCTGTTCGTGTCGGTCTACGGGGCGAGGACGATCGGGTCGTTGACCCGGGAGGACGCCCTGGAGTTTACCCGGAAGGTGGCTCGGCTCGGGGTCCATGCGGGCAAGTCCTTCCGGTGCAGGAACTACGGGCTGGACCGGCTGATCGCCGTCAGCGGGTCGGAGACCATCAGCGCCCGGACCCAGCGGCGGACGGTGGGGCAGGTCTCGCACTTCCTGGACTGGGCCGTCTACGAGGGGCTGGTGACCGCGAACCCCTTCAAGACGGTCAGGGTGGAGGCCAAGGGCAAGAACCGAAGCTACTCTCCGCTGACCGACGAGGAGGTCCGACGACTGGTTGCCGCCGACGACCCGGTGATCGGCGACCTCCTGCGGTTCTGTCTGCTGACCGGGATGCGGTCGGGGGAAGCGGCGGGGCTGGTGCGGGACGATCTGGTCTGGAAAGGGAACCTGGGCTGGTTCGTCTGGGTGCGCCCCAACGCGGTCCGGTCGCTGAAGACCGATGCGGCGGAGCGGTTCATTCCGGTCCACTCGGACCTGACGCCGATCCTCGCTCGGCTACCGGCGGACGGGAGGCTGTTTCCCCGGCTGACCGTCAACATCGTGACGAAGCGGTTCATCGCCCTGAGGACCAGTCTTGGGATCGTCCGTCCAGGGGCCGTCTTCCACTCGACCCGGAAGTGGTTCGTGACCCAGTGCGAGCGGGCAGGGGTTCCGGAGCACTTCACCGCCTCGATCGTCGGTCACCAGTCGGCGCGGTCGGAGAACCGGATGACCTACGGCATCTACTCCGCCGGGATCAGCGACGAGCAGAAGCGGGAGATCGTCGAGAAGGTCGGCCTGCCGGTGACGCGATGACGGCGGTTCCGGACATCGACGCCTTCGAGGAGCGAGCGGCTATCCTGGAGTTCGAGGGCGGGCTGACGAGACGAGAGGCCGAGGACCGAGCAGCTCAGGCGCAGGGGTTCCGCGATGCTGACCACTATCGCCAAGTGCTGACGGACTACCTGCTGACTGGACGACTGCCTCACTGAAATCCTCCTCGGCGGTGTCCTTCGGGGCATCGCCGGGGTGACTTCCACCTCCTTTTTTCTTCTGCCGGACCGGTCCTGACGATGTTCGGGAAGCGAAGTTGGCCAGCTGGAAAGCAAGAAAAACGGGTGCCTCGGGTGCCGGTTAGTCCGGTCGTCGGAGGCTCTGCCACAGGTCTGGAGCCGGCCATCCAGCCAATGCCCGGAAATACTGAAACTACGGTCCGCATCACTTTGATATAAAACACTTAAACGGGAAAAATGCGCCACCAGGGTACGCTAAAGGAGAAAGAACCGGAAACTCGCGCAATCGCGCAAGGTTCGATCCCCTGATTTTTCATTATTTTATAGAGTATTATACATGAACATCGTACCTATTCGCGGCCAGGATGAGGCCGCATTCGAAGCCAACCGTCGCACCCTGACCGTCGCGCTCTGTAGCTGGTTCGTCCGGAGAGACGGCAAGTACTACGCGATCGATAATCTGTCCTCGGCGATCTCGATGCCAGACCTGAAGATCGTCACGGTCCAGCGGTTTCGGTCAGAGTTCCCCGAGGTGCCGCTGACGTCCGAACTGCTGAAGGCCGTGTTCAAGCGGGCGCTGGAGCAGACCCATACCGATCCGGAAGAAACCGTCGCCGTCTGGAGCGGTCGCCGCGTCTGCCTGCCCGGAAACCCGAAGCGGATCGTCCTCGAACGTGGCTTGGCGTCGATCAACACCTGGAGCCTGCCCGCCTACCGCCGGATCACCACCGCCGAGGCCGACTATGGTGTGTTCGGTCAGTTCTTCGACTGGGTGTTTCCTCGGGCGGCCGAGCGAGACATGGTGCTGAACTGGCTGGCCTGGTGCCTCCAGAACGAGGCAGATAAGCCGACCTGGGCACCGTTCCTGTACTCGAAGACCAAGGGGTCCGGGAAGTCGACGTTCGCCCAGATCGTCGCCGCTCTCTTCGGAGCCGAGAACTCGGTGACGCAGAACAACATCGAACAGCTCGTCAGCCGTTTCAACATGACCGCGCTCCAGAGCAAGCTGGTGATCTCGGAGGAACTGAAGCTGCGGCAGGATTCGAGCCAGAGCACCGCGCTGAAGACCTACATTACCGAGAAGACGACCCTCGCTGAGCTGAAGGGAAAAGAAGCGGAACGGGTGACGCAATACTGCTGTTTCCTGCTGACCACGAACCACCTGCCGCTCTGGATCGAGGCCGAGGACCGGCGCTACTACGTCGTGGAGATTGACCATGACGGACATGCTGCTGGACCCCGGAGCAAGGACTTCACTGGAC
>JAYRKT010000073.1:0-10766 GCA_041905595.1 Rhodobacter sp.
AGGTCCTTTTCCTGCATCTTGCGCCAGATCGAATAAGGCTTCTTTGCACGGCCATAGACGTCGGCCTCGATCCCGGCCTTGTCGAGCTCCAGCCGGATGTCGGCGGTGATCTGGTGAACCACGTCGCCGGTTTCGCGCTGCAGCGTGATGAACCGGCGAATGATCGAATTGCGTGCTTCGGGGTTGAGGACGCGGAAGGCGAGATCCTCAAGCTCCTCGCGCATCCACTGCATACCCATCCGGCCTGCGAGCGGCGCGAAGATCTCCATCGTCTCGCGCGCCTTCTGGGCCTGCTTCTCGGGCTTCATGGATTTCAGCGTCCGCATGTTGTGCAGACGGTCGGCGAGCTTGACGAGGATCACCCGCAGGTCCTTGGACATCGCCATGAACAGCTTGCGGAAGTTCTCGGCCTGCTTGGCCTCGGCCGAGGACAGCTGAAGGTTGGTCAGCTTGGTGACCCCGTCGACCAGTTCGGCAACTTCGGAGCTGAACAGCCGCTCGATCTCGGCATAGGTCGACTTGGTGTCTTCGATCGTGTCGTGCAGAAGCGCGGTAACGATCGAGGCGTCGTCCAACCGTTGCTCGGTCAGAATCGCGGCGACGGCAACGGGATGGGTGAAATAGGGCTCGCCCGACTGGCGGAACTGCCCTTCATGCATCTGCCGGCCATAGGCATAGGCGCGGCGGATCAGGTCGTCATTCGTACGTGGGTTGTAATTGCGGACGAGGGCGATCAGGTCTTCGACGTCGATCATCCTCGTCCCATCCCGCCCCGGTCGCCCGGGATCAGTTCTGCCCTTGCGCTTCCATCAGCGCGCGGAGAAGCCGCTCTTCCGACATGTCGTCGACCATCGGGCGATCAACTTCGCTGCCCATAAGGAGCGACATCGAATCGTCTTCCGGCTCGTCGACCTCGATCTGGGTCTGGTAGCTTTCGATCATGCGCTCGCGCAGGACCTCGGCCGACTGGGTTTCCTCGGCGATCTCGCGAAGGGCGACGACGGGGTTCTTGTCGTTGTCGCGGTCGATGGAAATGGGCGCACCCGACTGGATCTCGCGCGCCCGATGGGCGGCAAGCATCACGAGCTCGAAGCGGTTCGGCACCTTGTCAACGCAATCTTCGACCGTCACGCGGGCCATGGGGTACTCCAATTCGGATCGGGAACATCGAGCGGCCTATGTAAGCCCTCGCATTTCCCTTGACAAGCAGAGAATCCGGGGGCTCAGGCCGGCAGGGCACGCACTTCTGCGCGATCTTTTTCAGGCAGGGCCGCGAGCATCTCGGTCACGGTATGCCCAAGCAGGGGATGGCGCCATTCCGGAGCGACCTCAGCCAGGGGCGCCAGGACAAAGGCGCGGTCCTGTAGCCGGGGATGTGGCAGGATAAGACGATCGGGCGCCTGTCGGACCTGATCGGCCGCAGGCAGGTCACGCCAATGCGTCTGGAACTCCGCATCGGGACGCACCGCATTGCCCCAGGCGATCAGATCGATGTCGAGCGTGCGCCCGGCCCATCGGTGGATCCGCTCGCGGCCATGTGCCGCTTCGATCCGATGAAGAATTGCGAGCAGTTCCTCGGGACCGACACCATCGGGCGGTTCGGCCACGGCGGCAGCGTTGAGGTAATCGGGGCCCGCCCCGGCGGGGAAGCAAGGGGTTTCGTAGAGGCGGCTCAGGCGGGTGAGCCTGACACCGACCGAATCAAGTTCCGCAATTGCGGCGCGAAGTGTTTCGGTGGGCGTGATGCTTCCATCCGGCAAGTTTGCGCCGAATGCGATCAGGACTTCGTTTGCCGTGGCGTCAACCAATGGTAATCTTTCGTATAGACCCCATTGCCGGGGCGCGATTGATAGATGATATGGTGAATATGTTCGCCAGTTCATTTGAGTAACAGATACGTTCTGCTGACGAGAGTCTGATTGGCGAGTTCGATTTGAGAGGCACTGATATGTTCTACAAGGATGATCGGCTGGCGCTGTTCATCGATGGATCGAACCTCTACGCAGCCGCCAAGGCGCTTGGATTCGATATCGACTACAAACTCCTCCGTCAGGAATTCATGCGCCGCGGCAAGCTTTTGCGTGCCTTCTACTATACCGCGCTCCTGGAAAACGACGACTACTCGCCGATTCGCCCGCTGGTTGATTGGCTGCACTACAACGGCTTCACCATGGTGACGAAGCCAGCCAAGGAATACACGGACAGCCAGGGCCGCCGTAAGGTCAAGGGCAACATGGACATCGAGCTGACCGTGGACGCGATGGAACTTGCGCCGCGGGTCGACCACATCGTCCTGTTCTCGGGCGACGGCGATTTTCGCCCTCTGGTTGAAAGCCTTCAGCGTCAGGGTGTGCGGGTTTCGGTCGTGTCGACCATCCGGACACAACCGCCGATGATCGCCGACGAGCTGCGCCGTCAGGCCGACAACTTCATCGAACTCGACGAGTTGCGCGACGTCATCGGGCGTCCGCCGCGCGAGCCTCGAGCGCCTGTCGAGCGTGAAGAAATCCAGATCGAGGCGAAGTGATCGCCTGATCTTCGTCCAGTCAGTCCGGGGCCGGCATCTTGCCGGCCCTTTGCTTTTTTCGGGTCGCCCGACAGGATGCGTCCATGACAGCTTTGGCCCGCGCCCCCGAACAGACCCTGACCTACACACTCAGCGCATCCGACGCGCTTGCCTGGGAAACACGTCCACGCGAACTGAGGGGCTGGGGTCGGATGCTCTTCCTGCTGTGGTTGGGCTTTGCCGGTTTCATCCTTTTTCTCGTGCCGCAGGAATGGGTAGGTCCCGAGGGAGGATTGCGATTCTATCTGTGGCTGGTCGGTCTGATCGGGGTTCAATGGGGGCTGGCAGCCTTGGCCATGACCGCAGTTGCACGCCTCAGGGCGCAGCGGCGCATCCCCGGGGCGCCTATCGTCCGCCTCGACGTCTACCCCGATCGGCTGGTCGAGCGCCGCGATCTCGCCGAGCCCGTCGTCATCACCCCTGACCGTATCGCCAACGTGTTGTTGTTCCCTGGCCACGTCATCGTCGCAACGGTGCGCGATGTCGTCATCATCCCGGCCCGCGCCTTTGCCGACGCCGCCGCGATGGACGGTTTCGCCAAGCGTTGGGATCGACTTTCCCGTGAGGCGCAGCCCTGATCGCACTGGACGCGGGCGAGCCTTCACCTTACCTCGAACTCGAAGCGGACGACCGCGCGAGGATCAAATGGCCAAACCACCGCTCACGCTTTATCTCGCCGCGCCGCGTGGGTTCTGTGCCGGCGTGGATCGCGCCATCAAGATCGTCGAGATGGCGATCGAGAAATGGGGCGCGCCGGTCTATGTCCGTCACGAGATCGTCCACAACAAGTTCGTTGTGGACGGCCTGCGCAGCCGGGGCGCCGTCTTTGTCGAGGAACTGGATCAGGTCCCTGACGACCGACCGGTGATCTTTTCGGCCCATGGCGTACCCAAGGCGATCCCTGCCGAGGCGGCCCGCCGCGAGATGGTCTATGTCGATGCCACCTGTCCGCTGGTCAGCAAGGTCCATATCGAGGCAGAACGCCATTCGGAAGCGGGGCTGCAGATGGTCATGATCGGCCATGCCGGCCATCCCGAGACCATCGGCACCGTGGGCCAGCTTCCCCCGGGCGAGGTCCTGTTGGTCGAGACCGTGGCGGATGTAGCAACGCTTGCCGTCCGCGATCCTGAACGCCTGGCCTACATCACCCAGACGACACTGTCGGTCGATGACACCGCTGAGATCGTCGCGGCGCTGCGGACGCGGTTCCCGGCCATTATCGGACCGCACAAGGAAGACATCTGCTATGCCACGACCAACCGCCAGGCGGCGGTGAAGGAGATCGCTCCCAAGATCGACGCCCTTCTGGTGATCGGAGCGCCGAACTCGTCGAACTCCAAACGGCTGGTCGAGGTCGGCCGCAATGCCGGCTGCGCCTATGCCCAACTGATCCAACGTGCCGTCGAGATCGACTGGCGCGCGCTTGACGGCATCCGGTCGGTTGGCGTCACGGCGGGGGCCAGTGCACCGGAGTTGCTGGTCAACGAAGTGATCGACGCCTTCCGCGCCAGGTTCGACACCACCGTCGAGCTGGTCGAGACCGCCAGGGAGCGGGTCGAATTCAAGGTGCCGCGCATCCTGCGCGAACCGGCCTAAGGGGGCTTGCCGCTACGCCTTGGACGCGTAGGGTGACTCCAGATCCCGGAGGTTCCATGTCGCCCGAATTCCTTCTGACCACCTTCATCGTCTGCATCACGCCCGGCATCGGCGTGATCTATACCCTGTCTTCGGCCTTGGGCGGGGGCGTGCGGGCGGGCTTCTGGGCCTCGGTCGGTTGCACGATCGCGACTGTGTTGCACCTGATCGTCGCAGTTGCCGGACTGGCGGCGGTGCTCTTGGCCAGCGCCTTGTTGTTCCAGACTGTAAAATATGCCGGTGTCCTTTACCTGATCTGGATGTCCTGGGCCGTGCTGAAGGGAACTGGCGGACTAGACATCCGACCTGCAGCGCCCGCCTCGCCCGCAGACATCGTCTCGCGCGGAATCCTGCTGAACATCCTCAACCCCAAGATCCCGCTGTTCTTCGCGGCCTTCCTGCCGCAGTTCTTGCCGCACGAAGGCGCGACTGTCGCGCAGATGGCCGAGCTTGGCGCTGTGTTTTCGGCGATGACCTTCTTCACCTTCATGATCTACGCAATCGTCGCCGCCTCGGGCCGCAACGCGATTCTGTCGAGTGAGCGGGTCATGCTCTGGATGCGCCGCGTCTTCGCCGCCTCCTTCGCAGCGCTTGGGCTGCGGCTGGCGATGGAACGGGTGTGACGGCGCGCCAGATGCCGGATCTTTTTGCCTATACCGATGGAGCCTGTTCGGGCAATCCCGGCCCCGGCGGCTGGGGTGTGCTGCTGATCGCGCGCGAGAACGGCGAGGTGGTCAAGGAACGGGAGATGTCCGGCGGCGAGGCACTGACCACCAACAACCGGATGGAGCTGATGGCGGCGATCTCGGCCCTTGAAACGCTGGCGCGCCCCGCGGCGATCACCATCGTCACCGACAGCGCCTATGTGAAGAATGGCGTTACCGAGTGGATCGCCGGATGGAAGCGCAAGGGTTGGCGCACGGCGGGGGGGCCGCCGGTGAAGAATGTCGATCTGTGGCAAAGGCTGGATGCGGCGAGGGAGCGTCACGACGTGACCTGGCGCTGGATCAAGGGGCATGCAGGGCACGACGAGAACGAGCGCGCTGACGCGCTGGCCCGGGCCGGGATGGCTCCCTACAAACCGCAAAAGGCCGAGCCGTGACGACGCCCGTCGCCGACTTGGCCCATGCCGCCATAAGCGGCGGTGCGCTGGATCGGGCGCTCGACTACGCCTCGGTCGCGGTCTTTGGCCTGACCGGGGCTCTGGTGGCCAGCCGGTCACAACTCGACATCGTCGGTTTCATCTTCATCGCCTGCCTGACCGCGGTCGGCGGCGGTACCCTGCGTGACATCATCCTTGACCGCGAGGTCTTCTGGATTGCCGATCCGATGATGCTTCTCGTCGCCTCTGTTGCGGCGGTCGTGGTGTTCTTCTCCGCGCATCGGCTGGAAAGCCGTTATCGTGTCCTTCTGTGGCTCGACGCCTTCGCACTGGCCGTTGCCGTTCCGGCGGGTGTGGCGGCGGCAATCTCGCTGCACCAGTCCTGGCCGATCGTGCTGGTCGCGGGCATGGTAACAGGCTGCATGGGCGGCTTGATGCGCGACGTCGTCTGCAACGAGGTACCGTTGGTCCTGAGGCAGGGCGAACTTTACGTCTCGGCCGCATTTGCCGGTGCGGTGGCGGCCGTAGTCGCCTCTGCTCTTGGCCTTGGGCTGCAGGTCGCGCTTGCCTTCTGCGGGGCAGCAACCCTGATCCTGCGTGCGGGCAGCCTTCATTTTGGCTGGCGTCTTCCGGTTTACAAGCCGCGACCACCACGACCCGATGCGCCCAAACGCTGAACCGGGAGGGGCGGCATCATTGACACAACCGAGGCGGAAAATTCCTGCAGGTCCCGAAATTGCTTCGGCGTTGCTGAACGATGGTTTTAGAATTCATGCATGGGACGCCATAGAACCATACCCGATGACGAGATCTTTGGGGCTGTCCGGCGACTTCTGACCGAAGGCGGCGACAAGGCTGTTTCTTTTGCGACCGTCGCGCGCGTGACAGGTCTGGCGGCCCCAACGCTTGTGCAGCGCTATGGCTCGCGCGATGGCATGGTGCAATCCGCCCTGCTTGCGGCTTGGGATGCGCTTGAGGCCCGAACAACCGAAGCAGCCGAAGCGTCGCAGATCAGCGGCAAGGGTGCCGTGCAGTTCCTGAAGCTGCTCGCGGGGGACGATGCGGCTTCGCTCGACCTGTCGCTGCTGGCCACGGACCTGCGCGATCCGACACTGCGCGCCCGCGCCTCTGCATGGCGCGAGACGGTTGAGACTGCCCTTGCCGCGCGGCTCGGCGGCGGCGCCAAGGGGCACGAGGTCGCCGCGATCCTGTTCGCTGCCTGGCAGGGACAGGCCTTGTGGCAGTCCGCCGGAGGCCGCGGATTCAAGCTGAAGGATGCGCTGAAGCGGCTGGACTAGCGGCTGATATAGGTCCGCCACAGCCAGAGCAACAGGACCGCGCCCAGTACGGCGCCCACCAGCCCTGCCATTGCCCCTGTCACCGTGATGAGGTAACGCAGGACGAATCCGCCGATCAACGCGCCGGCAACGCCGATCACGATGGTCGTCGGCACATCCGCCTGAACCTTCATGAATCGCGTAGCCAGAAATCCGGCCGCAGCGCCAATGATGAGAAGCGAAATAATGGGCATGGGCGACTCCGATCCTGCATGGTCGAGTATCATGCGATCCCTTTGCCGGAGGAACTGCAAAACGTCAGTCGAGCCTGGACGGAAGGCGCAGGCCGCGCAGGAATTCCGCAGGTTCCATCGGACGTTTGCCTTCACGCTGCGCCAGCGTGATCTCGACCGCACCGTCTCCGCAGGCGACGGTCATGTCGTGAAGCACTGCGCCCGGTTCACCCTGCCCCGTCGCCAGCCTTGACCTGAGCAGCTTCACCCGCTCTTCCGCCACCACGCACCAGGCGCCCGGAAAAGGCGACAGGCCGCGGATCTGGCGGTCGATCTCGGTCGCGGACCGCGACCAGTCAATCCGCGCCTCTGCCTTGTCGATCTTGGCGGCGTAGGTGACGCCCTCGGCGGGCTGGGGTTCCGGAACCAATGCAGGCAAGCGCGCCAGAGCGGTCAGGATCAGCGCGGCACCCATCGACGAGAGCCGATCGTGCAGGTCTGCCGTGGTTTCTTCTGTCCCGATCGGTGTCGCTGCGCGCAGCAGCACCGGGCCGGTGTCGAGGCCCGCCTCCATCTGCATGATGCATATGCCCGTCACGGCATCGCCGGACAGGATTGCTCGATGGATCGGCGCCGCCCCGCGCCAACGCGGCAACAGCGAGGCATGGATATTCAGGCAGCCGTGGCGCGGCGCATCCAGGATTGGCTGGGGCAGGATAAGTCCGTAGGCCACCACCACCGCCACATCTGGCTGCAGCGCAGCAAAGTCTCGCTGCGCCTCTTCGCTGCGCAGCGAAACCGGGTGTCGCAAAGCCAGACCAAGCTCCTCGGCCACGACTTGCACCGGGCTTGGCCGTTCTTTCTTGCCGCGCCCCGCGGGGCGGGGCGGCTGGCAATAGACGCAGACCACTTCATGCTGCGCAGCAAGCGCCCTCAGCACCGGCACCGAGAAGTCCGGCGTGCCCATGAAGACAACCTTCATGCGCGCCCCCGCAGTTTCTCGGCTTTGGCGACCAGCATCTTCCTTTTGAGCGGCGAGAGGTGGTCAAAATACATCTTGCCGTTCAGATGGTCGATCTGGTGCTGCACGCTTGTCGCCCAGAGGTTCACGAAGTCGCGTTCCTCGACCTCGCCGGTCTCGTTCAGGAACCGGACCGTCACCGCCCGCGGGCGCGAGATCACCGCCGAAACGCCGGGCAGGTTCGGGCTGGCCTCGTCATGCTCCCGTGGCTGGACCGAGGCGTGCAGGATCTCGGGGTTGGCGAGCCGGATCGCCTGGCCGCGTGAATCGGAGCAGTCGACAACGGCAAGGCGCAGGCCCACGCCGATCTGCGGCGCCGCAAGACCATAGCCCGGCATCGCATCCATCGTCTCGACCATGTCGTCCCAGATCGTCCGGATTTCATCGGTCACCACCTCGATTGCGGCGGCAGGAGTTCGCAGGATCCTGTTCGGCCAGGGAACGAACCGACGCACCGCCATCAGCCGCGCGCCCGCTCGCGCTTCAGCTTTTCCATCTTTCGGGTGATCATCTGGCGCTTCAGCGGGCCAAGATAGTCGATGAAGAGCTTGCCATCGAGATGGTCGATCTCGTGCTGGACACAGGTCGCCCAAAGTCCGGCAAACTGCTCTTCCTGCTCGCTGCCATCCAGAGCCATCCAGCGCACCCGAACCTCGGCAGGACGCTCGACCTCGGCGTATTGCTCGGGGATCGACAGGCAGCCTTCCTCGTAGGTGCTCAGGTCTTCCGACTGCCAGGTGATCTGCGGATTGAACAAGACCATCGGCCGCGGCGCGGCTTCAGGGTCCTTCACGCAATCCATGACAATCAGCCGCTTTGTCACGCCGATCTGTGGCGCAGCCAGGCCAACTCCCGGCGCGTCGTACATCGTCTCGAGCATATCCTCGGCCAGCTTGCCAAGCTCGGACGTGATCTCGACGACGGGCTCGCAGACCTTCTTGAGGCGGGGATCGGGATGGATCAGGATCGGGCGTATCATGCGCCCGATGTAAGGGATGGCCGGTTTTCAGGCAATGGTCCTGGCGCGGGGGCTGGCGCTTCGGCCCAATCTGGGACAGGGTTTTACCACAGACCCCACACGGCCGGCGCAGGACGGAAAAATCGATTGAATCCAGAGCGGTTTCCGGGAAAATTTCCCGACTTTATTCGCATACACGGATCAATCTTCCGATATTGCCCAGCAAGATGGTAAGACGGCCCAAACTGGTCATTGAAACAGAAATGGCGCCCCCTCCGGAGCAGACGATGAACTTCGACGAACAGATCAACCGCCGCGGCACCCATTGCAGCAAGTGGGACTTGATGGAACCCACTTTCGGCGTTCCGGCGGACAAGGGTCTGGCGATGTGGGTCGCCGACATGGATTTCCGCCCGCCGCAGTCAGTCCAGCGCGCGGTTGAGGCGATGGCCGCTCATGGTGTGTACGGCTATTTCGGCAATGACCGTGCCTATCTGGACGCGATCCGGTGGTGGATGCAGACCCGCCACGGCTGGGCCGTCGAACGCGAAGCGATCTTCACGACGCATGGTTTGGTGAACGGCTTCGGCATGTGCATCGAAGCCTATACCGTGCCGGGGGATGGCGTGGTCCTAATGACGCCGGTCTACCATGCCTTCGCCCGCATCATCCGCGCCTCGGGTCGGCAACTGGTCGAATGCCCTCTGAAGGTGGTCGATGGCCGGCACGAGATGGATTTTGAGGCCTGGGATGCCCAGATGACCGGACGCGAAAAGATGCTTGTCCTTTGCTCGCCCCACAACCCCGGCGGGCGGGTCTGGACTGCGGCCGAGCTGAAGGCCACCGCTGATTTCTGCCGTCGCCACGACCTGATCCTAATTTCAGACGAGATCCACCATGACCTCGTCTATCCCGGCAACACGCATCTGGCGATGCCGCTTGCCGCACCTGAAATCGCAGATCGTCTGGTGATGATGACGGCGACAACCAAGACCTTCAACATTGCCGGCGCCCATACCGGCAACGTCATCATCGCCGACCCCGTGCTGCGCGCTCAGTTCGCAGCTCGGGTGATGGCGCTTGGTGTGTCGCCCAACGCCTTCGGCATGCACATGGCGACCGCAGCCTACAGCCCAGATGGGGCAACCTGGGTCGATGCGCTCATGGCCTATCTCGATGGAAACCGCGCAGTCTTCGACGCGGGCGTCAATGCCATTCCTGGCGTCCGGTCAATGCCGCTCGAAGCGACTTATCTTGCTTGGGTGGATTTCTCGGGCACCGGCATGGCGCCGGAGGAGTTCACGGCTCGGGTCGAGAAAGGCGCGATGATCGCAGCGAACCATGGCGCGACCTTTGGCAAGGGGGGTGAAACCTACCTGCGTTTCAACATCGCGACGCCGCGGGCGTTGGTAACCGAGGCGGTCGAACGGCTGCAGGACGCCTTCGCCGACCTGCAATAGCCGTCAGTTCTTTGGCAGATAGCCGACGGGCGCGTTCTCGTCGCGCCAGAAATCAAGGGCCGGCCCGGTCATGACCGGCGTCGCACGCTTGAACTCACAGACAAGTTCGCCGTTCTCCTCGACCGAGGCCACGATCAGGCACTGGAAGATGTGGTTGGCGCCGTCATAGACGTCCACGAGCCCGCGCAAACGGGGCGAACGGGTGGCATCAAGCGAGAACCCCGTGTCCCAGAAGCGAAGGATCGGAAACACCGCTTCGCCGAGTTGGACACGCAAACGGTTCTTGCGACTGCGGTCACGCCTTTGTGCCGCATCAAGGCCTTCGAGAACTTCCCTTGAAAAGAAACCAAGCATGATGAATTCCTCGATCCATTTAATTCTTGATCTGCAATGTGAAATTTTCAAGTCATTCCGGCATCGGCATTAAGGATCGCTCTATCCTGGCAAGAAAGCACCAGGATTCCTTGGAAACAATCTGTGCATCGATGCAGTTGTCCTGCGCATCTATCTGCCT
>JAYRKT010000074.1:0-10736 GCA_041905595.1 Rhodobacter sp.
GATTGCCGCCTTCAGCCAGCCGGCGCCTCGTGGGTGATCCGCCCGCCGCACACGGTCAGCGCGATTCCGAGCCGGTCGATCTCTTCGGGCGCCACCGCCTCGATATCGCCGCCCAGAAGCACCAGATCGCCCGCCAGCCCCGGCACCAGCCGGCCTGTCACCTTCTCCCGATGTGCGGCCCAGGCCCCGCCCGCCGTATAGGCGCGCAGCGCCGTCATCAGGTCTACCCGCTCGTCATCCGCCCCTTCATAGGGCTTGCGCGTCAACGCGGCCTTCAAGTTGCGCAGGACCGAGACATCGGTCACCGGCCAGTCCGACGCATAGGCGAGTGGCGCACCCGCCTCGACCAGCGACTTCACGAGGAAGCTGTCCTTCCAGCGGCTGCGGCCGACCTTGTGGATCGACGGCTCCAGCGGGAAATCCATCGCCCCTGCCGGATGCGAGGGCTGGAGTGAAGCGACAATGCCCAGTGCCCCAAGCCGCGGCACGTCGGCCCGGTCGATCAGCTCGATATGCTCGATCCGGTTGCGCCGGTCGCTGCGGCCATTGCGAAGCTGCGCAGCCTCATAGCCGTCGATGGTCGAGCGGACGGCCGCGTCACCAATGGCATGGACCGCGATCTGCAGGCCCCGACGGTCGATCTCGGTCGCGATGTCCTTGAACCGCTCAGGCTCGAACAGCGGGACCGAGCGATGCCCGGGCTGGCCGGGATAGTCGTCCAGCCTCCACGCGGTGCCGGAATCCATCACCCCGTCCATGAACATCTTGACGAAGCCCGATTGCAGCCATTCGTCGTCGAAGTCGCGCGTCATCGCCTCGGCGCGGTCCAGCTCGGACAGCTCCATCTCCGGCTTGAAGTGGAACGGCACCTTGACCCGGGCCGTCAGCCGCCCCTCGTCCCGCATCTCGCGCAGAAGCTCGAGCGTGTAGCGGTTGCCGTCCATGTTCACCATCGAGGTGATGCCCTGCGCCGCGCAATGCGCGAGCCCATTGGCGATCTTGGCCTTGTCGATGGCGCGTTCGGCCGCACTCGGCCAGGGATCGGGTTCGGCCCCCTTGGCGATCGCCAGATAGAGCCGCAATTCGCCGCCAAGATCCTGAACCGGGGCGAATGCCTCGAATTCCTGCAGCTCCCCCGTGGCCAGCCCGTCCGGACCCATCACCACGACATGCCCCTCGGGAAGTTCCTTCCCGTGCAGGAGCCCAGCCGCCTCCAGCGCGGCCGTGTTGGCCCAAACCGTGTGGTGGTCATAGGCGGTCATGGCGATCGGGCGATCAGCGATCACCGCATCGAGGTCATGGCGCGTGATCGGCCGCCCGCCGAACATCCCGTAATCGGCCCCTTGCGCCATGAGCAGCGGTTGGTCCGGGTGCTTGGCCGCATAGCTGCGGAAGGCATGGGACAGCGCCTCGGCGCCATAGACCCCGGCAAGCTGAAGATGCGCCAGTTCCGCCCCGCCCATGACCAGATGCAGGTGGCTCTCGACAAACCCGGGCAACAGCGTCCGCCCCTTGCCGTCAATCACCCGCGTCCCCTCGCCCGCCAGCGCCTCGATCTCGGCCCGGCTTCCGACGGCGAGAATCTTCCCTCCGGCCAGCGCCACGGCCTCGGCCCTCGGTTTCGCCTCGTCCATGGTCAGGACGCGCGCATTGGTCACGATCAGATCGGCTTTCATCACTTGCATTCTTCTTCTTGGATCCAAATACCCCGGGGGTGAGGCGCCGGAGGCGCCGAGGGGGCAGCGCCCCCTACCCCGCCAGGCTCTCCGCGATGACGCAGAGCATCTCGAACATCAGCGTCACGCCAAGGAAGGCCGTCGCCCCGGCCGGGTCGAAAGGCGGCGAGACCTCGACAAGGTCTGCCCCCACCACCTTCACCCCTCTCAGGCCACGCGCGACCTGCAGTGCCTGATAGCTGTTCGGCCCTCCCACTTCCGGCGTGCCCGTCCCCGGGGCGAAGGCCGGGTCGACGAAATCGATATCGTAGCTGACATAGGTGTCGCCTGCCCCGGCACGATCCCGCGCCTCGGCCATCACGTCCTCGACACCGCGGGCAAAGAAGTCCTCGATCGGGATGACCTTGATCCCGACCGATACGGCAAAGTCACGGTCCTCGAAATCATAGGCCGGGCCGCGGATTCCGATCATCGTCACGCGCTTCGGGTCCAGGAGCCCTTCCTCGACCGCCCGGCGGAAGGGCGTTCCGTGGGTGTACATCGTGCCGCCGAAATAGCTGTGGAAGAGGTCGGTATGGCTGTCGAAATGGATCATGCCAAGCGGGCGGTCCTTGGCCAGCGCGCGAAGGATCGGAAGCGTGCAGAGGTGATCGCCTCCGGCGGTCAGCGGCACGATCCCGGCCGCCCGCACTCGGGAGTAGAAGGCCTCCATACGCTTCAGCGAATCCATCAGGTCGCCCGGGTTGGGGCCCACGTCGCCGAGATCGGCACAGTTTACGAGGTCGAAGGGCCGAACCTTCGTCACGCCGTTCTGCGCCCGGACCATCGTCGACAGGTCGCGCATCTGCCTCGGTCCGTGGCGCGGACCTGGACGGTTGGTGGTGCCACCATCCCATGGCGCGCCGATCAGACCCACCTGCACCTCGGCGATGCGCGGATCGTCCAGCGACACATGCGGCAATCGCATGAAGGTCGGGATGCCGGCAAACCGCGGCAGATCGACCCCAGAAACCGGTGTGAAGAAACCCCTTGCCATTGCCGTCCTCCTGATTCCCGACGGCATCAGACCACCCGGCCAAGGCGGTGTCACGTCCGTCCGCGACAGCAAAGCAGCGCCGAGCGAAGCGGCGGCGTCGCAGGCGGACTTGACCTTGCAGGGCCATTCGGCATCTATCGCCGTGACAGATCGCACAGGGCCCGCGCGCGGCCGGAGGACTCGAATAT
Organism: Rhodobacter sp.; assembly: GCA_041905595.1. Taxonomy (GTDB): domain Bacteria; phylum Pseudomonadota; class Alphaproteobacteria; order Rhodobacterales; family Rhodobacteraceae; genus Aliitabrizicola. The sequence goes on from JAYRKT010000074.1 coordinate 2,901, forward strand.
GACCACGACCACTGCCGAACCCGCCGCCCGCACTCCGGCCCGCACGCCTTCGGGCGGCCGCACGGTGCTTGCCGCCGACATTCGCCTGTCGGGCGACCTGACCTCGACCGGCACGGTCGAGATCCTTGGAGAGGTGAAGGGCGACGTGACCGCCCACACGCTGATCGTCGGGGCCGAGGGCCAACTCAAGGGAACCGTCTCGGCCGACGTGGTGGAAGTGCGCGGGCATCTTGACGGCAAGGTAAGCTGCCTGACATTCACCCTGCGCAGCTCGGCCATCGTGCTGGCTGAAGTGAACTACGAGTCGCTGGTGATCGAAAGCGGCGCCCAGATCGATGGGCGCTTCACCCACGCCACCCGCTAACGCCTGTCGCGCGCGGGCGGGATCGAATAGGTCATCGACGCCCGCGCCACCGGCTCCTCCCGACCGTCGGAAAAGACCAGCGCATCGGCGACGGCCAGGACCCGGCCGAGCTTGAGCAGGCGCACCCGCGCCAGAAGGTCGCGCCCCGGCTCAGGCTTGCGCAGGAAGTCGATGCTGGCACTTGTCGTCACCGCCAGCGCAACTGGACCGATCCGCGACAGGATCGCCAGATAGATCGCAACGTCCGCGAGCGCGAAGATCGTCGGCCCCGATACTGTGCCGCCTGGGCGCAGGTGACGGTCGTCAACCGGCAAGCGCAGGATGAAATCCATCCCGTCGTTGCCCTCAATGTGGAAATCCTTCGAGGCCTGCGGAAATTCTGTCTCGAAGAAATGCCGCAACTCCTCAAGCGACATGTTCGCCATAACTTCCCCCATTGCCGTCCGGAGCGTAGAGTTCGCGGGAAAGACGGAGGAAGACAAGATGGCCGAGGCGATCCTGCTGCGCGAGGATGACCGGGGCGTCGCGACCCTGACCCTCAACGACCCTGCCCGCCTGAATGCCCTTTCGGATGCAATGTTGGCCGCGCTTTCGGCCGAATTCGCCCGCCTCGTCGAGGATCGGAGCATCCGGGTCGTCGTCTTGCGCGGCGCCGGACGCTGTTTCTGCGCCGGGCACGACCTGAAGGAGATGCAGGCAGGCCGGGCCGCCCCCGACAAGGGCAAAGCCTATTTCGCCGATCTCTTCATCCGTTGTGCCAGCGTGATGCAGGCGATCCCGGCCTTGCCCCAGCCCGTCATCGCGCAGGTCCATGGCGTCGCGGTGGCCGCCGGATGCCAGCTTGTCGCCTCCTGCGACATGGCCGTTGCCGCCTCGACCGCCCGTTTCGGGGTGAACGGCGTCAATATCGGCCTGTTCTGCTCGACCCCGATGGTTGCGCTGACCCGCAATGTCGCGCCCAAGGCGGCCTTCGAACTGCTGACGACGGGCCGCCTGATCGAGGCGGACGAGGCGCAGGCGATCGGCCTCGTCAATCGCATCGCCGATCTGGAGGAACTGGAAGCAGAGACGACCGATCTCGCCCGGACCGTGGCATCGAAGCTCAACCCGGCAATCCGCATCGGCAAGCGGGCCTTCTATGACCAGATGGGCCTGAGCCCCTCCGAGGCTTACGCTCATGCCGGAGCGGTGATGGTCGAGAACATGCTTCTGCGCGACACGGACGAAGGCATCAGCGCCTTCCTGGAAAAGCGCAGCCCGGACTGGTCTGCCGATTAAGAGGGGGGCTTTGCGCCCCCCGTCCCGGATTATCCGGGACTCCCCCTGCAGGATATTTCCACAAAAGAGACAGGAAAGTCCCGAGTCAGCTCGCGATTGCGCCGCATGCTGCCTGTCTTTTCTGGCCAAATATCCTCGGGGGGTGAGCCCCGTCCGGGGCGAGGGGGCAGAAAGCCCCCCTTCTTCCGCCCCTGGTCACAGGACCGGATCAGATCCGGTAAAGATCCCGGAACTTCGCCTCGAGATAGTCGAGCAACGGCCCCTCGTCGGGCTCAAAGCCACAGGCCTGCGCGATGACCTCGCGCGGGCGGTAAAGGCCGCCGTGGCGCTGGACCTTCTCGCGCAGCCAACCGGTCGCAGGCGCGGTGTTGCCCGCCGCCAGCGCCTCGTCGAGATCGGGAAGGTCGGCCCGCATCGCCTTGTGCAGGCAACCGGCATAGACATTGCCCAGGCTGTAGGTCGGGAAATAGCCGAACAGGCCGACCGACCAGTGGACGTCCTGCAGCATCCCGTGGGCCGGGCGATCGACGGGCACGCCGAAGTCGGCCTTGAAGCGATCGTTCCAGGCCGCCTCGAGATCCTTGACCGCCAGATCGCCGCGGATCAGCGCCCGCTCCAGATCGAAGCGCATCATGATGTGCAGGTTGTAATGCACCTCATCGGCCTCGGTGCGGATGAAGCCTGACTGGACCCGGTTCACCGTGCCGTAGAAGGTCTCGCCATCCTCGATCCCGAAGGCGCCGAAGCGGTCGCGCATCTGCCCGAAGAGCCAGCCGGTGAAAGCGCGGCTGCGGCCAAGCTGGTTCTCGTAGATCCGGCTCTGGCTTTCATGGACGCCCATCGACACGCCCTGCCCAAGCGGCGTCAGCGCATAGTCGGGGTCGATGCCCAGCTCGTAGCAGGCATGGCCGACCTCGTGGATCGTCGAATAGATGCAGTTGAAGGGCTCGGTCTCGACCACGCGCGTGGTGATCCGCGCATCGGATCCCGACCCGGAGGAGAAAGGATGCACGGCCAGATCCAGCCGCCCGCGCGTCCAGTCATAGCCGAAGGCCGTGGCAAGATCGCGCGCCAGCCGCAGCTGGCCGTCGGTGCCGAAATGGCCCTGCAGCGCCGGCGGCTGATGGGACGCACCCAGCACCGCCTCGCGCAGCGCCACAAGGCGCGGGCGCATCCGGTCGAACATCGCGCCGATCGTCGCGGCATTTGCGCCCGGCTCATAGTCGTCCATCAGCGCGTCGTAAAGGTCCCCGCCCTGCGCAAGGCAGGTCGCCTCGTCCTGGCGCAGGCGGATGACCTGCGACAGCACCGGCAGGAAGGCCGCGACATCGTCATTGGCCCGCGCCTCGGCCCAGATGCCCTGCGCCATCGAGGTGACGCGGGCGATTTCCTGCGCGAGGTCGCCCGGCACCTTGACCATGCGTTCGTGGCTGCGGCGGATCTGGCGGATCTGCGCCTCTGCCTCTTCATCCTGCGGCTCGGCCGCGGCCAGCCAGTCGGCAATCTTCGGATCGGTCCGGCGGGCGTGAAGGATGCCCTCCATAGCTGCCATCTCTTCCGACCGCTGCTCGGCCGCGCCGCGGGGCATCACCGTTTCCTGATCCCATCCCAGCCGTCCGGCCACTTGAGCCAGCGCCTCGGTCTGGCGCTGAAAGGCCATCAGCTTGTCGTAAGCGGTCATGCAGTTCCCTTCCGGATCGACCCCGCAACGGGGTATTGGCTCAGATACCGGGCGCGCAGGATCAGCACCCAGAGGATGACCGCGCCCAGTTGATGGGTGATGGCGACATGCGGCGAGGCGGCGCTCAGCGCCGTGACAATGCCCAGCACGACCTGCCCGAACAACATTACCGCCATCCAGTCGAAGGCCTTGCGCGTCACCTGATAGGACGAGGACCGCGCCTGCCACCAGGTGAACAGGCCAAAGACCAACAGCGTGTATCCGACCATCCGGTGGATGAACTGGACAAGGCCGGGATTTTCAAAGAACGCCGCCCAGGCCGGCCGTCCCGGCACATAGAAGGCATCGGCCGGGAAGAACTGGCCATTCATGTCGGGCCAGGTCGGAAAGGCGCGACCAGCATCGATCCCCGCGACCAGCGCACCGATCAGAATTTGCAGGAAGGCCAGATGCAGGACGCCCGTCGCCAGACCATTCAGCTTCGCCTCGCGTCCGCGCCGCGCCTGGAGAAGGTCGGTCTCGCTCCGCCCAAGCAGGAACACATACCAGGCGATCAGCCCGAGAATGGCGAAGGCGATGCCCAGATGCACGGCCAGCCGGTAGGAGGCGACCGAGACCATCCCGGCCTCAAGCCCCGAGGACACCATCCACCAGCCGATCGCGCCCTGCACGCCGCCGAGGGCGCCGATCAGCAGCAGGCGCTTCGTCCAACCCGTCGGGATCTTCCGCGCGAGCAGGAAACCCAGGAACCCGACCGCCCAGACAAGGCCAATCACCCGCCCAAGCTGGCGATGGCCCCATTCCCACCAGTAGATTGACTTGAATTCCTCGACCGTCATGCCCTGGTTCATCAGCTGGTATTGCGGGCTCGCCTGATACTTGGCGAATTCGGCGGCCCAGCCGGCCTCGTCCATCGGCGGGATCGCCCCGGTCACGGGCCGCCATTCGGTGATCGACAGCCCGCTGTCGGTCAGCCGGGTCATGCCGCCGACCGAGATCATCAGCACCACAAGCAGGAAAATCAGCATCAGCCACAGCCGAATCGCGCCACGCGCACCACGGCTGCCGCGGTCGATCAGACCCGGTTGGGTCACGGCCACTTTCTCGGTGGAGGCGACCTCTTCGAAGATGCTGCGCTTGCCGGCCATGACCCGCTCCTGTTTCGCGGGCGGAGACTAGGGCCCGCCCCGCCGGCCTTCAAGGCCCGCCGCGCGCGGCAGATGCGCCAGCCCGCAGACCGGTCGGGGCGGGCCACCGCCCGGTCCGGGTTGCGTCTGCCTCACCGGAAGATTTGGGGAAGAATGCCTCAGGCGATCTCGACCGAGTATTTCTCGATCACCGTATTGGCGAGCAGCTTCTCGCACATCGCCTTGACTTCGGCCTCGGCGCTGGCCTTGTCGGTCGCCGCCAGATCCAGCTCGATCACCTTGCCCTGCCGCACCGCCTCGACCCCAGTGAAGCCGAGCGTGCCGAGCGCGTGGCGCACTGCCTCGCCCTGCGGATCGAGGACGCCGTCCTTGAGCATGACATGAACGCGGGCCTTCAAGGAAGCGGACATCGGCGGGGCCTTTCAGTTGATGAGCGTGGGCTTGGTCGTATGCGTGACGTTCGAGGGCATGACCCCCAGCCGCCGCGCGAGTTCGGTATAGACATCGGCCAGTTCCGCCGGCGGCGCGTCGGGGCGCTCGATCTGGCGCATGTCCCACAGGCGGCAGCTGTCGGGGCTGATCTCGTCGGCGACGATCAGGCGCATGAAGTCGCCTTCCCAGATCCGGCCGATCTCGAGACGGAAATCGGCAAGGCGGATGCCGACGCCCATCATCACGCCCGACAGGAAGTCGTTCACCCGCAGCGCCAGCGCCACCATGTCGTCGAGATCCTGCTGGCTGGCCCAACCGAAGGCGATGATGTGCTCTTCGGCAACCATCGGGTTCGCGAGCTTGTCGTCCTTGTAGTAGTATTCGACGATCGGGCGCGGCAATGGCGTGCCTTCAGGAATGCCGAGACGCTCCGAAATCGGGCCGGCGGCAAAGTTGCGCACCACGACTTCGATCGGGATGATCTCGGCCATCCGCACCAGCTGCTCACGCATGTTCAGCCGGCGGATGAAATGCGTTGGCACACCGATCGAGTTCAGCCCGGACATGAAAAATTCCGACAGGCGATTGTTCAGGACGCCCTTGCCTTCGACGCCCAGCCCTTCCTGGGGGGTGACGACCGCGACACCGTCATCCTTGAAGTATTGCACCAGCGTACCCGGCTCCGGGCCTTCGTAGAGGATCTTCGCCTTGCCTTCGTAGATCTTCTTGCGGCGTGCCATGAATTCTCCGATCGGCGGCCGCGGCCAAGCCTGGCCGCACTGGACTCAAAGGGAACACGGGCCGGGGCCGACCGGCCCCGCCCCTCTCCGAAAGATGGGCAGCCTATACGGCAAGCTGCCGCGCCTCGCAAGGCTGCGCGGGCCTTGCGGTCTGCCCTGTCAGCGGGCATATGAGGCGGTAACCATGCAACGCGAGGGATCTGCCATGACCACCTTTGACGACCGCGAGCGGGGCTTCGAGTCGAAGTTCGTTCTGGATTCGGAACAGCAGTTCCGCGCCGAGGCCCGGCGCAACCACCTGCTGGGCGTCTGGGCCGGCAACCTGCTGGGCAAATCCGGACAGGAACTCGAGGATTACGCCATGGACCTCGTCAAGCTTGAGGTCAAAGCCCCCGGGACCGAGGACATCGTGAACCGCGTTGCCGGCGATCTGGCCGGAAAGGTCACCCCCGATGAAGTGCGTTCGCGCCTTGGGGATTTCATGCGGATCGCGAAGAGCCAGATCCAGAACGACATCTGACGGCCTGCCTCCGGTTCCCGCGCCGAATCCACAAGAGGGCCGTTCCCGCAGGAGCGGCCCTTTCGCTTTCAGGACACCCGCGGCCGTGGGTTCCGGAACCGGCGCAACATGATGATGAACAGAATTGGCTTTGCCTGACCTGCGCGGCGTGGCAGAGCTTCTCGCAAGGGCCGGCGCGGACCGGCCGATCGTCAGGAAGACCACCATGACAGACGCACTTTCCCGGCTTCTTTCCACCCGCGACTGGCTGATGGCCGATGGCGCGACCGGCACCAACCTGTTCAACATGGGCCTCGCCTCGGGCGAGCCGCCCGAGATGTGGAACGTCCAGCATCCCGATCGTATCCGCGCGCTCTATTCCAGCGCGGTGGAGGCCGGATCGGACATCTTCCTGACCAACTCCTTTGGCGGCAATGCCAGCCGGCTGAAACTGCACGGCGCACAGGGCCAGGTGCGTGAGTTGAACCGCATCGCCGCTGCGATCGGCCGCGATGTCGCGGATTCGGCAGGCCGTGCCGTGGTCGTAGCGGGATCGGTGGGACCGACGGGAGAAATCTTCGAGCCGATGGGCACGATGACTCATGCGCTGGCCGTGGAGATATTCCACGAACAGGCCGAGGGCCTGAAGGAAGGCGGCGTCGACGTCCTCTGGGTCGAGACGATCTCGGCCCCCGAGGAATTCCGCGCCGCCGCCGAGGCGGCGCAGCGCGCGAACATGCCCTGGTGCGGCACGATGAGCTTTGACACTGCCGGCCGGACGATGATGGGCGTGACCTCGGCCCAGTTCGCCGACCTCGTGGAAAAGCTGCCGAACCCGCCGATCGCCTTCGGCGCGAACTGCGGCGTGGGCGCGGCGGACCTGCTGCGCACGGTGCTTGGCTTCGTCGCCCATGGGTCCGAACGCCCGATCATCGCCAAGGGCAATGCCGGGATCCCGAAATACCATGACGGCCATATCCATTACGACGGCACGCCCGAACTGATGGCGGAATATGCCGTCCTTGCCCGCGATGCCGGTGTACGGGTCATCGGCGGTTGCTGCGGCACGATGCCCGAACACCTGCAGGCGATGCACGAGGCGCTGGTCGCACGGCCCAAAGGCCCCCGTCCGTCGCTCGAGACCATTGCAGCGGCCCTGGGTGGCTTCTCATCGGCCTCGGACGGCACAGGTGACGATGCCGGCGGCGCGCGGCGCGAACGGCGTGGACGCCGGGGCTGACCTCCTGCAGCAGAAGCGCAGGCCAGACTCCATCGTAGGATCCTGGCCGCGCTTCGGTCAGAACAGGCTCAGCTGATCCCCGGGTTTCGGGGGCGGGCGGAACAGGTCGGTGCGCATCGGCGGCAGCTCGCGGTCCAGCCCGAGCCGTTTCACCGCGATTTCGAAACGGCGGGCGATCAGGTTCGACCACAGCCCCTCGCCGCGCATCCGCTTGCCCCAGGCCGGATCGTAATCCTTGCCCCCATGGGTTTCGCGAACCCGGGCAAGCACCTTGGCGGCACGGGGGGCCGGCAGGCGCGCCTCGAGCCATTCCTTGAACAGCGGCGCCACCTCGCCGGGCAGCCGCAGCATGATCCAGCTTGCCACGGCCGCGCCCGCCTCCTTCGCGGCCTCCAGCAGAGGGTCGATCTCGGGGTCGGTCAGCCCCGGCACGACAGGCGCCATCATTACCCGG
>JAYRKT010000013.1:0-106205 GCA_041905595.1 Rhodobacter sp.
AAGGCTTTGCGACGATCATCTCGCATCTGGTGGTCGAAGCCGCCCGCAAGATCGAGGCAGACGCCTTCCGCCACGCCTTCCCAAAGGCGCGCATCGTTCTGGTGCCGGGGTCCGACCGGGCCGCCGCCGCGTTGCTGGCCGTGGATGGCGACGACCTGGTCGTGGGGGCAACGCGCAGCGCGCGGCAGTTGCTGAACCTGTCGGGCGATTTGATCGCGGCACCGCGTCCGGCCTCTGACCTTCTAGGTCTTGCTGGCCCCGAAACGCTTGAGGATGCCGAACGGGCGGTCCTTCAGCGCGCCCTTGCCCGGCACGGAGGCAACGTCTCTGCGGCGGCACGGTCGCTCGGAATCAGCCGCGCCACCTTCCACCGCAAGATCGGCAGCCTTGCACAGCGGTCATAGCCGCAATTCGTCCTTGTCATGTGTCGCAATCCTGAGACAGGTCGGGCGAAAGGTCGTCTGCCGACGGGCTGACAGCGCGATCTTGCGAGTCCACCTTCTCCTCAGGCCGCAACGAAGGCGGCTATGTGGAGGAGAGACCAATGACCAAACACGAGGAATTCGGCCTCAAGTCGGCCCCGTTCAAGACCCGCTACGACAACTACATCGGTGGCGAATGGGTTGCGCCCCGGTCGGGCCGCTACATGCCGAACATCTCGCCGGTGACCGGACAGGTCATCTGCGAAGTGGCCCGTTCGGACGCCAACGACATCGAGATCGCGCTGGACGCCGCCCACAAGGCCCGCAAGGCCTGGGGCGAAACCTCGATCACCACGCGCTCGAACATCCTGCTGAAGATCGCCGACCGCATCGAGCAGAACCTGGAAGCCATCGCGCTGGCCGAGACCTGGGACAACGGCAAGCCGCTGCGTGAAACGCTGGCTGCAGACATCCCGCTGACCATCGACCACTTCCGCTACTTCGCCGGCGCCATCCGCGCCCAGGAAGGCTCGATCGGCCAGATCGACAACGACACCGTCGCCTATCACTTCCACGAGCCGCTCGGCGTCGTCGGCCAGATCATCCCCTGGAACTTCCCGATTCTGATGGCAGCCTGGAAACTCGCCCCGGCGCTGGCCGCCGGCAACTGCGTCGTGCTGAAGCCGGCCGAGCAGACCCCGGCCTCGATCATGTTCCTGATGCAGTTTATCGAGGACCTGCTGCCGCCGGGCGTTCTGAACATCGTCAACGGCATCGGCGAAGAAGCCGGCGCGGCGCTGTCGACCTCGAAGCGCATCGCCAAGATCGCCTTCACCGGGTCGACTCCCGTCGGCAAGATGATCATGCGCGCTGCCGCCGACAACCTGACCAACATCACGCTGGAACTGGGCGGCAAGTCGCCGAACCTGTTTTTCGCCGACGTGATGGACGAGGACGACGAATTTCTCGACAAGGCGCTGGAAGGATTCACGATGTTCGCCCTGAACCAGGGCGAAGTCTGCACCTGCCCGTCGCGGGCGCTGATCCAGGAATCGATCTATGACCGGTTCATGGAAAAGGCGCTGAAGCGGGTCGAGGCGATCGTGGCGGGCGACCCCCGGATCGGCAACACCATGATCGGCGCTCAGGCGAGCCAGGAGCAGTTCGACAAGATCTCGTCCTATCTCGAGATCGGCCGCAAGGAAGGCGCGAAAGTGCTGACGGGTGGCTCGGCGAACCACTTCAACGGCGATCTGAGGGAAGGCTTCTACATCCAGCCGACGGTCTTCGAAGGCAACAACAAGATGCGCGTCTTCCAGGAGGAAATCTTCGGGCCGGTCGTGTCCGTGACCACCTTCAAGACGCTGGAAGAAGCGCTCGAAATCGCCAACGACACCGTCTTCGGCCTTGGCGCCGGGGTGTGGAGCCGCGACATGAACACCGCCTACCGTGCGGGTCGCGGGATCGAGGCGGGCCGGGTCTGGACCAACTGCTACCACGCCTATCCGGCGGGTGCGGCCTTCGGCGGCTACAAGCAGTCGGGCATCGGGCGTGAAACCCACAAGATGATGCTCGACCACTATCAGGAAACGAAGAACCTGCTCGTGTCCTACAACCCGAACAAGCTCGGGTTCTTCTAAGACGATCGCTCGCGGCGGGGTCCCTCCTTTCCCGCCGCGAGCATCCGGGCAGCAGAAGGTCGGCACTTCCGGAACCTCCTTCTGTCTTCGTCCCGACGGGCGGCGCGGGTCCTCCCCCATGCGCCGCCCTTTCCTTTTCGGCTCCCCGGCTGTTCACTCTTGGATCCCGCCCGATTTCGGGCGAGACTACCGCAACTTGGGATGCATGGGGACAAGTCGACAATATGCAGTATGTGGCAACGACTGAGGCAGACCGGCGCGCCGTCACGCCCTTCAAGCCGCAACTCTTGAAATGGATCGGCAGCAAGCAGAAGGTCGCCCCCCGCATCATCGCCGAATTCCCGGCCAGCCACGGCGCCTATCATGAACCCTTTCTCGGCGCTGGCGGGGTCATGGCAACGCTTGCACCCGAGCGCGCCTTCGGATCCGACACCTTCGCGCCTCTGATCGAGATCTGGCAGGCGCTGGCCCGTGACCCCGAGCAGTTGAAGCGCTGGTATGCCGAACGGTGGACCGCCTTCCGATCTGGCGAGCGCGAAGAGGAATACGAACGCATCAAGGCCAGCTACAACGCGCAGCCGAATGGCGCCGATTTCCTGTTCCTGACCCGCAGCTGCTACGGCGGCGTCGTGCGGTTCCGCCGCAAGGACGGCTACATGTCGACCCCGGTCGGCGTCCATCCCCCGATCCCGCCCGCCGCTTTCGGCAAGCGCGTCGACCTCTGGCATGCCCGGCTGAAGGGTGCGCAGTTTGACCGGATGGATTTCGAAGAGGCGATGGCGCGGGCACAACCCGGCGATCTAGTCTATTGCGACCCGCCCTATGCCCATTCGCAGACGATCCTCTACGGCGCGCAGGGCTTCGACCTGTCGCGCCTGATGGCCGCGATCGGCGATTGCAAGGCACGCGGCGTGCGCGTGGCGCTCAGCATCGATGGCACCAAGAAAAGCGGCGACCGGGCCTGCGCGATCCCCCTGCCCCCGGGCCTGTTCGAGCGCGAGGTCATGATCGACCTCGGCCGCTCGATGCTGCGCCGCTTCCAGATGGAGGGACAAAGCCTCGAGGCGGAACAGGTCAGCGACCGCCTGTTGCTGACCTGGTAGCGGCGCCCGGCGAAAAAGCAACGGTCGGGCAGGCATTTGACGTTGCTTTCACAGCCGGGTCCGGTTGCAGGACGCTGTGCTGACGGCATCAGGCTCAGGATGGCCCCGGGAGATAGATCCACCGGGTGCCTCCGGTCTCCCGCCCCCCAGAACCCACACCCGGAGGCACGCCCCCTCAAGGGAGGATAGCCATGCCCATTCCGCATGCCTTGCTGATCTCTGCCTTGCTTCAGAACGAAGCAATTCCGCCAAGGAACGAAGACGTAGCCTCAGCCGCTCAGTCGACCGGGTCCCGCAAGAGGCCGCGGCTCCCGATCACAGCGGTTCCCGCCGCGCTGTTCGTCGCCGGAGCCGGGGCAATGGTCCTGTTGAACCAGCCTCTGCCGCCCTTTGCGTCGGGCCCGTAAGGGGAGATGTCATGATGGCACCAACCATCCATCACGGCCTTTCGGCCGGCCCCGCGGTCATCCAAGGCGGTCTGCACGAAAGCCTCGCCCGGCACCTGCGCAATTGGCGGGGTGCCTGGTCGCGCCAGCTCGCCCGGCAGCGCGAAGCCCGCGTGCGGCGCGAGCTCGAGCGGCAATTGCTGACGTTCGACGACCACCTCTTGCGCGACATCGGCCTTGGCCGTCTCGAGATCCTGCACCTCAGGGCTTCCGGACGGATGCCGTCGGACTAACGCAGCCTTCCCTGACCCTGGCATTCCGGGGTCAGGCCCCCACCCCACCCCCAGTTACACCCCCTGTCGCCTGGCGGGCCCAGGCTCGTTGCACCGTCTCGGCGATCTGGACGAGCTGGCGCGCCAGCGGGCTTGTCCGCCGCCAGACCATACCGATGGTCCGGCTGGGCTGCGGCGCGCGAAACCGGGCGATTGCGACTGCGGCCGAACGTGTTTCGACCGGTACCGCCATTTCGGGGATCAGCGTGACGCCGATCCCCGCCCCCACCATCTGCACCAGCGTAGACAGCGAACTTCCATCCAGAAGCTCGCGTGGCGGCGCGGCGGTCAGGTTGCAGAAGGACAGCGCCTGATCGCGAAAACAGTGGCCCTCTTCCAGCAGGAGCAGCCGCATCTCGCGAAGTCCCTCGCGGTCGGGGACCGGCTTGTTGCTATCCGCAAGCGGGCGGACCAGCACGAACTGCTCCGAAAACAACGCGACCTCGGTCAGTGCCGGTTCGGATACCGGCAAGGCGACGATAGCAGCGTCAAGCTTTCCCTCATCCAGCTCCTGCACCAGCTTCGGCGTGATCGTCTCGCGCAGATGCAGGTCGAGATCGGGGTTCGTTTCGGTCACGCGGCCGATGATGGACGGCAGAAGATAGGGCGCAACCGTCGGAATCACCCCGATCCGAAACCGCCCGACCAACCCGTCGCGCGAAGCACGGGCCAGATCTCCCAGTTCATCGACCGAACGGAGGATGTCCTGTACGCGACCGGCGAATTCCTCACCGAAGGCGGTCAGACGCAACTGCCGCGCCCCGCGTTCGAACAGCTCGGTTCCGAGCGACACCTCCAGTTCGCGGATCTGCATCGACAGCGCCGGTTGGGAAATGGCGCAGGCGTCGGCGGCGCGACCGAAATGGCGCAGCCGGGCCAGGGCGGTGAAATAGCGAAGCTGGCGGAGGGTCAGGTTGTTCATAAGCCAATCTTATCGCAGCAATCAGGAAATCCAACTTAATCTAATGAATGGCCCCTGATACTCCGGTGGATGTGACGCGGGGGAGATGCGGTTCACGTCGAGGATGAGTCTGTTCCGCGCGGCATTGCGTCATGCGGTCTTGACCCTGGATGCGTACCACCGGGACGACCCCCGCGATTGTCCTTGATGAGCCAGCATTGGAGAGAGCCATGGATGGAAACGATACCGGCAGCGGCGGCAAGTGCCCGGTGATGCACGGTGCGCTGACGACGCTCGGGGCGCAGTCGAACCAGGACTGGTGGCCGAACCAGCTGAACCTGCGGATCCTGCACCAGAATTCGGGCAAATCCGATCCGCTCGGTCAGGACTTCGACTATGCCAAGGCTTTCAAGGGGCTGGATTATCAGGCGCTGAAGGCAGACCTGCGCGCCTTGATGACCGACAGCCAGGACTGGTGGCCCGCTGACTTCGGTCATTACGGCCCCCTCTTCATCCGCATGGCCTGGCACAGCGCCGGGACCTACCGCACCGGTGACGGCCGCGGCGGCGCGGGCGCAGGTCAACAGCGCTTTGCGCCGCTGAACTCCTGGCCGGACAACGTCAACCTCGACAAGGCCCGCCGCCTGCTCTGGCCGATCAAGCAGAAATACGGCAACGCGATTTCCTGGGCCGACCTGATGATCCTGACCGGAAACGTCGCGCTCGAGTCGATGGGATTCAAGACCTTCGGCTTTGGCGGCGGTCGTGCCGATACCTGGGAGCCGGAAGAGGACGTCTACTGGGGGGCCGAGAAGAAATGGCTCGAACTCAGCGGCGGGCCGGACAGCCGCTACAGCGGAGATCGCGATCTGGAAAACCCGTTGGCCGCCGTGCAGATGGGCCTGATCTACGTGAACCCGGAAGGCCCCGACGGCAATCCCGATCCGCTGGCCGCGGCCAGAGACATCCGCGAGACCTTTGCCCGCATGGCGATGGATGACGAGGAAACCGTTGCGCTGATCGCCGGCGGACACACCTTCGGCAAGACCCACGGCGCAGGCGATGCCGCGCTGGTCGGGCGCGAACCGGAAGCCGCGCCGATCGAGGAGATGGGCTTTGGCTGGGCCAGCAAGTTCGGCTCGGGCAAGGGGGGCGACACGATCTCGAGCGGTCTGGAAGTCACCTGGACCACCACGCCGACCCAGTGGAGCAACAACTTCTTCTGGAACCTGTTCGGCTATGAATGGGAACTGACGAAGTCGCCCGCCGGCGCGCATCAGTGGACGCCGAAGCATGGCATGGGCGCAAACACTGTCCCCGACGCCCATGACGCGAGCAAGCGCCACGCGCCGGCGATGCTGACGACCGACCTCGCCCTGCGCTTCGACCCGGACTACGAGAAGATCTCGCGCCGGTTCCTCGAAAACCCCGACCAGTTCGCCAATGCCTTCGCCCGCGCATGGTTCAAGCTGACCCATCGCGACATGGGGCCAAAGGTGCGCTATCTCGGGCCGGAAGTTCCGGCGGAGGACCTGATCTGGCAGGATCCGGTTCCGGCTGCGGTTCATCCGCTGATCGACGAGGCCGATGCGGCAGCGCTCAAGGCGCGCATCATCGCCTCGGGTCTGAGCATCGCCGAGCTAATCGCCACGGCCTGGGCCTCGGCATCGACCTTCCGCGGATCGGACAAGCGCGGCGGCGCCAATGGCGCGCGCATCCGGCTAGAGCCGCAGAAGTCATGGGAAGCGAACCAGCCCGCGCAACTGGCAAAGGTGCTGGGAGCGCTGGAAAAGGTGCAGGCCGAGTTCAATACGGCTGCGACCGGCGGCAAGAAGGTGTCGCTGGCCGATCTGATCGTGCTTGGCGGCAATGCCGCAGTCGAACTGGCGGCCAAGGCGGCGGGCCATGACGTGATCGTGCCCTTTGCCCCCGGCCGTACCGACGCGACCCAGGAACAGACCGATGTCCATTCCTTTGAGGTGCTGGAGCCGGTCGCGGACGGCTTCCGCAACTACGCGAAGACCCGCTTCACCCTGTCGGCCGAGGAAATGCTCATCGACAAGGCCCAGTTGCTGACACTGACTGCGCCGGAAATGACCGTGCTGGTTGGCGGTCTGCGGGCGCTGGACGCGAACTACGGCCAGACCAAGCACGGCGTCTTCACCAGCCGGCCGGGTACGCTGACCAACGACTATTTCGTCAACCTGCTCGACATGAGCACGAAATGGGTCGCCAAGTCGGACGCGCAGGACCTGTTCGAAGGCCGTGACCGCAAGACGGGCGCGCCGAAATGGACGGCAAGCCGCGTCGATCTGGTCTTCGGTTCCAACTCGCAGCTGCGGGCAATCTCCGAGGTCTATGCCCAGGCGGACAACGCCGGCAAGTTCGTGAAGGACTTCGTCGCGGCCTGGACCAAGGTAATGAACCTTGACCGCTTCGATCTGGCCTGACCAAGGCGACACCGATTGCGGGCGCGGCAGTGTCGCCGCGCCCGCTTTCCTCCGCTGAGGTCTTGATCCGGGGGCATCCTGCTTGCCAAAGTGGGGCATGGCCCATGCCTGCCCCGCCCCCTTCCGGCCCGCCGGTGCCCCATGACCCGGGACGAGTCCGGCTTTGCAGCTTTCCCGGCTCTTGCGGCAAGCGCACACCAGATCGCCGAGGCCGAGGTCGCCGCGCAGTTCCGGACCGGCGATAAAGGACTTGCCTCGGATGAAGCCGCACGGCGGCTGGCGGTCTTCGGACCGAATGCTCTGCCCGAAGGCCGACGCCGCGGCCTGCTCCTGCGATTCCTATCACAGTTCAACAACGCGCTGATCTATTTCCTTCTCGCCAGCGCGACGGCGGCGATTGTGCTTGGCCACGGCATCGACGCGGGCGTGATCCTTGCCGTCGTGCTGGTGAATGCAACCGTGGGCGTCCTGCAGGAAGGCAAGGCCGAAGAGGCCCTGCGCGCCATCGGCAGGCTGATCGCGCCGGTCGCGGCGGTCCTGCGCGACGGGCAGCGCATCGGTGTGCCCGTGGCCGACCTCGTCCCCGGCGACGTCGTCCTGATCGAGCCGGGCGACCGCGTCCCCGCCGACCTCCGGCTGGTCAAGGCGCGAAGCCTGCTGATTGACGAGGCGATCCTGACCGGAGAGTCGGTGGCGAGCGGGAAGCAGACCGCGCCATCGCCGGCGGAAGGCGCCATTGGCGACCGCCACTCGATGGCCTATTCCGGCACGCTGGTGGCCGCGGGCCAGGGAACCGGGATCGTGGTCGCCACGGGCCTTTCGACCGAAATCGGCAAGATCAGCGCGCTGCTCGGCACGGTCGGAGACGTGACGACGCCGCTTCTGCGCCAGATCAACCGCTTTGGGCGCCGCTTCACCTGGTTTAGCCTGGCGCTGGCGGTCGCGCTCTTCGCCTTTGCCGTTGGCCTGCGCGGCTTCGGCTGGACCGACGCGCTGATGGCGGTGGTGGCGCTGGCCGTCGGCATGATGCCCGAGGGGTTGCCCGCGGTCATCACCATCACCCTGGCAATCGGGGTCCGACGGATGGCCGCACGCCGCGCGGTGATCCGGCGGCTTCCGGCGGTCGAGACGCTTGGCGCCGTGTCGGTCATCTGTTCGGACAAGACCGGTACGCTAACCCGCAACGAGATGACGGTCCGGCGGGTCGTTGCCGGCCACGAGACCACCATGATCGGCGGTGCCGGATATGACCCGGGCCCGCACGGGCTGGGCAGCGGCGCGGATCACGGGCCGACCCTGTCGCTGATCCGGGCGGCGACGCTCTGCAACGACGCTGTGCTGCGCTCCGATCGCGGCTGGTCGGTCGAAGGCGATCCGATGGAGGGCGCGCTGGTGACGCTGGCCCACAAGGCGGGCTTCGATCCTGCCAACGAACGCGACGAATGGCAGCGGATCGACGAGATCCCCTTCGATGCCAAGCACCGCTTCATGGCAACGCTGCACCGGATGCCCTACGAACAACGCATCGTCTTCGTGAAGGGTGCGCCCGAGCAGGTCCTGGCAATGTGCAGCCAGCAAGAGACGGCGACGGGCACCGAACCCGCCGACAGCGCCTTCTGGACCGCCCGCATCGCCGAGGCGGCGAGCCAGGGGGAGCGCGTTCTGGCCTTTGCCACCCATGCCCTTCCCGACGGTCGGACCACGCTTGGCTTCGAGGATCTTCGCGAGGGACTGACCTTTCTCGGCATCGTCGGCCTTATCGACCCGCCCCGAGACGAGGTCATCCAGGCCATCGCCGAATGTCGCTCGGCCGGGATCGGGGTCAGGATGATCACAGGCGACCATGCCGGGACGGCGCTGGCGATCGCCCGCCAGCTCGACCTGTCGGACAATCCGAAGGTCCTGACAGGGCTGGATATCGACCGGCTGTCTGATGCGGACTTCGCCAGCGCAATCGCCGATGTAACGGTCTTTGCCCGCACCAGCGCGTCGCACAAGCTGCGCATCGTCCAGGCGCTTCAGGCCGAAGGGCGCATCGTCGCGATGACCGGCGATGGCGTGAACGACGCCCCGTCGCTGAAACAGGCGGATGTCGGGATCGCGATGGGGATCAAGGGCACGGAGGCAGCCAAGGAAGCGGCGCAGATGGTGCTCCTGGACGACAATTTCGCCTCCATTGTCGCGGCGGTGAAGGAAGGCCGCACGGTTCAGGACAACATCCGCAAGGTCGTGGCCTGGACCCTGCCCACCAACGGCGGCGAGGCGCTGATCATCATCGCCGCGATCCTTCTTGGCTTTGTCCTGCCTATGACACCGGTCCAGATCCTTTGGGTGAACCTGCTGACCGAGGGCACATTGGGGCTTGTCCTGGCCTTCGAGCCGCCGGAGCCAGGGGCAATGCAACGCCCGCCGCGCCGGGCCGATGCCGGGCTTCTTTCACGCTTCCTCGTCTGGCGGATCGTCTTCGTCACTGCGCTGTTCACGGCGATCTGCCTCGCCACGTTCTTCTGGGCGCTCGATCAGGGCCGCGACCTTGAAACCGCGCGAACTTCGGTCGTCAACATGCTGGTTGTACTGGAGATTTCTTATCTTTTCTCCGTCCGGTACCTGCACCGAAGCTCTTTTTCGCTTACCGGTGTGAAAGGAACGCGACCCGTCCTCGCGGCCGTCGCGGTCGTCGTCGCCGGACAGCTTGCGTTCACCTATGTCCCTGCGCTGCAGAAGATCTTCGACTCCCGGCCCTTGAGCCTGACCGATGGCGCGATCATCCTTGCTGCCGGCGCGGCTTCGCTTGTGCTCCTCGAGATCGAGAAGCTCCTGCTGCGACGCTACTTCGGCTGAGCAGCGCGGCGCCTCAGGCAGCCTCGAAGCCGGCTTCCGCCAGGGCCGCGACGACGGCCTTGCGTTCAGCCGCGGTCTTGACCTCGACATTGCGGGTTTCGAGATCGGCCGTGATCTCGGCGGCGGGGTCGATGCCCTGGATCGCGCGCGTCACTCCGCGCACACAGCCGCCGCAGGTCATGTTTTCGACGTGGAACTGCATGGTTTGCCTCTTGGCTCGAATGGTGTTCTCCACAGATAGGGCTTCCCACAGTGGGAAGGTCAAGAGCCAAACCAATTGTTGAATTGCCGAGGATCGGGTCTTGACCTTCCCATCATTGGAAACCTTATCTGCAGCAGCGGAAGACATCCACGAAAGGAGTCCCGCCATGACCAGACATGAAAAACACGTCGCCAATGCCACTGCCGAGCGCGTCGTGCTCGACATCGAGGGCATGACTTGCGCCTCCTGCGTGGGGCGGGTGGAGCGCGCGCTCAAAGCCGTTCCCGGGGTCGAGGGCGCCTCGGTCAACCTTGCGACAGAACGGGCCGAGATCACCGGCCCCGCGCTTGACCGCGCGGCGCTGATCCGGTCGGTCGAGACGGCGGGCTACGACGTGCGCCGCCCGCCGGTGGATCTGGCGATCGAGGGGATGACCTGCGCCTCATGCGTGGCGCGGGTGGAAAAGGCGCTGATCTCGGTACCCGGCGTCACCTCGGCGGCCGTCAACCTTGCGACGGAGCGGGTGACCGTGGCCGGGACCGCCGATCCCGCAGCCCTGATCGCGGCGGTCGAGAAGGCGGGATATGATGCCCGGGTGGCAGCCGCAGCCGGGGAGGCCATGGCGGAAGCCGCCGAACGCCGCGCCGCCGAGGAAACCACGCTGAAGCGCGACCTCCTGATCGCCGCTGCTCTGACGCTGCCGGTCTTCGTGCTGGAAATGGGGTCGCACCTGTTCATGGCCGTGCATATGGCGGTGATGAACACGATCGGGATGCAGAACAGCTGGTATCTGCAGTTCGTCCTGACCAGCGCCGTTCTGCTTGGCCCCGGCCTTCGCTTTTATCGCAAGGGCTTGCCCGCGCTGGTTCGGATGGCGCCGGACATGAACAGCCTTGTCGCCGTGGGCACGCTCGCCGCCTACGGCTATTCGCTTGCCGCGACCTTCCTGCCCGCCCTGCTGCCCGCCGGCACGGTGAATGTCTATTACGAGGCCGCGGCGGTGATCGTGACGCTGATCCTCTTCGGTCGCTGGCTCGAGGCGCGGGCCAAGGGCCGCACCTCGGAGGCGATCCGGCGGCTGGTGGGACTGCAACCAAAGACGGCGCGGGTCCGCCGGGCTGATGGGGTCATCGAACTGCCCGTGGCCGAGCTTCGCACCGGCGATCTTGTCGAGGTGCGACCGGGCGAGCGGGTGCCGGTCGACGGCACCGTGACCGAGGGCGAAAGCTGGATCGACGAAAGCATGATCACGGGCGAGCCGTTGCCGGTTGCCAAGGCCAGCGGCGCCCCGGTCACCGGCGGCACGGTCAACCAGACCGGCGCCTTCAGCTTCCGCGCTACCGCCGTGGGTGAGGCGACCATGCTGTCGCAGATCATCCGCATGGTCGAAGAGGCGCAGGGCGGGAAGCTCCCGATCCAGACGCTGGTCGACCGGGTGACACTGTGGTTCGTGCCCGCGGTCATGGCATTTTCGCTGCTGACTTTCGTCGCGTGGCTCGCTTTCGGCCCCTCTCCCGCGCTGACCTTCGCGCTGGTCAATGCCGTCGCCGTGCTCATCATCGCCTGCCCCTGCGCCATGGGCCTTGCCACGCCGACCTCGATCATGGTCGGCACCGGGCGCGGCGCCGAGCTGGGCGTGCTGTTCCGCAAGGGCGAGGCGCTGCAGGCGTTGCAGGATGTCTCGGTCGTCGCGCTGGACAAGACCGGCACGCTGACCGAAGGCCGGCCGCGCTTGACAGACCTGACCCCGGCCCCCGGTTTCGACCGCGCTGCCGTGCTGGCTGCGGTCGCTGCCGTCGAGGCGCGGTCCGAGCACCCGATCGCCCGCGCGCTGGTCGAGGCTGCCTCGGCCGAGGATCTGGACGTGCCGGAAATAGCGGATTTCGCCTCGGTTACCGGCTATGGCGTGACGGCGAAGGTAGGTGACACGACTGTTGCCGTTGGCGCTGACCGTTACATGGCGAAGCTCGGGATCGATACCGCGCCCTTCGCTGCCGAAGCCGAGCGACTGGCGGTCGAAGCCCGCTCTCCGCTTTATGCCGCGGTCGGCGGGCAACTGGCGGCGATCCTCGCCGTGGCCGACCCTGTTAAGGAGACGACGCCCCGGGCGATCGCAGCCCTTCACGCGCTTGGCCTGAAGGTCGCGATGGTGACCGGCGACAATGCTCGCACGGCGGAAGCCATCGCCAGAAAGCTCGGCATCGACGAGGTGGTGGCCGAGGTCCTGCCCGAAGGCAAGGTTGCGGCGGTGCGACGCCTGAAGGAGATGGGCCGCCTGGCCTTTGTCGGCGACGGCATCAACGATGCGCCGGCGCTGGCCGAGGCGGATGTGGGCCTTGCGGTCGGCACGGGAACGGACATCGCCATCGAGGCAGCGGATGTGGTGCTGATGTCGGGGCGGCTGACCGGGGTTTCGGACGCGATCGCCCTGTCGAAGGCGACGATGCGCAACATCCGGCAGAACCTGTTCTGGGCCTTCGCCTACAATACCGCGCTGATCCCGCTCGCGGCGGGGGCGCTTTGGCCGGCCTACGGCATCCTGCTGTCGCCCGCCTTTGCGGCCGGAGCCATGGCGATGTCGTCGGTCTTTGTCCTTGGCAATGCGCTGCGACTGCGGCGCTTTGCCCCGAAGCAGGAGCACCGGGCATGAATATCGGGGAAGCTGCCCGCGCCTCGGGCGTGTCGGCGAAAATGATCCGCTACTATGAGTCGATCGGTCTGGTCCCGGAGGCGGCGCGGACTCAGTCAGGCTACCGCACCTATGGGAACACCGAAGTGCAGATCCTGCGCTTCATCCGGCGCGGGCGGGATCTGGGCTTTCCGGTCGAGACCATCAACGCGCTGCTGGCGCTGTGGCGCGACCGCAGCCGTCAAAGTGCGGACGTGAAGCGGCTGGCGCTGGATCATGTGGCCGATCTGGAACGGAAGATCGCCGAAATGCAGGCCATGGCCGGCACATTGCGCCATCTGGCGCAAACCTGCGCGGGCGACGGTCGGCCCGACTGCCCGATCCTCGATGATCTGGGCGGCGCGGCTGGCAAGGCCTCGGCGGCCTGTTGCTAGGCCTTGCCGAGGCCCGCATCGCCACCGCCGGATGCCGGGAGGATGGCGTCCGGGCGACAATGGAATTCATTCCCGCCCATTCAGGACGGGGCCGGCGATCAGGCGCGCCGTGCGGCTTCCACGGCAACGTCTTCGATCATGAAGCGGGTGATCCCCAGATCGGCGAGGTCACGGTCGCTCATCGCTTCGAGTTCGCTGCGGGTTTGCGCATAAACGCGCATTTCCGTCATCTTGCGCGCAACAGCTTCCTTCACACGGGCGAAAAGGCCCGTCGAAGCATGCGAACCGCGATGTGCTACGGAAATGGTCATGGTCTTGTCCTTTCGACGCAAGTGGTTTCAGAGCCACTTTCTGCGTTGCAGCATATAGGTATGCGGCGCTGACTTTAACCCATGCATCCAGAAGAACCGCCATGCGCCATGCGCATGGCTTGAAACGACCCTGCCCCACTGTCCCGCTGTTGCCCGGCCTTGGCCGCTTTACGGCAGAGACGCCCTCGTCTAATCAGGAAACGGACGGCGAAAAGGCAGGCGGATGCGCATTCTCATCACCAATGACGACGGCATCAACGCTCCGGGGCTCGAGGTGCTCAACCAGATCGCCACGGAACTCGCCGGACCCCAGGGCGAGGTCTGGACTGTGGCCCCCGCCTTCGAGCAATCGGGCGTCGGTCATTGCATCAGTTACACCCACCCCATGATGATCGCAAAGCTCGAAGAGCGCCGTTACGCGGCCGAGGGCAGCCCGGCCGACTGCGTGCTCGCGGCGCTTTACGACGTGCTCGACGGGAACTGGCCGGATCTCGTGCTGTCGGGCGTCAACCGCGGCAACAACTCCGGCGAGAACGTGCTTTATTCCGGCACGATCGGCGGGGCGATGGAGGCGGCGCTTCAGGGCATTCCGGCCATTGCACTGTCGCAGTTCATGGGCAGTGCGACCGAGCTGCTGGACGATCCCTTCGAGGCCGCGCGCAGCCACGGGGCAGAGCTGATACGCCGCCTGCTGGATCGGGGACATTGGGACGAAACCGATTACCGTCTGTTCTACAACGTGAATTTCCCGCCAGTTGGAGCTGCTGACGTCAAGGGATCGCGCGTTGCGGCGCAGGGTTTCCGCCGGGATACCTCGTTTTCGGTCGAGCCGCACATGTCGCCATCGGGGCGGCGGTTCTTGTGGATCAAGGGCGGCGCCCAGCACCGCCCTACCCTGCCCGGCACGGATGTGGCGGTGAACCTGGACGGCTATATCTCGGTGACGCCGATGCGCGCGGACCTGACGGCGCATGACCGGCTAAGCGATCTGGAGGCGGCGCTCGGATGACGGATGCCGCGGAGCAGAAGATGCGCTTTCTCTACGCACTCCGCTCCAAGGGCGTGACCGACGCACGGGTCCTCTCGGCGATGGAAAAGATCGACCGCGGCCTGTTCGTGCGCGGTCTCTTCGCCGAGCGCGCCTACGAGGACATGCCGCTGCCGATCTCCTGCGGGCAGACGATCAGCCAACCCTCGGTCGTCGGGCTGATGACGCAGGCGTTGCATGTCGGACCACGCGATACCGTGCTCGAGGTCGGGACCGGCTCGGGCTATCAGGCGGCGATCCTCAGCCTGCTGGCGCGGCGGGTCTACACCGTCGACCGCCATCGCCGGCTGGTGCGCGAGGCGCAGGAGATCTTCCGCAAGCTGGATCTGGTCAACATCACCGCACTGACGGCAGACGGCAGCTTCGGGCTGCCGGATCAGGCCCCGTTCGACCGCATCATCGTCACCGCCGCCGCCGAAGACCCGCCGGGCCCGCTCTTGGCGCAGTTGAAGATCGGCGGTATCATGGTGCTTCCGGTCGGGCAGTCCGATGCGGTGCAAAGCCTGATCAAGGTCACGCGGACCGAGGCGGGCTTCGAATATGAGGAACTTCGCCCGGTGCGCTTTGTGCCGCTGGTCGAGGGACTGGCATCGGAATGAAGCGCATCGGGATCAACCCGGGCGGCAAGGTGAGGCAAGGCATGACACTTTCTGGCAGGATGGCTTTCGGCGGGGCGCCCTCGGGTTCGACGGTCCGCGTGCTGATGGCTGGCGCGGCGCTTACGGCGCTGACCGCCTGTGTCAGCCCGCAGGGCGCGCAGGACTGGGATCTGCGCGGCAACGGCGCCTCGACAACCGAGGCAGCGGTGACGGCGACGGCAAACCGCCCGATGCCGGATGCGCGTGGCGTCATCTCCTATCCCGGTTATCAGGTCGCGGTGGCGCGGCAGGGCGATACCGTGGGCAGCGTCGCCGCGCGCGTGGGCATCGCGCCAACGCAACTGGCCGAATACAACGCCCTGAACATCGACACGCCGCTGAACGATGGCGCGGTCCTTGCCCTGCCGAACCGCGTGGCCGAAAGCGCCCCGATGGGCAGCGCAGTCGGGACCGCTCCGGCAGCGACCCCGGGCGGCATTGAAGTGACCGCGATCGCGTCGAGCGCGATCGACCGGGCCGCCCCCGCCCCAGCAGCAACCGGTGCGGCCGCTCCCGCGGGCGCCGAACCGATCCGCCACAAGGTTGCCCGTGGTGAGACGGCCTATTCTATCGCGCGGATGTACGGCGTCTCGGCGAAGTCGCTTGCGGAATGGAACGGGCTGGGTCCCGACCTGTCGGTGCATGAAGGCCAGTATCTGCTGATCCCGGTCGCCATGCCCGGTGCGGCCCCAGCCGCGGCGGCGACCAATGTGGTCAATGCGCCCGGCACGAGTTCGCCCACGCCCGAACCGCCCTCGGCATCGAAGCCGCTGCCGAAGGAGAAGACCCAGCCGGCCGCGGCCAAGCCCGACAACACGCCGCCCTCTCCCGATCTCGGCAAGCAGCGCACGGCAGCTTCGGCAGCCCGCTTTGCCATGCCCGCACAGGGCAGCATCATCCGGCCCTTCGCACCAAAGGCCAACATGGGCATCGACATCGGCGCGCCGGGCGGCAGTGCGGTCAAGGCCGCCGATGACGGCACGGTCGGCGCGGTGACCAAGGACACGTCGGGGGTGGCGATCGTGGTGATCCGCCATGCCGGCAACCTCGCCACAGTCTACACCTATATCGACAACATCACCGTCAAGAAGGGCGACACCGTCAAGCGCGGCCAGCAATTCGCCACGGTGCGCAAGGCCGATCCCGCCTTCCTGCATTTCGAGGTGCGCAAGGGCACCGAGGCCGTCGATCCGGCGCCCTACATCCAGTAGGGCGTCAACCGCCCTGCCGCAGGCGTTCCCGGTTCGCGGCCAGCCAGAGCACGGTCACCAGAAGCGGCGCGTTGTTGATCTCGCCGCTCGCGGTCAGGTCCATCAGGCGGTCGAACCCGATCAGGTGGCCGCGAATATCCTCGGATTCCTCCGCCAGCCCGAAAGTGCCGGCACTGCCATCGGGCAGGTCGGTCAGGGCGACATAGGAGTAAAGGTATTCGGCCTTGGCGCCGGGCGAGGGGTAATAGCCGGCAGCAAAATGCATCGGGCCGATCACCAGCCCCGCCTCTTCCACCGCTTCGCGTCGCGCCGACTCCTCGGGCGTCTCACCCGGATCGATGCGGCCTGCAATCGCCTCGAGCAGCCAGGGCTGACGGTCGCCCCGCGCCAGGGGACCGGGACGGAACTGTTCGATCAGCAGCACGCGATCCCGCACCGGGTCATAGGGCAGGACGGTCACCGCATCGCCCGAGATGAAGACTGCCCGGTTGACCTCGGGACCCAGACCGCCGCGGAACCGGGCATGGCGCAGGTCATATTCCTCGACCGCGAAGAAATTCGCGTAGGTCTGGCGGACGGATCGCGTCGCGACATCACCGGGCCGGGCATCATGGCGCAGCGTCGCCGGCGCCGGCTGGGCAACCGCGCGCACGCGCGACGAGGCGCGCACCATCATCAGCCGAAGGCGGCGGCGGATGCTGGCGGGGTCAACCTGCCCTTGAAGCGCCAGAACATCCTCGACTGTCGCGGCCAGGGTCGCGGCCCACTGCGCGGACCAGGGGCCTTGCAGCCACGGCGCGCCGCCATCGGCCGGCGGGTGGTTCGGCACCAGCGCGCGGGCGGTGGACGGGCCGGCCTCGGTGGATACCGTCACCAGGGCAAGGCTCTGGTCCAGGATCTCGGCCAGGAATTCAAGCCGTGCAAGGGCGGCCCGGTCGAGCCGAAGAACGATGCCCTCGGCCGTCTGGCCTATTTCTGGCAGCAGAACGGGCCAGGGATCATCCCCGGCAAGCCGGATGGCGTGTTCGCCAAGCCTCGCCGGGGTGTCTGAACTGTCGGTCCCAAGGATTGCACGGCGCGATGGGGAAAGCGCCAGGGCGCCATGCAGGAAGACGTCTTCGATCACGGCCACCTGCGGCTGACAAACTCGACAATCACACCGGCCAGAATGCCGCCAGCGAAGGCCGGGACCAGCACATCGACGGTCAGGATCGACCGGCTGAAATCCAGCATCAGCCCGCCTGCCCCCAGCAGCGCCTCCATCGGATCGCCGTAGATCTTGCGGGTCGACTGGATGACCATGACATAGATGGCAAAGGTGAGGATCACCCAGAAGAACACCGTGACCACCGTGCGCGCTCCGAACCCGATGCCCGCCCAGTAGCCGGCCCCCGCCAGCCGCCCGGAGACGCGCCAGCCCCAGACCAGCCCCATGAAGGCCGAAACCTCGCTCAGGTAGCCCCAGACGGTGCGTTCGGTGATCGTGGTCTTGTAGATCTCGGCGACACCAAAACCGAGCGCGGCGAAGAGGATGGCAGCAACGAGCTTGGCGGCGGTCGGCATCGCGGTCCTATTGCGGTCGGGTGACGGTGATCTGCGTCACGTCGCAGTTACCGCCGCGGAACGTCCCGGCGCAAGAGGTGAGGTAAAAGTTCCACATCCGACGGAAGCGGTCGTCAAAGCCCATGCGGGAAATCTCGTCCCACCGGTCGTTGAAGGTGTCATGCCAGCGGCGGAGCGTCTGGCTGTAGCTCTGCCCGAACTCGATCGAGTTCCGCACCCGCAGACCGGCCCGCTCCACCTCGCCGCGCAGGACCGAAGGCGAAGGCAGCATCCCCCCCGGGAAGATGTATTTCTGGATGAAGTCGACACCGCGCTTGTAGACCTCCCACCGCTTGTCCTGGACGGTGATGATCTGAAGCGTGGCGTTCCGGCCCGGTTTCAGCCGGTCGCGCAGCGTGTTGAAATAGACCGGCCAGAACTTTTCGCCGACGGCTTCGAACATCTCGATCGAGGCGATGCCGTCATAGCTGCCGGTTTCGTCCCGGTAATCCTGCAGCTTGATCTGGACCCGGTCGGACAGCCCCGCGCGGTGGATGCGGGCCACTGCGTAATCATGCTGGGCCTTCGAGATGGTGAGACCGGTCACCTTCAGACCGCGCTCCTTGGCCGCGTATTCGGCGAAACCGCCCCAGCCGCAGCCGATCTCGAGCACATGATCGCCTTCGGCCGCCCCCATCTGATCGATCATGCTGGCATATTTCTGGATCTGCGCCTTTTCGAGGCTTTCCTGCCCGGTGCGGAACAGCGCCGAGGAATAGGTCATCGTGTCGTCGAGCCAGAGCCGGTAGAAATCGTTGCCGAGGTCGTAGTGATATTCGATGTTCTTCTTCGCCTGCTCTCGGGTGTTGCGCTGGAGCCAGAAGCGGAACTTCTCGTAGGCCCGGATCAGGCCCAGACCGGGGAAACCATCGTAGACCCCGTCATTGTCCTCATGCACCAGGTCCATGAAGGCCTGCAGGTCCGGCGTCGTCCACCAGCCATCGAGATAGGCGTCGCAAAAGCCGAGATCGCCTTCGCGGATCAGCCGAGCGAAAGTGTCGGGGTTGTGGACATGGATTTCGGCCACCGGTCCGGGATTTGGCCCCTCGGCCCGGAACCGCCGGCCATCGGGAAGGACGAAATCCAGCTGTCCATTCTGCAACCTGCGCGAAACGTCGAAAGCCGCACCAAAATACCGCGGCAGATCCTTCTGATCCTTCGTCGAAGTCAGTACCGTCACCATGTCCCCCCGGCCTAGTCCTTCTTGTTTTGCCAGATGCTGGCGGATGATTTACCGCCGCTCAAGCCTTTCTTGCCGCATAGGCGGCCAGCGCCCTGTCGCGACCGGCCTCCAGCCCCACAATCGGCTGCGGATAGGGCACCGCCGGATCGAGATGCCATGATCGCGGAACGGCCTCGAAAAAGGACAACGCCTCAGGTCCGGGACGCGGCGACAGTTCCGCGATGAATCGGCGGCGGTACCCGCCGTCCGGATCGAACTTCTCGGCCTGCGTGGCAGGGTTGAAGATGCGGAAGTAAGGCGCGGCATCAGGCCCCGATCCTGCCGCCCATTGCCAGCCCATCGCATTCGAGGCCGGGTCCCAGTCCGTCAGGCAGTCGGCGAACCAGTCGAGCCCGACCTTCCAGTGGGTCATCAGATGCTTGGTCAGGTAGGAGGCGACGATCATCCGCCCGCGATTGTGCATGGTGCCGGTGACGAACATCTCGCGCATGGCGGCATCGACCAGCGGCTCGCCGGTCATGCCCCGCCGCCACGCCTCGGCCAGCGGGCTGTCACCCGCCCAGGGGAAGCTGTCCCAGTCCTCGCGCCAGTTGCGCGTCGCGATATGGGGGGTGTGGTAAAGCAGGTGCCAGGCGAAATCGCGCCAGACCAGTTCCCTGAGGAAATGCTCGGCCCCTGCCTTGCCCTCCTCCATCGCGCGCCAGCCCGCGTGCCAGATCGTCCGCACGCCTATCTCGCCGTAGGTCAGGTTCTCGGACAGGCGCGAGGTTGCGTCGCGCCCCGGATAGTCGCGCGCCTCGCTGTAATCCTGGATCGGGCCGCCCAGAAAGCGCCGCAGCCTTGCCGCTGCCGCGGCCTCGCCCACCGCCTGCCACGGCCGGACAATCGCCGCCCCCCGCCGCATCGCGGCCCCCATGCGCCAGTCAGCCAGCCGGTCGGACATGGGCCACGTCACGGGCGGCGACAGGCGCAAGGGCGCGGGTGCGGGGGGCGGAACCGGGCGCCCCCTAACGGCCTTCCAGAACGGAGTGTAGACCTTGAAGAACCCGCCCTGCCCCGTTTCGACCGTCCATGGCTCGAACAGGACAGCGCCGGGATGGCTGTCGGCGATCAGACCCCGCGCCTTCAGCGCCGATTTGACCGCCGTGTCGCGGGCGCGGCCCTCGGGATCATAGGCCCGGGTCCACATCGCCCCCGCCGCGCCGGTTTCGGCGATTAGCGACTCGAGCTCCGCAAGCGCCCGGCCGCGCCGCAGGATCAGGCGGCTGCCAATCCCCTCGAGACGCGCGCCAAAGGCTTCGATCGCCAGGCCCAGCCGCCATTTCGCCGCCGCACCGAGGGTCTCGGTTTCGGGGTCCAGAATAAAGACAGGAAGCAGCGGACGCCCTGATGCGACCGCCGACGTCAGCATGGGGTTATCCGCAAGCCGAAGATCGCGGCGAAACCAGAGGATGAGCGGTTGGGTCATGTCAGGCCGAGCCGGGGTATTGGTCCCTATACGCCGGACAAGGGCAAACGGATCAGGACTTCTTCCGTTTCCAAGTATCCTCGGGGGTGAATGGCCCGGCACGGGCCAGAGGGGGCAGACAGCCCCCCCCCTTCCTTGCCCTAGAGCACCTCGTCCAACGCGGCGATCAGGCGCGAGACGTCCTCGGCGCTGGTGTAATGGACAAGGCTCATCCGCAGCACGCCCTTCTCGGTGTCCACGCCCATCGCCTCAAGCGGACGGACGGCATAGAAATGGCTGCCGCCGCAATTGACCCCACGTTTGCCAAGCTCGCCCGCCACCGGCTCCGCCGCCCGGTCCAGCGCAATGGCAACCGTCGGCGCGCGGTCTGCCGCATTGCGTGGCCCGATCAGGCGGAGGTCGTTGCGTCCGGCGAGGTAGTCGAGCAACGGCGCCACGATCTCGCTCTCACGCGCCCGCATCAGGTCATGCACGGCGCGGTTCCTCTCGGCCGGGTGCGCCGCCCCGGCGAAATGGCGGGCATGGAGCGCGTCGATATAGTCGGCGATCCCGGCCGAGGCCGCGATCTGGGCGTGATCGGGTCCCGCAGGGGTGAAGCGCTTGTAGAGGGTACCTGCGTTGAACCAGTGGCCCTGCGCCGGCAGTTCCTCGCCAAAGCTGCGGGTGATCGTCATGATGCCCAGATGCGGGCCATAGGTCTTGTAGGCCGAGAACAGGTAGACATCCGCCCCGAGCGCCGGAACGTCAGGCAGGCCATGCGGGGCATAGCTCACGCCATCGACCACCGTCCGGGCGCCCGCCGCCCGCGCCATCGCGCAGATCTCGGCCACCGGGTTGATCTCGGCCACCACGTTCGAGCAATGCGGGAAGCAGACCAGCCGAACCTTGCCGTCGCCCAGCAACCGGGACAGATCGGCGGGGTCGAGATGCCCGGTCTCGGGATCGACCTTCCATTCCCGGACCTCGATCCCCTCGTCCGCCAGACGCCGCCAGACTCCGGAATTGGCCTCGTGATCCTGGTTCGTCACGACGATTGCCGCGGTCTTTCCCCTCAGCCACAAACGCACCGCATTCGCCAGAACGAAAGTATTGGCGCTGGTCGAGGGGCCGAAGCTCAGCTCGTCTGGGGCGATCCCCATCATGGCCGACAGCCGCGCCCGGGCCTCATCCATCTCCTCCCCCGCCAGCTGCGAGACGGCGAAGGGCGCATAGGGCTGCACCTTGCGCTCGGTGTAGAAGCGGTGCAGCCGGTCCACGACCTGTCGGCAGGGATAGGAGCCGCCCGCATTCTCGAAAAAGGCCTGATCCTTGAGGCCCGGCACGGAAAAGGCGGGAAACTGGCTGCGCACGAAGTCGAGGTCAAAGGGCATCTTCAGGGGATTCCGTTGCTTGCGTCGCCGGGACGATCCGGTTGCCCCGTCCTATCACCCGGCACGGAGCCGCTCCAGCCGTTACCGCACCCTCATAATTTGATCAAATCTTCGGGACAACCATTGCGTCCTCAAGGGGACGTGGCATAGTCCGCCCGCAATTGCGCCTTCCCGCGAATGAGTCGCCGGCCGGCGCCCAGAGGAGAGGTAGCGATGAAACATGTGAGCATGCTCAAGGCCGGGCTCTGCGCCCTGGCGATCATGGCCCCGCTTGCGGCCCGTGCCGAAGATCCGGAGCTTCTGGTGCTGGACTGGGCCGGGTTCGGCCTGCCCGGCCTGATGGACGCCTACAAGGCGAAAAACGGCGACTTGCCGACCTATTCCTTCTACGGCGACGACGACGAAGCCTATCAGAAGGTCGCGTCGGGCTTCCGTGCCGATGTCGGCCACCCCTGCTCGCAGATGATCGCGAAATATCGCAACGCCGACCTGATCGAGCCGTGGGACGTCAGCAAGATCCCGGAATTCGCCAATGTGCATCCTGCGTTCCTGCAGTCGCCGATCTTCAAGGATGACAAGGGCGTGTGGTTCATCCCGACCGACTACGGCTTTACCGCGGTCGCCTACAATACCGACAAGGTCCCGGCCGAGGACATCGCCTCGCTCGACGTGTTCCGCAACCCGGCCTATGCCGGGCGCATCTCGCTTCCCGACAACACCG
The DNA here is from genome assembly GCA_041905595.1 of Rhodobacter sp. Classification (GTDB taxonomy): domain Bacteria; phylum Pseudomonadota; class Alphaproteobacteria; order Rhodobacterales; family Rhodobacteraceae; genus Aliitabrizicola. The sequence goes on from JAYRKT010000013.1 coordinate 22,893, forward strand.
ACGACGTGTGGGCGCTGGCTCTGCTGGCCACAGGCGTGACCGACTGGACCAATATCACCGACGACCAGTTCACCGCCGCCGCCGACTGGCTGCGCGAAGTAAACCCGAATGTCCGCGCCTACTGGAAGGACCCGTCGGAGCTGTCGCAGCTGATGGCGACGGGTGAAGTGCTGGTGGCCTGGTCCTGGAACGACAGCGTGACCATCCTGAAGAAGGAAGGCTTCCCTGTCGGCTTCCAGCGCGAGCCGAAGGAAGGCGTCTCGTCCTTCTTCTGCGGCTATGTCAACTTCAAGAACGGCCCGGGCAAGGAAGACAAGGCCTATGACTTCATCAACTCCTGGCTGACGCCCGCCAGCGCGCGGACGCTGCTGGACGAGATCGGCTATGCCCAGGCCGACGACGCGGCGCTGGCGACCATCCCGAATGACGAGCTGGTCGCCGCTGGCGTCAGCCCGATCAAGGGCACGGTCCTGTCGCAAACCCCGATCGACCCCGAGATGCGCAACCGCATGCTCGAGGAATTCGAACAGATCAAGGCCGGCTTCTGACGCCTGCAACCTGGACGAACCGCGCCCGGGCCTCTGGTCCGGGCGTTTCAATTTCCGGGGATCGACCGAACTGACCGTCCTCGCTTCCGCCTTGCGCGACTGCCCGTTTTTCCGCCGATTGCCATCGGGGAAAGCAGATTTGATCATAAGTTCTTCAAAAAGTGACTTGCCGGAAATCAAACTTCGCTCTTACCTCGATTGTTGAACGACAACAAAAACAGACCAACAACGGGAGTCACTATGTTCAACAAGGGCCTTCTGGCTGCGGCGGCGCTGGCCGTTGCCACTCCGGCATTCGCCACGGATCCTGACCTTATCATCTTCGACTGGGCGGGATGGGAAGTTCCCGACCTGATTCCGGACTACTCGGCCAAGTACGGCACTACCCCGACCTATTCCTTCTTCGCCGATGACGACGAAGCCTTCCAGAAGATGTCTGCCGGCTTCAAGGCAGATGTCGGCCATCCCTGCTCGCAGATGATCGGCAAATACCGCGATGCCGGCCTGATCGAACCCTGGGATGTCAGCAAGATTCCCGAATTCGCCAACATCAATCCGCGCTTCCTGAATTCCAAGGTGTTCAAGGATGATGGCGGCGTCTGGTTCATCCCGACCGACTACGCCTATACCGCCATCGCCTACAACACAAAGGAAGTGCCCGAGGCCGATGTCGCCTCGCTTGAGGTCTTCACCAACCCGAAATATGCCGGGCGCATCTCGCTGCCCGACAATACCGACGACGTCTGGTCGCTGGCGCTTCTCGCGACTGGCGTGACCGACTGGACCAACGTCACTGATGAGCAGTTCAAGGCCGCCGCCGATTGGCTGCGCAAGGTTCATCCCAACGTCCGCGTCTACTGGAAAGACCCCTCGGAGCTGGCGCAGGTCGTCGCCTCCGGCGAGGTGCTGGTGGCCTGGTCGTGGAACGACTCGATCGCGCTCCTGCGCAGCGAGGGTTTCCCGGTCGGCTTCCAACGCCAGGCCCAGGAAGGCGCCGCCTCCTGGTTCTGCGGCCTCGTCAATTTCAAGGATGCGCCCGGCAGCGAAGAGAAGGCCTATGATTTCGTCAACGCGCTGACCGCCAAACCTTCGGCCAAGGTGCTGCTGTCGAACTTCGGCTATTCCTCGACCAACGATACGGCGATGAACGAGATCCCGCATGAAGAACTCGTCGCGGCCTCGGTCGACCCGATCTCGACCACCCTGCTGGCGCAGACCCCGCTCGACCAGAACCTGCGCAACCGGATGCTCGAGGAATTCGAGCAGATCAAGGCCGGCTTCTGATCCTTCCGGCACGGAACCGCAGCGGGCGCCCCTGACCGGGCGCCCGTTTGCTTTTGTCGCGCTTGCGGGCCCGCGACGCTGCCCCTATATCTGGGATGTTCCGGCTTGCCGGGACTATGGCGATAAACGCACCCGTAATACGCGGATCGGACCCGGGGGCGGTACCCGGCGGCTCCACCAGACATTCCCTCGTTGGGGGCGGATGGGGCCGAAACAGGATCGACGAACGTCCAAAGGGGCCAGCTTTCGCTCGGTGAGCTACCACCGTTATCGGTGCAAAAGTACAGTTGCCAACGACAACCGTGCTCCGGTCGCGCTGGCTGCGTAAGCAGTTCGCAAGACCAAAACTTAAGCCCTTGCGCTTAGCCGCGTAAGGCGGGGTTCGCAGGTACCTGGCAACAGAAACCTGCACTTTCCCCCTTGTCCGATGCCAGCCCTGCGCCACTCTTGGCACATGTTGCGCGCGCTTGCCCTTTGCCTTTGTCTGCCGTCGCCCGCCCTTGCCTGCGACACGGCCCTTTTGCTGGCAATCGACATCTCGGGCTCCATCGACGCCGCCGAATACGATCTGCAGGTGCTGGGCCTGGCCGACGGGCTGGAGGACCCCGCCATCATAGATGCGCTAGTTAGCGGACAGGACGCGATCGCTGTGGTTCAATGGTCGGGTGTCGGGGCGCAGGCGCTGGTCCTGCCCTGGCAGCGGGTCTTCGATGCCGGAGACGCGGCCCGCCTCGCCGGCACCGCCCGCGGGCTGCCGCGCCGCTTTCGCGCGTCGGAAACAGCGGTTGGCCAAGCAATTGATTTTTCCGCCGGGCAATTTGCCGCTGTCCCGGACTGCCGACGCAAGGTCATCGATATCTCGGGCGACGGGCCGGAGAATGTGGGCTTCACCGTCGGGCAGGCCCGCCAAAGGGCAGAGGAACAGGGGATCGAGATCAACGCAATCGCGATCGAGGATATGGGCGTGTCCACTCCCATCACCAGCTTTTACAAGCGTTGGGCAATCACCAAGGGCGGATTTGTTATTACGGCCAGAGGTTTGCGCGACTACCCTCGTGCGATGCGCGAGAAACTCCTGCGCGAGATCACCAAACCCGGTGCTTGACGCCTGCCGCGCGCCGCCCGTAGGTTCCGGCCATGGGGTCGGCGATCGCCCCGTGAGGCATCGGCCGGAGAGTCGCATCCATTGTCGCTTTGCGAGGGATGCTCATGCCCGACTACAACACCATTACTCCCGCCCAACTGGCACGTCTTGTCGGCACCCCCGACGCCCCTGCCCTGATTGACGTCCGCCTGCCCGAGGATGTGGCCGCCGATCCCTTTCTTGTTCCGGGCTCGCGCCTGCACCGCTTCGACCAGCCCGAAAGCCTCGCAGCCTCGCTGGCCGGACAGCGGGCCGTCATCGTGTGCCAACGCGGGCGCAAGCTGTCGCAGGGCATGGCCGCCCATCTGCGCCTGCACGGCATCCCGGCCGAGGTGCTGGAGGGCGGCACCGTCGCCTGGGCCGAGGCCGGACTGCCGCGCGTGCCACTCGACAGCTTCACCGTCGGCGGCCTCTGGGTCACGCGCCATCGCCCCAAGATCGACCGCATTGCCTGCCCCTGGCTGATCCGCCGCTTCGTCGATCCGGCGGCGCGATTCCTTTACGTCGCACCGGCCGAGGTTCCGGGCGTGGCCGAGCGCTTCGGCGCCACGCCCTTCGACATTCCCGATGTCCGCTGGTCGCATCGGGGCGACTTCTGCACCTTCGACACGATGGTGCAGGACTTCGGCCTGTCCACGCCCGCCCTCGACCGGCTGGCAACGGTCGTCCGCGCCGCCGATACCGATCGACACGACCTGGCACCACAGGCGGCGGGCCTTCTGGCGGTTTCGGTCGGATTGTCGCGCCTTTACCGCGACGACCTGGAACAGCTTCAGGCCGGGATGGGCCTGTATGACGCGCTGTATCGGTGGGCCCGCGACGGGTTCGAAGAGGGGCATGACTGGCCGGCGGGGCGCAGCGCATGACGGTGGCCCTTGGCGAGATGACGCGCGTCTTCGCGCGGATCGGCCTTCTGTCCTTCGGCGGGCCGGCGGCCCAGATCGCGCTGATGCACCGCGAACTGGTCGAGGAACGGAACTGGCTCGATGAGGAAGAGTACCTGCGTGCCCTGTCCTTCTGCATGCTGCTGCCGGGACCCGAGGCGATGCAGCTGGCGACCTATGCCGGCTGGAAGCTGCTCGGGACGAAGGGCGGGCTGATCGCCGGGCTCTTGTTCGTGATCCCGGGCGCGCTTGTGATCCTGGCGCTTGCCACCGCCTATGCGCTGTGGGGCACGGCGACGCAGGCGCAGGCGCTTTTGCTGGGCGTCAAGGCCGCTGTTCTGGGGATCGTGCTGCATGCCCTGCACCGGGTGGCCAAACGGGCGCTGCGGGGGCCGGGCGATGTCGCCGTCGCGGTGCTGGCCTTTGTTGCGCTGTTCCTGCTCAATGTGCCTTTTCCGCTGATCATCCTTGCGGCCGGTCTCTGGGGCTGGGTCGAGGCGCGGGGCAAGAATGCCGCGGCCGTCAGCGCACCGACCCCGCCGCTTGGGGCGACGGTTCGAACGGTGGCGCTGTGGCTCGCAATCTGGCTGCTGCCGCTGGCGGCGCTGGCGCTGGTTGGTCGGGGCATTCTCTTCGATCTTGGCCTCTATTTCTCCAAGCTCGCGGTCGTGACGTTTGGAGGCGCCTATGCGGTGCTGGGCTGGATGACGCAAACCGTGGTGCAGGATTACGGCTGGATCACGCATGGGCAGATGATCGACGCCCTTGGCCTGGCCGAGACCACGCCGGGGCCGCTGATCCTTGTTACCGTGTTCGTCGGCTTCCTTGCGGCAACGGCACAGGGCGGGATCGGGCTGGGCGTCGCGGGCTGGGCGGTAACCCTGTGGATGACCTTTGCCCCCTGCTTTCTGTGGATCTTCGCAGGCGCCCCCTGGCTGGATCATCTGACCCGCCGCCCGGCGTTGAAGGGCGCGCTGGCCGCAATCACGGCGGCAGTGGTCGGAGTCATCGCCTCGATCTCGGTCTGGTTCGGGGTTCACGTGCTCTTTGCAACGGTCAGGGAAGCAGGGGTCGGGCCCCTCCATCTGCCGCTGCCCGACCCCGCCTCGCTTCGCCCCGAGGCGATGGTGCTCGGGCTGCTTGCCGGGGCGGCGATCCTGTGGCGCCATTGGCCGCTGCCCCTGGTGCTGATCCTGTCCGCAGGTTTGTCCTGGCTCTGGGCGCTGGCCTGACGCCGGGACAGTTTCAGCCCGCTCCCCCTTCCCTTGAACCGCGAATCCCCTATGCTGGCGGCAGGAGCAAATCGGGAATTCGGGCATGGCGCGCAGTATCGACTACGGCAACCTCATGCACCGCGCGATGCGGGGGTTGATCCAGACCGTCCTGAGCGATGTCGCGCGGGACGGCCTGCCGGGTGCGCACCATTTCTTCATCACCTTCGACACGACCCATCCTGGAGTCGAGATGGCCGACTGGCTTCGCTCGCGCTATCCGACCGAGATGACCGTTGTCATCCAGCACTGGTACGAGAACCTCGTCGTCACTGACGAGGGCTTTTCGGTCACGCTGAATTTCGGCAACCAGCCCGAGCCGCTGGTGATCCCGTTCGACTCCGTTCGCACCTTTGTCGACCCGTCGGTCGAGTTCGGCCTGCGCTTCGAGACCCATCCCGAAGAAGAGGATGAGGACGAGGAAATCGAAGCCGAGGAAGAAGACGCGAAGCCCCACGAGGCCGAGGTCGTCAGCCTCGACAAGTTCCGCAAGTAAGTCTGCCTGCGACATCGCGCAGTATGGTATGCGACGGTATGCCGATTGATTTCGGCTGCCCTCCGGCCTATAGGGGCTGAGATTCCGCAGGAGGCTTGCCCATGACCGCAACCCGTACCGAAACCGACAGCTTTGGCCCGCTCGAGGTTCCCGCCGACAAGTACTGGGGGGCGCAGACGCAGCGCTCGATCCAGAATTTCCCGATCGGCTGGGAGCGTCAGCCAGTCGCCATCGTCCGCGCACTTGGCGTCATCAAGCAGGCCTGCGCGCTGGTGAACATCGCCCAGGGCGACATTTCGCCCGAACTGGGCAACGCGATCGCCGCCGCTGCGCAGGAAGTGATCGACGGCAAGTTCGACGACAACTTCCCGCTGGTGGTCTGGCAGACCGGATCTGGCACCCAGTCGAACATGAACGCGAACGAGGTGATCTCGAACCGCGCGATCGAGATGCTGGGCGGCGTGAAGGGGTCGAAGAAGCCCGTCCACCCGAACGACCACGTCAACATGGGCCAGTCGTCGAACGACACCTACCCGACCGCCATGCATGTGGCGATCGGCATGATGGCCCGCGACGTACTGATCCCGGGGCTGGAAAAGCTGCACAAGGCGCTCGCCGCGAAGTCCGAGGAATTCAAGGACATCATCAAGATCGGCCGCACCCATACCCAGGATGCGACGCCCCTGACGCTTGGCCAGGAATTCGGCGGCTATGCCCATCAGGTCGCCTCGGGCATCGAGCGGGTGAAGAAATGCCTGCCGGAAGTCTATGAACTCGCGCAGGGCGGGACCGCTGTCGGCACCGGCCTGAACACCCGCGTCGGCTGGGACAAGCGGGTGGCGGCGGAAATCGCCCGGATCACCGGCCTGCCCTTTGTCACCGCGCCGAACAAGTTCGAGGCGCTGGCGGCCCATGATGCGATGGTGTTCTTCTCGGGCGCGCTGCGGACGGTCGCGGTGAGCCTGTTCAAGATCGCCAACGACATCCGTCTCCTTGGCTCCGGTCCGCGTTCTGGGCTTGGCGAGCTGATCCTGCCGGAAAACGAGCCGGGTTCGTCGATCATGCCGGGCAAGGTCAACCCGACCCAGGCCGAGGCGCTGACCATGGTCTGCGCGCATGTCATGGGCAATGACGCCGCGGTCGGCTTTGCCGGCTCGCAGGGCCATTTCGAACTGAACGTCTACAACCCGGTCATGGCCTATAACGTGCTGCAATCCATGCAGCTTCTGGGCGATGCCGCGTCGAGCTTCACCGACAACATGGTGGTCGGTATCCAGGCGAACCGCGCCCGGATCGACAAGCTGATGAAGGAAAGCCTGATGCTGGTGACGGCACTGGCCCCGACCATTGGCTATGACGCGGCGACCAAGGTCGCCAAGACGGCGCACAAGAACGGCACCACGCTGCGCGAGGAAGCCATCGCGCTTGGCTATGTCGACGGCGAGACCTTCGACCGCGTCGTACGCCCGGAGGACATGATCGGCCCGAAGGGCTGATCAGCAGTTCCACCAATAGAAAGGGCCGCCGTTCCTGCGAACGGCGGCCTTTCTGTTTCATGCAGAGCCTGCGATCAGGCCGACTTGCGGCGGCGCAGCGCGAAGGCGCCCAGCAGGACCGACGCAAGCAGCGGCGCGCTGGCAGGCAGCGGGACAGGTGCAATCTCTGCTGTCACGAAACCGCTGTTGTCCTTGTAGTTCTTGTCCCAGAGGAACAGCTTCAGCACGCCCGAGGCGCTGGCGATGCCGCGGAAATAGGTACCGACCTCGAAGAAAGCGCCATCGCCGATGCGGCCCACCAGGGTCCCGTGATTGAAGGTCTGGCCGAACAGCGTATAAAGCCGGGTCGCGGTCATGCCATCGGCATTGCCTTCGTGGCGCGGCAGGTTGGTGCCGATCCGCCAAGTGTCGGTCGGATCAACCTTGATCTCGTAGGTGTGGCCGGCAACAACGCTCAGGCCGGTATCGGCCCCGGTCAGGACCGCATTCGAAACCGAGTCCTTCTTCGCGTAGACGTCGACCGAAACCGTCGCGGCAGAGGCCTGGCTTGCGATCATGCCACCGGCGAGGGCAATAGCGATAATACTGCTCTTCATCATATCGTCCCTTCTTAACTTTCAGGTTCCCCCTGCCGAACAATCCCCCGGCAGTAACCTGGATGACTTGGCCCATTTCTGTGGCAAGATTATGTCTAGCACAGCTAGGTCGGACAGACCACGCCTCCACCCACCTAAGGTTGAATCAACAGAGAAAATGTCCCAAATCATCAATCTTCGCCGCTTTTCCAAGCAAAAACAGAGGGAAGTGGCGCGCCAGAAGGCGGCTGAGAATGCGGCGAAATTCGGGCGAACGCCCGAACAGCGCCAAAAAGATGAAGAGGACGCTCGTCGGCTGAAAAAGCACCTCGACGGGCATATTAGAGAAGATCCGTGAACAATAGGCCCGAAAAACATTCATTGACGCTGAACGGCCATAGAACCAGCGTTTCCCTCGAAGCAGAGTTCTGGTCATGTTTTCGCCGCATTGCGGCAGAAAAAGGACTGTCGATCAACCACTTGGCGGAAACAATTGACACCGAGCGCGGCGATTGCGGGCTCGCCTCTGCGATCCGTCTGTTTGTTCTCAGGCACTTGCTGGCGAACGAATCACTTCGCGGTTGAATCGCCGCGCCGCTGCAAACGCAAAACCATACCGTCGCGCGAACGGACGGTCAGATGCGCGACCGGGACGGGAAGCTCGCCCGGCCCAGGCGCAAAGCGGAAGGCGCGCGCAAGAAGCGCGAGCAGCAGCACTCCTTCCAGCATGGCAAAGCCCGCCCCCGTGCAGACGCGCGGGCCGGAGGAAAACGGAATGTAGGCGTCGCGTGCCGGCGCCTTGCGCGCAAAGTCCTGCCAACGACCGGGATCGAAGCGGTCGGGATCGTCCCAGAGCCGCTCGTGCCGATGCAGGTGCCAAGGGCTGAGGACGACCTGCGACCCCACCGACACGTCCCGGTCGCGAAAGCGTTCGGGCCTTGTCGTCTCGCGCACCATCATCGGCACCGGCGGATAGAGACGCAGCACCTCGCGGAAGACATCGCGGGTGTAGCGCAGGCCGGCCACATCGGAGAAGCTCGGATTGTCGGCCAGGGCCCCGGCTTCTTCCGCCACCCGCTCCTGCACCTCGGGGTGGAGCGCCAGCATCAAAAGCGCCCAGGACAATGCCGAGGCCGAGGTCTCGTGCCCGGCCAGGAAGAAGATTGCGACCTGATCGACCATCTCGCCGGTGTCGAAGGTGCTGCCGTCGACTGGGTCGCGCGCGGTCATGATCTTGGTCGCCAGATCGTCCGGGGCGTCGCCAGCCGCGATCCGCGCGGCGCGCTCCTGCGTCAGCTCGGTGATGAGCGCGCGGATCCGCGACGCCGTTGCGACCGTGCTGCGGCGGCGCAGGCGCGGCAGCCAGCGCGGCAAGGGCAGAACCGCGCCGAGATTCAGGATCGGCTGCGTGCGCTGGTGCTCGCGGAACAGGCGGAAGACCTCTGCGGCGGTCCGGTGCTCGATCGGGATCGAGAACAGTGTGCGGAAGATCACATCAGCGGTCAGGTGGCTCATCTGCTCTTCCACCTCGACTTCGCCCTCCGGCATCCGGTCCACCGCCGCCTGCCCCGCTGCCAGCATCGCCGGGAAAGTGTCGCGCAGCCGTCCACCTTCGAAGGCCGGGTCGATCAGGCGGCGCTGGCGGGTCCAGACCTCGCCGTTTGTGACAAAGACCGAATTGCCCAGAAGTGGCGCCAGTCCTTCGCGGATACGGTCGGACTTGGGGAAATCGCCCGGTCGGTCCGACAGGACCAGACGCACGAGTGCAGGATCATTGCAGAGGTAGCTGCGAAAGAACGGGGTGCGGAATTCGGCCATCCAGGCGCGATAAAGCCGCGCGGGCTGGGCCGAGAGGATGTCCTTCCGAAAAAGCCGCAGATAACGCCAGAGGGTGGTCCGGCCTTCTCGCGCGGGCGGCTTCGGCGGGATCATGCGTGCATGCTGGTATGGCCCGAGGCCGGCTCGACGATGCGGCTTTTCGACGGCGCGCGGCCTTCGAAGCGGGCGCGCAGGCTCAAGGGCCCGGCCGTGATGCGGAAATAGTCGTAATCGGCGGGCCGGTCGAAGGCGCAAAGATACTGGAAATGCAGCCGGAAGAAGCGCCAGCGCAGTTCCTTCCAGCGCTCGGGGCTGAGGGTCTGCGTGAAGGCAGCCGAGATCACCAGCGGCCAGCGCTGGTCGGCGGGCGCCACACCCGAAACCGAGACCGGATCGCAAAGCGCGAAGGCGCAGCCGTCGCCGGGGGCGGTCACATCGACCCAGGTCAGTTCCGGTCGTGCCGACAGATAGTTCAGGTCAGCCCGCAGCCGGTCGGCACGGGGCAGGAACGACACCATCGGCACCACCTGCCCGAGGGTCAGGAAGGCCAGTTCGGCCTTGCGTTCGGGCAAGCCCTCGCGGATCAGGTCCGCCAGGATCGAGATTCCCAGATGCGCGCCCGAGGAATGGCCGACCACCAGCACCTCGTCGGCATTGCTTTCCAGCGCCGCGCGGATCGTCTGGCGGAAGGCGGCCATTCGCGCCTCCAGCTCGGCCGGGTTCGCGCCGCTGTGCTGCGCGGTGTAGGCATAGTCGTGCATCAGGTAATAGGCGAAGAAATGGCGGTCGAGCCGTCGGAACGCCACCAGAACCAGCGCGACCGTCGCAAGGCCAAAGGGCGCCGCTGCCAGGGCCGGCAGGTAGCCTGCCGCAACGAGGGCCACGCCCCAGCCCATCAGCCCGGCAAGGGCCAGTTGCATCAACAACAGCACGATCGGGTAGAGGGCCGCAATGATCGGTCCCTTGCGAAGCCGCATCAGGCGGAACAGCGCCCCGCTGCCGATATAGGCCCAGGCGGTACGGAACAGCTGCAGGTAGGTTCCGGGGATGCCCTGCCCCATCGAGTCCTGCACCAGATCGGCCCAGACCAGCACCTGCATCTCGGTCGAGACCGCCTTGCCGTCGATCTCGGACGCGACATGCCAGCCATCCGGCCCGGTCAGCTTGCGCCGCGACAGGACCAGGCTGTAGCCCGAGACCAGCGCCTGCATCGCGCCTTCCTTTCGGTAAAGCTCGCGGTAGCGCCGGGGTGGAAACGGGTCATAGCCCGGGATGTAGAACACCCGGCGCCGGCGAACGCTCTTCGCGGGACTGGAACGCATGCAGTCACTCTCCTTGTGTCAGAGAGTAGCGCCGGAATTGGCCGAAATTAAGGGCTAACCGATGGTCGCCATTGCAGGAAATGTCTCGAGCAGCCAGTAGGAGAAGCTCGAGAAGCCGCCTGTCAGCATCAGAAGCCCGATCGTCCACAGCAGAAGGCCCATCAGGCGCTCGATCTTCTCCATGTGGCGCGTCATCCAGGCCATGAGACCGGTGAGCCGCGGGAAGAAGATCGCGACCAGCAGGAACGGAATCCCAAGACCGGCCGCATAGATCGCCAGCAGCACAGTGCCGCGCGCGACATTCGCCTCGTTTGCCGCAAGCGACAGGATCGCCCCCAGTTGCGGGCCGATGCAGGGTGTCCAGCCGAAGGCAAAGGCCAGGCCGAGGACATAGGCGCCAAAGGCCGAGCCGCCACGGTCGCCCGCATCCATGCGGATGTCACGCTCGAGGAAAGGCAGACGGAAGACGCCAAGGAAATGCAGGCCGAACACCATGACGATCAGCGCGGCAAGCGTGTTGAACCACTCGACATGATTCAGGAAGAACGCTCCGAACAGGGAAGTAGTGAAGCCGAGGAACAGAAAGACCGTCGACAGGCCCAGCACGAAAAACAGCGCTGCCAGCACCACGCGGCCCTGTGCGTGTCCGGACTTTCGCATCTCGCCCACGCTGATCCCGCCCATATAGGCAAGATAGGGCGGCACGATTGGCAGCACGCAGGGGCTGAGAAAGGACAGGAGTCCGGCAACCAGCGCCACCAGCATCGCCGGGATCAGCCCCGCGTCGATTACGTCGATTCCGAACATGCACGTCCTCCTGTCCCGCCGGCATAGCGCAACCCAATCCCGCCGTCACGCCGCCATGGCGTCACAAAGGCGTGGACGAGCCCTTCCGGCTGGCGTATCCGCCCTTGCCATGACCGATTTGCCGACCTGGGACGAGGAACTGGATTGCGAGGGGCTGCTTTGTCCCCTGCCCGTGCTGCGGGCCCGCAAGCGCCTCATGGCAATGCTGCCCGGCCAGGTCCTGCGGGTCCGGGCCACCGACGGCATGGCGGCAATCGACCTGCCGCATTTTTGTGCCGAGGCTGGGCACAACTACCTTGGCACGTTGCAAGAGGGACCGGTCGGGCTTTACCTGATCCGGCGCGGCAAATAGGAAACGGGCGCAAGGTGTCCCTCGCGCCCGCTCGTTGATCTGTCCGTCTGGTCAGCGACCGAGCGACCACCAGCCACGCTTTTTCGGCTTGCCGTCATCCTCGGCGACGTCCGGCTCGGAGGCGACGGGTTCGGGTGTGACAACCGCCGCCTCGGGCTCGACCGGCGCTGCGACGGGCTCGGGTGCAGCTGCTACCGGAGGCTCGGCACTTTGCACGGTTGCCGGCTCTTCGACCACGGGGGCCGGCGGAGCTTCCACCGCGGGGGGCGCCTCGGCAGTCTTCTTGCTGGACGACCGCGAGCGCGACGATGTCTTGGGCTTCGGCTTTTCAGCGGTTTCCGGAGCAGCGGCTTCGGTGGTCTCAGCCACCGGTTCTTCCGCCTTGGCTTTCGACTTCGAGGTCCGAGACCGGCTGCTGGCGGGCTTCGGCGAGGCCTCGTCCTCGGCGCTCTTCTTCGAGCTGCTGCGCGACCGGGATTTCGGCTTGGGCGCAGCTTCCGCTTCCAACGGCACCTCGGAGACGGCGATCACCTCGGCTTCGGGCGTGCCCGCAGCTTCGGCGGCGGCAGCCACCTCGACGGTTTCCTCGATGGTGTCTTCTTCGTCCTCTTCGGCACCGTCGTCGCCCTCGTCCTGATCGGACCCGGACTCGTCACCCGACTGACCGCTGCTCTGGCCACCTTCGCCCGATCCGCTGCCCCCCCGACGGCGGCGACGGCGACGGCGTTTCTTCTTCGGCTGGCCTTCGCCCGAACCGGACTGCGGACGCGCAGAGCTGGTCGCTTCCTCGGCCTCTTCCTCGGCCTCGTCGATGTCGTCGACGATATCCTCGTCTTCGTCGACCAGATCCGGCATCGTCGTGCTTTCAGCCGAGATGACCGAGGCCATGGCGGGCGAGATCACCCGCGTCGCCGTCTTGAACTTCTCGATCGAGTAGTCCGGGCTGATGAGCGAGGGATCAGCCTCGATCCGCACGGCCATGTCATAGCGGGCCTCGATCAGCGCGATATGCTCGCGCTTCTGGTTCATCAGGTAGTTGACGATGGCGACCGGCGCCTTCAGCAGCACCTCTTTCGAGCGTTTGCGCGTGCCTTCCTCTTCCAGCGCCCGCAGGATCTGCAGCGCCAGGCTGTCATCCGAGCGGATCAGACCGGTGCCGTGGCAATGGGCGCAGGGCTGCGTGGTCGATTCCAGCATCCCCGGGCGCAGCCGCTGGCGGCTCATCTCCATCAGGCCGAAGCCCGAGATGCGGCCGACCTGGATGCGGGCGCGGTCGGTCTTGAGCTTGTCCTTCAGGCGCTTCTCGACGGCAGCGTTGTTCTTGCGCTCTTCCATGTCGATGAAGTCGATGACGATCAGGCCGGCAAGGTCGCGCAGGCGCAGCTGCCGGGCGATCTCTTCCGCCGCTTCAAGGTTGGTGTTGAGCGCGGTCTGCTCGATCGAGCCTTCCTTGGTGGCTCTCCCTGAGTTCACGTCGATCGCCACCAGCGCCTCGGTCACGCCGATCACGATGTAGCCGCCGGATTTCAGCTGCACGACCGGGTTGAACATCCCGCCAAGATAGCTTTCGACCTGGTACCGCGCGAACAGCGGCATCGGCTCGTGATAGGGCTGCACGACCTTGGCATGGGACGGCATGATCATCTTCATGAAGTCCTTGGCCACGCGGTAGCCTTCCGCGCCTTCGACCAGAACCTCCTCGATCTCGCGGTTGTAGAGGTCGCGGATCGACCGCTTGATGAGGTTGCCTTCCTCGTAGATTGGCGCGGGTGCGATCGACTTGAGCGTCAGCTCGCGGATCTGCTCCCAGAGCCGCATCAGGTATTCGTAGTCGCGCTTGATCTCGGGCTTGGTCCGCTTGGCGCCCGCCGTGCGGATGATGAGGCCCGCGCCTTCCGGTACTTCGATCTCCTGCGCGATCTCCTTGAGTTTCTTGCGGTCCGCCGCCTGGGTGATCTTGCGGGAAATACCGCCGCCCCGCGCTGTGTTTGGCATAAGCACGCAGTAACGACCTGCGAGCGACAGGTAAGTGGTCAGCGCCGCGCCTTTGTTACCGCGCTCTTCCTTGACGACCTGGACCAGCATGATCTGCCGGACCTTGATGACTTCCTGGATCTTGTAGCGGCGCGGACGGGGTTTGCGCGGCTGGCGGATTTCCTCGGCCACGTCCTCTTCTGCGACGCTTTCGATCTCGTCATCGACGTCGGCGGCGTGATCGACGGCGCGGTACGGCCGATGGCCATTGCCGTTCTCGTCCACAGTCGAGGGCGCATCACCGGCGTGTTCGTGGTCGTGACCACGGTGCAGCCCGGCGTCATCCGCGGACTCGGAGTTTGCGACCTCGGAGACGTTGTCGGACGAAGGTGCGAACAGCGCATCCGCGCCGGTTTCGTCCCCAAGATCGACGACATCCATGGACCCGATCTCGGCGCCAGCCAGCGTGGCATCCACCTCTCCCGTCACCGCTTCGGGCTTGGGCGCGGGCTTCGGACGCGACCGTGTCCGCGAGCGACCGTTTTCTTCTTCCTCCATCGCGCGGGCGTAGGCGCGCTCTTCCTCGAGCAGCGCCTTACGGTCGGCGACCGGGATCTGGTAATAATCCGGATGGATCTCGGCGAAGGCCAGGAAACCATGCCGGTTCCCGCCGTAATCGACAAAGGCCGCCTGGAGCGACGGTTCGACCCGGGTTACCTTTGCGAGGTAGATGTTGCCTTGCAATTGGCGCTTGTTGACGGTCTCGAAGTCGAATTCCTCGACCTTGTTTCCGTCGACCACGACCACGCGGGTTTCTTCCGCATGGGTGGCGTCGATGAGCATCTTCTTTGCCATGTTATTCCAATGCACCGGCGTGGCCGCCATCCTGCGAAGCAGGCTCCGGGCGGACGGGCAGCGTGGCGCGGGTGACTTGTTCGGGCGAAGGTGGGCGCAAGGTCCAGCGGTCCGGCGGCGCCTGGGCGCTCATGCCGTCCTGATCCTGTCGATGCGCATTCCATCGCGGTTCTGGTCCCGGAAGCGCAGGGCGCTTCCCTTGTGAAAAGCCCGTCACATCAACGACGTGGCGGGCAAGCCTCTTGGCCTTTCGGCCTTTTTCCGCCTCTGGCGCGTCCGGGCCACCTCGGACCCGGCCCGCGCCTCCGGCGCGAAAACTAACGCGCGGACGGTCGCTTGTGACCGCTAACCGCGTTCCGCGACCATAAGGGCGTGGAATGGAAAATGACAATGGGGATTCGTTCTCTGGACCCTGCCGGAGTGAAGTGAATCTGCGGGTCACGGCAGGCCAAACCGCGGGATTCGCGCGGCAAAATGTTCGTTTCCGACAATCAGGCGCTGAATAAGCGGGCAGTTCCAATGACATATCCTGAAGACCGGATTTCTGCTACAGTCCGCCCGGTGGTTCGATCCGGGAGGGGCATGATGCAGACGCAGATCCTCGCGCGGGCCGTCGCCGGGGCCCAGCTGACCGAAGACCCGATCTTTCCGGGCGATTCCGATTACGACCGCTTGCGGAAGGTCTGGAACGGGGTCATCGACCGTCGCCCGGCCATGATCCTGCGCGCCGCGACGGAACAGGAGGTGCGCACCGCGATTACCCTCGCCGCGCGGTTCTCGCTGCCCCTCGCCGTGCGCGGCGGCGGCCACAGCATCCCCGGCTTTTCCAGTTGCGACGGCGGCATCCTGCTGGACCTGTCGCGTCAGAACGGCGTCGAGGTCGATCCCACGACCGGCCGGGCCGAGGCCGGCGGCGGCGCACTGCTTGGGCAGCTCGACGCGGCAGGCGAGCGGCATGACCTTGTCGTGCCGGCGGGCGTCATCTCGCATACCGGCGTTGCGGGGCTGACGCTTGGCGGCGGCATGGGCTGGCTCAGCCGCCGCTTCGGGCTGACGATCGACAGCCTCGAACAGGTGCGGATCGTTCTGGCGGACGGCCGGGCGATCGACGTGGACGACCGGTCCGACCCGGACCTGTTCTGGGCCCTGCGCGGCGGCGGCGGCAATTTCGGCGTCGTGACCCGGTTCCGCTTCGGCATGCGCCGGCTCGGGCAGGTCGTGATCGGCGAATGGCACTGGCCCCTGTCGGCGGCGCGCGAGGTCCTGCGCCAGCTGTCCCGCCTGGACCACGAATCCCCGCGCTGGCGCACCAGTTCGCTGACGGTCGGCCTTGAGGGCATCAACCTGACGGTGCTGGCCAGCGGCCCCGAGGCCGAGTGGGCGGCCATCTCATCCTATGGAGCGATTGCCGGTGGCGGTGATGGCGGGCGGCTTTCCCGGTCGTTCGTCGAGTTCCAGCGCCGCAACGACGAAGCGGATGGCTGGGGGCTGCGGGTCTATGCGCGGGGCGGGTATTTCGCAGAACTCGACGAGACGGTCATCGAAGGAATGATGTCGTCCTTCGCCGACGCCCCGAACGGAAATTCGCGCATCTACCTGATCCAGCTTGGTGGTGCGGGCAGCGACGTGGCCGAGGACGCCACCGCCTATTCGGGCCGCGGCGCCGGCTACTACTGGATCACCACGCCCGCCTGGACCGATCCGGCCGAGGACGAGGTACAGTTCGCCTGGGGTCGCAGTACGGGACGCAAGCTTGCCGCGCTGTCCGAGGCCGGCAACTATGTCAACGAACAGTCGGACAGCGGGGGCGAGGTCGCCCGCAGCGCCTACGGGCCGGCCAAGTACCGGCGACTGGCGGCGCTGAAGGCGCGGGTCGATCCGGGCAACCTGTTCCGGCTGAACCAGAACATCAAGCCATCCGGGTGACCGCCCTGCCAGGTCAGACGTAGTCCGACCGGCTGAGGCCGTATTTCGCCATCTTCTCGTTCAGCGTCCGGCGCGGCAGGCACAGTTCCTCCATCACCGCGACGATAGACCCCTTGTGGCGACGCATGGTGTTGTCGATCAGCATGCGCTCGAAGCTGTCGACATGCTCCTTCAGCGGCTTGCCCTCGGTAGTGAGGACCGGTCCCGCCGCCTCGTTGTCGGCCATGAGCAGCGAGGCGATCGAGCCCGAGCCGCGCCGGTTCTGCAGCACAGCCCGTTCGGCGATGTTCACCAGCTGGCGGACATTGCCCGGCCAGGGCGCCTGCAGCAGCTGCGCGGCTTCCTGCGCGGTGACTTGCGGAGCGTCGCAGCCATATTCCTCGGCGAATTCCTCGGACAGCCGGGTAAAGAGCGCGAGGATGTCCTCGCCCCGCATCCGAAGGGGCGGCAGCGTGATCTTCATCGCCCCGATCCGATAGTAGAGGTCGGGCCGCAGCGCATCCTCGACCGTCTTGTCCGGCGCGTGTTCGTTGCAGATCGCGATGATCCGGGTTTCGGGCGGGGTGCCCTGCTCGTTGACGACGGTCAGAAGCCGCGCCTGCAGGGCGCTGCTCAGCGCCTCGATATCCTCAAGACAGAGCGTACCGCCTCGGGCCTCCTCGATCAGCGGGATCGAGCCATCCTCGGTCGGCCCGAAAACGCGCTGTGTCAACTGGTCTTCGGACCAGGCGGCGCAGGAAATGGTGACGAACTTCTTCCCCGCACGGGGACCCACGGCATGGAGCGCGTGGGCGACCAGCGTCTTTCCGGTGCCGGTTTCGCCGTCGATCAGCACATGGCTGTCAGCCTGGCCGAGGTCGAGAATGTCCTCGCGCAGGCGCTCCATGACGCCTGAGGTGCCGATCAGCTTTTTCATCATCATGCTGCCGTCGGCCAACTCGCGCCGGAGCGCCCGGTTGTCGAGCGTCTGGCGGCGCGCCTGCGTTGCGCGCTTGGCAAGCTCGGTCATGCGGTCGGGATTGAAGGGCTTCTCAAGGAAATCGAACGCCCCGACCCGCATCGCCTCGACCGCCATCGGCACGTCGCCATGCCCGGTGATCAGGATGACCGGCAGGCCGGAATCCTGTCCCATCAGTTTTTTCAACAGCGCCATGCCATCCATACCCGGCATCTTGATGTCGCTGACGACGACGCCCGGAAAGTCGGGGCCGATGCCCTTCAGCGCATCCTCGGCACAGCCATAGGTTTCGGTATCGAATCCCGAAAGCGCCAGCCACTGGCTGATCGATTGCCGCATGTCGGCCTCGTCGTCGACGATCGCGACCTTCATCGTGCGTGCCATGTTACCTCACTCGGCTGCTTCGGTGGTCTCGGTCAGGGCGGGTTGTCCCAATATGGGAAGCTGAACCTCGAATACAGCCCCACCGCTTTCCGAATTGCGGGCGGTCAGTCGGCCACCCAGATCATTGATAATCCCGGACGAGATCGCAAGGCCCAGCCCGACCCCCTCGCCCGGCTTCTTGGTCGTGTAGAACGGCTCGAACAGGTTTTCGAGATCGCTGATCCCCGGGCCGTTGTCGCGCACAGCCAGCGTCGCCGTCTCGCCCGAGGTCAGGAGGATCTCGATCTCGGGCTCCGAGCGGTCCCGCGTAGCGTCCAGCGCGTTGCGCAAAAGGTTGATGATGACCTGCTCCAGCCTGATCCGGTCCGCCAGGACCATCACTGGCCCCCGCGGCAGCGTGCGTGTGATCTTCACAACGCGCGCCTTCAGTTGCGGTTCCATCATCGACAGGGCCGAGGAGACGGCCTGCTTGACATCCACCGGCTCGAAGGCCTCGCCCCCCTTGCGGGCATAGGACTTCAGCTGCCGGGTGATCGCCCCCATACGGTCGATCAGGTCGTCGATCCGCTGGAACGAGGACAGCGCCTCTTCCGCGCGACGGCGCTGGAGAAGCAGTCGCGCACCGGCCAGATAGGTCTTCATCGCCGCAAGCGGCTGGTTCAATTCGTGGCTGACCGCGGCCGACATCTCGCCAAGGGCCGCCAGCTTCGACGATTGCGCCAGTGTCTGCTCGGCGACCTCTAGGTTCTTGCGCATCTTCTCGCGCTCGGCGATCTCGCGCTGGAGCCGGGCGTTCAGCAGGCGCAACTCGGCGCTTTCGCGCTGGAACAGCACCGACTGCGACAAGGCGCGGCGGGACAGAACGTAGAAGGTCAGCGCGAGGAGAATGGCAAAACCCATGATCTCGAGCGCCAGCACCCCGTTCACCTGGTCGCGGATCGAGGTGTAGGTGGTGTAGGTGACCAGCCGCCACCCCTGGAAGGGGATGCGTGCCTCGGTCTTCATCACTGCCTCGCCACGCACATAGGCGTCGGGCTGATATTGGGTCCAGTCGGTCGTCGCCAGCACCGCCCGTTCGAAGGTCGACTTCCTGCCCTTGAGCGCGATCGCCTCTTCCAGCGGCAGCCCACGCCAGCGCGGCTCGGTAGCGAGCAGCACGACGCCTTCGCTGTCGGTGATCGCGACGGCGTCCTGAAGCCCCGCCCAGGCGCGTTCGAACCTGCGCAGGTCGACCTCGACCACGACGACGCCGATCGGCTTGTTCTCGGCGCTCAGGGCCCGGGAATAGGTGAAACCGAAATCTCCCTCGTCGCGGCGGGCTACGGTAAAGACAGTGTCCTTCGACCGCAGCGCCGAGACAAAGAACGGCTCGCTCGACATGGTGGCGCCAAGGCGATGGCGGTTGGTTGCAGCCACCACGCGCCCGCCGCTGTCCAGCAGAACGATCGACGCCGCGGCGATCTCTTCCTTGAACGAGATCAGCCGCTGCGAGGTGTAAGTGAAATCATTGGTCTGCAGCGCCTTGATGAGCTCGGGATCGCGCGCCAGCAAAAGCGGCACAACCTGGTTGCGCTGCAACTCGGCCAGCAGGTTCCCGGAGTAAAGCGCAAGGCGCAGCTCGGCCCGCGACCGCGTCGCCTCGGTCGACCGCGCGGTCATCCACTGGTTGGTCGCGACAATCACGCCCACCGCGATCAGCACCAGAACCGCGATCGCGATCTTGACGCGCCAGCTCAGGCCGGGCGTCGGATCGCCGCCGTCGGCGGATGGGGTCAGGGCTGTGCCGGTCTCTGTCATGGGCAGCCAGTCTAGGCTGCCCTGCGTCCCGCCTCAAGGCGCCGGGGTCACGCTTCCGCGAGCGCACCCATCACCGAGCGGAAAAGCACCGACCCGTCGGTGCCGCCCTGCGCGGAATCCACCACGCGCTCAGGATGCGGCATCATGCCAAGGACACGGCGGTTCTCCGACAGGATGCCGGCAATGTCACCCATCGCGCCGTTTGGGTTGTCGACATAGGTGAAGGCGATCCGGTCCTCGGCCTTCAGCCGCTCCAGCGTCGCCGCGTCGGCGGTGTAGTTGCCGTCATGATGGGCGACTGGCACATGGATGACCGTGCCTTTCTGCCAGCCCGAGGTATAGGCGCTGTCCCGCGTCGTGACGGTCAGCCCGACCGTGCGGCAGACGAATTTCAACCCGGCATTGCGCATCAGCACACCCGGAAGCAGGCCCATCTCGGTCAGCACCTGGAAGCCGTTGCAGATTCCAAGCGCATATCCGCCCGCCTTGGCATGGGCCGCGACCGCCTGCCCGATCGGCGAGCGCGCCGCGATCGCGCCGCAGCGCAGGTAATCGCCGAACGAGAAGCCACCGGGGATACCCACAATGTCGGTACCCTTGGGCAGTTCCGTCTCCTTGTGCCAGACCCTTGTGACTTCGGCGCCTGCCTTGGCAAAGGCTTCGGCAAGGTCTCGGTCGCAGTTCGATCCGGGAAAGGTGATGACGGCGGCTTTCATCGGGCGGCACTCCGTATCTTCATGGGATGACCGCGCCTTAGCGCAATCCGCAGCGGTCTTCCAGACGAAAGCGGGCAAATCGCCCCTGCATCTTCTTCTGTTCTCAAATATCCCACGGGGGCGCGGGGGTGTGAAACCCCCGCTTCTGCCCTATCCGGCGAAGTCGTCGATCACGGCAACGCCGGGCGGCATCGGTCCGTTGAAGGCGCGCAGCTCCGCGCTCGCCCCGGACAGGGGAACCGTGCGCGCGACGATGGGTGAGACATCCACCCGGCCCATCTCGATCAGCGTCAGCAGCGAGGGGTAGCGCCAGCTCGGCATCCCGCGGGAACCAAAGAGGGACAGTTGCTTCATGTAGACGGCATTCAGGTTGATCTCCATCCGCGCCATGTGACCGGTCGGCAGACCGATCTGCACATGACGGCCGAGCGGGCGGAGGCATTCGACCGAGGCGTTGACGGTCGCCGGAATGCCAAGCGCCTCGATGCTGACATGGGCGCCGCCGCCGGTGGCCTCGACGATGCGCGCGCCGACATCGCCTTCGCGCGCATCGACCGCGGCCTCGGCACCAAGGGAAAGCGCATGGCTCAGCCGTTCGGGCACAACATCGACCACGATCACCCGCGCGCCAAGCGCCCGCCCCAGTATAAGCGCGGACAGGCCGACGCCGCCCGTGCCATGCACCGCCAGCCATTCCCCGGCCTGCAGCGCGGCGCGTCCGGTCAGCGCGTGCCAGGCGGTGGTCACCCGGCAGCCCAGCCCCGCCGCCAGCACCGGCGACAGCATGTCGGGAAGTCTGGCAAGGTTATGGGCATGCGGAATGGCGATGAATTCGGCATAGGCGCCGGGATCGCCAAACCCGGGCACGCGCTGGCTTCGGCAGGTCGTGGTCTGCCCCGAGCGGCATTCCGGGCATTCGCCGCAGGACAGGATGAAGGGCGCAATCACCCGGTCCCCTACCTGCCAGCGGGCGAGCGGCCCGGCCTCGACCACCTCGCCCGAATATTCATGCCCCGGGATTGCCCCGGGTTTTACCTTCGGATGCTCGCCCACCCAGCCATGCCAGTCGGACCGGCAGATGCCACAGGCCAGCACCTTCAGCACGACGCCATCGGGAGGGCAGACGGGATCGGGCACCTCCTCGATCGAAAGATCGGCGTTGTAGGCCCTCAGGATTGCAGCGCGCATGGGGATCTCCGGTAGTGCCGCCCCATCAGGACAAGGCCCGAAGGTCCGGTCTAGCGGGCAGCGGCAGACAAAGGTCGCAAACGGTCCTTGTGGGCGATTTTCCCGCCGCAGGGCCTACTGCAGTTTCCGCGCGATCTGGCGCAGCATCCCGTGCAGGCTTTGCACATCGGCGCGTGTCAAGGCGAGCCGGGCCCACATCTGACGGATCGCCAGTTTCATCCCCGGCGCCTTTTCCGGTGGGAAGAAGAATCCGGCAGCGTCAAGCCGTTCCTCGAAATGGTCGCCCAGCTTCTCGACTTCGATGCGGCTGGCGAATTCCGTGCCGGCCATCACCATGACCTCGGCCGGGACATCAGCGGTCTGCCGACGCCATTCATAGCCCATCAAGAGCACGCATTGCGCAAGGTTGAGCGAGGGGAACTCCGGATTCACCGGCACGGTCACGATCGCATTGGCGACCGCGACATCCTCGTTCTCGAGTCCTGCCCGCTCGGGCCCGAAGAGGACACCGACCCGCTTGCCTTCCGCCGCGAGCGCCCGCGCCTGCTCCATCGCGCGCTCGGGCGTCACCACCGGCTTGGTGATGTAGCGACTGCGCGCGGTGGTTGCGAAAACGTAGTCGCAATCGGCCACGGCGGCGTTCACCCCGTCGTAGGGGCCGGCGAAATCAAGAAGCCGCCCCGCCCCGCTGGCCATCGCCACTGCGCGGGAGTTCGGCCATTCGTCGCGCGGATCGACGACGCGCAGCCCTTCCAGCCCGAAATTCAGCATCGCCCGCGCGGCGGCGCCGATGTTCTCGCCCATTTGCGGGCGGACGAGGATGAAGACGGGCGGGGTCACGGGCAATTTCCTTGGTCGGGCTCCGGCGCGCCTGATACGATGGAGGTACGGCAGGTGGCAAGCGGGGGCGCGGCATGGCCTGGGACGAAGCACTGGCGGGGCGGATCCGGACAGACCTCGCCGACCATGACATCGTCGAGAAGCGGATGTTCGGCGGACTGGCATGGATGCTGCACGGCCACATGGTGTGCGGCATCCACAAGGGCGGCGCCTTCTACCGCGTCGGCAAGGCCAACGAGACTTCCGCGCTCGCCCTGCCCGGCATCGCGCCGATGACGATGAACGGACGCCCGATGGCGGGCATGGTCGAAGCCACGGCCGAGGCCAGCGCCGACGACGCGCGCCGCCGCCGCCTGCTCGGGCTGGCGACGGGGTTCGTGAATTCACTTCCGCCCAAGTAGACCCCCGGCAAAAGCTGCGCTAGGAGGGGCGTCAGAACCAAGGAGCCCCCCATGGCCGATGCCGAGCGCCCGCAGATTTACCTCGTCACCCCGCCCGACGCGGCGCTGGAGGACTTTCCTGACAGGCTGGCCGGGGTGCTCGACGCGGTCGAAGTCGCCTGCATCCGCCTGTCGCTGGCGACACGGGATGAGGACCGCATCGCGCGCATGGCCGATGCCCTGCGCGAGGTTGCGCATTCTCGCGACGTGGCTCTGGTGATCGAGAACCATATCCTGATGGTCGAACGCCTGGGCCTTGACGGTGTCCATCTGTCCGACGGCGCGCGCAACCTGCGCAAGGCGCGCAAGGACCTCGGCAACGACGCGATCGTCGGCGCCTTCTGCGGCACCACCCGCCACGAAGGGATGAATGCGGGCGAGGCCGGGGCGGATTACGTGGCCTTCGGGCCGATCGGCCCCTCGCCGCTCGGCACCGGTGCGTCCGCCGAGTTCGAGCTGTTCCAGTGGTGGTCCGAGATGATCGAGGTTCCCGTCGTCGCCGAAGGCGCGCTCACGGCGGAACTGGTCGAGAAATTCGGGCCGGTCACCGATTTCTTCGCCTTCGGCGAGGAAATCTGGCGCGAAAGCGATGCAGCGGCGGGCCTGCGCAGGCTGATCGCGCCGCTCGGCTGAAGCGCGTCCAAGATCCTTTCAAGGGTCTTGGCAAGTTTCTTCAAAGAAATTTGCGGCGACCGCTGGTCAGGCCTCGGCGAAGGGATGACTGGCGCGGATGACCCGCTCGCAATGGGCCGCGAGCGTCTTGCGATCGGGGAAGGCATCCACCGGCACCGGTGGATGCAGGATCACTTCTGCCACGCCCTGCCGTCGCGCCGCCAGCACCGTCAGCAGGTGAGGCCCGAACGCCATGTCTCCCCACCAGCCATAGAAGCGCGGATCAGCACCCTGCGGCGCATGATAGACGACGGTGACCGGCTGGATGCTCAGGACCGCCTCAAGGCCATGCGTGAAGAACGCCGCAAAGAGCGTTGTCTTGAAAGGAAGAATCCGTAAGCTGTCCGTGCTGGTGCCTTCAGGGAAGAACAGAAGCCGGTGCCCCGCGCGCAACCGCGCCTCGAACAGCTCCTGCTGCGCCTTGGCCTCGCTGCCCTTGCGGGTAATGAAGACCGTTCCGGTGGCTCGCGCGAGCCAGCCAATTCCAGGCCAGCCCGCCACGTCGTCCTTCGACACGAAGTAGATGCGTTGCACCGCGTTCAGGGTGAAGATGTCGAGCCAGCTCGCATGGTTCGCCACCACCGCGCCCGGCTCGCGCATCGGCGTGCCGGTGACCTTGAGCCGGATCCCGAGGATCAGCATCGCCGCGCGGCAGACAAATTGCGTGATCCAGGGCGTCCACGGGCGGTTCAGCCCGAAAAGCGGCCGCTCGATCAGCCGCACCAGCAGCAGCAACAGCAGGCAGCCATAGGTGACGAGCGTCAACGTCAGTCCACGCAGGATCACCCGCAGCCAACCCATCACTCCGGGCCGCGGCAGCGGCATCGTCGCCTCAAGCCAGTCCTTGCCGCTCATCCGGCCTGGCCCGCCTTGCGGATGTAGAATTCCCGGTGCTTCGCCGACATCCGTGCCGTGTCCATTACGAGGCAGACATCGGTGGTGTTGAAGGCATGGTCGATCCAGGCCCCTTCGCCCACGAAGCCGCCCAGCCGGAGATAGGCCTTGATCAGCGCCGGGGTCGCCACCATCGCCGCGCGGCGATCGATCTTGTCGGCAGGTACCAGGTCCATGCGCTGGAAATGGTCCGGTTGCGCCCGCACGCGCAGCTCGGGCGGGGCAAGGTGGTTGTGGTGCAGATAGGACAGCGGCATCGCCAGCGGCTCGATTTCGGTGCCGTGAAAGCTCGCCACGCCGAAGAGGATCTCGATCCCGCGCTCAAGTACGTAGTCGGCCAGCGCATTCCACAGGTGGAACATCGCCGTCCCGCCCCGGTGATCCGCCGCCACGCAGGACCGTCCGAGTTCAAGTAGCTTGCGCCCCGAGGCCTTCAGCGGGCCAAGGTCGTATTCGTCTTCCGAATAGAACCGCCCGCCCGTGGCCAGCACCCGGTCGCTCGGCAGCAGGCGGTAGACCCCCACGACATCCTCAAGCCGCGCCGGGTCCTTGCGGGTGTCGATCAGCAGAAGATGGTCGAAGATCGCGTCGAAGGCGTCCCGTTCCAGCCGCGCCTGGTGGTCGACGAGCACACCGTCCCCACCCAGTTCCTCGACAAAGACCTCGTAACGCAGCCGCTGCGCCGCCCGCAGGTCGCGGTCGTCCCGTGCAAGACGGAGCGTGTAATGCGGTTCCTCGGGGATCATGGAGCAGTCGCAGCCTCGAGTTTGGCAGCCGGAATGGCCGTGCCTCGCGCCCGGCGGTTTTAGGGTTTCGTAAACCTTATTGCAACAGACCGGACAAGCGGGTCGATTTGGCCCGCTTGCACAATCTAGAGTTGTATGTCAGCACATGTCAGGCGTCGAAAACCCGTTCCAGCTCCACCTGCGCCCCGTCGATTACCACCTTGCCGGCATGTTCGAAATTGACCGTGATCCGCCTGCCGATGCTCGACTGCACCTGGCCAAGGCCCCAGTCGGGCTGGCCCGGATGGCGGACGAGCATTCCCGGCTCGAGTATCGCGTCGACGCCCTTCATCCTTTCACGCCTCCTGATCCGGGACACAGCCGATGACCGACCGCCCCGACCTTGCCGCGCTCATCGGATCGCGGATCTGCCACGATCTTGTCAGCCCGATTGGCGCGATCGGCAATGGGGTCGAGTTGATGGTGATGGAACGCGGGCGCGCAAGCCCCGAACTGGACCTGATCGCTGACAGTGTCAGTTCGGCAAATGCAAAGCTGCGGTTCTTCCGGCTCGCTTTCGGTGCAAGCGCCGGTCAACGTGTCGCGCGGGCCGAGGTGCAGGCGACCCTGGACGATGCCCTGCCGGCGCCGCGGCTGACCGTCTCCTTGACCAGCGACCCCGATCTCGCCCGGGGCGACGTCAAGCTCCTGCTGCTGATGCTGCTCTGCCTGGAAACCGCGATGCCCTGGGGGGGCCGGATCACCGTCCTGCAAGGCCCGGCGCGGTGGACCGTGCAGGCCCAGGCCGCCCGGCTCAAGATCGATCCCGGCCTGTGGGGTTCGTTGCAGTCGCCCGAACCGGGGCTGGAGGTGACACCTGCCCTCGTCCACTTCCCGCTCCTGGCCGAAGAATTGCGACGCTCTGGCCGGCGTTTCAGCGCGGAACTCGGGGAGACTACGATCCGGCTCGACCTTTGATGTAATCGCCCCGGCGACCGGCCGCGTTAAGGGCCAATGCTACAGGTCGCCCCTTGACGGACACCCCGGGGAAGGCATTGGCTCTGCCCGGAGGAAACCAGCCAGAGCGCAGGGAGGGAAGGCATGCCCGCTTACAAGGTAACCTATTTCGATTTTTCCGGTAGCCGGGGGGAGGAAGTCCGGCTCGCCTTGTCGATCGCCGGACTGCCCTTCGTCGACAACCGCCTTGAACGGGCCGCCTTCGCAGCGATGAAATCCGAATTTCCCTTTGGCAGCGTGCCAACGCTGGAGATCGAAGGGCACGGCACCTTCGCCCAGAGCAACGCCATCCTGCGCCTGATCGGCCGCCAGAACGGGCTTTACCCGGAGGACCTCTACGAAGCCGCGCGGCATGACGGCCTGATGGAGGCGGCCGAGGACCTGCGCCACCGCATCTCGCCGACCATGCGCATGCCCGACGGCCCCGAGAAGATCGCGGCGCGCCAGCAGCTTGCTGCGGAATACCTGCCATTCTGGGGAGCCTGCGTCGAACGCGCCCTCGCCGCCGCCTCGCCTGTCGGGCCATTCGTGATGGGGGCGAAGATCGGCGTGGCCGACCTGAAGCTCTACATGGTCCATCGCTGGATCACGAGCGGCTCGGTCGATTATATCCCGGGCAGCGTCCTCGCCCCCTATGCGCGGCTGAACCGGCTGGCCGAGGCCGTGCGCACGCATCCGGCCGTCGCCGCCTGGTCCGCCCGCGCCGCCTGACGCTCAGGCGCGGATCGTCCCGTCGCCGGTCACGAGGTACTTGAAGCTCGTCAGCTGCTCGGCCCCCACGGGGCCGCGCGCATGCAGCTTGCCGGTGGCGATGCCGATTTCGGCGCCCATGCCGAACTCGCCGCCATCGGCGAACTGGGTCGAGGCGTTGCGGAGCAGGATCGCGGAATCGAGCCGCTCGAAGAACCGCGCCGCCGCGGCGTCATCCTCGGTCAGGATCGCCTCGGTGTGCTGGCTGCCAAAGCGGCGGATATGGGCGATGGCCCCGTCCACGCCATCGACGATCTTCGCCGCGATGATCATGTCGAGGAACTCGCGTCCGAAATCGTCCGATGCCGCGGGAACCGTGCCCGGCACTTTCAGGAGATCGCCCTCGGTCCGCACCTCGACCCCGGCCTTGACCAGATCCTCGACGAGAACCGCGCCATGGCGGTCGTGGAAGGCCCGGTCGATCAGCAGGCATTCCGCCGCGCCACAGATGCCGGTGCGGCGGGTCTTGGCGTTCAGCACCACGCGGCGCGCCTTCTCCAGGTCGGCTGCGCCGTCGGCATAGACGTGGCAGATCCCTTCAAGATGGGCAAAGACCGGCACCCGCGCCTCTTTCTGCACAAGGCTGACCAGCCCCTTGCCGCCGCGGGGCACGATCACGTCGATCCACTCGGTCGCGCGCAGCATGGCCGAAACCATCTCGCGGTCGCGGGTCGGGATCAGTTGGATGGCGGCTTGCGGAAGGCCCGCAGCCTTCAGCCCCTCGACCATGCAGGCATGGATCGCGGTCGAGGAATGGAAGCTTTCCGACCCGCCGCGCAGGATCACGGCGTTCCCCGCCTTCAGGCACAGGGCCCCTGCATCGGCGGTCACGTTCGGGCGGCTTTCATAGATCACACCGATCACGCCAAGCGGCGTCCGAACCCGCTGGATGTGCAGGCCCGTAGGCATATCCCACTCGGCGATGACCGCCCCGACCGGGTCCTTCTGCGCGGCAACAGCCCTGAGCCCCTCGACAATGCCCCTGACCCGGCCCTCGTCGAGCTTCAGCCGATCCATCATCGCCGGGCTCAGGCCCTTGGCCGCGCCGAAGGCTTGATCCTCGGCATTGGCGGCGATCACTTCCGCCTGCCGCTCCCAGAGCCAGTCGGCGGCAACCTCCAGAGCCCGGCGCTTTGCGTCAGATGGCGCGAAGGCGAGGTCCGCCGCCGCCGCTTTCGCGCGGGCGCCAATCTCTTCCATCAGGTCGCTCATCTGCGCTCCGTCCATCGTCCTCACCCTGAACTTCTTCTGTTCCCAAATATCCTCGGGGGTCCGGGGGCAGACGGCCCCCGGCGGTTTCAACATCAGACCACCATGTCGTCCCGATGCACCAGCGCCGCGCGGCCGGCATAGCCGAGGATCGCCTCGATCTCTCCCGACCGGTGCCCGGCAATCGCCTTGGCCTCGGCGGCCGTATAGCGCACCAGCCCCTTGCCCAGCATTACGCCGTCGGGGCCGAGAATCGCCACCGGATCGCCCCGCCCGAAGCTGCCCGTGACCTTCTTCACCCCCGCCGGCAGCAGCGACTTGCCCGCCGCCAGCGCGCTCACCGCACCCGCATCGACCGTCACCTCGCCGCGCGGCTTCATCGCCGCGATCCAGCGCTTGCGGGCCGCCTGCGGGTCGCGTTCGGCCACGAACCAAGTGCGGTTCGCGCCTTCGGCCAGCGCCTTGAGCGGCCGCAGGACCGAGCCTTCCATGATCGCCATGGCGCAGCCACCGGCGACGGCGGTCTTGGCGGCCAAAAGCTTGGTCTTCATCCCGCCCTTCGACAGGCCCGAGATCGGATCGCCCGCCATCGCTTCGATGGCCGGCGTGATTTCCTCGACCAGATCGAAGCGCTGCGCGGTCGGGTCTTCCTTGGGGTTGGCCGAATAGAAACCGTCGACATCGGACAGCAGCACCAGCTGGTCCGCCTCGACCGTCACGGCGATCTGCGCGGCCAAACGGTCGTTGTCGCCGAAGCGGATCTCGTCGGTCGCGACGGTGTCGTTCTCGTTCACGATCGGCACGACGCCAAGGCCGAGCAGCGTCTCCGTCGTCGCGCGCGAGTTCAGGTAGCGCCGGCGGTCCTCGGTATCGTCGAGCGTAACAAGAACCTGCGCTGTGGTGATGCCATGAGGGGCAAGCACCTCTTCATAGGCACGGGCAAGGCGGATCTGGCCGACGGCGGCGGCGGCCTGGCTTTGCTCCAGTGCCAGCGCCCCGTCCGGCAATCCGAGAACCCGGCGGCCAAGCGCAATCGAGCCTGAGGAGACGAGGATCACATCCGTGCCTCGCGCCTTGGCGGCGACCACATCCTCGGCCAACCCGCGCAGCCAGTCGATCTTGAGACCGGTCTGGCGGTCCACCAGCAGGGCCGAGCCGATCTTGACGACCAGCCGCTTCGCCGCGCGAATGTCGGGGGCAGAGGCGCGGGTTTCGGTCAGGGCTGCCAAGGACCGCCCTCCTCGACCTCCGCCTCCGCCCGCTCGCCGGTGACCTCGGCATAGAGGGCGCGCAGGACTTCGGGGATACCCTTGCCAGTTACGCCCGACATGGAGAAAACCGGGCCACCCGACGCCTTTTCCAGCGCCTTGCGGCGGGTGGAGAGCGTCTTGGCATCCAGCGCGTCGATCTTGTTGATGGCGGTGATCCGCGGCTTGTCCGCCAGCGTGCCGCCATAGGCCTCGAGCTCGCCGATGATCGTGCGATAGTCCTTGGTGATGGTGGACGAGGTGCCATCGACGAGGTGCAACAGCACCGCGCAGCGTTCGACATGGGCGAGGAACTGGTCGCCAAGGCCCCTGCCCTCGCTCGCCCCCTCGATCAGGCCGGGAATGTCGGCCATGACGAATTCGTGCCCGTCGATGCCGACGACGCCGAGGTTCGGCACCAGCGTGGTGAAGGGATAATCCGCGATCTTCGGCCGTGCGTTCGAGGTCGCGGCAAGGAAGGTCGACTTTCCCGCATTGGGCAGGCCGACAAGCCCGGCATCGGCAATCAGCTTCAGCCGCAGCCAGATTGTCCGCTCGACCCCCTCCTGCCCCGGGTTGGCGCGGGCGGGGGCACGATTGGTGGCCGACTTGAACTGCATGTTGCCCCAGCCGCCAT
The DNA here is from genome assembly GCA_041905595.1 of Rhodobacter sp. Taxonomy (GTDB): domain Bacteria; phylum Pseudomonadota; class Alphaproteobacteria; order Rhodobacterales; family Rhodobacteraceae; genus Aliitabrizicola. The sequence goes on from JAYRKT010000013.1 coordinate 53,119, forward strand.
TGCCCCCCTTGGCGAGAAGCACGCGCTGCCCGACCTCGGTCAGGTCGGCAATCACCGTCTCTTCATCCTCGTCGAGGATCTCGGTTCCCACCGGAACCTTCAGCACGATGTCGTCGCCGGTCTTTCCGGTGCGCTGGCTGCCCATGCCGGGCTGGCCGCTCTTGGCGAAGAAATGCTGCTGGTAACGGAAGTCGATCAGCGTGTTCAGCCCCTCGACCGCCTCGGCCCAGACCGAACCACCATTGCCGCCGTCGCCGCCATCGGGGCCACCGAACTCGACGAATTTCTCGCGCCGGAAGCTGACGCAGCCCGACCCGCCGCCACCCGAGCGGATATAGACTTTGGCGAGGTCGAGGAACTTCATGGGTCAGGGCTTTCCGAGGGGATCAGGTCTTGGCGATAGACCCGGACGGGCCGGGGCGCAAGCCTCGGCCCGCTTCCCGGCCCGACCGAGGATCAGTCGAGCTTGCGAATATAGGTCCAGGTTGGGACGCGGGCGTTGCGGGCGACGCTGAAGGTCTCGGCATCGCCGATATATTCGAAGCCGTTGTTGGTCAGCACTCGGGCAGAACCGGGATTGTCCTGGAACACTTCGGCAAAGATCGTGCGCGCGCCCTGCGGGTTCGCCGCGATCAGGCCGCGGACGGCTTCCGAGGCAAAGCCCGCATTCCAGAACGCCGGCGCGACCCAGTATCCGATCTCGGACTGGGCGCGGTCCATCTTCTTCAGCGAGATGACGCCCAGAACCTCGGACAAGCCCGAGGCGGAGCCATCCATCACCCAGACGTCCTCGTCCGACTTGCCGGACATCGCCCTGGTCACGAAGGCCTCGGCGGCGCCGGGCGGCAGCGGGTGCGGGATCGAGCGCGTGGCCTCGGCCACACGGCGATCACCGGCATACATTGCAAAGAGGCCGGCATCGGAAATCCGGACCGGCCGCAGAACGAACCGCCCCGCCGGCAGCGCCGTAGCGGACGCCTGCGTTGCGATCGTCATGTCGAGTGTCATGGCTTCCCTCCTTCGAAGCGCATGCGGGGAGTTCTCCCCTGTTCCGTCGCGGCCCTTGCGGGGCCGAGACCCTCCCCCTACCGGAACAAGATGGCGATCACGTGTCATGCGCCCAAGCCCTGCAGGAACAATATGTCGAAAAACTTAAGGGGGACCGGCGTTTCCGCCGATCCCCCGATGTGACACCCGTCTGGGGCTTTCGGCTTACTCGGCGGCCTCCGCCGACGGGAGAACCGAAATGAAGGTGCGGCCCTTGAGGCCCTTCTTGAAGGTCACTCGGCCCTCGACCACGGCGAAGATCGTGTGGTCGGTACCCATGCCGACGCCCTCACCCGGGAACCAGGTGGTGCCGCGCTGGCGAACGATGATGTTGCCCGGGGCAGCTACTTGGCCACCATAGAGCTTGACGCCCAGACGACGGCCCGCGGAGTCGCGGCCGTTGCGGGAAGAACCGCCTGCTTTCTTGTGTGCCATCTGTCGTTACTCCTGGGCAGCGGCGGCCTTGGCGGCGCGCTTCGGTTTCGCGGGGGCCTCGGCGGCTTTCGCACCGGGCGCTTCGTGCGAAGCGCGGCGCGCATCGGCGGTGCCGGTCGCGGCGGCGACGCCCGACTTCTCGGCGCCCGAGGCGAGGATGTCGGTCACGCGGACCAGCGTCAGGTGCTGACGATGACCCTTCGTGCGCTGCGACGAATGCTTCCGGCGGCGCTTGACGTAGTGGATGGTCTTCTCGCCCTTGATCTGGTCGATCACCTCGGCCTGCACGGCAGCGCCAGCGACGAGGGGCGAGCCGACGGTGACCGAGTCGCCGCCAACCATCAGGATTTCATTGAACTGGATCTTGTCGCCAGCGATGGCCGCGAGCTTTTCAACGCGCAGGACGTCACCCGCCTGCACCTTGTATTGCTTGCCGCCCGTCTTGAGGACCGCGAACATGGGTCTTTCCTTCTTCTCTGCCGCGTCCTGTGGCCCCGGGGTCAACCGGCGTTAGGTGCCTCGAACAGCGCGCCCCGCTTCCGGGACGATATGAAACAAAAAGCCCCGGCCGGGCAGACGCCCTTCCGGAGATGCGGTCATATCGGGCAATGACTGCGGATTGTCAAGCGCCGGCAAGCGCCGATCAGATATCCTGACCGGCCAGAACCCGGGCCGCCGCGCGCCCCAGTTCCTTCGAGATGTCGGCATAGACCGCGCCATAGGCGGCGAAGAGCGCCGCGTTGATGGTTTGGCCGGCATGGCTTTGCGAAAACGCGATGTAATCGCCAAGCTCTGCGTCACTCAGCGGCTGATAGGCCAGCGCCAGATACGGCATCAACCAGTCTTCGGTCTCGCGCCGCACCTGCGGCTCCTGCGCCTGGACTTCGGCAAGGATCTCTTCCTCGTCCATCCGGTCGCCGGCGAAAGCGCCGCCGTCGTTCATGCCGTGATAGAACGCAAGATTGGCGTTCATCGTGCCCGCGACGTTCTCTTCGATCAGGTTGTTCGCTTCGACAAACTGGCGAAGGTCGCGCAGACGGCCGCGATCCCTGTCCTCGAGCCCCGACCAGGACAGCTGCGCCGCCTCTTCCGCAGCCGGGTCGAGCATGGCGCGGCGCGCGTCGATCTCGAGCCCAACGATCCGCTTGCCGAGCGGTCCGGTAAAGAACGCGAGGATAGCCGGGACATCCTGCGGCGCGGCGTCGAGATGCCTGGCGAAGACGTCATCGAACTGCGCCCGGACAGATGGGGCGCCATAGATCTGGGCCACCATCTCCTGCCAGCGGATGCTGTCCCCATCGGGGAATAGCTCGCCCGCAAGGTCCTTGCCGTAGTCTACCCCCTCGTCGCGCATGACCTCGAGCAGGTCAGGCACCCTGAGCGCCACTGCAACGTCCTGCGCCGTGGCAGGCCGGGCCTCGGCGCCCGGGATCGCAAGGAAAAGCGCAACAGACAGGGCAAGAAATCGCGTGAACAAGACCGGACTCCACAGGACCGCAGCCACCGGCATCAAGGCCGGACGTTCCGGCAGGCTAGGACCTTCCGGAAGGACTGCCAAGCCCCGCTGCACAGCCGCGAAACACCACGTAACTGGCTGTTTCATTTGGCCGGAAAAGTCCGCAGAATCGGGCTTGCAAGCCGCAGCCCGCTCGACTAAACCCGCCGCCGACGACCCCCAGATGCGGAGAGGTGCCGGAGTGGTCGATCGGGGCGGTCTCGAAAACCGTTGAGCGTGCAAGCGTTCCGTGGGTTCGAATCCCACCCTCTCCGCCACTTGCCCCTGCTGGTTTTCCCGATTTGCGGTTTCTCCGCAAAGCCTAGCAATGTCAGCAACTTGCGAACGATATTGACGATCTTTGGCGACCCAGATCCCAGCTTGGAGCGCGTCTTCCGGCGGCAGTCTCAACCTCGCCACCCGCCGATTTGGTTTATTGGATCTTCCTATTGCGCAGGTGTTAACGGGGACTATCAGTTATTTGCGCCAGCAACCCTCCACCGACAATCTTTGGTAGGGACTCAGGCTGAGGAGCGAACGGCGTGGAACCGCCGCGTCATCCCTGGAACTGATCCCCGGCCTTTGGCCAGCGCCTGCCGCTGGCCAAAGACTCTCCTTGGCGCTGCAGGGTATTTTCAGTCGGTTGAGTCCAAGGCCTGCCGTCCAGCCCGGAGGGGTGACCCCTCCCCGGACTCGACGCGGCCCTCGGTTGGAATCCCTGAGTTGACATCGGGGCCACCTGACAGGCGAGCCGGCGTCACGGCTGCAAGACCGATCGTTCAATGCCGCAACCGGAACTCCGAAAATGCCTTTCTCAATCGCGGTGTTTCGGAACGGACGAGTTCCTCAAGTTCCGCCACGCGAGCCGGAGTGAAATGACCCGCCAAATCCAGCAGGTTGACGGTTCCGACGACCGTGCCATCACCGACAACCGGGATGTTCATCGCGGACGCGCAGCCGAGCGAATTTATGAGTTCGTGATCGGAAAAATAGAGCGCGAATTCCGGCGTGTCGTTCGCAACGAAGGTCTCTCCCCTTTCCAGAACCCGGGCGCTCCAGCCATCGGAACCGATTGGTTTCGTACCGGATACGGGGTAGGCAACCGGATGAGAAGTATAGCAGCGGCGCGCCAGCCCTGCCTCCCGGTCCACGACGGTTACCGTGAACAGGATGACCCCGGCGGCGCGCTGAAGGTCTTCGAACACATCGGTAGCTGTCTCTGACATGGCAACTGGCTTCTCGGTTGGATCTGCGGTCAGGCGCGGGCGGTGAGGGGACGATATCCTTCCGAGGCCAGCAGCAAGTCCCGCGTATAAGGTTCTGTTGCGTCGTGGGCCTGCAGTCTGGCGCGGGTCAGCTCTTCCACGACCTGGCCATGCTGCATCACCAGCAGCCGCTCGCACATATGGGCGACGACAGCCAGATCATGACTGACCAGGATATAGGTCAGCCCCCGTTCGGCGCGCAGTCTGTCGAGCAGGTTCAGCACCTCTGCCTGGATGGACGCGTCAAGGGCAGATGTCGGCTCGTCGAGCAGAAGCACTCGCGGCTCAAGGATAAGGGCGCGCGCGATGGCAACGCGCTGGCGCTGGCCGCCGGACAGTTGGTGGGGATACCGAAAGCGGAAGCCGTGGCCAAGACCGACATCCTCGAGCGCCTGCTCGATCCTGGTCTCACGGTCCTTGAAACCGTGGATGGCGAGGGGTTCGGAAAGCACCCGGTCGACCGTATGGAGGGGGTGAAGCGAGGCATAGGGGTCCTGGAAGACCATCTGGACGCGGCGATAGAAATCCGGATTCTTGGGGGTCGTGAGAGCCTTTCCATCCAGCAGGATATGCCCGGCGGTTGTGGGCGCCAGACCGCAAATCGCGCGCAGCACCGTCGACTTTCCCGATCCGCTTTCCCCGACGATCCCGTAGCTTTCCCCTTCCGCGACATCGAAGGAGACGCCCCTGACTGCCGCAACCGGCCCGAACATGACGACAAGATCTTCTACCTGGATCAGAGGCATCAGCGGGCCCAATCCGCATCGCGCTGCAGGGTTGGAAGCGGCCTGGCATCGCCTTCGATCGTCGGCAGGCATTTGAAGAGGCCCTGCGTATAGGGGTGCTTCGCCTGTGCCAGTTCAGAAGCCTTTACCTCCTCCACCATCCGCCCGGCATACATCACGAGAACGCGGTCGCAGAAGGAACTGACCAGGCGAAGGTCGTGGCTGATGAAGATGAGCCCCATCCCCCGTTCGGTCACGAGACGGTCAAGGATGCGCAAGACCTCGATCTGGACGGTCACGTCAAGCGCCGATGTCGGTTCATCGGCGATAAGCAGGTCGGGCTCGGTTATGAGCATCATCGCGATCATCGCGCGCTGTCCCATGCCTCCCGAAAGCTCGTGGGGATAGGCGCCGAAAACCCGCTTTGGATCGCGGATCTGCACGGCCTCGAGCATTGCCATCGCCCGATCCTTCGCCTCGGCTCTGCTGGAGGTGCGACGAGCGGCCTCGATCAGCTGCCGGCCGATCGTCATGACCGGATTGAGCGAGAATTTCGGGTCCTGCATGATAAGCGAAATGCGTATCCCGCGCAGCGCGCGCCATGTAGCCGCGGATGCGTCCCGCAGGTCGATCCCGTCGAACTCAAGCAGCTTTGCAGTTGCCCTGCCCGGTGGCGGCGTAAGCCCAAGTATGGCCCGACCGGTCTGCGACTTGCCCGAACCGCTTTCCCCGACAATGCCAAGCCGTTCCCGTCCGAGTTGGAAGCTGACCCCGCGAACCACTTCGGCCGGTCCGTTGCGGGACGGGAATGACACGCGAAGATCATCGACGGTCAGCAAAGCGGTCATTTGCGCGCCTTCGGATCGAGGACGTCGCGGAGGCCGTCGCCCAGAAGGTTGAAGCCCAACGACACCAGGAAAATGGCCACGCCGGGCATGGTTGAAACCCACCACTGGTCGATGATGAAGCGCCGCCCCCCCGCGATCATCGCGCCCCATTCGGGCAAAGGTGGCTGCGCTCCCAGCCCCAGGAAGCCGAGACCTGCCGCGGTCAGGATGATGCCCGCCATGTCCAGCGTCACCCGGACGATCACCGAAGACAGGCAAAGAGGAGCAACATGTCCCCAGAGGATGCGGGTTGACGACGCGCCTTGCAGGCGGATGGCACCGATGAAATCACTGTCGCGCACGGTCAGCGTCTCGGCCCGAGCAAGCCGCGCGTAGGGCGGCCAAGATGTGATGGCGATGGCAAGGATCGCATTCTCGATGCCTGGACCAAGGGCCGCGACGAAAGCCAGCGCCAGCACGAGCCGAGGGAATGCCAGGAAGATGTCGGTGATCCGCATCAGCACGACATCGACCCACCCGCCCAGATAGCCTGCCGTGGTTCCCACCAGCAGACCGATCGGCGTCGCGATCAAGGCCACCAGGATGACAACCATGAGGGTCAGACGCGACCCGTATATCACGCGGCTGAAGATGTCCCTTGCCAGTTCATCGGTTCCGAACGGATGCGCCCAGGAAGGGGGAAGCAGACGGTCCAGCCGCAGGTCCCCGCCGACGATCGGATCATAGGGGGCAAGCAGCGGGGCGAAGATCGCGACAACGATCAATGCCACCACGATCCCAAGACCGATCAGCGCCAGCCCGTTCCGGCGCAGCGCCAGCCATGTCCTGTACGCCTGCCCCAACCGCGCCTGACGGCGCGACGCGGGTTGCTCGGTCAACAGCCATTCCCGATCGCTCACCGCAGGGCCACCCTTCGACGGACGCGAGGATCAAGCAGGTTGTAAAGCAGGTCGGATAGCATGTTGAGACAGACGAAGATCGCGCCGATCAGCAGTGTCCCCCCCAGCACGGCATTCATGTCGGCAACCTGGAGACTGTTGGTCAGGTACTGCCCCAGCCCCGGCCAGGAAAACACAGTCTCGGTCAGCACCGAGCCTTCAAGCAGGCTGGCGTAACTAAGGGCGACGACCGTCACGAGCGGCACCGCCGCATTGCGCAAGGCATGAACCCAGATGATCCGCCATTCGGGCACACCTTTGACGCGGGCTGTAGTGATGTATTCCCGTCCGAGTTCCGTCAGCATGAAGCTGCGCGTCATGCGGCTGATATAGGCGAGCGAGTAATAGCCAAGAAGCGATGCGGGCAAGATGATGTGGGAAAAGACGTTGCGAAACGCATCCCACTGACCCTGCATCGCGGAATCCAGCAACAGCAGTCCGGTGGATGGCGAGACGCTGTATTCATAGGAGATGTCGATCCTTCCCGGCCCCTCGACCCAGCCCAGGCGGGCATAGAAGACCAGCAGGCCGACAAGCCCGAGCCAGAAGATGGGCACGGAGTATCCGATCAGCCCGACGACCCTGACGATCTGATCGACCAGTTTGCCCGACTTCACGGCCGACAGGATCCCAAGCGGAATACCAAGCACAGTACCGATGATGATCGAAACCGTCGCCAGTTCCAGCGTCGCCGGAAAGGCGCGACGGAGATCTTCCAGCACTGGCCGCTTGGACAGGAACGAGTTGCCGAGATTGCCGGACAGGATGCTTTGCACGTAGAGCAGGAACTGCTGCCAGAGGGGTTTGTCCAACCCCATCTCGAGGTACATCTTGTCGTAGGTCGACTTGCTCGCCCGGTCGCCAACGGCAGCCAGGACCGGGTCAACGGGAATGAGTCGGCTGATCATGAAGGTGATGAACAGCAGCCCCAGAAAGGTCACCGCCACGGTGACCAGCAGGCTGATGATCTTCCAGGAGATCGACGAGATGGCGCTGTCGCGCCATCTCGAGCGGAGCGGAAGCCCCGTCATTTATTTCGTCACAGCATCGAACTTGTTGTCGCTGAAGGACGGTCCCATGACGAAACCCTTCACGTTGTTGCGCAGCGCGGCGATCTCGGTCTGCTGGAACATGATGATGAAGGGTGACGTCTTCAGGTTTTCCTGCTGCAGTTCGACATACATCTGCGCGCGCTTGGCCGGGTCGGCCTCCATGACCGCCGCGTCAGCCTTGGCAGTCATTTCGGGGATTTCCCAGGCGTTGCGCCAGGCGAGAGTCTTGGCGGCCGCACCATCGCTGTTGTCGGGGTTGCGGGCAAACGTCGCGTTGGTATGCGGGTCCTGATAATCCGGGCCCCACACGCCGATGTAGATGTCATGCGTCCGGGCGCGGTATTTCTCGAGGGTTTGGCCGCCGTCGCCGGGGATGATCTCGATCTTGATCCCGGCTTCGGCCATCGTCTGTTGCACGGCCTGTGCGATTGCCGTCACGTCCGGTGAGTTCCGGGTGTCCATCGTCACGGTGAAGCCGTCGGGCAAGCCGGCCTTCGCAAGCAATTCCTTGGCCTTGGCCACGTCCAGCTTGTAGGGGTTCTCGTCCAGCGCCCCCAGGAAACCCTTTGGCAGGAAGGTCTGGTGGACGTCGTATTTGCCCTTCACGATGGTGTCGGCGATGGTCTGGTAATCAACCAGCCACTTCATCGCCTCGCGCACCTCGGGCTTCGACAGGTATTGGTTCTTCTGGTTCAAAGAGATGTAGAAGATCGTGCCTTTCGGGGCGCTCTGGATCGCGATGTCGGGATTGCCGGAAAGGGCGGCGAGTTCTTCCGGCAGCAGGTTGCGGGCGATGTCGATATCGCCTTTCTCCAGCAGCAGCCGTTGCGTCGCTGCCTCGGGAACGTGGCGATAGATGGCCCGGGCGAGCGCGGGCTTGTTGCCGGAATAATTGTCGTTGCGCTCCATGACGACCGCCTCGTTGGCGCGCCATTCGCGGATCGTGAACGGCCCGGATCCGGCATAGTTCGTCTTCAGCCAGTTATAGCCCCAGTCGCCGTCGACCTCATGCTCCTTCACCAGCTTCTCGTCCACGACACTGGCGACGGAGGCGGTCAGGCAATACAGCAGGAAGGTCGGCGCATAGGGCTTGTCCATGGTGAAGTCAAAGCTGTAGTCGCCGGTCTGCTTGACCTTTTCCTCGACGTTGTCGGGCGTCAGGCCGAACTGGCCAAGAATGAAGGCCGGCGACTTGTCCAGCTTCACGGTCCGCACCAGGGAATAGACCACGTCTGCTGCGGTCATCGGGTTGCCCGACGCGAACTTCTTGTCCTTCTTGATCGTGAAGGACATCGTCAGCCCATCGGGCGACAGTGTCCAGGAATCGGCCACGACGCCGAAAATCTTCGACACATCATTGATGTCATAGCCGATGATGGTCTCGTAGCTGTTGCCGAGCATCTCGGTCGTCGAGATCTCGAAGACCTCGGCCGGGTCCAGCGAAATGATATCGTCGATCGCGAGAGCCTGGACCAGCGTGTCGGGCGGAGTCTCGGCCCGAACCGGTATTGCAGTCGTCATCGCCACCGCAGTAATCGCGGCCGCCGTGAAGGAACGGGCTAGACTGAACATCACTATCCCCTGTGTCATTGGCATTGGTGAACGGAAACGACTAAGAGCTTACTCTCGACTGAAGCAACTACGGCGGTCAGGGACATTTCTGTCAAGCCTTGTCTCCGGGGAGCGGGGAAAAGGCGCTTGATCGCCAGCGGCCCACGAAGAGCACCCCAAGGCTTTCCCTCACGGTCCGGAGACAGCGCCACGCCGGCGAGATGCTTCACGGACTCGATGCAGAGCAGCTTTCCGGTGGCGTGGCCCGGCAACACCTGGACGGGCGCTTTCGGACAAGTCCTGCGACGCATTTGTCTCGTGATTCCAGTGTAATAGTTGGGCCGCAAGAGCAGCCCGACACCTCCTTCCCACAAGACCCTGAACCTGGCCGCGACAACCACGCGCTAAAGCGCCGTGGCTCGCTGGCGCCGAACCCGGTTACGTTGGCAATTGCGGAGGCCGGGCGGGCGCCATGGAACGCCCGGAGCCGCCACAGTCGGTGGTCACTTCGGCAGGCCAACCGCAGGGTCAAGAGCTCCGATGAACGCGGCCAGTTGGGCCAGTTCGGTTGCGCTCAAACCACGCGGGCGGAGTTCAGAATGGCCGACCTGCGCCTCTGGAGCGGCATTGTAGTGTTGCAGGACGGCGTCCAACGTCGCGATCTGGCCGGCATGCATATAGGGCGCTCGCAAGGCCGCCCCCCGCAGCGACGGGGTCTTGAAGGCGCCAAGCTCGTCGGGACCGCCAACCACCATGAAGCGAAGCTCGAGGCAATCCTCGGGGCCGGCGTCGCTAAAGGTGCCGAGGCAGTTGAACGGGTCCTCCCTCACCGTAAGTGCCCCGGCCTGGCGGCCTACATCCGCCTTGCCGCCCGGTGCGGCGCCGACCCCGGTATTGTGAAAATGGTTGTCGCTGAGCAAGGGGCCATTGTGGCAGTTCACGCATTCGCCCTTGCCGATGAACAGTCTCAATCCCTCAACCTCGTCCGGGGTCAGGGCCGCGCTGTCGACGCCGGAAGCAATACCGGCGGCGTAGGCGTCGAACCGCGTAGTGGGCGGCTGGATGGTGCGTTCGAAGGCCTCGATCGACTTGCCGATGTTGGCATAGACAGTCGAGACGACCAGGCGGTCCGGCTCGGACATCGACTGCCAGTTCGCGGCGGCGGCGGGATCGGCGACGGGGCCCGCATGGCCCGGCAGATGATCCAAATCCGGAAGCGGGCCGAAGAGGACCTCGTATGGGGCGCGGTAGGCGGTCGCGACCAAGTGAGCATATTGCGTTCGGTCTCCGCCATGTTCGACGGGACTCTCCATCGGTCCCAAGGCCTGGGACCACAGGCTGTCCTTGCGTCCGTCCCAGAACAGGAAGGGGCTATAGGCCATGCCGGCGATCGGCATCGTCCGCCGACCCGTAGTGCCGACGCCCCTGCCAAGTGCCATGTCGTCCTGGAACTGGCGATCCGGCTGATGACAGGTCGCGCAGGACACCTTGCCGTTGGCGCTGAACCTTGTGTCGGCAAAGATCGCCCGCCCGAGTTCGGCGGCGCGCGGGTCGTCAGACACTTTGTTGGACGGGTCCGCCGGCACCGGGCCGAGCGCGGACAGGGACAGCGACGCGATCAGGGCCCGCTCCTGTTCCGACCAAAGCGAAACCGACGCCGATGAGCCAAACGGCGCAACCATCGCCACCAAGCCGAGGGCACCGAGCGAGAGGAACAGTGACTTGGGCATGAAACCCCTCACAGCACGAAGTTGAATATCACAGCGTCGTTTCCCGCAGCGCCCTTCAGGTCCAGCTTAAAGGTCCACCAGCCGCCCATGTTGAACTTTACGCCCTCGATCAGATAGTGACCGTCGCCCAGGTTCCGGGTGACTTGCGGCGCGGTCGGCAACCCGTGTCCGTGCTTTGGCATCCCGCCGCTGATGGCGATCTCTGCTTTCTTGACCGGCGCCCCTGCGGCAGTGCGCAGAACGACGGTCCAGGCATGCATCTTTCCGACCGCGATCGGCGCGGCGTCTGGCACCAACTCGGCGCGGTAGAGCCCTGCGTCGGACAGCTTCGACAGGGACAGATCGAGGTCAGCGGGGACCGAGGTCACCAGGACGCCGGCGCTTGCGGCACCGGCGACGGTCAAGGCTGCGGGAAGGGTGAACAGGAAAGCCCTGCGCGAGAAGAAGGCGGTCATGGAAGGTCCTCATCTTTGGCCAAGCCGGATCAATCCGGCGATGCGTTCAATACTGCGCGGGGCCCGCTTGCGATTGAACGAAACGGCTGACTTCTCAGAACCGCGCGCAACCGCTAAAAGACGACATGAGACAGGTTGGACGCGGCCGCATCGTTCTGTGGGAGGGCGGCAGCCTTTGGGCCTTCGATGTGCCCACGGCGCCGGAGATCCGTCGCAGCACGGGCTTCCACAGCCACCACGCGATCCAGATGACCTTGGTGGTCGATGGCGGATTCGGGTTCCGCATCGGGGACGAGACGGCCGCCGAGGTTGTAGACGGGCCCGCCGTGATCATCGCGCCCGACGTGTCCCATGCCTAAGATCCGGTCGGACGGAACGCGATGATCTTCATCGAGCCGGAAAGCCGGCTGGGGGCCGCGGTCCTGCGTGATCTTGGCGGTCGCAGCACCGCACGGCTCGATCCGGCCCGCTTCGCCGACATTGCCACCCGGTTGTCCTGCGTATGGGACGGCCCCCGCCCCGACGATAACTCCCTTACCGGTCTCGGTCGTGACCTTGGCTGCAGGCTCGCAGGGGCTACGATGCCAGCGCAGTCGATCGACCGGCGCATCGGGCGGGTAATTGAAGCGCTCACCCTCGACCCCGACCAGGAGATGGATGTCCGCAAGGCGGCCGACATCGCCTGCCTGTCGGAGAGCCGGTTCAGCCATCTTTTCGTCGAAGAGATCAGCCTGCCCTTCCGCACATACCTCCTTTGGCGGCGGTTGATCGTCGCCGTGGACGCGATGGCGGCTGGCGCCTCGCTGACCGCCGCCGCGCATCAAGCGGGCTTTGCGGATTCCGCTCATTTCAGCAGAACCTTCCTGCGTATGTTTGGTGTTCAGGCCTCACTGCTGGAAATGATTTGAACGGGGCGTTCGGCCGTTTCGGCCGGCGGGCTCCGCCGGGATCAAACCATGGCCAGCACGAGGGCCGAGACGTACAACCCGATGCCGAATGCCAGGTGCGCAGCCAGGCTTCTCGCCCGGACCAGCGCGGGCCGCGGGGTCTTCGATGCGGCGAAACCTGCCCCCATCGCCGGCTGCATGACGAAGAACGGCGCCGCGATGGTGGCCAGGCCGAGGATCAGCGCGGGGCCTAGCGTCGGCGCCGAAAGCCAGGAGCGACCCGCCACCACGACCAGCAGCGCCGCATATCCGACGCCGATGACATAATGTGTTGTCCAGCCGATCAAGCTCTCGCCCAAGATCGGGGCGGCGCAGGCCATCGACCTGTGCCGGAATCGCAGCCTTCCGAAATGGCCGACCCATCGGCCGATCATCGGATAGTCGGGAAAGGGCACACCGGCGGCTTTTTGCAGGACCAGCGACCAGCCGTCCAGGACCAGCGTAGCACCAGCGCCAAGCGCTGCGACCCGCGCGGCGATGTCCAAGGCTTCGTTCAACTCATGCTCCATTTCTGGGGGCGGCGACTGCCATGGGCGTGGTGGATCATTTCGGGTTGCGGGCAAGCTCGCAGGAGTACCCTGCTGCGGCATCCGACAGATCGGCCCGGCACAACGAGATCCAACCACGCGCCCGTCCGGTAGCCGGATCAAGCGTGTTCATCGCTCGCCAAAGCGCCTCCGCCGGAACCCAATGCGGCGGATACTTGAATCGGGCGACATCGAGGATCAGCACAAGGTCCTTGCCCCGGTGATAGCCGCCAATCGGCGAGAAGTGACCGCTGCCGGTTTGCCCCAGCACCGCACGGTCGTAAGAGGCGACGAGCACAGCCTCGGCTTTGGCCGCATGTTCTAGCGCGTCCCGCCAATCGTCCGGGCTTGCGGCATCGGTCCGGCTGATCCGGGCCTCGGCGCCGTTGCACCGTGCGAGGCAAGCGAAGTCGTCCATGACGATCCCGCTTTCCTTTGCAGTGGCAAGCTGGACGCAGCAATCGAGCAGGTCCTCGGCGAACCAGCGCCACGGGCCTTTCCAGATGCGCCCGGGGTCGACGTCCAGCGCATTCAAGGCCACGACCAAAGAGGCGAGCCCGCAAAATGCCGGCTCGGACTGTGTGTGAAACTGCTCGGCCAAAGGGAAGTAGCCGTTCAACCCTCCGACTGCGAGAGCCTGAGCGAAGAGCTCCTTGCCCGCCGGCGAAGAAAAGGCGATCGCTTCGACGGGCAGAGTACGACGATGAAAGGTCTGGTCCATTTTGCGCTCCGCTGCATCTGTCGGGATTGCGCTGTTGTAGGCCTGCCAATGCAACCTTGCTTGAACGAAACGGCTGCCAAATCGGGCGCCGCGGCGCGGCAGTAGCCGAATGGTACAAGTGCGCCGGCAGGATCTTGGCTGTGCAAGTGCGATACCATCGGCTTTCGCGAGAAGAATGAGCACCCCTGCCCCGCGTGCGGCCCGCGCTGCGTCCTCTGTTCTGGTCCTCAGGACGGCCCTGTCGATGATCCTCGCCACCGCCAAGCTGGCCAGGGTGACATTCTTGCGCGCCCGCCCCCGGCGACCAGCGGATCACCGAGGTGCAGGTTCGCCAGATCGGCTACCGCGTCCTGGGGTCAGGTCGGCCTGCCATCGTCATTCTTTTGGGCCCGGGCGACGGCATTCAGACCTTCGAAGTAGGGGCCGAGGAGTCAGCCAGAACTGCAAGCGAGATCCTGTTCGATCGGACGGACCAAGGCTCCAGCCCGGTGGCGTGCGGTTCGCGCGGCTCTCGCCCGTCGGGAACTGACGCCGGCCGGTGGGGTCAAACCGAACGCCTCACCAACGGCCCGAAATGGTGTATCTTCGGTCCATGAAAAAGGTCGCGTCGGGTCGGATCGCCTTCTGGGAGGGTGGCAGCCTCTGGGTGCTTCGCGGCGCCCATGGGGATGAGATTCCGCATCTGACGGACAGCCATGAACACCATGCCTTCCAGCTGACCTTCGCCTTGGACGGAGCAATCCGGTTTCACCTCGGCGACCGCATCCTGCCGGGACCTTACACTATCATTGCGCCTGACGTGCCCCATGCCCTTGAAGCTCAAGGCTTCCTGGCGCTGTTGTTTATTGAGCCGGAAAGCCGGCCCGGCCGGACGCTTTCGAAACTTCTGGGCGGCATGCCTGCGGCCCAGCTGGAGGCCGGACAGGTACAGGATGCCCCGCAACTGATCGCCAGGGCCTTCGACAATCCGGCCGACCCGGTGGCCGCGCTGCGCGAGGTCGGCTTGACAATCTGCAACCGCATCGCCGGCCATGAGCGCGCGACCGAACCGGACCGACGCGTTCGACAGATGTTGCGATGGGCTCGCGAGAACCTGGAAACGCCCCTGGCGATCTCGGCCGCGGCCAAAAGCGTCGGACTCTCGCCGGGGCGGGCGAGCCACCTTTTCGTCGAGGAGACTGGCCTGCCCTTCCGCACCTATGTTTTGTGGCTGCGTCTCGTGCGCGCGGTGGATGCTTACAGCGGCTCGCAAAGCCTGACCCATGCCGCCCATGCGGCGGGATTTGCCGATTCCGCTCATCTCAGCCGCACCTTCCGGCGCATGTTCGGCCTGCCTGCTGCGGCCCTCGCCATATCCTAGCCGAAACATTCAAGCGACTGGGCTCTCCCGGGGATAGGTCATGCATGTCCAGACGGACGATGTGCAATGTCAAACCCAAGGAGAGAATGATGAGCCACAACACCGAAACCAAGACCGCGATGACCAATGCCTGCGCCTGTGGTGCCGATTGCCGCTGCGGCGCAGCCTGCACCTGCAAGGGTGCAAGCTGCGCATGCGGCTGCACCTGCGGCAAATGACCCTGCCGGTCCGGGCCGCAGGGCTGCTGCTCGGACTCCATCCCCGGGAACCGAAAGGAAGACCATGGAGTATGCCGTCGGAATGATCCTCGCCATTGGCGCCGGAGTCCTCGGGACCGCCGCAGCCATGGAACGCGATCGAGCATTTTACGCCGTAATCCTGATTGTCGTCGCCACCTACTACGACCTTTTCGCCATCGTGGGCGGCGACATGCATGCCCTTGGCGTCGAGATTGCGCTGACGGCGGGTTTCATCGCGCTGGCGGTAATCGGCTTCAAGACCAGCCAATGGGTGATCGTCGCAGGCCTCTTGGGTCACACGACACTTGATTTTGTCCACGGGCATGTCGTGACCAATTCGGGCCTGCCGAACTGGTGGCCCGCATTCTGCGGAACCTATGACGCCGTCGCCGCCGCCTATCTCGCCTGGCGTCTGCTGGCCGCTCGAGCAAGGCACAATGCCCCGCTCTTGCAACCCGCGTGCTGAAAGGAAAGACGATGCAAGCTGTCACCTATCGGCAATACGGCCCACCCGACGTCCTCAAGGTCGAGGATGTGGCGCGTCCGGTCCCCGCCGCGGGCGAAGTTCTGGTCCGCGTGCAAGTCAGCAGTGTGACCTCGGGCGACGTGCGGATGCGCGCCATGTCGGAGGGCGGGATCTACTGGCTGCCCATGCGGTTGATCTTCGGCCTGTTCCGGCCGCGCAATCCGTTGATGGGGATGGAGTTCGCCGGGGTGGTGGCGGAGACCGGCACCGGTACGAAGGACTTCCACCCCGGAGACGCGGTCTTCGGAATGCGAATCGGTGGGGGCAATGCGGAATATGTCGTGGTGTGCGAAGACGCGGCCATCGCCCGGATGCCCGGGGGTTTGACCTTTGAAGAAGCTGCAGTGGTCCCCTTCGGCGCCCTCTCGGCCATGGCCTTCCTGCGGGATTTCGCACAGGTCAAACTGGGGCAGAAGGTGTTGATCCATGGCGCAAGTGGCGCCGTCGGGGCCTATGCCGTCCAGATCGCGAAGCAAATCGGCGCCGATGTGACCGCGATTTGCAGCACTGCCAATACGGCTTTGGTCCGCTCGCTTGGAGCCGACCGGGTGATCGACTACACCAAGGCCGACTTCACCCGGGAGGACGCGACCTATGACGTGATCCTCGACACGGTCGGCGGCACCTCGTTCGCCCGCTGCAAGCACCTGTTGATGCCGCAGGGCCGCCATGTCTTCGTCTCGCACGGGCTGGTACAACTGATCCAGGCGATCTGGACCCGAATGCGCGGCGGCAAGCGCGTGGTGATCGGCTTTTCCGCCGGCAATTCCCGGGACGATCTGAACCTGATCAAGGCGCTGCTGGATGTCGGCCAGATCAGGCCGGTCCTTGACCGGCGCTTCCGCCTGCGCGACGTCGTCGAGGCGCACCGCTATGTGCAAACCGGCCGCAAGCGCGGGGGCGTCGCGCTATCCATCGGCGCTGAGGTTTGAAGCCGCGCAAGGGCGCCCGTTTCCTATGGATCCTATGGGATATCGGTCGGGGCCTATCGATATGGGTCTTGCAGGCAAAGTGGAGTGCTGTCCGGGCGCCCTGTCTTTTTGTAGCGTAAACTCGGCCGTACTGAACCTCGCGAGCAGGCCGAGAGCTCCTCCCAAGCCGGGTTTTCCATTGATGGCGATGGATAAGGTCACCTGAATGCATGAAAAGGCACCCGCTTGTCGGTGGTACGCGCATGACTTGACTCAGCGCTGACAAGAAATGCGAAACAAGCCACCTCCGGAGAGCGGACAGTATCTAAAGAATGGTGAAGTTGTTCTTTGATTGCCCGCATTCGCCGCTTGACGTAAAGACCTCTATCG
The DNA here is from genome assembly GCA_041905595.1 of Rhodobacter sp. Taxonomy (GTDB): domain Bacteria; phylum Pseudomonadota; class Alphaproteobacteria; order Rhodobacterales; family Rhodobacteraceae; genus Aliitabrizicola. The sequence continues at coordinate 70,281 of JAYRKT010000013.1, forward strand.
GGCCTGGTTCAACCAACATAAGCCAGAAACGGCGGCGTAACCGAGCTGGGAAACCACTTCAAAAAGGCCATTCGAAACCTATTCCGAGCAACCAAACCGTTTCCAGTTTCAGCTTTTATCCATGGCCGAAACTAGGCTCCATAGCCGGTCATTCAGTCTTGCCCAAGTCTACGTTAATGCGCTGTGTCAGCATGGCGTCCGCTTTCCTGGAGCCCATCACGCCCCTCCATAGCGTCAGGTTCACTCCGATTAGCCCTATCGAAGCCAAGGCTGGCACACCCATCGGTTGGCTTAGCAAGTCCTGCAATCCGAGAAACCAGTCCGATGCACGATTGACCCCGTAGCCCCACCCTCCGGCCAGCCATAGGAATCCGATGGCGAGCATCTGAAGGGACCGACTGCTGTTTGCAAGGAACGCCGGCGCTACGAAAGCAAAGCCAATGCCGACAATCGCCATGTCGTAGTCATAGGCGTAGGGGCTGACCAACAAGGTGGCACAGAGCGTCAGTCCGACCGCCAGATGAGGTTCGAGATCGGCCTGGGTTGCCAAGAAGGCAATATAGCCGAGCGCTGCGACCGCCACTACCGCGTGTAGGACAATTGCGATCTGCGGCGGAACTCCAATCGTCACGAACAAGGCGTAAGCGGACACCATCCGATACAACGGAAAGCTGCCGATCGACATATGGTGGCTAACGACTTTCGGGGCGGCGAGAAAGGCTGGCCAGACCTGCCACCCAAGAACAAGTGTGGAAAGAACAGACGTGACCAGCACAACGATTGCCGCGACAAGAACAGCCGGCCAATGGCGTGACAGCAGGGTGAAAAGACCCAGTCCAAGCCCAAGATGCGGTTTTATGATCATCAGGCCGAGTGGAATTCCCGCCGAGGGACGCCGCTTCAACCAGAGAATGGCGAACAGCCCGCAGAGCGCGCCGGTCAGGAAACCGTTCTGACCGCTCCTGATGAGGATAAGCAGCGTCGGGACCAGTGCGAAAAGAACGATCGAGAAATGATCTCCGGCGATCCGGCGAAGGACAAAGAGATAGGCCGCAAATGTCAACCCGACGAAAACGGCGAAGGCCAATGCACGCGAGACAAGTGGCAGGGCCATGGTGACGACATCGAACTGGGGCGGATATGCCCAGGGCATGAAAATGGAATGACCTGCCAGCTCCGTCAGCCGGGCGAGCATGACGTCGGGGTTGTAGATTTCGGTGACCTTGCCCTCGCGCAGCAGCTGGCCGACAATATAGAAGGCGTCGAAGTCCATCACTAGCCCGTGCTGCATTTGCACGATGCGGATTATGAAATTCGCAACTAATATCAAAATGATGACCGCCACCAAAACGGACGGGATAGAGATCGCTTTCGGGCGCTCAGGTGTCACAGCTTCAACCTTTTGAACACGGGTTCGGGAATGTTGCGGATCACAGCCATCACCAGCTGCCAGACCGGCCTAACATAAAGAATGTTTCGCCGTTTCTGTACGGCCGCGAAGATGGCACGACCAACCTCCTCGGGCTGAGCCGTCAGACGTTTGGGCAGGTCCATGCCTGCGGTCATTCGCGTGTCGACGAAGCCCGGAAGAACCGTCAGCACATGGACCCCCTTGTCGGCTAGGCGGTTCCTGAGGCCTGAGAGGTAAGCCGTGAACCCCGCCTTTGCAGAGCCATAGACATAGTTCGTCGCGCGGCCGCGGTCTCCGGCCACCGAGGAGATCCCGACCAGTGTTCCACTGCCGCGGGCTTCGAACCGATTGGAAAGCATGCCCAGAAGGCAGGCAGGCGCCTCGTAGTTCGTCCGCATCACCCGGATCGCTGCTCCGGCGTCCGACTCGTTTTGCGCCTGATCCCCGAGCAGGCCGATCGCGGAAATGGCGATCCCCGGAAGTTCCGGGAGGCCGTCGAGCAATGTGGCATGACTAGCCAAGTCCAAGGCGTCAAAATCGTGAAGGCTGACCTTCACCCCGTGGCGCAGTTCGATATCGGCACGATCCCGTTCAAGGCGTTCGGTTCGTCTGGCAGCCAGTTGCAGGGGATAGCCTGCCTCGGCAAAGCATCTGGCGGTGGCCATGGCGATGTCGGACCCAGCTCCAAGGATCAGGACGGGAAGTCTGGTCACAGCAACAGCCTTTCGGATTGGGAAGACGTGAAGGCCGACGACAGGCCCATTGCCTGGCGTATCGCCCGGAAATCCTCGGCTCGTTTGTCACTGCGGCGCAGGGTCGAGGGAGTCATGCGACTGTCCTTGGCCAGGTAAAACCGTCCTTCATGGTCAAGGGCGATCCTGTCGAGTTCCGTCAGCAGATCCAGGGCGCCGGGACTGACCGGGAAGTCAAGCGCCAGCGTGTAGCCGGGCATGGGAAAAGAAATGCCGGTTCCCGCATCGCCGAGACGCTTGAGAACCGCCAGGAACGACCCAAGACCGGAGCGGGTGATGCGCTGAAGCAGGGCCATCAGACCCTCGGCAGAGGTGGCAGGCGGAAGGACACACTGGAACTGAATGAATCCACGCCGGCCGTACAGGCGGTTCCAGTTAAGGATCGCGTCCAGCGGATAGAAAAAGCTCTTCCAGTCGGTCAGCTCTTCGACCGGACGAACCGCGCCTCGGCGATAATAGACTTCGTTGAAGGCGCGAACGGTATGGCGGTTGAGCACAAACGCCGGAGCCGACATCGGCATTGAGAGAAGCCGCTTGGCCGGCGTTTCGAATGGTTGCTTCCGCTTGTCCCAGGCAAGATCGGTGGCCGCCGCATGTTCGCCAAGAGAGATCAGCGAGCGTCCGAGGGCATCGCCGCCAGTCAGGCAATCGATCCAGGCAACAGAATAGGTAGATGAGTGATGCGCCTCGAACGCAGCAAGGGTTTCCTCAAGATTGCGCGTCGGCAAGTTCGTCTGGCGGATCCATCCGGTCTCAACTCTCTGGAGACGAAAAGCGGCGCGGACAATCGGGCCGGTCAGGCCCATGCCGCCTACGGTCCAGTGGAAAAGATCGGGGTTTTCGGTCTGGCTGCACCGCAAAATCCGGCCATCGGGCGCCATCACATCAATCCAGTCGACGAATGCACCGAAGGCCCCGTGCAGGTGATGGTTCTTTCCGTGCACATCCGAGGCGATCATCCCGCCAACGGTGACAAACCGCGTTCCCGGCGTTACCGAGGGGAACCATCCGCGTGGCAGGAACGTGTCGATGATGTCGGCCAGCAATACGCCTGCTTCTGCAACGACCTGCCCCGTCGTTGTGTCAAAGGAAACCATCCTGCCGAACCGCCGCATGTCGATAGTGTTGACCGGATTCAGCGCACTGTCGCCATAGGATCGGCCATTGCCGCGCGCAATAGCCGAGCCGGTCCGAAGGACCTGCGCAAGCTCATCAAGATCGCGAGGATCCGACACCGCACAGGACTGTTTTGGAAATCTGCCCCAGCCCGAAAGCATCAGTTCGCCCCGGCAACTGGGAGTTTGTCGAACACGAAGTGGCGGTCCAGATGAAATTTGAAAACGTAGCCGAGGGATATGCCGATGGCAGCCCCAGTCTCGCGCAAGGCATCGGTCTGACCGAAGTGCCAGAAGATTGCCTCCATTCCCCAGAACAGCAAAGTTGTTCCGACACCCATCAGCGCATAAAGGGAAAAGCGACGGCCATGAGCGCCCAGACCCGTCGAAAAATCGTGAAAGATATAGCGCTTGTCGAGTGCGTATTTCACGGCAAGTCCAATCGCTGTCCCGGCAACCATTGCATGAAGCAGGGTCAGCCCAAGGGAAGCCCCTTGTAAGACGACCCTTTGCGCCGCCAGATTTGCTATTGTCGCGATGATTGCAAAGCCGAGATACCTTAGGACAAGCGTCGTCCTGGTCATGACAGAGACCCGCAGAACGCGACCAATAGTGCAAGACCGAAACAGGAAAGGCTTGTCCTGTCGGTAACGGCAAAGATAACGGGATCATCGTGCATCTGGCCGCGATGTGTCAGCATGACAATGCGGTTGATCCAGTAGAACAGGATCGCACAAACACCCCACAGCAGTTGAGGGTTTGAGTAAAGGACCAGCACGTCGGGCGAGGTGATGTAAAGTCCAAGAACGATGATCGACATATATCCCGCGGCAGTCGCCATCGAGGTGATTAGCCCCAGATCCGAAACCTGGTAGTCCCGCCCGGTCTTGGCGGCACCGGCCGAGGCCGCCATATCGACAAGCTCGGCCTGGCGCTTCACCGCTGCAAGCGAGAAGAACAGGAAGACGGAGAAGGCGAGAAGCCAGATTGAAAGCGGAGTGCCGGTTGCCAAGCCTCCTGCCACGATCCGAATGGTGTAAAGTCCGGCAAGCGTGCAGATATCGATGACGGGCTTGCGTTTCAGATGCAACGAATAGGCCAGCGTCGCCATGTAGTAGACGGACAGGGCTGTCACAAACTCGGCGCCAAGCGGCAACCCCAAGAGAAACCCCGCTAGAGCCAGAAGCGGGGCCATTAGTGTGCCATGCTCGATCGGAACGGCGCCCGAGGCGAATGGACGGTTCCTCTTGCGCGGATGGGCACGGTCTGAACCGAGGTCGAGCAGATCATTCAGGACATAGACGCCCGATGCCACCAGACTGAACGAGACGAAAGCCAACGCCGCGGCAAGAAGGCCAGAAGCGGTGATGTTATGCGACGCCAGAAGGGGCAAAAAAATCAGGAGGTTCTTCAACCACTGATGGGGACGGCAGGCGCGAAGGTAGTCGCGCGCATCAGACGGATCGCTCTTCAGTGACACAATATCAGAGTGAATCCGTGCAAGTCGGTTGCGAAGCCGTTGTGACTCATCAACAATAATGGCCCGATGCGACTTCTGCCAGACGGGGATATCCGCGTCGGCATCGCCGATGTAATCGAACGCGTTGTCGCCAAAGTGCTTGGACAGGAACAGTGCCTTGGCTTTACCCTTTAGGTTAGTTGTCTCATCCGACCCATGAACCTCGTCAAAGATGCCCAGATGGCCAGCGATCCGCTCCGCAACGTGTCGGTTTGCCGCGGTCACAAGCGCAGTCCGCCCCCCCCCCGAACGCCAAGTCGTGATGTAGTCGAGCACCGCCGGATTGTAGGGCAACGCGTCTGCATCAATCTCCGCGAGGTCGTTCATCTTGTGCTTTAGTTTTGCCCGCCCTTCGCGCAGAGCTTGCAAAGCCTCAAAGGGCGTCCTCCAACTCTTGGCAAATGACGACCAAAATGACTCAAGAAGGAGATTGGATCTGACCAGAGTTCCGTCCAGATCAACTACCAAAGTGCGATCACTTGTCATGACTACCCCCACACACAACTGAACAACCATTTGCAATCGCTGGCTGTCAAAGGCGCTTATGACGCAGGATAAGGGCGGGATTTTGGCGACAATGGGCCAGTTGCCGATCGATTGGACTTTGAAACGATCCCTCAGCGAGCTGCAACCTGCTCACCGTGCTCCTTCAGAATGCCGATGATCTGGTCTTCTGTGAACCTGCTGCGCTTCATCTCTGGTCCTCTCAGTTCGGCCGAAGTCTACCTCAAACTGGTAGACTGAGGGGGAAACGTCACGGAGTGCCTCCGGACCCCGGGTCTCAAGGCGCGGATGGAAGATCTCGAAGCGCGGATCACTGAGTTCGATCGGGAACTCGCGGCACCCGCTCCTTCGCCCGTGCGTCTTCACCCCAATCTCGCGGACCTGTACCGGCGCAAGGTGACTGAACTGGCGCTTACGCTTGCCGACCCGGCAATCGCCCTGCCCGCTCGCGAGACGATCCGAGGACTGATCGAGGCGGTGACCGTCAGCTTTGACGGCAATCAGCCTGTTGTGGCTTTGGACGGCGCGCTGGCGTCGCTGATCTCTTTAGCCCAGAACGACAAAAGCCCGGGCGGAGCCGGGCTTGATGCGGAGGTTTTGTCGCGTTCGGCGAAAGTGGTTGCGGGGGCACGCAACCGCCGTAGATTACTGAAGCCTCGTTGTATGGCCTGACAAACCCTGTATTTCAGGTCTGGCCAATTCTTCTGAATACGAACTCCGGCAGGATCGCATCCCATTCGTCGCGCTTGATGTACTGCCGATAAGCTTCCTCATTAAATTCTTTGCGCCAGCGAATGATGGCACCGACGCAGCCAGAAACGAGACGAGTGCCCACGGGCGGCGCCCAGGTTGCTGCCATTCGGCCAAGGACACGGCCTTTGGCGTCGAGGACCAGACATTTCGCTTGTTGCCATTCCAGCGTCACCGGGTCGCCAATCTCGGCCTCTGCGATCGCGCGAATTGTGGGACTGAAGTCGGCGAGGCGCCCCGCATAAGACAGATCCACTGTTCCCATGTCAGGCAGTTGGTAATGGTCGGGTTCGGGCAGGTCCAGACGTTTGGGGGGCTGGATCTTGCGCAGGAGTTCGCTGTCGCTGTCGGCATGCACGAAGGCATGGGTGCCACGCGTCACCACCGCCAGTGTTCTGCGCGCGCGGGTCATCGCGACATAGAAGAGACGGCGCGGTGCCTCGCCGTCTTCGCCTTCGGAGATGACCTGCCAGCCGCCGTTCAAGATCACAACGTGGTCGAACTCCAGCCCTTTGGAGCGATGAGCAGTCAACAGGAGCAGCCCGCGCTGTTCGGACCGGATTTCCTGTGCCCATTCAGCCAGCCATTCCACCGCGTCGGGAACTGGGATGGTCTTGGGACCGATGTCTCGGGCAAGTTCCGCGATACCCTCCGCAATCATGTCCACCCAGCGCGTCGAGCGCTGTCGGTTCAGCTCGTCGAGGATGTCCTGAACGGTCAGCAAGGCCGTCGGACGTTCTCGCAGGCCGGCGACCAGACGTTGCATCTCGCGCATGCGCCATACACTGGGCAACTTCTCGTTGGCCATTTCGACCGGAATACCCAGCTTCTCGGCATAGGCCCTAACCGGTCCCAGCCGCCGCCAGTCGCGCGAGATGATGGCCGTGCGCGACCAGGCAAAATCCGGGTCGAGGTGCGAGAGACGTACAAGTTCGTCTAAGGCAACCACCGCCTGGGCGACCTCATCACCTGGAACATCTAGGAATTGCACGCGACCTCGCCCCACCGGGTCGAACGCCGCCATGGGACCACCGCCCGGATCGTTTCGGCGCAGCCGGTCTACAGTGATCGGATGGCCGGCCTTCATGCGATCGCGCGCTGGCTCGATCACCTGATTTGAGGCTTCGATGATGTAGCGGGTCGAGCGATAGTTCTCTGTCAGGAATTTGGGTTTGGCACGATAGTCTTCCTCGAAGTGCCGGATGAACGAGATCGAGGCCCCCGTGAAGGCATAGATGTTCTGATCGTCGTCTCCGACGGCAAAGAGGCTGAGGCGCTGGTCGGGATCCTCCAGTGAGCGCCCGGCTACAGCGGCGATCAAGGCGTATTCCCCGGGACCAATGTCCTGATATTCGTCGACGAGGATCCAGCGATAACCCTGGATCAGCGCCTCGCGTTGCGCCTCGGCCTCGGTCTTACTGAGGCCTTCGCCGTTGAGCAGCTGCACGGCCTCGCGCAGGATAGCGTCGAAGTCAGTTGTCTGTGCCGCGGCCCCCACAAAGCTCGCCCCCACCAACCGCATCGCCAGTGCATGGCAGGTCGAAATCGTGACCAAGGCCGAATCCTCGCCTACAAGATGGCGCAGGCGGGCACGGATCTCACCAGCAGCGTGGCGGTTGTATGTCAGGACCAAAATGCCTCGGGGGTCCTCGCGCTTGACGCGCAAGAGATAAGCGATCCGGTGCACCAGCACACGAGTCTTGCCAGCGCCGGGGCCGGCGAGGATCAGGACGTTGGTCTCTTCACGGTCATCAGCGACAATCTCTTGCTGGATCGGGTTGCAAAGGTCTTCGACGATCTGCTTCCATGCCCGGCCAGTCGTCTGACGACGAATCTCACTGCTGCGCCCGGGCATCCAGCGGCGCAGGAAGCGATCCTGGTCCAGCGTGAAGTAGTCTGCCGACAGCCGCTGCGCCTCGTCGATCCGCTCAAGGCCCTTTTCGGCATAGGCAGCCATGACATGGATCTGCAATGTCTGTTCGCGGTAGTGGTCTTCGAGTGGCAAGAAGTCCTTCTTGGTGAAACCCCCGCGGCTCGGGTTCAGGAAGATCGTCATGGCCGAACGGAAGACCGTAAGCCCCTTGCCAAGTGTCATGATCTGTTGCTCATGCAGCCAAAGGAGCGCGCGTTCCATCAGCTTGGACATGTCCTTTACCCCGGCAGTCTTCAGAAACACATCACCATTCAGCGACGTCAAAAGGTCGCCCAAGGTGGTTTCCACCTGGATATCCTTGCCCTTCATTCCCGGCGGTGTCTTGCCGATCAGGAACTCCAGAAGTCGTTCGGCCGCTGCCCAACGCAAGGCCGCCGTCTGATCCAAGGCCCACCAGGACCGCTGAAGCGCAACCTCAAGCGTCTTGCTGGTGAGTTTTTTCAGCCGGATATTGCCCTTCCCGCCGTCCTCGTCGCGCCCATCCCGCTCTATGCTGCGCAGCAGGCGTTCAAGAATGTGGGGGCCTGACCCTGCATGTCCCTTCTTTCTCATGTCCTGACTAGCGAGTTGCAGGTCCAGTTGACTGCCAGCACCCAGATCGGCTTCAGGCATCAACTCGCGCATTGTGGCAATAAGCGCTCGCTCCAGCTCCCGTGCCGCCGCGAAACGCTGGCGTGACGAGTTTTCGATTCCGACATGGACTTGCACCGTCAGGGCGATATCGTTGCGCGCGACCCCCAAGGTCTCCAGATCAGCCATCGCCTTGGACAGCCCGCGATGGCTGAGCCCCGCGATCCCGGTCAGCTCGTCGGTCGAGATGCCTTGGTCGGCCGGCGTGTTCATGATGTGCCGGACAATATCCAGAAGCTGCTTGCGCCGCGCTCCGGTGATCTGGGCCGCCTCCATCCGGGCCGCCGCCTCTTCCAGAGTCCGCACCAGAAGCGAGGATGGATAGACCTGGACTCGGTTCTCCTCGCGAGAGACGAGGGTCGCCTCTTCTAGCCAAGAGACAGCTGTCCTGACCCGAGTATCGTCCGTCGCATCATCGCGAAGAAACTCATAATCCTTTTCTTCGCGCACGATCTCGCCAGTTGTGGCAACAACCCTGCCGCCGTTACGTCCGTTCTCATCGATCCGCCTAAGCGCCTTTAGGATGGCGCCAATTTCATGGCGTTCAAGGCGCGAGCGTGCAGAGAGGCTGAACTGCCTTTCGACGTCATCGTTATGGTAAAGCAGCACGCAATCAGCCGGTGCGCGGTCGCGGCCTGCGCGGCCCGCCTCCTGCAGGTAATTTTCCAGCGAGCCGGGGATGTCGGCATGAACCACCAGCCGTATGTCGGGCTTGTCGATCCCCATGCCGAAGGCGTTGGTGGCGGCGATGACCCGCAGTTCTCCCACCCGAAACGCTTCCTGAATCGAAGCCTTGTCGTCAGCCGTTAACCCAGCGTGGAAATGCGCGGCGGCAAGGCCCTGCCCCTTGAGGAACTCCGCAATCCGCTCGGTCTCTTTCCGGGTGGCACAATAGATGACGGCGCCAGAGCGTCCATCTGGCAGATGGTCGTTTACAACTTTCAGTATATCGCCCAGCTTGGTTTCCTTCGCCGTGGCGATCACCGAAAAAGATAGGTTCGTGCGCGTCGCTCCACCGTCGAAAAGGGCAAACTCGATGCCAAGCCTGTCGCGGAAGTGGTGAGTAATGTCGCGCACCACCTCGGGCTTGGCCGTTGCTGTCAGGCACAGCACCGGGGCCGGCGGCTGATCGCCCGAGAACTCACGTATAAAGCGGCTGATGTAGCGATAGTCGGGCCGGAAATCATGTCCCCATTTGGAGACGCAATGTGCTTCGTCCAGCACCCAAAACCCAACCTCACGCTGCTTCAGGACCGAGCGCACAGAGACTGAACGCAGCTGCTCGGGCGAGATCAACAGGATCGCCGCCTGGCCAAGCCTCACGCGGTCCAGCGCCTCCTGCCTTTCGGGCATGGAGAGCATGCCGTTGATCGTCACCGCAGAGGAGATTCCCGCTCGCTCCATTCCCTGGACCTGGTCGGCCATCAGGGCCACCAAGGGTGAGATGACAACGGTCAGCGCACCCGTCTTGTCATAGAGGCTCAGCGCCGGGACCTGATAGCAGACCGACTTGCCGGTACCGGTGGGCAGAATACCGAGGACATGGTCATGGGCCATGGCCTTTTCGACGATGACTTCCTGCAACGGACGTCCGGCGGCGTCGGCAGGCTCGGGCCGAAACGCCTCGAAACCAAACCATTTTCGCAGTGCACCAATGGGGTCGTTCATCGAGGCGCACCAGGCGCACGAGGATTGGCCGCAATTGGTGTCTCGCAGTTGTCGGACGATCAATGCGGCCCTAGGAAACTGCGCGCGCACCCAGGGCGGCATTACCGACTCCCCGCCCGATACCGAGATCCAGGCCAGGGCGTAGGCCAGGGGCCAGGCCGTTTGACTGTCAGAGAGGGCGCCAAGCACCTCTTCAACCTGCGCACTGCACGCCTTGCCTTCCAAGAGACCTCGGATCGCATCAAAGGCCACCGCATGGCCGGGGGCGGATTCTCTACGAATATGACGAAAGACGGCGTCAAAGCCATCAGAGCGTTCCAGTCGGGTTACAAGGTAGTGCCACACGAGAAGCGTTTCAGGAGATTGGTCGTTTAGCGCCTGGATCTGATTCTCAAGCACCTTGAAGACCAGCCTGGCATCGAGTTCCGGATCATTCACATGCCCGGCCTGCAGTCTGCCATCCTGATAGTGCTTCACGAGGTGGTGGTAGGGATTGCGGGGAAAGGCCAGCGGGTTCAGCCAAAGCGTGTCGATGGGCGCAGCCATCTTGTCCCGGAGCCTTGGTCGCGCGGCAAGCAGATGCTCGATGTCATGGCGCAGGATGTTGTGACCGATGACGTGGCTCGCCGTCTTGAGTGCGGCTTCCAGCCGGTCAAGTGACTGCTGAACATTGACCTTCGCCGAGACCAACGCGGGTCCATCGCCAAAGCTCACTGCTGCCAGATCGAATATCTCTGAGGTCTTGGGATTAACTTCCAGATCGACTGAAAGGCACCGTTCCAGGAAGGGAAACTTGTCCTCGGTTCTCGGTCGCAAGAAGCTGAGAAACGGCATCGAGATCCGTCGCCTGATCGATGACTCTGTCCATTCCTAAGGTGCGCCCAGAAGCCTCGCAATAGCATTGGTTTTGAGAGCGTTCGATTGCTGGAGTACCGCGACATCGGAGCCTGTTAGCCGCAACGATGCGCTTCAGGACGTGCACAGTGCACTATTCGCCGGCGTCAGATCGCTGCGGACCGGATCAGGCGTCTCGGGGCCCTAGGTCACTTAACATCACCATTGCACCGCTGCGGCCTGTGGCCTGCTGCCGGTTTCGTGGACAGCAGGTTAAGTTAGCATAGCGCGTGCCTCGAACTCCATGGGGCTTAGGTAGCCCAGTTTCGAGTGCCGTCTGCGAGGGTTGTAGAAGCGCTCGATGTAGTCGAAGACGTCGGCACGGGCTTCGTGGCGGGTGCGGTAGACCTTTCGGGCCGTCCGTTCGGTCTTCAGTGAGGAAAAGAAGCTCTCCATCGCGGAATTGTCCCAAACATTGCCGGCGCGGCTCATCGAGCAGGTGATCGCATTGTCGGACAGCAGGCGCTGGAACTGTTCACCGGTGTATTGCGATCCCTGGTCCGAATGGTGGAGCAGTGCATCGGCCTTGCCGCGTCGCCAGACGGCCATCATCAAGGCGTCCATGACCAGTGAAGCATCGCGGTCGGCTTTCATGGACCAACCGACCGCACGCCGTGAAAACAGGTCGAGCACGACCGCGACATACAGCCAGCCCTCGGCGGTCCAGATGTAGGTGAAATCGGCGAGCCACTTCTGGTTCGGCCGGTCGGCCTGGAAGTCTCTATCCAGGATGTTGTCGGCGATGACCGACCGTTCGCCGTCGTCCTTCGGCTTTCCACGGCGTTTGGGCCGCGCCCGCAAGGCATTGACCCGCATCAGACGTTCGATCCGGTGAAGCCCGCAGGAAAGCCCATCTTCCAGAACATCGCGCCAGACGCGGCGCGCGCCGTAGGTCCGGTCGCTGGCCTTGAAGCTCGTCTCGATCGCCGTGACGAGCTTGGCGTCATGGATCTCGCGGGTGCTCGTCGGGCGGTTGAGCCAGGCGTGGAAGCCGGAACGCGAGACCTCCAGCACCTCGCACAGCCAGCTGATCGGCCAGATGTGGCGGTGCTTGGCGATGAAGGCGAACCTCATGTCGCCTCGCGCGCGAAAAAAGCGGCCGCCTTCTTCAGAATGTCACGCTCCGCACGAAGACGCGCGACCTCTTTCTTCAGGGCTGCAATCTCGGCCAGATCGGCCCGCTTCTGCCCGTTCCCGGGAAAGGAAGCCGCAGGCGCAGCGGTCAGCTCCCGCATCCAGCGGCGCAGAACGCTCTCGGCCACGTCCAGGTCACGGGCGGCTTGCGCCACCGCCACGCCACGGTCCGTCACCAGCCTCACGGCCTCGATCTTGAACTCACGGCTGAACTTCCGTCTCGTCATATCCACTCTCCAGTTCCTTGGTCACGATCTTATCTTCGTGTCCACGAAACCGGCAGCAGGCCAGTGCGTGAAGATCAACGGCGAGATGCACTATCTTTGGCGGGCGGTCGATCAGGAAGGCGAAGTCCTCGAAAGCTTCGTGACCAGAACGCGAGATCGCAAGGCCGCATTGGCGTTTCTCAAAAAGGCCCTGCGGCGCCACGGACGACCGGAATGCATCGTCACCGATCGACTTCGCTCCTATGGCGCCGCGCTGAAAGACCTCGGTCGTGGCGACGATCGCGAGATCGGCCGGTGGACCAACAATCGCGTGGAAAACTCGCACCTGCCCTTCCGCCGAAGAGAGCGGGCGATGCTGCGGTTTCGCCGTTTGCGAAGTCTGCAGAAGTTCGTCTCCGTCCACGCCTCAGTTTGCAACCATTTCAACCAGGAGCGAGGGCTCTCAAGCCGCGAGAACTACAAAGCCGCCCGCGCCGCCGCTCTCACCGAGTGGCGCGGCCTTTTCGCGGCCTGAGTTGCCCGCCAGCCTGCCAAACGGAGACGAGTTCACATTTGTCTGACAACACCGCTTCAACCGCTCCATCTGCTCGTCGGTCAGCCAGAAAAGATTGCGCATCATCGCCCCGTCAGTTCGGGAGCTTGAATCATGCAGACCAAGCGGCCTCAAGCCGAATAATGGGTCCTGACCCTAAAGCATTCGCGCGGCTCTACTCGATGCCCGGCCCAGTTAACTATTGCGGTTTATCCGGCGACAAGAACTTGAAGAGCTCCGCGGGCTGGAAGTTCGCCGTCTGGTCGCCGGCGAGATCGGGATTGCCGTTGAGTTGCAATTTCTTCGGACCGGAGCCTTCGCTGAAATCAAGGCCGGCGAAGTTTACCCAGACGGTGCCAGGCCCGCGCGTGTCCTGGAAATAGGCGACCATGTTCTTCTGGTCGTAGATCGTGAGCCACAGCGTGTCGGCGGCGTTTGGCCGGCCCGGCGTTGCAATGCCGATCGGCGTGCTGACGCTGCGCATCACGCTGAGCGTGGTTGCGACCGCAAGGCGCGGATCGGCGGTCTGGGTTGCGGCATTGATGTAGTAGGACGCACGGGCGAACCGATCCGACGCCCGGTTGGTCCCCGGCAGGAACACCGAACCGCCGATGTTCTTCCAGTAGGAGGTCATGGCAAGCTGCTGGTCGAACGAGGGTTCGTTGGTCATCACCTGGTATTCGCGGCCATGGTGGATGACAAGCTTGCCATCGAGAAATTCGAAGATCGCGGAATCGCCCGAGACATCCGAGATCGACAGGTGCACGGTGCCCGCCTGGCCCGTGGGCGAAGTGACGGCGACGACGCGGAACTCTTCCTTCCGCAGCGCCTCGACTGCCTCAGCGACGGTCGCGTAGTTGTCGAGCACATATTGCATCCAGCCTGCGATCGAGACGGTGGGCCGGTTGTCGCCCGCCACCTCGGGCGGATAGTCGGCCTCGGTGAGGTAGAGGAGGTTCGCGACAAGCCCTTTCTCGTTCATGCCATCGATCGAGGCGGCCTCGTAAATCGAGACGGTGACGCTGCCATACTTGCTGGTCCAGTCGAGTGGGTTCGCCGTGTTGCTGGTCCTCGCAAGCCCCCGCGGGTTGGACCACATATTTGTGTCGACGTCGGCTACGACCCATTCCATCGTCCGGCCGGTGACGGTCTGGCCTTCCAGGCCGAGATAGACCGCGCGGGTGCAGGCGTTTGCCGCGGACGAGGCAACAAGGGCCAACGCAAGCACGGCGCTTGTGCCAAGGGTCAAGGTCCGTTTCATGGGGTGTCCTCCGACTGAACGATAGCCGCATCTCACCAGTTCCGGCAGGAATGATGTTGCAAAATTCATCAATCTGTAGGTTGCTTGTTCGAGGCTCAACAACCGTCATCAGGTCACCGATGCCGCTTAGCAGACGGACCGATCTGGAAGGTGTCTTTGCCTCGCGCGGCTGGCTGAGCGAGCAGCCTGCAGCGTTCCGGGGGTTGGTGCTTTCGACGGGCATGCCGGTCGAGCTGCAGGCGGGAGCCTTCGTATTCCGGCGCGGGGATGAGGCGGTCGGCCTTTACGGCATCCTCTCCGGCGCCATCGGGATCGAGAGTGGGCACCAAGGGCAGGCCCCGTTGCTGAACCATGTGCTGCGCAGTGGCGAATGGTTTGGGCTGAAGGCGGTTCTGGGGGGCGGTGCGCGCGAACTGAGCTATTGGGCGCTGGAACCGGCGCAGCTTCTGCTGGTGCCGCGGTCGCGCCTTCTGCCGCTGATGCACGCAGACCCGGATGTCGCGATCCGGGTTGGACAGCTGGCGGAATTGGCGACGCGGCTGGGCAACTGGGTCACCCGCGACTTGCAGACGCCCGATGCAGGCCGGCGGCTGGCGGCGGTGCTGGTCCGGGTGCTGGGGGCGGGCGAGGTGCAGCCCGAAGAGTTGGCGGGGTTCCGGTTGAGCCACCGGCAGTTGAGCGAGATGGCCAATCTCTCGCGGCTTTACGTCGGTCGGAAGCTCGCGACGTTCGAGGCGGCAGGCTGGATTGCCTGCAGCTATAGCCGGATACGGCTGCTGGATGCCAAGGGGCTGGCTGCCTTCGCTTACGGGGATGATAACACTTGACGTCGTGGACCTAGCATCGGACGAACGTCCGCTTCACGCCCTTTGCTGCTACTGGCTACCCTCGATTGAAGGAAGAGTTGCGCAACTTCTAGTGCTGCTTGTGGTGCATGGCGCTGGCAGTAAGAGCGCTAGATCGCTGGTCCAACAGATCCGCGCACGATTAAGCTGGCAGGCATCAACACCGTGCGCGGCGGGATCGCTGCGCCGTTTATCTGCTCTAAGAGCATCCGGGCTGCAGTTTCACCCATTGCAGTACGCGGCTGTGAAACGGTCGTGATGCCGGGGGGATGAAAAGCCATCCAGTCGAGATCATCAAATCCGATCAGCGAAAGATCGGCAGGCAAGCTCAAGCCGAGTTCAGCGATGGCTGACATCGCACCTTCTGACATGGTGCCATCGCTGGTGAACAGTGCCGTTGGCCGATCGTGCCGCCCCAGAATATCCAGAGTCGTCGCCTTCGCGGCCTCGGCGGAATAGGCACCAACCCGTCGAACGAGCGTCGTATCAACCGGCAAACGGGCCAGTTGATGCGCCTGGACATAGCCGAGGAGCCTCTGCCAGCTTGGATAAAGCGCCCGGCTTTCGACCGGCTCGCCCGCCATCGCACGTGCAATGAACCGCTCGGCACCACCCGCTTCTTCCTCCACGAGTTCGGCTATCAATCCGATCCGGCTGTGCCCCGCCTGCATCAGACGCAGAACCGCATCCCGGGCGGCCGCGACGTTGGCGGTCCCCACGCGGTCCACTTCAAGTCCATCGACAGCCCGGTCAATCAACACCAGAGGTATCCCGGACGCGTGCAGGGCACGCAAATGGGATGCGATCCTTGTGTCACAGGGCGAGACGATTAGCCCGTCGACCTGTTTTTCGACCAAGAGATCGACTGCCTTCGTCTCCTGCTCCAGACTTTCGTCGCTGTTGGTGATGAGAAGGCCAAACCCTTCCCTGTCGGCAATGTTCGAAATTCCACGCAGGACCGATGCGTAGAAGGGGTTCTGGATGTCCCCTGCTACCACACCGATCGTTCGTGTCTTGCCGGTGATGAGGCTGCGGGCCAAGGCATTTGGTCGGTAGCCGAGCTTTTCGGCCGCCTTCATCACCTGGTCCTTCTTGGACCCGCTTGTATAGCCGTACCCGCCCAGAACCCGGCCGGCGGTGGCCGTCGACACCCCAGCAAGCCGCGCAACGTCAGCAATTGTCGCCTTGGGTTTGGCAGCCACCGGAATCCGTCTCACTTTTTCGGTCGGTTGAAGCGAATCGATTTCTTGAACCGCTGCTTTCCCGCTAGCTAACACGTCCTGTGTTGCTTCGATACTCTCCATTTTCTTGGTGTTTTACAGCGGAATAAGGCAGTTCGCGTTGGCGCTTGACGGATCAGCCCGCAACGTATCTCATGATGTGAGAACGTTCGCACTTCTGAGAACACAAACGCGTGGCGCGTCACGCGGCAACAAGGAGGAAATTCGATGTGGAAATCCATACTGTCTGGGATTGCGGCATCTGTTTGGCTAGGCGCGGCCGCCGCCAGCGCCGAGGTCATCCCGGCGCTTCATGACGCCCTGCCGCAGGAATACCGCGACAACGGCATCAAGGTCGCGGTCTTCAACGACTGGGCTCCGGACGAATTCGTGGATGCCGACGGAACCCTGAAGGG
Organism: Rhodobacter sp.; assembly: GCA_041905595.1. Taxonomy (GTDB): domain Bacteria; phylum Pseudomonadota; class Alphaproteobacteria; order Rhodobacterales; family Rhodobacteraceae; genus Aliitabrizicola. Next base: position 87,092 of record JAYRKT010000013.1, read on the forward strand.
CTGGAGCGTCGACATCGCGCATGAGATGGAAAGCCGACTGGGCGTCCCCTTCACCTATGAAGCCACAAGCTTTGACGCGATCATTCCCGGCCTGGAAGCCAAACGCTTCGATGCCGGCTTCTCGTCCTTCGGGTCGACGCCAGAACGCTTGAAGGTTCTGGATTTCGTTGCTCAACGCAAGATCGGCACAGCCTTCGGTTTCGCCAAGGACAGCGAACTCGTGGTAAAAGAGCCCAAGGATGCCTGTGGCCTGACCGTCGCGGTTCTGACCGGCGCTTGGGACGCCCAACTGGTCGAGAAGCTCAACAAGGAGGTCTGCGTTGCCGGTGGCCTGCCGGAGATCAAGATGCAGGACTACACAACTCAGGCACAGGCCGAGCTTGCGGTTCGCTCGGGTCGCGCGCAGGCGACAGTGGCCGCCTCGGTCAAGCTTGCCTACATCGCGGCGCAAACCGGAGACATGAAAGTGTCAGACCTTGTTCTTGAAGCGGTGAACAGCAACATCGGGGTGCGCAAGGGCGACCCCCTGGGGCAGGTCATGACCGATGCGATCCAGTCGATGATCGACGACGGCAGCTATAAGGCTATCATGGAGAAATGGGGCATTGCCGATAGCGGCATGCTGACGAAAGCCCTGCTTATCACTGAAGAGCACCCGGACTACTGACCGCCAGGACCAATCCGCCCCGCGCCGCCGGACAGGCGCGGGGTGCATTTCGGAAAGACCCCGATGAGAGACAAAGAGTCGCCCCAGAACCGTCCCTGGATCCACGACGTCCGGCCGGTACCAGTACGCAATGTCGCGCAATGGCTAGGCGGTGCGGTGCTGCTTCTATTCGGCCTGATGTTCTTTCAGATTCTGGTCACCAATCAGAACATGAAATGGCCGGTGGTCGCCCATTACCTATTTGACCCGAAGATTCTCGCCGGTCTGGGCATGACCCTGCTTCTGACTTTGCTCGCCATGGTCATCGGCCTAGCCATCGGGGTGGTGCTTGCGATCATGCGACTGTCAGCGGGCCGGGTGTTCCGGGCCGTCAGCTGGGCGTGGATCTGGTTCTTCCGCGGCGTTCCGCCACTCGTCCAGATGATCTTCTGGTACAATCTCGCGCTGCTCTTGCCGGAGCTGTCGATCGGCATCCCTTTCGGGCCCAAGCTCATGTCGTGGGACACCAATGACCTCATCACCCCGTTCTCGGCGGCGATCATGGGTCTCGCATTTACCGAAAGCGCCTATGCCGCCGAGATGATCCGCGCCGGCATCCAGGCGGTCAGCCATGGCCAGACCGAGGCGGCCGCGACCCTTGGCATGACCCGTGGCCAGACCTTGCGGCGCATCGTGCTGCCGCAAGCCCTTCGCATCGTCATCCCGCCGATCGGCAACGACACGATCTCGATGCTGAAGTTCACTTCGCTCGTGTCGGTGTTAGCGCTGCCCGACCTGCTGTATTCGGCGCAGATGATCTACGCCCGGACCTATCAGACCATACCACTGTTGATCGTCGCGACGCTTTGGTATCTGGTCCTGACCACGATCCTGACCCTTGCCGAGCACCTGATCGAGCACCGCCTCAAGGCCAGCCCCGGTCAGAAAGCCAAGCGCAAGTGGTGGGAGATCGGTCTGTTCGGCCACCAGCGCGCACAGGTGCCGGCATGATCCCTCCGCTGCTTTCCGTAGAACGCCTGCGCAAGTCCTTCGGCACACACGAGGTTCTTGGCGGCATCGACATGCAGGTGAACCGCGGCGACGTGACCTGCATCGTCGGGCCGTCAGGTTCGGGCAAGAGCACCCTCTTGCGCTGCCTGAACTACCTCGAAAAACCGACAAGCGGTGTGGTTTTCCTGATGGGAGAGCCGGTCGGCTTGCGCTGGCGGGGCAGCCGCCTGCACGAGATGAGCTTCAACGAACTCGCGGTGCAGCGGCAGCGAATGGGCATGGTCTTTCAGGGGTTCCACCTGTTCCCCCATAAGACCGCGCTCGAGAACGTCATAGAGGCCCCCGTCATCGTCAAGGGCATCCCCCGCGATCAAGCGGTGGACGAGGCGATGGCGCTTCTCGACAAGGTCGGCATGCGGGACCGGGCGCATTACTATCCTGCGCAGCTGTCCGGCGGGCAGCAGCAACGGACGGCCATTGCCCGCTCGCTCGCCATGAAGCCAGAGCTGATGCTGTTCGACGAGCCAACCTCGGCACTGGACCCTGAGCTGGTGGGTGAAGTTCTGGCCACCATGCGCCAGTTGGCGACAGATGGCATGACGATGGTCGTCGTCACGCATGAGATGGGCTTTGCCCGCGATGTCGGCGATCACCTGATCTTCATGGACGGGGGCGTGATCGTCGAACAGGGACGCCCGGCCGAGGTGCTGTCGCGCCCGACACAGGACCGTACAAAAAGTTTCCTGTCGCGGGTCCTTCTGGACAACTAAGCGCCCTCAGCGGGCTGCCTTCAAAAGCGCGGCGGCGGTGAACACGTCAAGATGGGCACCGCCGTTGTTTTTGAACAGCGTAATCTCTGCCCCGTCCATACGTCCGGATGCGCGGCCCTGCACAAGGTCGAACAGGTCGGCCCTCACATCATCCCAGCCGATGACCCCTGCGTTGACAGCTTGCAGCAGGTCGCCGCCATTCTTCATGTTGCCCTTGGTATCGGTGAAGACGACAGCACGCCGGATCGCCTCGTCATCCGCCTCGCGCATGGTCGGCAGATAGGCCCCAACCAGATCCAGATGCGAACCGCGCTGTAGCAGCGCACCCTTGACGAGCGGGCTGTTCGACATGGTGACGCAGGAAACGATGTCGGCCGCAGCGACGGCCGCATCAATATCCTTGACCGCCGCGACCGGAAAGCCCGCCAAGCGAAGATCGGCGGCAAGGTTTGCTGCCCTTTCATGGGTGCGGTTCCAGATTTCAATCCGGCTTATCGAGGGGCGGACCGCGCACATCGCCGCGACCATATGCGGCGCCAGCGCACCAGCCCCGATTACCAGAAGGCTGTCGGCGTCTTCCCTTGCCAGAATTTGAGCCCCGAGTGCAGAATCCGCGCAGGTCTTTCGCGCAGTCATCGCGGCGCCATCCGCCACGAGCCGCGCGGCGCCGGTCTCGCCATCGAAGGCCGCCACCAGCCCCTGCACAGACGGCTGCGGCGGATCCGCGGTCTGATTGCCAGGAAACACTCCGACCATCTTGACCGCAATCAGCCCACCCGGCAGCCATCCAGGCAGCGTGACGAACTGGTTGCCGCTGCCGGCAGGGTCGGACTGAACGACGACTTCCGACAGGGGGGAAGGCCCGCGATGCGCCGCCTGCAACTCGGCGACCAGATAGGGCCAGCTCAGCGCGGCGTGGACGGCATCGGCATCAAGGACAAGCATCATTGAAGGTCTCATGTTTTGAGATGGAAACTGACCAGATGGCAGGGCGTCACGAGGTCCGATATCCCCAGGACCGTCCCGCCGCTTCCAAAGGTCGTCTTTTCGATCCGGTAGACGGGTTGCGATGCGCTGATGCAGAAGATGTTTCTCTCCTGAGCATTGGCAAAGCCGACCTCGAGGTGTCGCTCGGCGCTGACCGGTTTGACGCCCGCTGTATCGCGAAGGGCGGCAAAGAACGATCCACCTGCCGCCACGGCGTCCACCGCCGCCGGAAATCGCGTGGCGTCGAACCAGAGCGTCTCCAGTGTCATCGGGCGTCCGTCCACCTCGAGAATGCGCAGGAACCGGATCGGCGACGCTGCTTGAAGGCGGATTGCGATGCCGCTGTCGTCCACCTGATCCTCGCGCTCGAGTATCCGGTGTCTCGACACGCGACCCAGCCCGTCCATCGTCTCGGAAAATCCCGAAAGGGAAACCAGCCGATGCGGCACCTTCTGCGGCGCGACGACCGTGCCGCGCCCTTGCTGACGGATGAGACGGCCCTCGGCGCAAAGATCGCCGATGGCGCGGCGCAGGGTGATCCGGCTAACGCCGTGCTGCGCGCAAAGCTCGGGCTCCGGCGGCAGGAAGTCGCCTTCGGCCAGCCGGCCCGACTGTATGTCTGCCAAGATTTTGTGTCTGACCTGCTCGTACAGGGGTGTCAGCCGGTCATGCTCGGCCATCCCGGCCTCTTCAGTAGGTGATCTTTTTCATGTAGCGCCGCCCTTCCAGCATCTGGTGCTGTCGCAGTTCGGCCAGTTTGTAGGCGAAACGCCAAAGCGTGTCGAAGAAGATCAGCGGCATCAGATTGCCCCGGAAGGTCGCGTCGATCCCCGACAGGTCCAACGTGTCGGCATCCAGTACAAGGATGTTTTCTGCCGATCCGAAGCGGTGCAGAAAAGTATCGGCCCGCTCTTCAAGACCGCGGGCACTGTCGCATCCCTTGAGCAGGATGAAGCTGCGATCCTTGTCCAGAACCTCAAACGGGCCGTGGAAGAACTCGTTGGCATGGATTGCCTGGCTGTTGATCCACAGCATTTCCATCAGCACGCAGATCGAGAACGAGTAGGCCGCGCCAAAGCTCGCGCCGCTGGCGAGCGTGTAGATCACGTCTTCCTTGGCGAAGCGAGGTGCATAGTCTGTGAACAGCGGGGCAAAGGTGTCATGCGCCCGGTCGATGGCCGGCTGCAGGGCGGCGAGGCTTTGCATCAGGGGCGCGGACAAATCCTCGCCCCCGGTCAGGGCGACAAGGCCGATCAGGAGCTGATACATCCGGGCATAGTTGCTATTCCGCGCATCGATCGGCACTCCGGTCGTGTAAGGCGCCTCGAAACCGATGGCATGATCGCAGGCCTTGCCGAGCGGGGAATCGACATCGGTTGTCAGCCCGATGGTCCGCGCGCCCCGGGAACGGGCGAACTCGGCGGCCGCAACGGTTTCCCTGGTTGTCCCCGTCATGGAGCAGAGAATGACAAGTGAGTCGCTGCCGACGCCCTTTGGTGCTCGGGCCGTGAACTCTGCCGCGTTGAAAAGGTCGGAGGGCAGTGCCGAGTGTTGATCAAGCAGGAACTTGGCCGGATACATGATCGACAGCGATCCCCCGCAGGCCACGAAGAAAACCCTGGCCGGAGGAGCGGATTGAACTCCGGCAAGCGCGGCAGTCACATCATCATGCAGAGAGGCGAGAGTGGGCATGGGGGGATCCAATCAATAAGACGTTATATGACGTATGATATCCGACCTGGGCTTCCGTCAAGCACGGATTGACACTGTTCCGAAAAAAGTGCGAACGTTCTCACATCTTCGCTCAGGAGCGCCGCTCGATCATGTCAATTCCCCGGGTCCTGTCGTTCGGCGACAACGTGGTGGACTGCTACGCAGACCAAAGTCTGATGTATCCTGGCGGGAATTGCCTGAACCACGCTGTGTTCGCGCACCGCTTCGGGGCTGAAACGACCTACGTCGGCGCCGTATCGAACGACGCGGCCGGGGGGATGATCCGGGACGCTCTTGCGGCAGAGGGCGTAGATGCGAGCCTCCTGCGTGTATTGCCGGGGAATACAGCATTCTGCGTCATTGGGACCGAAGACGGAGAAAGGGTTTTCCAGGGCGCGGATCTTGGAGTGTCGATAATCGGGCCCGGTCCTGCGGATCTGGATCGTATGGCGCAGGTCGATGCCGTTCATACTGGCCGGTCGAGCCATGTCGATGCTTGGCTGCCGCATTTTGCGGCGCGGACAAGACTGTCCTACGACTTCGCGACAGTTCATGATTTGGGGCGCATCGCATCCGTTGCGCCGCATTGCTATCTCGCCAGCTTCTCGGCGGGCGGGATCGGCGGCGAACAGGCGCTAAGGCTTGGAGAGGCCGCCGCCCAGGGCGGCGCGCGGCATGTGCTGGTTACCCGCGGGGAGAAGGGGGCATTCCTGCTTTCCGCAGGCCAGATTGTCGAGACGCGTGCGGCAGCGATTACACCCGTCGATACGCTTGGGGCGGGCGATACTTTCATCGCGCGCGTTCTGGTGGGATTGCTCAGGGGTGAAACACCCGCCGATCTACTGGCCGCGGCCGCGACCGAAGCGGCACACACCTGTTCCTGGCAAGGCGGTTTCGGTCATGCCGGCCCGATGGAGATCGACCTGAGCCTCGCAAAACCGGTGGATGAAATCTACCGCATAACCCGGCCTGTCCCTGCCCCGCCCCTTGACGGCCAGGCGGGCCGGTTCCGAGGCTGACGAGTCTGCCTCGCAGCGCGCGTCAGGCGATTGCCCGTTCGGCTTCATCGAACGGATAAAGCGCGCCCGGCCTTGCCGACAGATTGACCTGCATCCCTTCGGCAATCTCCATGCCACCGGGAAGCTTCGCAATAAAGGTGGCAGCCGAGGCCACGCCCAGATCGACATGGACCAACTGGATTTCGCCAAGTTGTTCCACCAGGGCGACCCTGCCGCGCAACATCGCCTCAGCCTCGGGGACAAGATTCAGGTCCTCGGGACGAATGCCCACATGCACGGTCCGACCGGCAAGGGTGGCCGCGTTGGGAAGCGGAAGCGGCAGCGTCTCTCCGCCCGCAAGGCGGACTCGTGCACCAGCTCGGTCCGACTCAACCCGACCCGTGAGGACATTCATCGCAGGCGAACCGATGAAACGAGCAACGAAAAGGTTGGCGGGGCGGCGGTAAAGGTCCATCGGTCGTCCGACCTGTTCAATGCGACCACCACGAAGGACCACTATCCGGTCAGCGAGGGTCATCGCCTCTACCTGATCATGGGTGACATAGATCATCGTCGCCTGCGGCATCGATTTCTTGAGCTTCGCGATCTCGACCCGCGTCGCAGCACGCAGAGCAGCGTCGAGGTTGGAGAGCGGTTCGTCAAACAGGAACACCGAAGGATCGCGCACGATGGCCCGACCGATCGCAACCCTTTGGCGCTGTCCTCCCGACAAAGCCTTGGGGTAACGATCCAGGTATGGCGTCAATTGCAGCGACTCCGCGGCCTTCTGAACGCGACGATTGATTTCGTCCTTCTTCGTGCCGCTGATCTGCATGCCGAAGGCCATATTCTGGAATACGGTCATGTGCGGGTAAAGCGCGTAGGACTGGAACACCATCGCGATACCGCGCCTGGCCGGCGCGACATCGTTCATCACCCGACCGTCAATTGCGAACTCGCCCTCTGTGATGTCCTCCAGCCCCGCGATGCAGCGCAAGAGGGTGGATTTACCGCAACCGGAGGGGCCGACGAAAGCCACGAACTCGCCCGACGAAATGTCGAGATCGACGCCGTGCAGCACTTCCATGTTCCCATAGGTCTTTCGCACGCCCCGCAGGGTCAGTTCGGCCATGATATGTCTCTTTCGGGTTCGTTCGGGTCACCGGCCCGGGGTCAGGCTGGACAGATAGCGGACAAGCGCGTTCGGGCGCCGGTTTTCGATCTCGGCATCGTTGCGGATGCGGATGGCGTGGCGGACAATCCGAGCACCAAGATAGCGGATTGGTTCAGGGGGAAGCGGTGTGCGCCGTTCCAGTCCGACAAGACCGCAAGTGCTCCATTTGTCGGATTTTCCAAGTACCAGGCTGGCGAGGATTCGCCCGCCAACTGGTGTCTGGGCGATGCCGGTCCCATTGAATCCCACACCAAAAAAGATGTTGGGCTGGCCACGCAGACGCCCGAAGGCCGGAAGATGTTCGGCCATGCAGTCGATCGGTCCGGTCCAGTCGCACTCGACAGCCGTGTCTTTCAGTTGCGGATAGACGCGGTGAAGCTCGCGGACGTTATCCTGCGTTCGCCCCGGCACCCGGTTGAAGGCGTCGCCGAACGCGCCGCCAAAGGCGACATGGCCGCTGCCACGGCCGAAGATCACGCGGCCCGCCGGCGTGCGCTGATAGTAGAGCACATGCGCCTGCGCATCGCAGATCGACTCCCCGCCGGTCCAGCCGATCCGGTCGAGCAACGCCGCCACTGGCGCGGTCGCAATGATCTGGCTGTCGACGATGTAGAGGTAACGGCGCAGCTCGGGCAGCGAGCTGGCCCAGGCATTGGTGGCGATCACGACCCTGCCCGCCCTCAACCGCCCCGATGGCGTGACGAGCGCCGGGCGCTCACCCGCCTCGATCCGGGAAACGGGGGTCTTTTCGTGGATAACGACACCGCGCGACAGTGCAAGGGACCGCAGCCCGAGGGCAAGCTTTGCCGGATGGACCGTTCCCGCGCGGTTTTCGACAACGCCTGTATACGACGCGCCCGAGCCGGTTCGCCGCCGGATGTCGGCCGCATCGATTGGGGCCAGCGGGGTCAGCCCCCGTGCAGCACAGCCGGCCACGGCATTGGACCACGCCCCTTCCTGGGCGCGCGAGCTCGCCGTCCACATCCAGCCATCCAGCCTAAGGTCCATGTCGATGGTGCCCGAGGTCTGAAGGGCCGCCAGCTCCTCGATGGCGTCCGCGGTAGCCTGCGCCAGCATCAGCGCCTGCTCCGCGCCGGCGACCTTCTCCAGCAGGTCGATCTCGGCGAACCAACTGTGCACCTGCCCGCCGTTGCGCCCTGAAGCGCCGCCCCCGCAGATGTCGGCCTCAAGGATGGTGACCCGCAGGCCAGGCTCCTGCTCCTTCAGCCTGAGTGCCGTCCAAAGCCCGCAATAGCCCCCGCCAACAATGGCCACATCGCAGTCGGCGTCGTCAGCCAATGGTTGTGTCGCTGGCCGCGCGCCAATGTCCTGCAGCCAGAAGGATCGATCGCGGTCAGCGGCGACGGCGACCGGGCGGAAGGTGAATCTGGTCATGTCATTGTCCTGCCGAGGCGATAACCTCGGAATACTTTTGGGGAAGCCAGTCGGGGATGGGGGAAAGTTCTTGCGGAAAACCCCCTTCATACATGCAGGTGCGGGCGGCCTCGGCGGTTGCCCTTGCAAGCGCATCCGACACGGAAAGGCCCATGACCACATGATCCAGGATGAAACTTGCAATGAAGCTGTCCCCGGCGCCGCAGGTGTCGACCACATCGACCTCTTGCGCCCGGACCTCGTGAACGGTGACGCCGTCATCGTAGAAGGCACCCCGTTTGCCACATGTAACGACGACTCGGGCCGCCCCCTTGGCGCGGAACCGGGCCAACAGGTCGTCCACACGTTCTGAAGGATCCTCGGGCCCAGAGGCGAAGACAAGTGGAATGCCCGCCAGGGGCAGGTCATCATGGGCGGTGGATATGTCGACGCTGAATGGCAAGTTTGACGCCAGGGCCGCCTTGACCAGTTCCTCGCTGGAATTGGTGCCCAGGTGAACCCAGTCGGCGCCGCGAAGGGCCTGCATGCGCGGGGCGTCGGGCATGTAGTGCAAGCCCACACCCAGGTCCTCCAGCAGGAATCGACGGTCGCCGTTCTGTTCAAGCAGCAGCGTCACAGCGGTATGGCCGTCGCGCCGCTCGACATCGGCGCGATCGAGGCCCGCCTGTCCAATTGCGCCAAGGATGTGATCGCCCTCTTCATCGCGGCCAACCACCCCGAAATACCGCGCATCCAGACCGCGCAGCGCCCATTGCACGGCGACGTTCAGAGCGTTGCCGCCGACTGCCATCCGGTTCTTGGTCAGATAGACATCAAGGCAGTTGTCCCCTGCCGCGATGAGTTTTGGACCGCTCATGCCTGGGTCTTCTCCGCTTGCAGATGGTCGTGGATCGCCGCGAGGTTTCGAACCAGCGCCGCCTCTGGGTCCAGCGCATAGCTGCCATCGCCGAAGGGCTCGAAGGACATCGTCCCGCCATAGCCGGCGGTGGCCAGGGCCGTGATCCAGTCGCCAAGCGGCAGAGTGCCGTCCCCCCAGACCAGATGGCCCGACGGCGTTCCGTCCACGATGTGGACATGGCCGAGATGCGGGCCGAACGCTGTCAGATAGTCGCCCACGCTATCGCCGGCGCAGGCCATGGCGACCAGGTCGAGAACGGCATCCACATTCGGCAGTCCGATCCTGTCCATCATCCGGCGCAGGTCGGCCGCATTATGCAGGATGTTGCTCTCGCGGCGTTGCAGCGGTTCAAGAAGGCAGCGGACGCTCAGACCGGCCGCATAGCTCGCTATTTCCCATAGGGAGTCGGCGGCGCGGTTCCATGCTGACTCCTGCGGCTCGGTCTCGTATCCTCGACCGGCGGTCAGGAACAGGTGGCGGGCGCCAAGGGCGGCGGCGATGTCGGCCGCGCGCCGGAACCGCTGGACGCTTGCCCTGCGATAGTCGGCATCCCCGGAGGCGATGTTGACCGGATACACAACCTGTTCGGGAGTGAAGATGCGCACGCTCAGGCCGTGATCCGCAAGCATCGCGCGGACCGCGGCGACCTTGCGATCGTCGGCATGGAACAGGTCGAGATGGGGGGCTATGCCCCACAGCTCCATTTCGCCGAACCCGTGACGGGCAAGGATGGCCGCGACCTGCGCCAGCGGCAAATGCTGGAAGCTGAAGGTCGAGCCGAGCAGTTGCCGGACGGACAGGCAGGCTGCTGTCATTTGCCGATCCCCTCTGTCAGGCCACGAATGAAGTATCGTTGCGTCAGGAAGAAGATGATGACGATGGGCAGAGCCGAGATCGTCATCGCCGCGAACAGCGCCGCATAATTCGTGCCTTGCTTGGACATCATTGAGGTCAGCCCGACCGGGAGGGTCTGCACGCTCGCGCTGTTGGTGAAGATCATCGCGAACAGGTATTCGTTCCACGCAAACAGGATATGCAGCACGACGCAGGAAATCAGGATCGGCTGGCACAGCGGCAGGATGATCTTGCGGAAGATCTGTCCCGGCGTCGCACCGTCCATCATCGCTGCCTCGTCCAGATCGCGCGGCAGGTCCAGCATGTAGGCGCGGATGAGGAAAGTAGTGAAGGGCACCCGGAAGGCTGTGTAAAGCAGGATCAGTGCCGCGTGGGTGTCGTAGATGCCAAGCGATTGCAGCATGCGAACCAGGGGTACCAGTGCCACCGTCGGGCTGAGCATCATGCCGCCCAGAATGAATCCGACCAGCAGCGGCTTGCCCGGCACTTCGGTCCGCGTCAAACCGAACGCCGCCCAGGCACTGATCAGGACCGTGGTCACAGTCGAGACGACGGTGACCAGCAGGCTGGAAAACAGGTAGCCCTGTGTCGCGTGCCAGGCGGCGACGTAGTTGGTCAGCGACCAACTGCCGGGAAGCGAGAAGGGGCTGTCGAAGATCTCGCTATTGGACTTGAACCCGCCAAGCGCCATCCACAGCAGTGGATAGACCACCAGCACTCCGATTGCGAACAGAAAGGCCCACAGGAAGGCGCGGACCATGCCCGGCCAGAAGGCTTGCGTCGGATGCCCTGCGGTCATGCCAGCACCCTTCGCCGCCGGGTGTACCAAAGCTGCGCCACACCGCAGAGCATGGTGATAGCGAAGATCAACGAACCGATAGCTGCGGCATAGCCCATGTCGTTCTGGTTGAACCCTTGTTCATAAAGCCAAGTCCCGAGAACCTGCGTCGAGTTGCTCGGACCGCCTGCAGTCATCACCATGACCTCGTTGAAAACCTGGAACGCGCCAGTCACAGTGACGATGATCATCATGCCGGTCATCTCGCGCGTCAGCGGCAGCGTGATTGAGATCAACTGGCGGAACGGGCCCGCGCCATCCATGCGCGCCGCGTCATACAGTTCCTGCGGGATTTTCTGGATCGCGACCGAGAACAGCAGCGTCGAGTAGCCGAAGCCCTGCCATTGGCTCATCGCGATGATGGCGTAGATCGCGGTCTGAGGATCTCCCAACCAGACCCGGGATAGATGCTCCAGCCTGAAATGGGTCAGCAGCCCGTCAAGGATGCCAATGTTCGGCTGGTAGATGAAATAGAACAGAAGGCCCGTCACGGTGGTCGAGATGGCCGAAGGGATGAAATAGACCGCCCGCCAGATACTGCGCCAACGCTCGGATTTCAGGCCCTCGATAATTGCAGCAAGCCAGAAGGCGGCAAAGACCTGGAAAACGACCGAAAGTACGGCGTACATGCTGTTGTTAAACAGCGCCGTTCCGATCACCGGGTCGGAGGCCAGCCTGCGATAATTGTCTAGCCCGACATTTGTGACTTCACCGGTGAAGATGTCCTGGTTGGTGGTGCTGACCAGGAAGTTATTGACGATCGGATAGTAGACGAACCAGCCGACTATACCGATTGCGATCGCGATCCATCGCAAGGCCCAGATTCCAGGCAATGCATTTTGGAGGCGGCTGGAACGGGCGCCGCGCATGGCGGCACCCGTTCTGGTCTGAGGCTGGTTCGTTGCCATCGTCTGTTACTTGGCGGCTTCAGCGGCGGCTTGGACCTGGGCCACGACGTCTTCCGCCGACATGGAGCCGCCAGCAAAGGCCTGAAGATTTGAGAGCCAGGCCGCAGCGACCTTGGGGTGGTTCACCGTGTCGAGCCACTGGATCAGGTAAGATGCTTTCGCCAGATCCTCGAGCCCACCGACTACGGCCGGGTTCATTGTGGCCGGGTCCGCCCCACCGATCACCGCACTGGGCTGGCCATAGGGTGGCGCTGACAGCACTTTGCCGTTCTGGGGCGTGGTCACGAACTTCATGAAGTCGAGTGCCAGCGGCACGTTCGGAGAAGCCGCGCTGATCATGTATCCCTCGGGCGCGCCTTCTAGCGCGTTGGGATCCCCCTTGGCGCCGGCAGGAGCTGGCAGGCGGAAGAAGCCGAACTCTTCGGGTTTTAGCTTGGTCGAAGGGTTCGCCGAATTGTCGAACTCGATGATCTCTTGATAGTACATCGCGGCCTTGCCGTCGCTCAGCTCTTGAAGCGCGGCCTGATAGGAGATCCCGTTCATGTCGGCGCCGACAGTGCAGCGGTCGGCAATCTGGCGGAACTGATCGAGCGCTGCGACGTAGCCCGGATCGCTGTAGGTTGCTGTCGCCGGATCGAAATCCGCCTCCAGAACGTCCTTGGGAACGTTGTAGGCGAGAAGCTGTCCGAGGTAGTGAACGGCAACCCACGGTTCCTTGTTGCCGATGGCGATCGGGGTATATCCGGCTGCTTTGAGCTTGTCGCAGGCGGCAAGCAGGCCATCCAGATCTTTTGGCACTTCAATTCCAACTTCGGCGAAGATCGCCTTGTTGTAGCCCATGAACTTTGCGTCCAGATACAACGGGATCCCGTAGTACTTGCCGTCATAGACAAAGGCACCCACCGCTGCAGGAGCCAAGGTCTTACCCCACTCAGTATCCGGACCGATGACAGGCGTCAGATCGACGGCGCGCTTGCCGCGGACGAAGTTGCCGCCCCAGGTGCCGGTCCAGGAAAAGAACACGTCCGGAATGGCGTTCGAGGCGACCAGGGTCTTGGTCTTGCCCTTGACGCTGTCATCGTCCTCCTGGATCAGTTCGACGGTCACGCCGGGATGCGCTGCCTCGTATGCCTTGGCGATCTCGACGAAATAGGGCTGAAGTCGCTGTGTTCCGAATTTGGTCAGCACCTTCAGGTTGCCGGAGTATTCGACCGGCGCCGCGGGATCGGCGACGGTCGTCTGCGCGATTGCGCCGCCCGTCCAGCCAAGGGACGCGGCAAGGGCGACGACGGCCGTAAGGCCAGGCATGTGCAGTCTCATCCTTAACTCCTTCCTGTTGATGGTACGCATCAGTATTCGACGCGCTTGTAGTAGCGGCGGGTCGTCAGCGGGTGGTCGCGCAGCACTTCAAGATGGGCGCTCAGGCGCTCGAGCAGCGTGGCCAAAATGACGGGTGAGATCAGGGCGCGAACCCGGGGCGAGACGCCCGGAAGCGCCACGGCGGCGGTGTCGAGAATCCAAACTTTGTCGGTATAGCGGTGGACGAAGCGATCGACCCGCTCGGCCAGCGGCCGCAGCGCGTCCTCGCCCTTGAACAGGAAGACGCTGACGCCCGGTTCGACCAGTTCCAGCGTCCCGTGGAAAAAATCGGCGGCATGGACCGGCCGGGTCCGGATCCACTGCATCTCTTCAAGGATACACATGCCGTAGTAATGGGCCTCGGGCCAGACCGAACCGGCGCCCGTGAAGATGTGATAGGGTTCGTCCTTGATCGCCTCGGCCAGCTTCGCCGCCTCGGACTCGAACGCCTCCTTCGCTCCGACAAGCAGCGCCGGAAGTGTCTTGAGTTCGGCTATGATGGCGTCGAAATCGGTGATGGCGCCTGTCTCGGCCAGAACCGCCAGGGCGATGATCAACGTCTGAAGATAGAAGGACTCGGACGACGTGTCGTCCTCTGCGAAATTGGTCCAGGTGTGGCTAGCCCCTTGTGCCAGCGGAGTGTCTGCGTGCCCGGTAAGACTGAGCGTTGTGACGTTGCGCGCCTTGAGGAAAGACAAGAGCTCCACGCTTTCCCGCGTGGTGCCTGACAGAGAAGGGATCACCACCAGCGCTCTCTCGTTCAGGCCGGCCGGCGGATCGAGCACCACTTGAGCGGGGAAACAGGCAGCAACCGGAAAGGTCGAATGGCGCTGGATCAGGTCGACCGCGGGCAGCGTCAGAAGCTGAACCCCCCCGGTCCCCATGAAGTAGAGCCGCTCGATTCCCCGCCCCAGCAATTCCCTGATGAGAGGTCGGGCAAAATCGGCGATTGCGACAGCCCCGCCCTGGATCCGGATGAAGCGGTCCTTGTCAAAATTTAGCATTGTCTTCCCTCTGCATGCACTCGGTTTTCGGATGTTCGTCTACGACCCCGAGTAGACCATAGTCGCGTTTCCACCGATGTGAGATCGATCCCACACTCAGCTCAAAAAAAATCGGCTGGCTCACCTTTGGCTTGGTGAGAGACCGATCTCACATGAGAGTTAGACCCGGGTTTCTCGTTATGGCAAGAAGTTTTTTCCGGGACCAGGATAGCGTGGCGCAAGACGCTGCTCAGCGGCCGCGGCCCACCCCTGGACGCGAGACCGATCCCCGAACGATCAGTCGGGTCGGAAACCGAACATGGCGCGGAGGCTCGGCATTGCCGCCGATGCGGTCGAGAACCATACTTACGGCGAGTGACCCGATCTGGTTAACCGGCTGGGAAACAACTGTAATCTGAGGATCGGTAAATGTCGCGAGATCGAAGTCGTCAAAGCCCACGAGTGATACGTCATGCGGGATCGACAACCCCATTGAACGCAGCGCAAGCAGCGCTCCCTTGGTCAGCAGGCTGTCCACGGTGAACAGCGCAGTCGGGCGATCCGTCTGGCTGAACAGGCGGATTGTCGCGTCGATTGCATATTCCACCGTCGATTGCGAAACGGACATCAGCCGCCTTTCGATCGGCAGGCCGGCAGATTGCATCGCCTGAACGTATCCAGCCAGACGTTCCCGTGTGGTCACGATTCGGGAGTCGTCATGGATCACGGCGATCCGTCTATGGCCGCTTGCAATCAGATATTCGACCGCCGCCCGCGCCCCGCTTTCATTGTCCACCATGATGCTGTCGCAGCTGACATCGGGCAACTCGCGGTCGACGAGCACAAGCGGCACACCTTCGCGGGCCAGCTGGGCCAGATGCTGGTTGTCTCGATCTGACGCGGGCGCAACGATTAGTCCGCGAACGTTGAGCGCGCGCAGATTGTCAATCAGTTCGCGCTCCTGCGCTACATCCTCGTCACTTGCCGCAATCAGCAGATTGTGGCCGCTCTTGCGCAGCTCGAAATCGACATCATGCGCGATGCGGGCGAAGAATGGGTTCTGGATATCACCCGGGACGAAACCAATAATGGGCATCTGGCCCTGGCGCAGGGCCTGCGCAACGCGGTTACCGCGGTAACCCAGACGGCTTGCCGCCTCGAGCACACGCTCTGTCGCAGCGCCTCCGACATAGCCATAGCCATTCAATGCCCGGGCAGCGGTCGCACGTGATACCTTCGCCTCCGCGGCCACATCCTTGATCGTGACCGCACGCCTGACGCTGAAACCCGCCCCCACTGTCATCGCCAGCTTCCCTGCTTGCCAACATCGCCGCCCTGCTGCGCCGATTTGGCAAAAGAGCACCCAGTTAGCGCCAAACGCAAGGCTATCCGCCGCGCGCTTTGCAGTAGGCGCCGCGGCCACCGATAGCTGCAAGGGCAGGAGACTTTCATGAACCTGGCCTTCATGACGCATGGTCACCATTCGGTGTCCTTCAATGCCATATTGGGTCATCAGCACATGGGTGGGCGAAGTCAGAAGAACTTCGGGTGAAGCTGCTCGGCCGGACCTGTCAAAGGAACTTCGCTTGAAACCCGCAGGCCAAGCTGGCTGGCATCCGGTCATGCCCAACCCTTCCCCCTTTCGCTACTTCAAGATGAGCCCCGGGATCATCCGCCTTGCCGTGATGATGTACGTCCGGTTCCCGCTTTCACTACGAAACGTCGAGGATCTCCTCCACGAGCCTGGCATCGAAATCAGCCACGAAACTATCCGCTTTTGGTGGAACAGATTTGGCCCAATGTTCGCGGCCGAGATTCGACGTAGATGGGTCGATCGGATGCGAGCCAGCCGCCAGTGGCGATGGCATCTCGATGAGACGTACGTGAAGATCAACGGCGAGACGCGCTATCTCTGGCGCGCTGTCGACCATGAAGGCGAGGGGCTTGAGAGCCTCGTCACCAAGACCCGCGACCGCAAGGCTGCATTGAAATTCCTGAAGAAAGCGATGCGTCGGCATGGCCGACCGGAGAGCATCGTCACGGATCAGCTGCGCTCCTCCGGCGCGGCAATAAAGGATCTTGGTCGAAGGGAAGATCGCGAGATGGGGCGGTGGGCCAACAATCGCGCGGAGAACTCTCACCTCCCTTTCCGGCGACGAGAACGCGCCATGCTTCGGTTCCGCCAAATGCGAAGTCTCCAGACGTTCGCCTCCGTCCACGCGTCCGTCTGTAACCACTTCAACCAGGAGCGAACGCTCTCCAGCCGCGGAAACTACAAGGCCGCCCGTGCCGCCGCTCTCGTGGAGTGGCGCGGCCTCTTCACGGCCTGACCAATATCCCTACCAGCGAAACTGAGACGAGTTCACATTTGTCTGACAGCACCGCCACTTGCCATCGCAAAAGCTTTCTCCCGATCCGGCTGTCGCCGGAATTTTCCGTTGTTTTCGAGGGTTATGCGGAAGGGGCTGAGCACCGGCCCCGGGGCCAGGAGGCTCGGTAGTGGTCTCTCTGGGACGATATTCTCTGGACCTGATGACTGCGTCATTTTGGTGCTCAGGTTGTAAAGCACTGAAATAGAGAAGGGTTCTGAGGTCACTGTTCGGAGTTGTATCCCGGTCCGGTTTGCATGGCATGGAACCGGGATCGAACGGTTTCTGGTCGTAGCACGGGGTCGGGCCGTGCGGCCGGGGAGGGCGGGAAGCGGACGCTCGGCTCGGGCCATCGTTTCGAGGCGAAGAAGTTTACAGCCCGGCGAGCGGCTCTCCTTTTGCATTCCCTGCGTCAAACACCTGAACCGACAGCGCTAACTCCGGCGCGATCTTACGCAGGCCACGCACCAGCATTCGGCCCGCATCCAGCAAAGCATCGACCGGCATCGGATCCAGGCGCTCCAGAACGAACCACATGTCGCGGCTCGCCTCGGTGATCTGGGTGCGAGGTCCCTGCCGCCAATTCCAGCGCCTGCAGGTGACGCCAAGAGGTCCTGTCAGAGCAATTTGCCTTGAGACGGGGTGGCGAGCTCCCTACCCTGTCGCCATGACCGACCGTTCTCCTTTCAAGTACTTCAAGACCAGCCCCGAGGTCATCCGCCTGGCGGTGATGATGTACATCCGGTTCCCGCTGTCGCTCCGCAATATTGAGGACCTCCTCCATGAGCGCGGCATCGAGATCAGCCATGAAACGGTGCGGTTCTGGTGGAACAGGTTCGGCCCGATGTTCGCGGCCGAGATCCGTCGCAGGCGGGTCGACAGGATGCGCAACTCCCTCCACTGGCGATGGCATCTCGATGAGATGTACGCGAAGATCAACGGCGAGACGCACTATCTCTGGCGCGCCATCGACCTTGAGGGCGAGCTGCTGCCGGTTTCTTGGTGGTGACCTGCCTCCCGTTTCCTGGACCGAACCGAGCTGGGATTTTCCAGTTTAGGATAGGGCCGGGAAACGGAGGACGGAGATGAAGAGATCGAAGTTCAGTGAGGCGCAGATCGCCTTTGTGTTGAAGCAGGCGGAAGAAGGCACGGTGATCGGCGAGGTGTGCCGCAAGGCCGGGATCAGCGAGGCGACGTTCTACGCCTGGCGCAAGAAATACGCCGGGCTGATGCCGTCCGAGATGCGGCGGTTGAAGCAGCTCGAGGACGAGAACGGCAAGCTGCGCAAGCTGGTGGCGGACCTGAGCCTCGACAAGGCCATGTTGCAGGACGTGCTGTCAAAAAAGTCCTGACGCCTGCGCGGCGACGCGAGCTCGTCAACGAGGTCCGCAGCACCTGGAAGGTCAGCATACGGCGGACCTGTCAGGTGCTTGGGGCTGAGCGGTCGAGCTATCACTACAAGGGCAAGCGTTGCTCGCAGGCGGCCCTGGAGCAAAGGATCAAGGAGATTGCCGAGACCCGTGTGCGCTACGGATATCGACGCATCCATGTCCTGCTGCGCCGTGAAGGCTGGGCAATAAATCAGAAGCGTGTCTATCGTCTTTACAAGGGCTTAGGATTGCAACTGAGGAACAAGACTCCCAAGCGGCGCGTGAAGGCCAAGCTCAGGGAGGACCGCAAGCCGCCGATCCGGGTGAACGAAACCTGGGCGATGGACTTTGTTCATGACCAACTCGTCACCGGCACGAAGATCCGTGTCCTGACCATTGTTGACACCTTCAGCCGCTACTCTCCGGCCATCGTACCCAAACTGCGGTTCCGCGCACCGGATGTCATCGAGGTGCTGGAACGCGTCGGCGCCGAGATCGGCCTTCCGGGAACGATCCGCGTCGACCAGGGCAGCGAGTTCATCTCGCGCGATCTCGACCTCTGAGCTTACCAGCGGAACGTCACGCTCGACTTCTCTAGACCAGGAAAGCCCACCGATAACGCGTTCATCGAAAGCCTGAACGGGAAGTTCCGGATGGAATGCCTGAACGCCCACTGGTTCATGAGCCTCGACGACGCGGTCCGAAAATGCGAGGCTTGGCGCAGATGACCTGCCACTGAACTTTCATCCAGCCGCGACCGGAGCCGGTAGCTGATTTACGCCTTTCGGCGTGGGTTGAGCAATCGCCCGGCGCGCGGAACTCTCATTGCGTGCAGCGGGA
>JAYRKT010000014.1:0-100874 GCA_041905595.1 Rhodobacter sp.
CGCGCGGCCCTAACCCCCGCAAACACGGGGGAATTCTGGGGCATGTGTCAGAGCAGGGAAATCAGCAGGGGTTGCTGGCGGAAGCGGTGGGATTCGAACCCACGGTGGGGTTCCCCCCACGCTAGTTTTCAAGACTAGAGCCTTAAACCACTCGGCCACACTTCCGGAACATCGGTGGTCCGGCAGGCTTATGGTCGAATTGGAGCCGGGGTGCAACTGTCCGTGGTGGAGTCGCGGTCGCTGCCCGGCTAGCGCCCGATCACATCTCCGCGCCGGGGGCAGAGGAATTCCGCCGAAACTGCCTGCTACCCTTTCCAGCGCCGATGCAGGTCGATATGATGCGCGCGGGCAGGTCCCCGCGGGGTGCGCGGGGGGCGAAAAGCGCGGCGTAGAACGCGCGGCAAGAAAGGGACCAGTGAACATGCGGGCAAACGCGCGTCTCATCGCACTCATGACAGTTTCAGCTCTGGCACTCGCAGCCTGCCAGGAGGGCACGTCGCCCACAGGCGGCGTCGGCGCCACTGACAAGCCCGCCACTGCGGCGGCGGCCCCGGCAAGCAGTTCGACCCGCCTTGTCGACCGCGATGTCGAGGCGCCCGAGGTTTTCCAGACGACCGAGCTGGGCCTGTGGGATGGACGCCCGTCGCTTGGCGGTGTCTGGGCGGCCTCGCCGGACGCGAAAGACCCGGAGCGGGTCATCATCCGCAACACCGACAACGGCAAGTTCGTCATCGGTGCGCTGTTCCGTCGCGAACGCGAAAATCCGGGGCCGAAGATCCAGATCTCGTCCGACGCGGCCGACGCACTCGGGATGATTGCCGGAAAGCCGGCAAAGCTGAACATCACTGCGCTGCGACGGGACGAGGCGCCGGCCGCGACTGCGTCCGGGGCACCGATCCTTGACTCGGCTGAAACGGTCAGCGCCGAAGGCATGGATGCAACCGCCGTCTCCGCGGCCATTGACAAGGCCGAAGCAAAGCCGGGCGCCAAGCCCGCCCCGGGTGCGAAGCCCTCCGGTACCGCCGCTCCGGCCTCCGCCCCTGCCGACACCACGGCGGCGGCCACGGCTGGCGCGGCCGCCGCAGCGGCAACCGCCGAACCGCCGAAGAAAAAACACTGGTGGCAGCGCAACAAGGCCGCCGAGCCCGATGCGGCTGCGGCCCCATCCGATGCCGCTGCCCCTGCCACCGGTGGCAAGCCGGCCGCCAGCGCCGCCCCGGCCGCCGTCGCCACGGCACCGCTTGCCGCGGCTCCGGCCAAACCTGCCGCCACCAAGCCTGCTGCCGCAGCGGCGCCCGCCCCCGCTCCGGCCGCATCCGGCGGCAAGTCCATGATCCAGCTCGGCATCTTCAGTGTCGAGGAGAACGCCAAGCGCGCCGCCGAGATGGTGAAGAAAGCCGGCGGAACGGCCGCCGTCCGCACCGAGCGCAGCAACGGCAAGATTTTCTGGACCGTGGTCGCGGGCCCGGCCAATACCCCCGCCGAACGCGAGGCGCTGATGGCCAAGGTCAAGGGGCTGGGCTTCAAGGACGCCTATTACGTCTCGCGCTGACCACTGCTGAAAGGACCGGACGCATGTTCAATCGCCTTGCCCGCCTGACTCTTGCCGCGCTTGTGGTGATGACGCTGCCCGCACGGGCCTTCGAAACGGCGGCAACCTCGGCCTGGGTCTATGACGTTGGCACCCAGACGGTCCTCATGGACAAGAATGCCAATGTGCCCCTGCCGCCGGCCTCGATGTCCAAGCTGATGACGCTGAACATGCTGTTCGAGGCGCTTCAGGACGGTCGCGTGACCATGGACACGACCTTTGCCGTCTCGTCCAAGGCGAAGTCGATGGAAGGCTCGACCATGTTCCTGAACGAGCTGGACCGGCCTACCGTGCGCGAGCTGATCCATGGCATCATCATCAACTCTGGCAACGATGCCTGCGTTGTGGTGGCCGAAGGCCTGGCCGGATCGGAAGAGGCCTTTGCCCGTCAGATGACCGAGCGGGCTCAGGCGCTCGGCATGACCAATTCGCATTTCGCCAATGCCTCGGGCTGGCCCGATCCGAACCAGCGGATGAGCATGCATGACCTCGGCATCCTCGCGCTGCGCATCATCACCCAGTTCCCCGAGCAATACGCGGTCTTCAAGGAGACCGAGTTCGACTACAAGGACCGCTCGCCGGCCAACCGCTTCAACCGCAACCCGCTTCTGAAGCTGAACATCGGGGCCGACGGGCTTAAGACCGGCCATACCGAAGAGGCGGGCTATGGCCTTGTCGGATCGGTCGTGCAGGGCGATCGCCGGATCGTGCTGGTCATCAGCGGCCTGCCGAGCGATACCGCGCGGTCCCAGGAAGCCGAGAAAATCGTCGGCTGGGCCTTCCGCCAGTTCGTCGAAAAGACCGTCGCCAAGAAGGGCCAGCGCATCGCTTCGGCCAATGTGTGGCTTGGCGATGCGCCGTCGGTCGGGCTGGTTCCGGCGCAAGATATCTCCCTGCTCGTTCCATCGCAGGTGCAAGAGGCGGTGACGGCCGAAGTCAGCTATACCGGGCCGCTCATGGCGCCGATTCCGGCCGGCACGCAGGTGGCCGAACTGGTGATCCACATTCCCGACCTGCCCGACGCCCGCCTGCCGCTGGTGACGGAGGCCGATGTCGGCAAGGCCGGTTTCATCTCGCGCCTCGGCACGGCGGCGAATGTGCTCCTGCAGCGCTACATGGACCAGGCGCCCGCAAGCTGAGATGGGCATGGGCCTCTTCATCAGCTTCGAAGGCATCGACGGATCGGGAAAGTCCACCCAGGCGCGCCGTCTGGCCGAGCGCTTGCGCCACTTGGGCCACAGGGTTGTCCTGACCCGTGAACCGGGCGGCAGCCCGGGCGCCGAGGAAATCCGCCGGCTGGTGCTGGAAGGCGATCCCGACCGCTGGTCGGCGGAAACCGAGATCCTGCTTTTCACCGCCGCGCGCCGCGACCATCTGGAAAAGACCATCCGCCCGGCGCTCTCCCGGGGCGAGATCGTCATCACTGACCGCTTCGCCGATTCCACGCGGGTCTATCAGGGGCTGACCCGGGGCGACCTGACCGAGACGGTCGACCGACTGCATGCGCTGATGATCGGGCAGGAACCGGATCTGACCGTGCTGATCGACATGGACCCGGCGCAGGGCCTCGCCCGCGCGAAGGGTCGCAGCGGCCCCGAACAACGCTTCGAGGACATGGGCCTTGCCGTGCAGGAACAGACCCGCGCCGGTTTCCTTGCACTCGCCGCGCGCGAACCTGCCCGCTTTGCCGTGATCGACGGCAGCGGCACCGAGGACGAGGTGGCGCTTCGGGTCGAGGCGGCGGCGCTCGCGCGGCTGGCGGCACGCTGATGGCCCGCGCGCCGGCTGCCGAATTCGACGCACTGCCGGAACCCGACCGGGTCGAGGGCGCACCGCATCCCCGCGAAACCGCCCGTCTCTACGGGCAGGAGGCGGCCGAGGCCGCGTTCCTCGACAGCTATCGCCGTGGCCGGCTGCATCACGGCTGGCTTCTGACTGGACCGCGTGGCGTGGGCAAGGCGACGCTCGCGTGGAAGATCGCGCGCTTCCTGCTGGCCACGCCCGCCGATGATGGCGGCATGTTCGCCCCACCTCCGCCCGAGACGCTGGACATCCCCGGAGATCATCCCGTCGCCCGGCGGATGCGCGCCCTGGGCGAGCCGGGGCTGTTTCTCCTCCGACGTGGGGAAAATGATAGTGGAACCGGACTTTCGGCCGAAATTCGCATCGACGAAGTTCGAAAAGTGAAACACTTCTTCCAGATGTCCGCTGCCGATGGCGGGCGTCGGGTGGTGATCATCGACTCGGCCGACGAGATGAACGTGCAGGCTTCGAACGGGGTTCTCAAGATCCTTGAGGAGCCGCCACAGGACGCAACGCTTCTGCTCATCAGCCACCAACCCTCGCGCCTGCTGCCAACGATCCGCTCGCGCTGTCGCGAACTCCGTCTTGCCCCGCTTGGGGCCGAGGACATGGCGGCGGCACTTACGGCTGCGGGCGGAGAGACCGACGCGCCCGAGGCTCTGGCCGAGTTGTCCGGCGGTTCGGTCGGCGAGGCGATCCGCATCGCAAACCTCGACGGGCTCAAGCTCTATGCAGACCTGATCGCGCTGATGGCCACCCTGCCCCGGCTCGACCGCCCGCGCGCGCTCGCCTTGGCCGAGGCGGGCGCGGGTCGCGGGGCGGAGGCGCGTTTTGACCTGATCCTGCGCCTGATGGACCTGTTCCTCGCCCGCCTCGCCCGCTTCGGCGCGACGGGCGAGATGCCGCCCGAGGCCGCGCCGGGCGAGGCGAGGGTTATCGAACGCCTGTCGCCCAATCCGCAGGCGGCGCTGATCTGGGCCGACCTTGCGCAGACACTCGGCCAGCGGGCGCGGCGCGGGCGGGCGGTCAACCTTGACCCTGCCGCGCTTCTCATGGATATGGTGCTCAGGATCGACGAGACGGCGGGCAAGCTCGCCCCGAGGTGAGCCCGAATGACCCCCAATCCGCCCGAAATCGTTGACAGCCATTGTCATCTCGATTTCCCCGACTTCAACGGCGAACTCCCGCAGATCATCGCCCGCGCCCACGCTGCCGGCGTGACGCGGATGGTGACGATCTGCACGCGCCTCAGGAACGAACCGCAGGTTCGCGCCATCGCTGAAGCGCATGAGGGCGTCTTCTACGCCGCCGGCACCCATCCGATGAGCGCCGCCGAGGAACCCCTTGCCACGGTTGAGGAACTCGTCGCCCTGTCGCGCCATCCGAAGATGGTCGGCATCGGAGAAACCGGGCTCGACTACCATTACACCGCCGACAGCAAGGCGATCCAGCAGGTCAGCCTCCGCATCCATATCGAGGCTGCGCGCCGCACCGGGTTGCCGCTTATCATCCATGCCCGCGACGCCGACGACGACATGGCCCGGATCCTGACCGAGGAATATCGCGCCGGGGCTTATTCTTGCGTGATGCACTGCTTCTCCTCGACCGCGGCACTGGCCGAGGCCGCGCTGGATCTTGGCTTCTACCTCTCGATGTCGGGCATCGCCGCCTTCCCGAAATCGGCCGATCTGCGGGCGATCTTCGCGGCCGCGCCGGTCGATCGCATCCTGCTGGAAACCGACAGCCCCTACCTCGCCCCCCCGCCCCATCGCGGGCGCCGGAACGAGCCGGCCTATACCGCCCACACCGCCAAGGTCGGGGCCGAGGTCTATGGCCTTTCACTCGTCGATTTCGCCCGCCAGACCAGCGCCAACTTCGACCGCCTGTTCGCGAAGGCCGCACGGCCGGCAAAGGCCGCCTGATGCTGCGGGCGACAATCCTTGGCTGCGGATCTTCTGGCGGCGTGCCGCGCCTTGGCGGGCTCTGGGGCGACTGCGACCCGTCGAACCCGAAGAACCATCGCCGGCGGTGCTCGTTGCTGGTCGAACGCATCGCTGCAGACGGCACGACCCGCGTGCTGGTCGACACCTCGCCCGACATGCGCGACCAGTTGCTCGATGCCGGCGTGGGCACGCTGGATGCGGTGGTCTACACCCATGCCCATGCCGACCATGTCCACGGCATCGACGACCTGCGGCAGGTGGTCTACAACCTGCGCCGCCGCCTGCCGGTCTGGGCTGATCCGCCGACGCAGGACTCGCTCTATTCCCGCTTCGGCTATGCCTTCGTGCAGCCCGAGGGGTCGCCCTATCCGCCGATCCTCGATATGCACACGATCCACGGGCCCTTCACCATCGAAGGCCCCGGCGGGCCGCTGACCTTCCAGCCGTTCCGCGTCGATCACGGCTCGATCGAGGCGCTCGGTTTCCGCATCGACGACCTGGCCTATCTGCCCGACGTGGTGCGCATCCCCGACGAGGCCTGGACGCATCTGGAAGGCCTGGATGTCTGGATCGTCGATGCGCTGCGCCGTACCCCGCATCCGACGCATGCCCATTTGGCGCTGACGCTCGAATGGATCGCGCGGGTGGCGCCGCGCCGGTCGGTCATTACCAACATGCATATCGACCTCGACTACGCAACGCTTGAGGCCGAGTTGCCCCCCGGCATCGTCCCTGCCTTTGACGGCATGGTGGTCGAGTCCGGCACGGAATGAACGCCCTCATAGACGTCATCTTTCCGGTCTTCGTGGTGATCGGGCTCGGCTATGCAGCGGCCCGGGCTGGCCTGTTCAAGGATCAGACCGTCGACGCCGTGATGCGCTACGCCCAGAGCTTTGCGGTGCCTTGCCTGCTGTTTTCGTCAATCGCCCGCCTCGATCTTGCGGCAAATTACGATTTCGGCTTGCTCGGGTCGTTCTTCATCGCGGCCTTCGCGAGCTTCGCCGCGGGGTTCCTCGGCGCCCGGTATCTGTTTGGCCGGCCGGTGATCGACAGCGTGGCGATCGGCTTTGCGAGCTACTTCTCGAACTCGCTCCTGCTCGGCCTGCCGATCACCGAGCGCGCCTATGGCCACGATGCGCTGGCGGGAAACTATGTGATCCTGTCGATCCATGCGCCGACGCTCTACATCTTCGGCATCACCGTCATGGAACTGGCGCAGAGCCATGGAAGGAACCTTGCCCCGCGCGCGCTCGCCCGGCAGGTGCTGAAAGGGATATTCACCCAGCCCATGGTCCTGGGTGTCGTGTCGGGGCTGCTCGTCAACGTCTCGGGTCTGCCGCAGCCGGTCGCGATCATGGCCGGGGTCGACATGCTGGGAAAATCTGCGATTCCGGCCGCGCTGTTCGGGCTGGGCGGCGTGCTGCTGCGTTATAGGCCAGAGGGTGATCTGCGAGCTATTGCAATGGTTTGCGCCATTTCCCTCATGCTGCACCCCGCACTGACCTACCTTCTTGGCCGCCACGTCTTCGCGCTGGACACCGCACATCTGCGCTCGGCCGTGCTGACCGCGGCGATGCCGCCCGGGGTCAATGCCTACATGTTCGCCGCGATGTATGGCGTGGCGATGCGGGTGGCCGCGTCAGCGGTGCTGCTGGCCACCTTCGCCTCGATGCTCTCGATCTGGTTCTGGCTCCAGATCCTGCCCTGACCGGCTAGGCTACTGCCCGAAGATTCGGACCGGCACTCCGGTCAGCAGCCGGTCAAGCGGCTGGCTGCCTTCCACACCGAATTCGCGCGACCGGTTCAGCCCGGCGCCGATCAGTTGCACCACCTCAGGTGAGCCCGCGAATTTCGAGTGGCTGCCGGAGGAGGAATCGTTGACCTCAGAAAGGTCGATCACGGTCACGCCCAACTGCTCCAGCACGGTCGCATCCGTCGCCCCGACCCGCGGCACGCCGCCGGCGATTACCCGCGAGAACCGCAGTGCGGCGTCATCCTTGGAGACGAGGATATAGATCTTGTTGCGGATCGACTCCGGCAGCTGCGACAGCTGCGTGCGGAACAGGTCAAGGTCGATGTCCGGCGCGGCAAGGATGATGTGCTTGATCCGCGTCATGTTGCCAAGGCGACCGTCCTGCGCCGCGTCGACCAGTCCTTCCATCGTCAGAAGGCAGCCCATCGAGTGGGCAAAGATATCGACGTCGCGGGCATTGGTCTGTTGCAGGATCGAACCCATTTCCGGGATCTTGGCCCGCGCAACCAGCGCGCTGTTCAGGTCATAGACATAGCGCGGCGCGCTGGCCGCCGAGGCCCAGGTGAACAGGACCGGCACGCCGGAGTAGGCCGTGTCCTGAACGAACTGGGTCAGGCGCAGGACTGCGTCGCTGGTAGTATTGTTGTAGCCGTGGATGAACAGCAGGATCTTGCGCTCGCTGGCGGGGCGCGTCGCGAGTTGCCAGTCGAGCTGCGAAACGAAACCCTTGCGGTTGGGGAAAACGGTCGGATCGACGACGGCGAAATACTTGCGCGGATCGGGCGGCAGGGACCGCGACCGCTCCAGCTGACCGACGACATGGGTCGGCGGAACGGTCACATCGACCGAAGCCAGCCCCAGTTCCGGCGCGCGCGCGCCCGAGAAGAAGGCGCCTACCACCTCGGACGCCGCGCGGGTGGTGATGATGAACACGCGGTGGCGGGTCACATCCGGGATCGATTCCGCCGGTGCGGCGGGATCGTCTATGCCAATCAGATCGGGCGGTCGGCTGCACCCCGCAACCGTCGCTGCCGCGAGAGAAGCTGCCAGGGCAAGACTCCGAACCTGATTGCGCATTCCAGACCTCTTGAAGGCATGTCCGACAATTGGCCCGCCAATAGGCCCGCACGCTGGAAACTATCAGCGGGTCATTTCTTCGACAACAAGGCTTCGTGCCTGAAAATTTGCAAACGCAGCAATCCGGACGAATTTCGCCCCGTCAGGGCCCACCTCAAGCCGCCGGCATCCACATCCGCGTCTCGACCATACCGGCATGCCAGCTTGTCTCGGCACATGAGCCACACTGGCGGCTGATTGCGGCGACAGGCGGACGCGGTTGCGTGACCTTGCCACCGATGTTGATAGCCTGCGACTCGGTCAGGATCGCCCGGCAAGGAGGCTCGGCATGGACACGCTGCTGTTGTCCCGCATCCAGTTCGGCGCGAACATCTCGTTCCACATCCTGTTTCCCTCTGTCTCGATTGCGCTTGGCTGGGTGCTGCTGGTCTTTCGGCTGCAGCTCGCGCTGACCGGTGACAGCAAGTGGCAGCGCGCCTACCAGTTCTGGGTGAAGATCTTTGCCCTGACCTTTGGCCTCGGCGTTGTCTCCGGCATCACCATGTCCTTCCAGTTCGGCACCAACTGGCCCGGCTTCATGGAAACGGTGGGCAACGTCGCAGGACCGCTGCTGGGCTACGAGGTTCTGACGGCTTTCTTCCTCGAGGCGGGCTTCCTCGGGATCATGCTCTATGGCTCGAACCG
This sequence comes from Rhodobacter sp., assembly GCA_041905595.1. Classification (GTDB taxonomy): domain Bacteria; phylum Pseudomonadota; class Alphaproteobacteria; order Rhodobacterales; family Rhodobacteraceae; genus Aliitabrizicola. The sequence goes on from JAYRKT010000014.1 coordinate 8,852, forward strand.
TGTGCCGGGCTGGCTGCATGTGCTGGCGACGGTGCTCGTCGCGGTCGGCACGACACTTTCGGCCTTCTGGATCATTGCGCTGAACAGCTGGATGCAGACGCCGACGGGCTACGAGATCATCGGCGGCGTCGCCCATGCGACGAGTTGGCGCGAGGTGATCTTCAATCCCTCGATGCCGTATCGCCTAGCCCACATGCTGCTGGCCAGTGCGATGACCGTCCTGTTCCTTGTCGCGGGGCTTTCGGCCTATCGGCGCCTGCAGGGTGACCGCAGCCGCGAGGTGGTGGCCACGCTGAAAGGCGCGCTCGTCGCGGCGGCGGTGCTGATCCCGATGCAGATCTATGTGGGCGACGCCCACGGCCTGAACACGCTGGAATACCAGCCGCAGAAGATCGCCGCGATGGAAGGCAACTGGGAAACGGGTCCGGCCAAACCCCTGCTTCTGTTCGCAATTCCGGACGAGGAACAACGGCGCAACCTGTTCGAGATCGGCATCCCCCACGGCGCGTCGCTGATCCTGCGGCATGAATGGGACGGGGTCGTTCCGGGGCTCAACGACTACGTCTCGGCCGAAGGCGAGGTCCTGCATCCACCCGTGGCGCCGGTATTCTTTGCCTTCCGCATCATGGTGGGTATGGGGATGCTGATGCTGCTGGTGAGCTGGACCGGGGCATGGCTTTTGTGGCGGCGCGGGGTCGAGGGCCTGCCGCTCTGGTTCCTGCGGGTCACCACGGCGATGAGCCTTTCGGGCTGGGTCGCGGTGCTTGCGGGCTGGTACACGACCGAGATCGGACGCCAGCCCTGGCTCGTCTCGGGCCTGCTGAAGACCCAGGATGCCGTTTCACCGGTGGCGGCACCGATGGTTGCCTCGACGCTGATCGGTTACCTGACGCTCTATGTGGTGCTGCTGATTGCCTATGTGATGACGCTGCTCCATCTTGCGCGGCGTGCCGCCCATGGGCAGCGGCTGCCGCGCGACCCGCGCGACGTCGCGCCGCCCCCCCAGCAACCGGCGGAGTGAGCCGATGTTCGACGATCCCGCCCTCTGGCTGCCTTTCGTCTTTGCCGCGCTGATGGGGCTGGCGATCCTGATCTACGTCATCCTCGACGGCTTCGATCTGGGGATAGGGATGCTGGTCATCCTGACCCCGCCCGAGGAGCGCGACACGCTGATCTCGACAATCGGCCCGTTCTGGGACGCCAACGAAACCTGGCTCGTTCTCGCTGTCGGGTTGCTGCTGGTTGCCTTCCCGATTGCGCATGGGGTGATCCTGACCGCGCTCTATGCCCCGGTCGCGCTGATGCTCTTCGGGCTGATCCTGCGCGGCGTGGCCTTCGAGTTCCGCGCCAAGGTCCCGTTCGAGCGCAAGGCCCGGTGGGATCTTGCCTTCTTCGCCGGCTCGGCGCTGGCCGCGGTGGCGCAGGGCTACATGCTCGGCATCTACATCATGGGCTTGCAGGTCAACGCCCAGACCGTGCTGTTCTCGCTGATCGTCGCGGGGGCGCTGGCGGTGGCCTACAGCTTCATGGGCGCGGCGTGGCTGATCCTGAAGACCGGCGGGCCAATCCAGCTTAAGGCGATCACCTGGGCACGGCACGGGCTCTGGGGGCTGGTACTGGGGGTCGCCGCCGTGTCAGCGGCAACACCGCTCGTCAGCATCCGCATCTGGCAGAAATGGACCGAGTTGCCGGCGATGCTCTGGCTCTCGCCGCTGCCGATCTTGTCGCTCGCGCTCATCATCGGGCTTTGGCGGTTCCTGGCCACCCTGCCCCGCCCCGGGGATCGCGGCGCTGCCGTTCCCTTCCTGATGGGCGCGGGGCTGTTCCTGCTCGGCTTCATCGGGATGGCCTATTCCTTCTATCCCTATGTGGTGCCCGAGCGGCTGACGATCTGGCAGGCGGCATCCGCGCCCGAAAGCCTTCGGGTGATCCTGATCGGGGCGGTGATCGTGCTGCCGCTGATTGTGGGGTACACGGCGCTGTCCTACACCGTGTTCCGCGGCAAGGCGTCGAGCGAGGACATCCACTGAGGCGGCGGACGACCGTCAGGCCGCCGGCATCCGGGTCTCGACCATGCCGGCATACCAGCTCGAGCCGAAGGGGATGACGTTGTCGTCGAAATTGTAGGCCGGGTGATGCACCATCGCCGTATCGCCATTGCCGACGAAGATATAGGCGCCGGGGCGTTCGTTCAGCATGAAGCTGAAATCCTCGGCCCCCATCAGCGGTGCGGCATCGGTGTCGACATGGCCCGAGACGGCACGGGCGACCTCGGCCGCGTAATCGGTGTTCTCGGGCGTGTTCATCGTGACCGGATAGCCGCGCGCGTAGGCGACCTCGCCCCGCGCGCCCATGGCAAGTGTCACGCCAGAGACGATGTCCGAGATGCGCTGCTCGACGAAGTCCTGCACGGCGTGGTCCATGGTGCGGACCGTCCCTTTCAGCTTGACCACCTGCGGAATGACGTTATGCGCCGGGCTGTCGGTTTCGACCACGCAGACCGAGACGACCACCTGCTTCAGCGGATCGACATTGCGGCTGGCGATGGTCTGGAGCGCGACGATGACATGGGCCGCGACCACGGTCGTGTCGATGCAGTCATGGGGTTTGGCGGCATGGCCGCCCTTACCGGTGATGGTGATGTCGAACTGGTCGGCCGCCGCCATCATCGCGCCGGGGCGGATGGCGAAATGGCCGACCGGGATGCCGGGCATGTTGTGCATCCCGTAGACTTCCTGCACGCCGAAGCGCTCCATCATCCCGTCCTTGACCATCTCGCGCCCGCCGCCGCCGCCTTCTTCCGCCGGCTGGAAGATCACGACGGCGGTGCCGTCGAAGTTCCGGGTCTCGGCCAGGTAGCGGGCGGCGCCCAGCAGCATGGCGGTGTGACCGTCATGGCCGCAGGCATGCATCTTGCCCTTGGTCTTCGAGGCATAGGGAACGCCGGTCTGCTCGATGATCGGCAGGGCATCCATGTCGGCGCGCAGGCCGATCACCCTTCCCCGCGAGTCGGACTTGCCCTTGATGACGCCGACGACGCCGGTGCGGCCGATCCCCTCGACCACCTCGTCGCAGCCGAACCCGCGTAGAAGTTCCGCCACCTTGCCAGCCGTCCGGTGCACGTCGAACAGAAGCTCGGGATGCTCGTGGAAATCCCGCCGCCAGGCGGTGATCTCGGGCAGGAGTTCGGCGAAACGGTTCTTGACGGGCATTGGGATCTCCTTCCGGGCGACGGCCCGATGATCCGGCAATGGTGGGCGCTTTCCCGCGCGGCTTCAAGCCCGGGACAGCCCCCTGTCGCGGGGAATGACAGAGGCGGGCTGGCGTCGCCCGGATTCGCCGCCTAACTTCGTGCGAAAGTCCGCATCATCGCATCCGGGCTGGCCAACGCAGCGCGAGATCGTCTCATGCCGAGCCTAATTTCCCCCGCCGTCGACGCCTTCCGAACGACCCGCGCCGAGTTGGGCGTCATCGCGCGATCGCTGCGACACACGAAAGGCAAGCGCAACCTCGTCCTGCTTCTGGCCGGCATCGTTGGCGTCATCCTGGCCACCGCCGCCGCGCAGGTGCGGCTGAACGCCTGGAACCAGCCCTTTTACGACGCGATCGAGCGCAAGGACCTGCCGGGCTTCTTTCACCAGCTCTGGATCTTCTTCGCGATCGCCGCGGCGCTGCTGGTCCTGAACGTGGCGCAGACCGGCGTGACGCAGATGATCGCCCTGACACTGCGCGATCTGGCGACACGCGACCTGATCGGCATCTGGATGTCGGACAAGCGCGCGGCCCGCATCGCCCGGGAAGGCGAGATCGGCCGGAATCCCGACCAGAGGATGCATGCCGACACCCAGCACCTTGCCGATGTCTCGACCGCACTTCTGGTCGGGTTCCTGCAATCGGCGGTCCTGCTTGTCAGCTTCATCGGGGTGCTGTGGGTGCTGTCCCGAGGCATCGTCCTGACCTTCGACGGCACCAGCCTGCAGATCCCTGGCTACATGGTCTGGGCGGCGCTGCTTTATGCCTGCCTCGGGTCGGGCCTGTCCTGGCTCGCGGCGCGCCCGATCGTGCGACAGGAGGCCACGCACTATGCCCGCGAGGCCGAGATGCGCATCACCTTCGTGCGCGGGGTAGAACAGGCCGACGCCATCGCCCTGACCGGGGCCGAGGCCGATACGAGGCGGCGGCTTGAGGCGTCGCTGGCCAATGTCATGCAGATCCTCAAGGCGCTGGTCGTCACCCGCCTGCGGCTGACCGTGGTCACGGCGGGCTACGGCTGGGTCGGCAACGTCGTGCCGATCATCGTCGCGGCCCCCGGCTATTTCAGCGGCAGCCTGACGTTCGGTGAACTCATGGTCGTGGCCGGCGCCTTCCGCCAGGTGCAGGGTGCACTTGGCTGGTTCGTCTCGAACACCGATGCCATAGCCGACTGGCGCGCGACGATGAACCGCGTCATGGAGTTCCGCCGCGCGCTGCTCGCGATCGACAGCCACGATCCCGCGGGGGATCGGATCGACATGGCCCGCAACGACACGAACCATCTCGTGCTTGCCAATCTCGAGGTGCACAACGCCTTTGGCCGCATCCGGGTCTGTGAACCCCGGCTCGAGATCGCGCCGGGCGAGCGCGTGCTCTTGCTGGGGCGCCCCCATGCGGGCAAGAGCACGCTTTTCAACGCCCTCGCCGGTCTTTGGGATCGCGGCAGCGGCAAGGTGCTCCTGCCCGTGGACGACCGCGTAAGCTACATGGCGCAGCGCCCCTATCTGCCGAGCGCGTCGCTGCGCGAGGTGCTAAGCCCCTCGGAAGACGAGCCAAGCGACAAGGACCTTGTCGGGGCGCTGACCCGGGTCGGCCTGGCGCATCTCGCCGGTGCCCTTGACCAGGTCCAGGACTGGGAAGAAGCGATGCCCGCCCCAGGCAAGCTGCGCCTCGGATATGCCCGGCTGCTGCTCGAACGACCGAACTGGATCATCTCCGATGACGGCCTGGCCCCGGGGGACGAGGCGCTTCAGGACTTGCTGCTGTCGATCTTGTCGACGGAACTTGCGCAGACCGCGGTGATCGACATCTCCGACCGCCGGTTGCCAAGCGCCTTTTTTGACCGGATCGTCCGGCTTGCCTCTGCGGAAGGCCCGATGCCGTCAGTCGCGCCAGCAGAGGCAGTGACGGCCGCGTGACTTCGGCCGCATCTTCAGATTTGTAGCGGTCTGTCCGGCCAAGAAGCTCGGTCATGCAGGCCCGAACCGGTGGCCGTCCGAAGGAATAACGCCAAAAAGCCGCGCCGAGGACGATCTAATAACGGGCGAATGACGTTCTGGGGCTCTGCCGCTCACTTCGCGCTGACGGGCCAGCGGTTAGCCTTCCCCTACGGCAACTCCGCAATTGGGCGGTGTTGGCCGTGTCCCCGGACCGGGAGGGTGGCGAATGAACAGGGTTGCGATGGTCGCGATGGTGTCCCTGGCATCGATCCCGATGGCCCGCGCGTCCGAGTGCAGCGACGTTGCCCTGGTACTGGCCATTGATGCTTCAAGCAGCGTCGACGCGACGGAATTCGACCTCCAGATTGCGGGGTATAGGGACGCGCTTTCCTCTCCCGAGGTCGGCGCCTCATTCCGCGAAGCCGGCAGCGTGCAGATCGCTGCGGTTTTCTGGGCAGACAGTGCCTATGCCCCGCAGGTCGTGCCCTGGCAGAAGATCAGCAATGCGCATGACCTCTCCGCATTCGCGACCACGCTGGCTTCGACCGAGCGCCGCGTGACCGGCAATACCGACATGGGGACGGGCCTGAAGGTGGCGCTTGATCTTTTCGACGACGATGCGGTCTGTGCAGAGCGCCTCGTCGTCGACATTTCCGGCGATGGCAGATCCACGATCACTGCCCGACGCAGCGGTGTCCCCAGCCTTGGCGCGGAACGCAAACGGGCCAGGGATCTTGGTGTCACCGTCAACGGGCTGGTTATCACCGGCGATGACAGTGGACTGGCCAGTTATTACCGCAGCGAAGTCGCGCTAGGCCTGATGTCGTTCGTGATGGAGTTGCAGGGCTTCGCGACCTTCCACGAGGCAATTGCGCAGAAGCTGATGCGCGAGGTCCTGGCCAACGTCCCGCAGCCGTCCGAACCTCCCGTGGCCGCCCCTGACAACAACCTTGCGAGACTGTGACGGGGTTCACAGTCATTCACGCACGAATCAGTCAAATTCATACCAAGGACAGCAAGAAAGTCCCCCAACCCAAGGAAACGGAGAACGAAAATGGCTACCACCCCCGCTCAGACCTCCATGTTCGGCGTCATGTCGGTGCATCCTGTTTCGCTTATTCTCGGTCTCACCAGCATCTTCCGCCGCCAGAAGCGCCGCGATCAACTTGCCAAGGTCTACTCGGACCTGCTCCTGGCCGACGATCACATGCTGCGCGACATTGGCATGACCCGGCTCGACATCATCCGGATGCGCGAAGGCCTGTTCCGCACCTGAACCTCAGCCCTCGTCGCTGCTTGCCAGTATCTGGAGGGGCACACGGTCCTTGATGGCCAGTGCCCCTCTCGGAAGCTCGATCCACCCCTGCGCCCGCCACTGACCAAGGGTCTTGGCAACAGCCTCGCGGGTGGCGCCGGCAAAATCGGCAAGTTCCGCCTGTGACAGCGGAATGGTGCCGCCCCGGTCGGCATATTTCTCGGACAGATGCAGGATCCGCCGTGCAATCCGCGTCGGCAGGGGCTTGAAGGCCCGCTCTTCCAGCTTGTCGCTGATGTCACGCAGCCGCGCGCAGAGAAGTTCGATGATCTCGACCGAAAGATCGGGTTCGTCGCGCAGACCGGCCAGAAAATCGCTCCGGCGCACACGCCGCAGCCGCACGGCGCCAAGAGCCGTCGCATCGGCGGTCCGGCGCCCGGCGAAAAGACCGATCTCGCCGAAGACTTCCGGCGGCGTCAGGATTTCAAGTGCAAGCTTCCGCCCATCGACCGAAGTCACGCTGATCTCGATCTCGCCCTCGTCCAGAACGAAGATGCTGTCGGCCTCCTCATCCTTCTGGAACAGAAGCGTGCCCGCCGCAAGCTGGGTCTTGATCGACACGCGCTCCATGAGGCGCTGAAGCGCCGGCGACGCATGGAACAGGCTGGCGAGAGACCCAGCTTTCGGATCGGTCATATTGCTTCCTCCTCGCGCGGCCGGGCCGAACAGATTTCCGCCAGTCAGGACACCGTCATTCACCTGCGGCTCCAACGCAAGGGCCGTGGCCGGGCTTCTGCCGCGGATTTTCCCTGTCGCGCCAACTGGCTGAACAGCAAAACCGGAAACAGTGCTTTTCCGCGAAACCGCGGATGCCCCATCTCCTGCCACAGACATGCCGGTTTGCGAACGAATCCGGCAGGCATTTGTTCAGCATGAAAGAAGCATACTGGATTTCCGAGTGATGAGACTGTCTTCCCTGAAAGAGTTCTTCCAGATCAATCCCGAAGAGCGGATCACCAGCCTTGCGGCGATCTTCTGCGCCAGCCTGCTTGTGGGCCTGACCTGCCGCATCCTCTGGGTGGCCTTCGAAGGGCCGATCGACCACCCCGCGCCTGTCGTGGCACAGGAACCCTGATCCCGTCAGTCTGACAGGATCACCGCTACACGGCGGTTCTGACGTCCCTTCTTCTCGATCTTCCCGATTTCGACGCGCCCGATTTCGCCCGTCCGCGCGACGTGGGTTCCCCCGCAGGGCTGAAGGTCGACCTGGTCTGCCCCTTCGCCGATCCGCACAAGGCGCACGCGTCCCTGCCCCATCGGCGGCATCACCGACATGGTCTTGACCAACCCCGGATTTGCCAGAAGCTCGTCATCCGTGATCCAACTGTCCGTCACCGGTAGGTCGCGGTCGATCAGCGCATTCAGCCGGGTGTTCAGCGCGTCGATATCCTCGGGCGGATCCGGCATGTCGAAATCGAGCCGCCCCTTGTCCGCACCGATCTGCCCCCCGGTGACCGGCAACGGAATCACCACCGACAGAAGGTGAAGCGCCGTATGCACCCGCATGTGCCGATGGCGCCGTTCCCAGTCGAGAACCTGACGCAGCCGAGTTCCCGGCGCGGGCAGCGGCACTGGCTCGGCCGGTACCAGCGCGACTGCGCCCGCATCGGCCTTGACTGCCGTTGCGATCGCCGCCGATCCGCCGCCCCAGATCACCTGGCCGCTGTCGCCGGGCTGGCCCCCTGCCGTCGGATAGAACACCGACCGGTCGACAAGGATGCCCCCTTCCGGCGTGTAGCCGGTCACGACCGCTTCTGCTTCGCGCAGATAGGGGTCAATGCGGAACAGAAGCTCGGTCATCGGGAGTCATCCTCGCCCGGATCGTCAGGAATCTCATCGCGGAAATGCTGCTCTGCCACGGGCTTGCCCATGGCGGTCGCCGGAGCTGGCCGCTTGGTCGACGCGGTTCCCGACGGATGGCTGGTCGCGATCGGCGCAAATCCGTCAGCATTGTGAATCCAGATTTCACGCTGCGAGAACGGGATGCTGATCCCCTCCTCGGCGAAGCGGCGGACGATCTCGTGGTTCATCTCCGACCGAACCGAAAGCGAGAAGTTGACGTCACGCAGGATGACCCGGATCTCGAAATTCATCGAATCCGCCCCGAAGCCCATGAACACGACGACAGGGGGCGGGTTCATCACCGCCAGCGGCTCGGCCTCAGCGATCTCGCGCAGGATGCGTTCGACCTTCCGCGTGTCGCTGCCATAGGCCACGCCGATCGGGACGATCAGCCGCCCCGTCAGATTGAAGCGCGTCCAATTCGTGACCTGCCCCGAGACAAGGTCGGAGTTCGGTACGATGACGTCGTTCCGGTCGAAGGTCTGGATGCGGGTCGAACGCACCGAAATGCCCTTGACCGTGCCCTGCACGCCGCCGACCTCGATCCAGTCGCCTTCCGAGACCGGTCGTTCGATCAGGAGGATGATCCCCGAGACAAAGTTCGACACGATGTTCTGCAGACCGAAACCGATGCCGAGCGACAGGGCGCCGGCAACGAAGGCAAGGCCGGTCAGGTCGATGCCCGCCGCATTGATCGCGATCAGCCCGGCAAGCGCGAGGCCGGCATAGCCGACGATGGCGTTGACAGCGTTCTGTCCGCCCAGATCCAGCCGCGTCCGCGGCAGGATTGAAGACCGCAGCACCCCCTGCAGCAGCTTCGTCACCATGTATCCGAACGCGAAGATCAGCAGGAACGTGAGGAAAGCCGTGGGCGAAACGCGCGTCGCGCCGATGGAGAAGCCGTTGCCGAGACTGGTCCACAACTCGGCCAGATCCGACAGGCGCGCCCCCCAGATCAGCGCGAACAGGGGCAGCGACAGGACGACGAGGCCAAAGCCGATCAGCACCGGGATCAGGTCGTCACGCCCGTCCTCTCGCCCGGTGACCAGGGCATAAAGGTCGTCGATCCAGGCCTGGAGCACGGCGATATAGCCGACCAGCGCCAAGGACAGACCCGCCGGGTAGACCAGCGCGATCGCGGCCGGGACATAACCGACAGCCGCCAGAAGCGGCGCGACCATGCCAAGGACCCGCACGAGCCGCGCCCCGAGACCGATCAGGCGGTCGCGGAAACTCGACGGCTCGTTGGCCGGCGTCGCATTGGCGACATGCTGGCGCATGAGGTTGCCCATCCGCACCAGCAGGAAACCCGCCAGCACGACAATCGGGAAAGTCAGCATCCCCTGGGCGGCGTCGTTGGCCTGCAGTTCGGCCAGCGCCCTTGCCTTGATCGCCTCGAGGCAGAGCATCAGCCCGAACATCGTGACGATGATACGCCCCTCGCGCCGCCGCACGGGCGGAAGGGTCAGCAACGCCCGTTCCTCTCGGTCCTGCGGGAAAAGCCGTCCACCCAGCCAGACGGCAGTGACCATGACAAGACCTAGCGCCGGCAATTGCTGGAGGATCTGCGATCCGACCGGCCCAAGGACCGAAGTCAGCAGCAAAGCCCTTTGCAGGGCGATGATCCCAAGCAGCGGCAACACGAACTTGCCGATCGACAGGATGCGGGTGAGGATCACCCGCCAGCGCCCCTTTACCCGCTCAAGAACGATGCCGCTCAGGTAGCGCATCATGCGCTGGCCACGCAGCAATGCCGCCAGCGCAAGGATCAGGTAGAACAGGATCAGCGGCAGGTTCGACTTCAGCGTCTCGCGCGACAGGGGGTTCGCCCAGGCGTCGACCGTCTCGTCATAAAGCTTTTTCGATGCATCGGTCAGCGCGATTATCCCGGCCGGCCAGTTGGCCGGATTGACCGGCGCGGGCAGCACCCGCAGAAGCTCGCTCGTCTGACGTTCTCGCAGGACGCGGTCGATTTCCTTGATGATCCCGTCGGCGCGGCGATAGGCCTCGTCGGCGGAAATGCCGGGCGCCTGCAGCCGAACCAGTTGGTCGTTCAGGTCGCTGCGGCGCTGCGCGATCTCTGGCGCCTCGGTCGCGCCCTCGGCCGGGGGGGGACCGAGTGCGTCGATCTGGGCGCGCAGGGTGGCGATGCGGGTCGAGTTGGTATTCTGCGCCGTCTGGAAGGCCGCACGCCAGTCGACCAGTTGGGCCCGGGTGGCGCTCAGCTGCTGGTCGGTCGCATCCTCGCTCGCAACCTGCCCTTCGGCGCGGGTCGCGATCTTTTCCCAGGCGGCGTAGTCGGGCCCCTTGCTTTCGCTGGTGACATCGCTGGCAAGCTGGGCAACGGCCGGAACCGCAAGGGAACCGGCCAGCGCCACGGCAACAAGCGCGGCGCGAAGGGCGGCGCGCAGGCGGATCATGCGTCTTCGAACACCGCCGGGATCGGACGCGGCGGGGCGTCAAGCCATTGCGGCACCGGCAAGCCCTTTTCCTTGAGGAAGGCCGGGTTGAACAGCTTCGACTGATAGCGGTTGCCGTAGTCGCACAGGATGGTGACGATCGTATGTCCCGGCCCCAGGTCGCGCGCCATGCGCACTGCGCCGGCGATGTTGATGCCCGACGATCCGCCCAGGCACAGACCCTCGTCCTCGAGCAGGTCGAAGATCAGCGGCAGCGCTTCGGCATCGGGGATCTGGTAGCTGTAATCGGGCCGGAAGCCTTCCAGGTTGGCGGTGATCCGGCCCTGCCCGATGCCTTCGGTGATCGAGCTCCCTTCGGCCTTGATCTCCCCGGTGGTGTAATAGCTGTGCAGCGCCGCGCCCAAAGGATCCGCCAAACCGATCTTCACGCCTTTCGGCTGCAGCGCCATCGCCACGCCCGCAAGCGTCCCGCCCGAGCCGACCGAGCAGATGAAACCGTCGACCTTGCCGTCGGTCTGGTCCCAGATCTCGGGTCCGGTCGTCTCGACATGGGCCTGACGGTTGGCGACGTTGTCGAACTGGTTGGCCCAGATCGCGCCGTTCGGTTCGGTCTGGGCGAGTTTCGCCGCCAGCCGGCCCGAGTAATGTACGTAGTTGTTGGGGTTCTTGTAGGGCACCGCCGGCACCTGGACGAGTTCCGCCCCGGCAAGCCGCAGCATGTCCTTCTTTTCCTGGCTCTGGGTCTCGGGGATCACGATCACGGTGCGGAACCCCATCGAGGCACCCACCAGCGCCAGGCCGATGCCGGTATTGCCCGCCGTCCCTTCGACGATGGTGCCGCCCGGTTTCAGAAGACCTTTCGCAACCGCATCGCGGATGATGAAGAGCGCCGCGCGGTCCTTGACCGACTGGCCGGGATTCATGAACTCTGCCTTGCCAAGGATCTCGCAGCCCGTCGCGTCGCTGGCCTTGTGCAGGCGGATGAGAGGCGTCTTGCCGATCGTGTCGGCGAGGTCTTGGTTGATCCGCATGGGCGTGTTCCTAAGTGTGTCACGCCCGGTTTAGGCATCCTGCGCCCGGAACTCAAGGCGCGAGGGGCATCACAGGCCGGCAAGCGCCAGTTGTCAGTGCTGAACCGGCGGCTGCGCAGGGCTGTCCGGTAGGCCGGCAAGCCTAAGCATTTCGACGAAGCGCTCATGATGGGCGTCATGGACATAGCGGGGCATGAAGCCCGGGGCGACATTGGCCAGGGTCAGCCCCGGCCAGACGCCAAGGCAGGTCTCGATCGCTGCCGATGCCTCCTCGAGGTCGCCAAGCGCCGCCGCCGCGGCCGCCCGGAACAGGCCCGCACGAACAAATCCGGGCTTCGTCCGGCAGATGCGGCGCGCGCCCTCCAGCGCGGCCTGGTCTTCGCCGGCCGAGAACTGGGCGACGACCACGCTGTAATGACGCCAGAAATCGGCGATGTCGTGCGAACTCAGGCTGAAGGCCTTCTGCGCCATCGCCAGCGCCTCATCACGCTGGCCGAGATAGGCGCATTGCTCGGCAAGGTCCGAATAGGGCGTCGGGAATTCGGGGTTAAGCTCGATCGTGTGCCGCAGCTCGGCCGCGGCCTGGGCGTGGCGGCCAAGGCTCGACAGACTCCAGGCATAGGCAAGGCGGGCGATCTCGTCTTCCGGAACGGCCTCGACCGCCTTGAGCGCCAGCCGCATCGCCCGTTCCATGTTTTCGGGGGTCTTTGGCACCACGCCCTGCGCGATGCTGCCCGAAAGGGCCAGCGACAATGTGCGCATGCCTCGCACGCTGGCCGGTTCAAGCGCCAGCGCCTCTTCGGCCAGCTTCACCGCCTCGGTCAGGGACTGCTGCGTCATCTCGTAATACTTCACGAAGGCGCGCTGGACGATCATGCGCACGCGGGGATCGTCCGGCGGAGTGCGGTCGCGCACCTTCCAGCGCGTCAGCATCAGGTCAATCCTGACGGCGAGCGCGATCGAGTTGGCAACGCTTTCCTGGAACCCCAGAAGATCTTCGTCATTGCCTTCGTACCGCTCGGCCCAGAGATGCTGCCCCGCGAAGGTGTCGATCAGCTGCGCATTCACCCGAATGCGCCCGGGCGACCGCTGGACGCTGCCGCCCAGGACGTAACGCGGCGATCCCTCGGTTGGAGGCGCGGCCGTCACGCCGGGCGACGGGCGATGCGGATGTTCCGACAAGACTGCGATCTCACGCTGATGCAGCAGCGCGATGATGATGTCCTCGACAAGCACGCTGGCAAACTGGTCCCGCCCGTCCCCCGACAAGGTAACGAAGTCCTGGACCATCACCCCATGCTCTGCGGCCTCGCTCGGCCCGTGGGTCCGTGTTGCCGCCGGGTCCTGCGGCTCTGGCCGGACGGTTGGCAGGACAGACGCGGCGATATCGCGGCGCAGCGCCTCGGTTTCGGCGCTTGGCGGAACGTCGAATTCGCGCCGCAGCACATCGCGGCAGATCTGGTACTGCTTCAGCGCCCGGTCGCGCTGTCCGGCCCTGGCGTAAAGCTCCATCAGCAGGCGGTGGGTATCCTCGCGCGTCTCGTCGGCAGCAAGAAGGTCGCGCGCCAGCGCAAGCCCCTCCTCTCCGCCCGTGCGCCGGGCAAGGCCGCTCTTGGCTTCGGCAGCTGTCTCCATCAGCTTGTCGCGTTCCGCGTCGGCCCAACGGTCGAACGCCGGCGAGCCCGAAACGAACCCTTCCAGAAACGGAGCCGAACAGAGATCGAGCGCCGCACGGATCTCTGCATCCCGCCCGGTCGCGACAAGGAGGCCAAAGGTATCGGCATCGACGTCGAGCAGCCCCGGATCAAGCGACAGCATCTCGCGATCAGCCCGGATCAGGTCAGGAATGTCACCCGACATCTCCTTGCGCAGCACGGCAAGCGACTGGCGCAGGCTGTTGCGGGCGTGATCGCCATCGCGATCGGACCACAGCAGATCGGCAAGCCGGTCCCGCGGTGCCATCATTCCCTTGCAGCGGGCAAGGTAGACGATGATGGCGAGTCCCTTGCGGCCGGCGATGGGGATCATCTGTCCCGAAGGCTTTAGCAGCCTCGGCCCCCCGAACAGCACGAGGCGCAACTCGCGCTCGGGAAGGAGCCGTTCGGCGGCAAAGCTCGACTTCGGGTTGGGGCCGACCACGACGTCGCCCTGCCGCAGCGGGAGAAATGCAATCGAGGGGATCTGGCCGAAGTTCCGCCTCGCCGTCTCGAGATCGCTCATCAAAGTCTCCTTCCACAAGCCGCCTATTGCGCCTGCCCTGCCGCAATCCTTGGCTTTCACGGAAAGAACATCTGTAATTCGTATCACATTTTGCGGCCTTCATGGCGCCCGGGGATGGGAAAACCCCTTGAAAACCGACCGCTTCACTGGAAATCCATGGAGTTTCCACTGGAACCGTAAAGCCACGCACCCCCATTGCACGAAGATCGGGGGCTGGGGTCGCCAATGGGTTGCGCCGCGCCGGAGCGCAGGGACTGCCCATGCGCTATTCACGCCTCCATCGCGAATCTAACGGCTGTTTACCTGATTTTTCACGAGTGTCTGACGCGCTGGACGTTCGGCGCGCCACAGAAAGTAACGCAACGTCACCCATCCTGATCGCGTTGCTGCATTCGAAGGCGTCGGACTGGCCGCCGCTTCCTGTCCCGGGCACCACAGAGACACCCAGAGGAGTTTGGTCCATGCTTCGTTACGATCTGGTCATCAATGCCTATGCGGCCACCTCCACCTCGGGCGCCGCCTATCTCAACCGCGAGGTCTACGAGTTGGAACAGATCCGCCGGGCCCGCGAAGTCGGGACGCCGCGGTCGCGCTACTTTCTGCGCCACGCCCTGCTGCTCGCAGTCGGTCTCGGTGCCCTGCTGGGCGTGATGCAGATCACCCAGGCGCTGACTTCGCTCGCCTGAGTCCATGCCTCCGTGCCAGAGGATCTGGCGCGCTGTCGCGGATCCACCCGGCATTCCGCCTCTTCCATAGTAAATGAACCTGAAAGGTCACGACGATGGTCAGCACCACCGATCACATGTTGGCTCAGGCCGCTGCCTCTGGCGCAGAAAGCGCCCAGCATGGCCAGATTGTCCCCGGCATCCTTCGCAGCTGGTTTCCCGGCATATCGGCATGGCTGGAGCGGCAGGAGACGCAGCGCAAGCGCCGCGACTGCTACCGCGCCCTGCTTGGCCGGGATGACCACATGTTGCGCGATCTCGGCGTGACGCGGCTCGACATCGTGCACTACCTCGAACGGCTTGACGGACGCTGAGCGTCCCGCGACGGCCGACCGACCGTCAGATCGTAACGCCCGACCGGCCCGCAAGATCGGTGAAGAACTGCCAGGCCACGCGGCCCGACCGGGCGCCACGCGTGGCCTGCCATTCGATCGCCTCGGCGCGCAACTGCGCAGGATCAACCGACAGACCGTAGGCTGTGCAATAGCCCTCGATCATCGCCAGGTATTCGTCCTGCGAACAGGGATGGAAGCCCAGCCACAGCCCGAAGCGGTCGGAGAGCGACACCTTCTCTTCCACCGCTTCCGACGGGTTGATCGCCGAGGAGCGTTCGTTCTCGATCATGTCGCGCGGCATCAGGTGGCGGCGGTTCGACGTGGCGTAGAAGATCACGTTGCCCGGACGCCCCTCGATCCCGCCGTCGAGCACAGCCTTCAATGCCTTGTACTGCTGGTCGTCGTGGCTGAAGGACAGGTCGTCGCAGAACAGCAGGAACCGCGCGGGCGCCCCGGCCAAGACCGCCAGCAGCCGGGCGACCGAGGCAAGATCCTCGCGGCTCAGCTCCACGATCTTCAGCGGAAGGCCCTGACGGACCGCCTCGGCATGGACCGCCTTCACCAGACTGGACTTGCCCATCCCGCGCGCGCCCCAGAGAAGCGCGTTATTGGCGGGAAGTCCGCGGGCGAATTGCAGCGTGTTGGCCAGAAGGATGTCACGCACCCGGTTGATGCCGAGGAGCAGCGACAGGTCCACGCGGTTGACCTTGGGCACCGGCACCAGCCGGTCCGGGCCGGTATGCCAGACGAAAGCGTCGGCCGCGCCGATTTCCGGCAGCGGCGGCGTGGGCGGGCTCATCCGCTCCAGCGCCTCGGCAATACGCGTCAGGGGATCGCTCATCTGAGGGCTCAGGGCTTCGCCGGCGGCTTTTCCTCGACCTCGGACGAGGTGGAGTCGTCATCCTCGAACCACAGGCCCTGGGCCCGCAGCTCGGCCTCGCGACGCTTCTCGATCCGCCGGATCAGGAAGATCGAGATCTCGTAAAGCGGATAGATGGCGGAGAACAGGATGAGCTGGGACATCATGTCGGGCGGAGTAACGATCGCCGCCAGGATCAGGATCAGCACGATCGCATATTTCCGCATCCCGGCCAGACCCTTCGAGGTGATGATCCCGGCCTTGCCCATGAGCGTCAGAAGCACGGGCAACTGGAAGCACAGGCCGAACGCCATCACGAAGGAAATCGTCAGCGACAGATATTGCTCCATCGAGCCCTGGAACACGATGCCCGCCACATCCGATTTCGCCGCATCGGCGGGGGTAGAGGTCATCGACTGCTGGAAGCTCAGGAAGAAATTGAAGGCAATCGGCAGGACAACATAGAAGGCGAAGGCCGCGCCGATTGCGAACATCGCAGGCGAGGCGATCAGGAACGGCAGGAACGCGTTCTTTTCGGATTTGTAGAGCCCGGGTGCCACGAAACGCCAAAGCTGCGTGGCGATGATCGGGAAGGCCAGCACGAAACCACCCAGCACCGAGATGCGGAAGGCGACGAAGAAACCTTCCTGCAACTTGATCAGGACAAGGCCGCAATGCTGGTTCCGCGCCTCAAGCGCATGACAGATCGGCTGGGTCAGGAAGTTGAAGATCGGGTTCCAGACCGCAAAGGCCACGAAGATGCCCACGACGAAGGCCGCGAGCGCGATCATGATGCGATTGCGCAGTTCGATCAGGTGTTCGATCAGCGGGGCGCTGCTGTCGTCGATATGGTCGGTCGTCATGCGTTGCTTCCGCTGTCATCGGTCTTTGCGGCCTTGCCGGACTTGCGCGCCTTGGCGGCCGTCGACTTGTCCACCGCTGCGCCGAGAAGGTCCGGGCCCTTTCCGGCGGGGCTTTTTGGCGCGCGTGTCTTCTTCACCGCCGTGCTTTCCGCAGCGGATGTCGCCTTCGCCTCGGCCTTGGCTTTCGTAGCCTTGGCCGGCGCCGCCTCCGGTGCAGTCGTCGGTGCGGCCTTCGGCTTTCGGGTCACAGGCTTGCGCTGCGCGGCAGGGGCGGCGTTTTCCGCCGGTACAGCAACCGGCGGAGCGGCCGGCGCGGCGGGGTCCGGCTTCGGTGCAAGGCTCGACTCGAAGGCAGCCTGACGCGCGGCCTTATCCTCGGCCATCTTGTCGGCCAGCGCCTTGGTTGCAGGCCCCATTGCCGCAGGTGCGGGCGCCTCGGGATCGGGAACGGGTGCCGCCGCGGCAGGCTTGGGCTGCGGCTTCAGCGGATCCCATTTCTCGAACTTGTCTGCTGCCTTCTTGACCGCCGTCAGCCCCATGCTGGACGGCGAGGCGACCGATTTCAGGTCACTGGCCACGTCCTTGACGCCGGTCTCGTTCGCGGCCTGCTCCATCGCGCGCTGGAAATCCCGCGCCATGGACCGGGCCTTGGCGGTGAATCGCCCGAGCGTGCGGAACATTTCCGGCAACTCCTTCGGGCCAATGACGATCAGCGCCACCACCCCGATGACCATGAGTTCCGACCAGCCGATATCAAGCATGCTCCGCCTGCCCTTGCCTTACCCTGTCGTCACGCTTTCCCTCGGCGATCAGACCTTGTCCTTGTCCGAGGTCGGCGTCACGTCGCGAGCCTGATTCTCGATTTCAGCCTGGCCCTCATTGATGCCTTTCTTGAAGGCGGAAACGCCTTTGCCGATTTCGCCCATCAGCGAGCTGACCTTGCCGCGCCCGAACAGGACGAGCACCACCACGGCGATAAGCAGAAGGCCGGGAAGGCCGATATTGTTCAGCATGTCTGTAACTCCCTCGGGTCCGCGCCGGCGGACCGTGATTTCCCCGATCGCTGGCGACCAATCCGCGCAGGGATAGCCGCTCCACTGGCGGTAAGATAGCGCGTTTCTGCACCGATGCGCGCCCGCATTGCAGCCAGCGAGCCCGGACCGGCCCCTTGCCGGGGCCTCTCCTGACAGTTTATTGTCAGTTGCCTCCGGTTCCGCAAGGGCAAGGCCGAGATGAAACGCACCGACCGCCTGTTCAACACCCTGCAGATTCTCCGCGACGGGGATCTGCATCGCGCCGCCGACATCGCGGCGACGCTCGGCGTCTCGGTCCGGACGGTCTGGCGCGACATGAAGACGCTCGCGGCAAGCGGCCTGCCGATCGAGGGGGAGCGCGGCCTTGGCTATATCCTCGGCGCGCCGATCACCCTTCCGCCGGTCGCCCTCGGCAAGGAGGAACTCGAGGCGCTGCGCCTTGGCATCACCCTCGTCTCCAGCGCCCAGGACCCGGCGACCGCGCGGGCGGCGAAAAGCCTGGCCGCCAAAATCGCCGCTGTCGCCCCCTTCGGCACCGAGGAAACCGGCAGCGAGAGCTTCGTCTTCTCGACGCCCGAGGCCGCCCGCGCCGCGCCGCATCTCGGCCTTCTGCGCCGCGCCCTGCGCGACCGGCTGACGCTGCTCCTGCACTATCGGGACGAAGCCGGAACCGAGAGCGAGCGGCGGATCAGGCCCCTGCACCTGGAATACTGGGGCCATGCCTGGATCCTGACCACCTGGTGCGAATTATCACAGGATTTCCGTGTATTCCGCGTCGATCTTGTGACATCGCTCCAGCCCGACGGCACTGCCTTCCTGCCCGAGCCGGGCAAGATGGCCGAAGATTACCTCGCCCGCCTCGTCCGCGCCTGATCAGGCCTCCCCGAGGCGCAGGGCATGGTCGCGGATATCCGCAGGCCAATCGGCGATCAGTCCGCGAAAGCGGTCCCCGTCCCCGGCAAAGAGCGCGCGCGAGGCTTCCTCGAACCCCGGGAGGTCCCCGGCGATACCAGACAGGAAACGGTAGCAGCGCTCTCGCGCCTGGCGAAGCGCCGTGCGCCCGTCATCGGTCTTGCGAGCCTCATCCACAAGCCGACGGAGCGCGGCGGACGCGCCTCCGGGCTGACCTGCCAGCCAGTCCCAGTGGCGGGGAAGCAGCGTCACCTCGCGGGCGGTGACCCCAAGCCGTGGCCGCCCCCTGCCCCGAGCCGGGCCGTCAGCGGGCGGGGCGAAGCGCTTCCTCACCTCGTCGTCGCTGCCTCGCAGGTCGAGGTCGAGAACCCGCCCCGTCGCATCGTCGAAGATCAGGATCAGCCCCGCACCGGGGTCCTGCTTCCGAACGGCGAGCGCCACCTCGGCCAGCGGTCCCTGCGCGATGCGGCTGTGACCCTGAAAGGCCGTCCAGCTTGGGGGTGTCTCATCACTCATTGCGATCTCCTTTGATCGCCAAATTTACCCGGGCGATAATCCTTGTCAATATTACCCGGATAATTTAAATCGACACCGACAGAAGGAATCGGCCATGACATCCACCGCCCGAAAGACCGCAATCAACGATTACAAGGAGCGCAAGGCCTCGGCCGGGATCTATGCCATCCGCTGCGCGGGCTCGGGACAGTGCTGGGTCGGACGCGCGCCGGATACCGGTGCCATCGCCAATCGCGTCTGGTTCATGCTCCGCCAGAACGCCAGCACCCATCGCAGCCTGCAGGAGGCCTGGAACCTTCATGGGGCCGAAGCCTTCACCCTCGAGATCGTCGAAGTGCTGGACGAAGACCTGACCCCTTATGCCCGGCAGGACGCGCTGAAGACGCGGCTCGGGCATTGGGCCTCAGCCCTGGGAGCTGCGGCGATCTGAGGCGCAAGCCAAGATCCTTCGAAGGATCTTGGCAAATTTCTTCGAAGAAATTTACAGCGCGGCCTCAGAGCGTCGCGTTGATCGCGCCGCCATCCAGCAGGATGTTCTGCCCGACGATGAAGCCAGCATGGGCCGAGCACAGGAAGGCGCACATCGCACCGAATTCCTGCGGCGTGCCATAGCGCCCTGCGGGGATCTTTGCCGCGCCGCGCTTTTCGACTTCGCTCAAGGCCAGACCCTCGGCCTCGGCCGCACGCCGGTCGAGTGAAAGCGACCGGTCGGTGGCATGAGTGCCCGGCAGCATGTTGTTGATCGTCACTCCGTGCTTCGCCACCTGCCGCGAGGTGCCTGCGACAAATCCCGTCAGCCCGGTGCGCGCGGTGTTGGACAGACCGAGCGTCGGGATCGGCGCCTTGACCGACTGCGAGGTGATGTTGACCACCCTGCCCCAGCCGCGCTCGATCATCCCCGGCAGGAAGGCCTGCATCAGCGCGATCGGCGTCAGCATGTTGGCGTCTATGGCGCGAATGAAGTCGTCACGGTTCCAGTCCGACCAGAGGCCGGGCGGCGGACCGCCGGCATTGGTCACGAGGATGTCGATTCGCCCCGCCGCCGCGATCGCGCCAGCCCGCGCCGTCGCATCGGTGATGTCGCCCGCCACGGTCAGCACCTTCACGCCAAATGCGTTGCGGATGGCTTCGGCAGCTTCCTCCAGGGCATCGGTACCCCGGGCATTCAGCACCAGATCAACGCCGGCCTCGGCCAGCGCCTCGGCACAGCCGCGGCCCAGCCCCTTCGATGCCCCACAGACCAGCGCCCGCTTGCCCTTGATGCCCAGATCCATCACCGCCTCCAATCTGCCCTGATCCCGCAGTAGCATCGTGGCTGCGGAACGAGAAGGCGATTTGACCTTGTCCGTCCCCGCGCCCAAGATCGGCATCACATGACAGGCGAGAACCTTCCTTCCACCGATCCCCGCGGCCAGGCGGTCCAGGTCTTTGCGGCCGAGGATTTCCGCGTCCTTAGCGGTGTCAATCGCGGCGAAGGCCCCGAAAGGCCCGACCTGCTGGAACCCGGCGATGTGTACGAGCTTCGCAGCGGCGCGCGCGCCCTGCGGATGCGGCTGGTGCAGAAGGGCGACGGGGCCGAGGTGTCGGATGGTTCCGAGATCGGCGAACCGGCTGACCGGCTGGACCTGCTGGCCGCCTTGGTGTTTCTGGCCGCGCATGGCGAGCGGGTGGAAATGCTGCTTTTGGGGCACTCCTCCGGCACATACCTGCTGCCGATGTCACCGCTGGCGCGTCGGACCGGCTATACGCTGGTCGGCATCGACGAGACGCCTCGGGGGGTGCGGCTGACCGACCTGATCTGCGTTTCTTTTGCCCGGGGCACGCTCATCACGCTGCCGAGCGGGCTGCAACGACCAATCGAAGAACTGCAATCGGGCGACCGGGTGCTGACGCGGGACCATGGCCCGCAGCCGGTGGCCTGGATCGGCCGGGCCGCATTGCGGGCGCTCGGCTCCTTCGCCCCGGTGGTGATCGGGGCCGGCACGCTTGGCAATGCCCGCGACCTGATCGTCAGCCAGCACCACCGCATCTTTCTCTACCAGCGAACCCGGGCCGCGGGCCTGCCCACGAGCGAATTGCTGATCCAGGCCAAGCACCTGGTCGATGGCGAGCAGGTCTTTCAGCGCGAGGGCGGCGTGGTGGAGTATTTCAGCCTCGCCTTCGACCGGCACGAGATCATCTACGCCGAAGGCATTCCCTGCGAAAGCCTTCTGGTCAGCGAGGCAACCGTCGCCCGCCTGCCGCCTGATCTGGCGGCGGCTGTGCGCGACCGCTTCCCCGCCCTGCGGCAGGACCAGCATTTCGGCACCGAGGCCGGGCGCGAGGATTTGGACGGGTTGCGAGACGCGCTGCTGCGCGGTCCCCGGACCTGACCAATGGACGAAAGCCGCCCTTTGCGCTAACAGCGCGCCCATGCTCGACAACCGCGCCCAACTCCCGCCCGAAATCGCCCGTCGCCGGACCTTTGCGATCATCTCGCACCCCGACGCCGGCAAGACGACGCTGACCGAGAAGTTCCTGCTGTTCGGGGGCGCGATCCAGATGGCCGGACAGGTGCGGGCCAAGGGCGAGGCGCGGCGCACGCGGTCGGACTTCATGAAGCTGGAGCAGGAGCGTGGAATCTCGGTCTCGGCCTCGGCCATGTCTTTCGACTATCGCCAGTTCCGCTTCAACCTCGTCGACACGCCCGGCCACTCGGACTTTTCCGAGGACACCTACCGGACGCTGACCGCCGTCGATGCCGCGATCATGGTGATCGACGGGGCGAAGGGTGTCGAAAGCCAGACGCGCAAGCTTTTCGAAGTCTGCCGCCTGCGCGACCTGCCGATCCTGACCTTCTGCAACAAGATGGACCGGGAAAGCCGCGACACCTTCGAGATCATCGACGAGATCCAGGAAAACCTGGCGATCGACGTCTCGCCCGCAAGCTGGCCGATCGGCATGGGCCGCGATTTCGTCGGCTGCTACGACATCCTGCACGACCGGCTGGAGCTGATGGACCGCGCCGACCGCAACCGGGTGGCGGAGTCGATCAAGATCGACGGTCTGAACGACCCGAAGCTGGCCGAGCATGTCCCGGCCGAGCTGCTGGCCAAGCTCCGCGAGGAGCTGGAGATGGCGAAGGAACTGCTGCCGGCTTTCGACCGTGAGTCCTTCCTGAACGGTTCGATGACCCCGATCTGGTTCGGTTCGGCCATCAACTCCTTCGGCGTGAAGGAACTCATGGACGGCATCGGCGAATACGGCCCCGTCCCGCAGATCCAGAAGGCGTCGGAGCGCGGCATCCTGCCCGAGGAACCGGCCGTGACCGGCTTTGTCTTCAAGGTGCAGGCCAACATGGACCCCAAGCACCGCGACCGCGTGGCCTTCGTTCGCCTCGCCTCGGGGCATTTCGAGCGCGGGATGAAGCTACTGCACGTCCGCTCGAAGAAACCGATGGCGGTGTCGAACCCGGTCCTGTTCCTGGCCGCCGACCGCGAACTGGCGGAAGAGGCCTGGGCGGGCGATATCATCGGCATCCCGAACCACGGCCAGCTTCGCATCGGCGATGCGCTGACCGAGGGCGAGACGCTGCGCTTCACCGGCATCCCGAGCTTCGCGCCGGAACTGCTGCAGGGCGTCCGTGCGGGCGATCCGATGAAGGCCAAGCATCTGGAAAAGGCGCTGATGCAGTTTGCCGAGGAGGGTGCCGCCAAGGTGTTCAAGCCGATGATCGGCTCTGGCTTCATTGTGGGCGTTGTGGGCGCCCTGCAGTTCGACGTGCTGGCCAGCCGGATCGAGCAGGAATACCAGCTGCCCGTCCGCTTCGAGGGGTCGCAGTTCACCTCTGCCCGGTGGGTCTCGGGACCCAAGGCGTCGCTCGAGAAGCTCATCAACGTCAACAAGGGCCACATGGCCTATGACCACGACGGCGACGCGGTCTTTCTCACGCGACTGCAATGGGACATCGACCGCGTCCAGCGCGACTATCCCGATCTCAAGCTGACGGCCACAAAAGAGATGATGGCCTGAGCCAGCCGAGCCCGGCGCGGACAAAACGAATCAATTTAAGGTGAACCGGCGTGAGCAGCGCCAGAATCCCCTTGGGCACCCTTTCGATCGGGCGAGACCGTGGCGCGAAAGGGTTAATTCAAACCATATTTTCTCTACGGGCAACAATCCACAACCAGATGCGGGATTGTAAATGCCGGACGGTCTGAATCTTAGGACTCTGGGCGTTAAATTGTTTCAAAGGCGGCGAAATTCTGGCATCTTAATTGCGGGGGCGGAGTTTGGCCCTGTGTGTTTTTTGTACAACCCGTTTCAACTAACCAGTGATGGAGGATTTCCATGCTTCGTAATCTGGCGCTGGCCGCTGGCGCCGCGCTTTTCCTGCCTATTGCGGCCAACGCCGCAACGGCAATCATCACCGACGGCAATGTCAGTCTGGGTGTCGACAGATTCGGTCAACTGAACGTCGGTGGTGGAGTTCGTGACGTCGCCGGTCAGACGATCGTGGGCGAACGTTGGATCGACCCGGATGGCAACCAGTACGAGTCCACCTCGCACGGCTGCCTTTGCGAAGGCTGGGGCGTTGCCGTCAACGGCACAACCGCCGGCTATGCGAACAACGCGTCCGGAACGGGCGGGCTTACCGAGATCAGCTTCGACTCTGACGCCAAGACGGCGAAAGTCGTGTCGCAGATCAACGGTACCGACGTCTTCGTGACCCACAGCTTCGCGCTCGCCGCTGAAACCGACGATCTCTATCGGGTGAAAGTGACGATCGAGAACAAAGGGACGTCCGGCGTTACGGACGTGACCTACCGCCGGACGATGGACTGGGATACCTCGCCGACGCCGTTCAATGAATATGTCACCATCCAGGGCACCACGACCACGACCCTTCTGAACCGGTCGTCTGACAATGGCTTCTCCAGCGCCAACCCGCTGGCGAATGACGTGACAGACCTCTACGGCTGCGGATTTGACGATTTCACCGCATGCGGACCGGGCGACCATGGTGCGGTGTTCGATTTCGGCTTCGGCGATCTTGCTGCCGGCGAATCCTATTCGTTCGACATCTACTACGGTGGCGCCGCCAACAAGAAGGACGCCCTTGCAGCGCTTGGTGCGGTGAAGGCGGAACTCTACTCGTTCGGCTGGTCGCACCTCGATCCCGATCAGAACGGCTTCTCAGCCGCTGGTGCGCGCACACCGACCTTCATCTTCGCCTTCTCTGGCGTGGGCGGCGAAGTGATCGTTCCCGATCCGGGCGCTGTGCCGCTGCCCGCTGCTGGCCTGATGTTGATGGGTGGTCTTGGCGGTCTCGGGGCCTTCGGCGCGTTCCGCAAGCGCAAAGCGGCCTGAGAATCTGATGACATCGGTTGCGGGCAGGCGTTTACTGGCGCCTGCCCGCTTTCTTTTTTCCGAAGGTTTCGAATTATGTTTCGTAACATCCTCTTCGCCGTGACGATGCTTTCGCCGCTTGCCGCCCAAGCGGAAGACCAGACTTGGCA
Organism: Rhodobacter sp.; assembly: GCA_041905595.1. GTDB lineage: Bacteria > Pseudomonadota > Alphaproteobacteria > Rhodobacterales > Rhodobacteraceae > Aliitabrizicola. The sequence goes on from JAYRKT010000014.1 coordinate 33,614, forward strand.
GAGCAACTGCCAGAATGGGGCCTGCACACTGGTCCGCAGCGTCGCGGAAGCCGGCACCGGTCGCACGGTGGCCACCTTCATCGTCGCCCTGTCCAAGGCGCAGGCCACCGCGCGGGTGGGCGTCGCCCTGCCGCTCGGCACGGCGCTGGATGCCGGGGTCCGCATGAAGGCCGGGGACAAGACCCTGTCTGTTCCCTTCCAGGTGTGTTTCCCAGACGGCTGCCGCGCGACAGTTGAGGCGGACGAACCGACTCTCGCCGCGCTGACTGGGGCGGACGCGGTCGAGGTTCAGTTCTTCCCGTTTTCCTCGGACAAGCCCGTGGCCATCGACGTTCCGATGAACGGTCTGGCGGACGCGGTCACCGCCGCGCGCGCGTCCCTCGCTCAGCCCTGATCAGCCGGGATGCCGCTGCCCAACCGCGTCCTGCCCACTGGCGAGATCGTCGCGGCGGCAGGGCGCGGGCTGTTCACCGGCAATCGCGGTATCCTGCATGACGGACAGCGGCGACTGGGCCGGGCGCGCTGGCGGCATCCGCACTGGATCATCTGCGCGCTGAGCTACAAGGACGTGCGCCGCCGGCCCATGTCACCCGGCACCTGGACAGAGCTGTTCTTCCTTGACGAGGCGGTTGCGCTGGCCGCCGGGCATCGCCCCTGCGCCCTGTGCCGCCGCGCCGCCTACGAGGCCTTCCGCGACGGTTGGCAGTCGGCAACGGGCAGCCGCCCGTCGGCCGAGGCGATGGACCGCACTCTGCATGCGGCCCGTCTCGGCGCTGACCGGCGCCAGCAGCCTCACCAGGCGGACTGGACTGCGCTGCCCTCCGGCACGTTCGTCTGGCACGAGGGCGCAGCCTGGCTTGTGGCCGGAAACCGGCTGAGGCGTTACAGCCCCGTGGGCTACGACGCCACCCTGCATCGCCCCGAAAGCGGCAGGGCCGAGGTCATGACCCCGGCCCCGATCGTTGCCGCGCTGCGTGCGGGCTATCAGCCCGTCTTGCATCCGACCGTCTGATCAGACGAGTTTCGCATCCATCGTGATCTCTGCCGCCTTGAGGAGGCGCGAGATCGGGCAACCCGCCTTTGCATCCGCCGCCGCCTTCTGGAAGGCCGCATCGCTTGCGCCCGGGATCCGCGCTTTCAGGTCGAGATGGATCTTCGTCACCGTCGGCGCCCCGTCGATGAAATCCAGCGTGACGGTCGCGGTGGTATCGATCGCTTCGGCGGTCATTCCGGCATTGCCAAGCTGCCCCGACAGCGCCATCGAAAAGCAGGCGGCATGGGCCGCGCCGATCAGCTCTTCCGGATTCGTGCCCTTTTCGCCCTCGAAGCGCTTGCGAAAGTCGTAAGGCAGGCCCGACAGTCCGCCCGAGGCGGTCGAGATCTGTCCCTTGCCGGATTTCAGGTCGCCCGCCCAATGGGCAGATGCCGAATTCTTGATTGCCATAGTCATTCTCCCTCGTTCAAGGACGGCAACTTGCCGGCCGACAGGCATAGGATGGGGCGGACCGCTCCGGGGTCAAGGCCGACACAGGTGCGCCGATAGCCATGATCCGGGCTGGACCGATCCAGGCGGATCAAGCGCGGCAGCGGCCGATCCCTGCGGCAATCGGCGATGGCGAGCCCCACGACCTGCTCACCAACGGGAAACCCCGCGCCGAGCGGAACGATGGGGCCGCCCCCTGGCCGAAGGCTTGTGCGGTGCAACCTGCCTTCGGCCGTCCAGGAGGCGAGCATCTCCGCATCGCCGGCTCCGCGCTGATCGAAGATCAGCCCGTAACGGGCCGATGCCGAGACGGCATGAAAGCTAAGCTGAACCTCCATGAAACAGGGCTCGGGTCCGGCGGAAAACCGGGCATCGCTTGAACTGTCGGTCTGGGAAAGGGCTGTGCACGGCATCAATGCCGTGAAAGCCGCAAGAACGGCGGAGAGTCGCATGATGAAAATCCACAATTGAAAAGGTCGTCGTTAAATGCCGAGAGTGTTCCGCAGCCAGGGCTCTGGTGCAAGACTCAAGACGGCAGATGACCGAGACCTATCCCAATGCACCCGCGACGCTGATTGCCCGCTGGCAAGAGCGGCGTACGCCGCTCGACTTCGGGCCGGGCGAAGCCCTGCCCGCACTGGACGCGGACCTTGTGGCGCTGGCGGGGCGGCCCGTGGCCGATCCCGGCCCCGACCGGCCGCGCCGGGCCAGCGCCTACGCCGTAAAGCACCATGCGCTGGCCTGCGAACTGGCCGGCCAGCCCGAACTGGTGCTGCTTCACGCAATCCTGATCGCCTGCCTGCGCAAGCGCGGCTGGCCGGACCACGCCCCGGCTTTGTTCCTGAGACTCTGGTCCGAACAGCCGGACTGGCTGATCGCCCATCTTCCGGACCGCTGGAAGATCTCGGCGGCCATCACCTTTGCCGATCACGGCGCGACCGAGGCGCAGCGGCGCCTTGGCCAGTCGCTGAACCTGCTGCTCTCGCTGATGAAGCTTTACGAGGCCGAGCGGCTTTATTCCGGTCGTGCCCCGGACCAGCCCTTTGGCCTTGGCCGCAAGGCCGACGCCCCGCTGCCGCTTGGCATGCCCGGCTTCTCGCTTGGGTCCGGCGGTCTTGACTACAACCTGCTCGCCCCGATCTGGGCCGAGGCGCAGACAGTCCCGGTGCTCGGTCCCCTTGCCTGTCACCTACTGGAGCGGCTGAACGGCGATCCCGGCACGCTGTTCCGGCGGTTGCAGGCGATGCGGGCGAGACGAGAGCAGCGGCGCAAGGGGGCGAATCCGGCCGATCCTTGACCTGCGCACGCTTTTCCGCTAACGGACCGGAAGGCTGCAAGGCCAAGACGCCGGGGCGCCCGGAACATGCGTCCCATACATCCATGCGGTCCGATACCGCATCCAAGGACGCATATGACCAAATTCTCCGACCTCGCGCTTGACCCGCGCGTGCTGAAGGCCATCAGCGAAGCGGGCTACGAGACCCCCACCCCGATCCAGGCGCAGGCTATCCCCCACGCCCTGCAGGGCAAGGATGTGCTTGGCATTGCGCAGACCGGCACCGGCAAGACGGCCAGCTTCACGTTGCCGATGATCACGCTGCTGGGTCAGGGCCGCGCCCGCGCCCGCATGCCGCGCTCGCTGGTGCTTGCGCCGACGCGCGAACTTGCCGCACAGGTGGCCGAAAACTTCGACGTCTACGCCAAGCACACAAAGCTCACCAAGGCGCTGCTGATCGGCGGCGTTTCCTTCGGCGAGCAGGACAAGCTGATCGACCGCGGCGTCGACGTGCTGATCGCGACGCCTGGCCGCCTGCTCGACCATTTCGAGCGCGGCAAGCTTCTGCTCAATGGTGTGCAGATCATGGTCGTCGACGAGGCCGACCGGATGCTCGACATGGGCTTCATCCCGGATATCGAGCGCATCTTCTCGCTGACGCCCTTCACCCGGCAGACTTTCTTCTTCTCGGCGACCATGGCGCCCGAGATCGAGCGGATCACCAACACCTTCCTGTCGGGCGCGGTGAAGATCGAGGTTGCCCGTCAGGCCACCGCCTCGGAAACCATCGAGCAGCAACTGATCGCGCTGACCCCCTCGCGCCGCGACCGCAGCTTCTCGGAAAAGCGCGCCGTGCTGCGCGAACTCATCAAGGCCGAGGGCGAGGCCTGCACCAACGCCATCATCTTCTGCAACCGCAAGATGGATGTGGACGTGGTGGCGAAATCGCTCAAGGCGCATGGCTTCAACGCAGCACCCATCCATGGCGACCTTGACCAGTCGGTGCGGATGAAGACGCTGGACGGCTTCCGCGACGGCTCGCTGCACCTCCTGGTGGCGTCGGATGTTGCCGCGCGCGGCCTCGACATTCCGGCGGTCAGCCATGTCTTCAACTTCGACGTGCCGACCCACCCCGAGGACTATGTCCACCGCATCGGCCGCACCGGCCGCGCCGGACGGCAGGGCAAAGCCTACACGATCGCCACGCCCTCGGACGACAAGTATGTCGGCCAGATCGAAAGCCTGATCAAGAAACCGATCCCGCGGGGCGAAACCCCGGCCATCGAGATCCGCGAAGGCGCCCCCGACCGGCCCGAGCGCAGCGAGCGTCGTCCGTCCTCGCGCGACCGGGGCGAGAAACGCCCGCGCCCGGTGGCCGATCACGGCCGCGAGGCATCGCGCGAACCCTTCCGCCCGACGGAGACCGTCGAGGCCGTCGAGCCCGTGCGCGAGGAACGCCCCCGCGAGGAGCGCGCCCGTGAGGAACGGCCCCGCGAGTCCCGCCCGCGTGAGGATCGCAGCCGCAGTGGCGAGCGCCGTTCGGACAGCCGGCCCGACAACCGCCGCGAACAGCGGCGCGAGGATGCGCCCGTGGTCGGCATGGGCGACCACATGCCGGACTTCCTGCTCCGCAGCTTCGCGCCGGCCAGCTCGGAATAAGAGACCCGATACATGAAAAAGGCCCCGCAACCCATTGCGGGGCCTTTTCCTTTTTCGACCGACGAAGATCAGTCCGCCTGCAGCCGGCTGACCACCACCGTCACCTCGGGCTTCTTGCCGATCTCCTCGACCGCAACCTGCCGAACGATCCGGCGCACCGCCTCGTCCAGCTTGTCATCGTCGCCCAGCACCTTGCCGCCGCGTTCGAGGAACTCGGTCAGCTCTGCCTCCATCGTCTCGGCCAGCGACCGCCCGCCCTTGCCCATCTCGGGCAGGCCCATGATCTCGGCCCAGGCTTCGCCAAGCGGATCGTCGTTCTCGTCGAGGATGATGGTGATCATCACATGGCCGTTCAGCGCCATGCGGATTCGGTCGCGCACCACCCCGTCCATCGCGCCGATGAGTGCGGTGCCGTCGAGGTAAAGCCGCCCCGTCTCGATGTATTCGGCGACCTCGGGAATGTCCCCGGTCAGGTCCAGCATCATGCCATTGGTCGCGATCTCACCGTCGAAACCCTTGGACGCCGCCAGCTTCACATGCTCGCGCAGGTGCCGGTGCTCGCCGTGCATCGGGATCACGACGCTCGGCTTGACGATGGAATGCATCAATTCCAGGTCCGGGCGGTTGGCATGGCCGGAGACGTGATAAAGGCCGTTCGCCTCGTCCACGACATCGACGCCCATCTCGGAAAAGGCGTTGACGATCCGCAGCACGCCGCGCTCGTTGCCGGGGATGGTGCGGGACGAGAACAGGAACAGATCGCCCTCCTTCATCTCCATCCCGAGGTACTTGCCGCGGGCAAGCTGGGCCGAGGCCGCGCGCCGCTCGCCTTGGCTGCCGGTCACAAGCAGCATCAGGTTCTGGCGCGGGATATCCTCGGCTTCTTCCGGCGGAACGACCTTGGGGAAGTTGGCCAGCACGCCGGATTCGACCGCCGCCGCAACCATCTTCTTCATCGCCCGCCCCATCAGGCAGACAGACCGCCCCGCCGCCTGCGCCGCCTCGGCCAGCGTCATCAGCCGCGCCACGTTCGAGGCGAAGGTGGTGGCGACCACCATGCCCTCGGCCTTCTGCACCAGTTCCCGGATCGGGTCGCGCAGCGTCGCCTCGGACCGGCCGGCATGGGTTGAGAAAACGTTGGTCGAGTCGCACATCAGCGCCTTGACCGGCTTTTCGGCAGCCACTTCGGCGAACAGCTCCGGCCGCCACGCCTCGCCCACCAGCGGCGTGGGATCAAGCTTGAAGTCGCCCGAATGCAGGATGCGCCCGGCAGGCGTATCGATCACCAGCGCGGCGCTTTCAGGGATAGAATGGGCGACCGGAAGGTACTGCACCTTGAACGGCCCCGCCTCGATCACCTGCGGCCGCGCCTCGACCGTAGTGATGATCGTTCCCGGCTGTCCCTGCTCTTCCAGCTTCGCCCGCCCGATCAGCGCGGTGAAACGCCGGGCATAGACCTTGGCGCGCAGCCTGGGCCAGAGGTGGCCAAGCGCGCCGATATGGTCCTCATGCGCATGGGTGATGAAGATCGCCTCGATCCGGTCCTGCCGCTCTTCCAGCCAGCGCACGTCCGGCATGATGAGGTCGATGCCTGGCGTCGTCTCCATGTCGCCGAAGGTCACGCCCAGATCGACGACGATCAGGCGTTCCTTGTCCTCAGGGCCATAGCCATAGACGTAGCAGTTCATGCCGATCTCTCCCGCGCCACCGAGGGGGAGATAGATCAGACGGTTCGCAGTCATGCCGTTTCCAGTTCCTTGTTGTAGCGGTGGATCAGCACCAGACCATGGCTGGTCAGGTCGTCCTCGACCGCATCAAATAGATCGAAACCCTGCGCGAACAGGGGGGCAAGCCCGCCGGTTGCGATGACTTTCATCGGGCGATCACGTTCTGCCCGGATCTGCCGCACAATACCTTCCGCCAGACCGATGTAACCCCAGTAAACGCCCGATTGCATGCAGGCGACCGTATTGGTTCCAATGGCGCGGGCCGGGCGGCTGACCTCGACATGCGGCAAGGCCGCCGCCGCCATGTGCAGCGCCTCGAGGCTCAGGTTGACGCCGGGCGCAATGACGCCACCGATATAGGCGCCATCGGTATCAACGACGTCAAAGGTGGTGGCCGTGCCAAAATCGACGACGATCAGGTTGCCGCCGTGCCGGTCGAACCCGCCAACGGTGTTCACCAGCCGGTCGGGGCCGACAGTAGTGCCGGCATCGACCCGTGGCGGAACGGGCAACGCGCATTCCGGTTTGCCCACCACCAGCGGACGGCAATTGAAATAGCGGTTGCACAGCACCCGCAGGTTGAAGACCACCCGTGGCACGGTCGAAGAAATGATCGCCTCGGAGATCGTCGCCTCGACCTTCGACAACATCATCAGCGAGGACAGCCAGACGAAATACTCGTCCGCGGTGCGCTTGTAGTCGGTGGCGATCCGCCAGGTCGACAGGAAGCGCGTCCCGTCCCAGATCGAGAAGACGGTGTTGGTGTTGCCGCAGTCGATGGCAAGAAGCATGGGCACCCTCCGTTGGACTTGGGCGTCAGAAGAAGACTTCGGCGGCGGGAATGGCGATACGCCCGCCGGGCTGGCGCAGGACAAGCGCACCACTCGCATCGACGGTCTCGAACAGACCCTCGTCGATACGCGAGCCGGTGCGGGCCCGGATCGGCTCGCCCAGGCGCGCCGCATGGGCCAGCCAGGCCTCGCGCAGCGGCGGAAAGCCTTCGCTCACGAAGGTCGCCTCGCGCCGGGCATAGGCCGGGGCCAGCCGGTCGAGAAAGGCCTCCGGCGTAACCCGCAGGCCGGTTTCGGACAAGAGGCTGACCGGAGCCACCGCGCCGGGCTCGACCGAGGCCGGATCGGGGGCCGAGATCAGGTTGACGCCGATGCCGATGGCGAGGTGGCCCACCCGCGCGGCATGGCCCGCGCTTTCGAGCAAGATTCCGGCGAGCTTGCCGCCGTTCAGGAGTACATCGTTCGGCCATTTCAGCTGAAACGCCTCAGGCAGCCCGGTCAACGCCACCAGCGCATCCCGCAGCGCCAGCGCCGCCACGAAAGACCGCAGCGCCACGATCTCGGGCGCCTCCGTCGGATGCATCAGCAGCGTCGCGTAGAAGTTGCCCTTCGGGCTGACCCAGGGACGGCCGCGTCGGCCGCGCCCGCCGGTCTGCTCAAGACCAAGGATCCAGCAGGGGCCAGCCAACGCGGAGGCCAGACGGGCTGCTTCGGCATTGGTGCTGTCGACCGAGGGCAGGACGCGTCGCGTCACGCCCTCGGGCCAGGAATCGCGCGTGGCGTCAGCGCACAAGCGTTTCGGCCGCGACGGCAGCGAGCGAGTCGATGCCGAACAGGTTGATGACACCCAGCACCATCGCTGCGGCAGAGCCCATCAGCATCACCCACTGCACCGGCGAGATGGAGCCGTCCAGACGGTCGCCCTCCTTGCCGAAATACATGTAGAAGACGATGCGCAGGTAGTAGAACGCGCCGATGACCGAGGCGATCACGCCCAGCACCGCCAACCAGACCATGCCGGCATCGACGGCCGCCTTCAGCACATAGAACTTCCCGAAGAAGCCCACCATCGGCGGCACACCGGCCAGGCTGAACATCAGCACCAGAAGCGCGAGCGCCCGCAGCGGTTCCTTCTTCGAATACATGTTCAGGCTCTCGATGTCGGTGACCGGCACGCCGTCCTTCGACATCGACAGGATGAAAGCGAAGGTCCCGACGCTCATGGTGACATAGATCGCCATGTAGACGAGCATCGCCTGCACGCCCTCGGCCGTGCCCGAGGCAAGGCCCATCAGCGCGAAGCCCATATGAGTGATCGAGGAATAGGCCATCAGCCGCTTGATGTCGCGCTGACCAATTGCGGCGATCGAGCCCACGAACATCGACAGCACGGCCAGCAGCGCCAGCACCTGCCCCCAGTCGCCGGGAATCTTGCCGAACGCATCCTGCGTGACCCGGGCCAGCAGGCCCATCGCGGCGACCTTCGGCGCGGCAGCGAAGAAGGCCGTCACTGGGGTCGGCGAGCCTTCATAGACATCAGGCGTCCACATGTGGAACGGCACCGCCGAGACCTTGAACGCAAGCCCCGCCAGGATGAAGACCAGTCCGAACAGCAGGCCCACCGGAACCTCGCCGCCAAGCGTCGACAGGATGCCCGAGAACAGCGTGGTACCCGCGAAGCCGTAGGTCAACGATGCGCCGTAGAGCAGCAGACCCGAGGACAGCGCGCCAAGGACGAAGTACTTCAGGCCGGCTTCGGTCGATTTCACGCTGTCCCGGCGGATCGCCGCGATGACGTAAAGCGAAAGCGACTGCAGCTCGAGCCCCATGTAAAGCGTCATCAGGTCCCCGGCCGAAACCATGATCATCATGCCGATCGTCGCCAGCGTCACCAGCACCGGATACTCGAAGCGCAGAAGGTCGCGCCGCTCCATGTAGTCCTTGCTCATCGCGAGGACCGCCGCGCCGGACAGCAGGATGGTCACCTTGGCATAGCGCGAGAACGGATCGTCATTGACCATGCCGCCGAAGGCCGCGCGCGCCCCATCGCCTGCTCCGCCGATCCACAGAGCCAGCAGGACGAACAGGCCCGCCGTCACCCAGGTCAGAAGGCCCGCAACGGCATCCTTGCCGGTATAGACCGCGAAGAGAAGCGCGAGCATCGCATAGACCGCGAGGATGACCTCGGGCAGGACGATCTGGAAGTCGGTCGCGAACATTCGGGCGGTTCCCTTACTGCAGGGCCAGGCGTGTTGCCGTATCGACCGGCAGCGACGCGTGGTATTCGGTGACAAGGGCATGAACCGACGGACCGATGCGATCGGTCACGAAGCTCGGATAGATGCCCAGGAACAGGGTCATGGCGACGAGGGGGGCGAAGATCGCCTTCTCGCGCGCGGACATGTCGGTGATCGACTTCAGGCTTTCCTTGATGAGATCGCCAAAGACCACCCGGCGGTAGAGCCACAGCGCATAGGCCGCCGACAGGATCACGCCGGTCGCGGCCACGGCGGCCACCCAGGTGTTGACCTGGAAGATCCCGGCAAGCGTCAGGAATTCGCCAATGAAGCCCGAGGTACCCGGCAAGCCCACATTCGCCATGGTGAAGAACATGAAGACCAGCGCATAGGCGGGCATCCGGTTCACCAGACCGCCATAGGCATCGATCTCGCGCGTGTGCATCCGGTCGTAGATCACGCCGACGCAGAGGAAGAGCGCGCCCGAAACGAAGCCGTGGCTCAGCATCTGGAAGATCGCGCCGTCAATGCCCTGCTGGTTCGCGGCGAAAATGCCCATGGTCACGTAACCCATATGGGCGACCGAGGAATAGGCGATCAGCTTCTTCATGTCCTGCTGGGCCAGCGCCACGAGCGAGGTGTAGACGATCGCGATCGCCGACATCCAGAAGACCAGCGGCGCCAGCAGGTCCGAGGCGACCGGGAACATCGGCAGGCTGAACCGGAGGAAACCGTAGCCGCCCATCTTCAAGAGGATCGCCGCCAGCACGACCGACCCGGCAGTCGGCGCCTGAACGTGGGCGTCGGGCAACCAGGTGTGCACCGGCCACATCGGCATCTTCACCGCGAAGGAAGCAAAGAAGGCGAGCCACAGCAGCGTCTGCATCCCGCCAACGATCTGGAACCCGAGGACCGAAATCGTGTCGGACCCGAAGTTGTGGTTCAAGAGCGTCGGGATGTCCGTGGTGCCCGCGTCGTAATACATGGCGATCATCGCCACCAGCATCAGGACCGAGCCGAGGAAGGTGTAGAGGAAGAACTTGAACGACGCATAGATGCGGTCCTTGCCCCCCCAGATGCCGATGATGAGGAACATCGGGATCAGGCCGGCCTCGAAGAACAGGTAGAACAGCACGAGGTCCAGCGCACAGAAGACGCCGAGCATCAGCGTCTCCAGCACGAGGAACGCGATCATGTATTCCTTGACCCGCGTCTCGACGCTCCAGCAGGCGCCGATGGTCAGCGGCATCAGGAAGGTCGTCAGCAGCACGAACAGGACCGAAATCCCGTCCACGCCCATCTTGTAGGTCAGGCCCAGGATCCACGGCCGCTCTTCCACGAACTGGAAGCCGGTATTCTGCGGGTCGAACCCGGTGAGCAGGAAGAGCGAGATCAGGAAGGTCGCGGTCGTGGCCAGCAGCGCCAGCCACTTCGCATTCCGCTGCGCCGCCGGGTCATTGCCGCGGAGGAACAGCGCCATGATGGCGGCGGCGACGAGCGGGATGAAGGTGATGATCGAGAGAAGATTTTCCATGATGCCCGTTCCCCTTACTTGGCGCCGCCCGTGAGCGTCATCCAGGTCACGAGGACCGCGATCCCCAGCACCATCGCAAAGGCATAGGTGAAGATGTAGCCGGTCTGCGCCCGGCCCGCGAGGCGGGTGAAGAAGGGGATGATCCCCATCGCCACGCCGTTGATGGTGCCGTCAATCACCTCGCCGTCGCCGCGCTTCCACAGGAAGCCGCCAAGCCATTTCGCGGGGCGGACGAAGATCACGTCATAGATCTCGTCAAAGTACCACTTGTTCAGCAGCAACTGGTAGAGCACCGGCTGGTTGGCCGCCAGCTTGCCCGGCAGGTCCGGACGGCGGATGTAGAACTGGAAGGACAGCAGGAAGCCCAGCACCATGGCGATGAATGGGCTGACCTTGACCCAGTTCGGCACCTCATGGGCCTTGTGGATCGTTTCGTTCTCCGGCCCGAAGAAGACCGCGCCCTGCACCGGGACCGGAACGGCCTCATGCGCCGCGGGTTCAGCGGCCGCAGTCTCGGTCGTCGCAGTCTCGGTCGTCGTACCCTCGGCCGCGGCTTCGGTGCCATGACCGCCCTCTGCGGCTTCGGCCACCGGCGGCATCCCGAACCAGTCGTGCACCTTCTCGACGCTGCCGAAGAAGTTGTTGTACCAGATCATCCCTGCGAAGACGGCGCCAAGCGCCAGCACGCCAAGCGGGATCAGCATGACCTTCGGGCTTTCATGGGCGTGGTCATGGGCGTGATGATCGCCGCGCTCCTCGCCGTAGAAGGTCAGGAACATCAGCCGCCACGAGTAGAACGAGGTCATCCCGGCGGCGATCACCAGCATGATGAAGGCGTAGTGGTTCCCGACGAAGGCGCTTTCAATCACCGCGTCCTTCGACAGGTAGCCGGCAAAGCCGATATGGGTCAGTGGGATGCCGACACCGGTGATGGCCAGCGTGCCGATCATCATCGCCCAGAAGGTCAGCGGGATCTTCTTTCGCAGCGCGCCATAGTTCCGCATGTCCTGCTCATGGTGCATCGCATGGATGACCGAGCCGGCGCCAAGGAACAGCATCGCCTTGAAGAAGGCGTGCGTGAACAGGTGGAACATCGCCACCGGATAGGCGCCGACGCCTGCCGCCACGAACATGTAGCCCAGCTGCGAGCAAGTCGAGTAGGCGATCACGCGCTTGATGTCGTTCTGCACCAGGCCCACGGTCGCCGCGAAGAAGGCCGTCGTCGCGCCAAGCACGGTGACGAAGGTCAGCGCCTGCGGCGCGAATTCGAAGATCGGCGACATGCGGCAGACAAGGAACACGCCGGCGGTCACCATCGTTGCCGCGTGGATCAGGGCCGAAACCGGGGTCGGACCTTCCATCGCGTCCGGCAGCCAGGTGTGCAGGATCAGCTGAGCCGATTTCCCCATCGCGCCGATGAACAGCAAGACCGCAATCAGGTTTGCCGCGTTCCAGTCGCGCCAGAGAAAGCTCAGCTCGGTCTGCGCCAGCACCGGACCCTGGGCGAAGATGTCGTCGAACTTGACCGAGTCCGTCAGGAAGAACAGTCCGAAGATGCCAAGCGCAAATCCGAAGTCGCCGACACGGTTGACGATGAAGGCCTTCATCGCCGCGGCATTGGCCGAGGGCTTGCGGTAGTAGAAGCCGATCAGCAGGTAGGACGCGACCCCCACGCCTTCCCAGCCAAAGAAGATCTGCGGCAGGTTGTCGGCGGTCACCAGCATCAGCATGGCGAAGGTGAAGAACGACAGATAGGCGAAGAACCGGGCCTTGTAGTGCTCGTGATGCGTCCAGTTGTCGTCATGAGCCATGTAGCCGAACGAATAGAGGTGGACGAGCGCCGAGACGGTGTTGACCACGACCAGCATGATCGCCGTCAGCCGGTCGAGACGGATCGACCAGTCAGCGACGAAGGACCCAGAGTCGAACCAGCGGAACAGGTCAACATGCTGGGTCGTGCCGTCGAAGCTGAAGAAGATGATCCAGCTCAGGAAAGCGCCAAGGAAGACGAGGCCGGTGGTGATAACCTGGCCCGCCGTCTCGCCGATGAAGCGCCAGCCGAAGCCGCAGATCAGCGCACCGATCAGCGGTGCGAAAAGGATGATCGTGGTCATCGGTTCAGCCCTTCATCACGTTGACGTCTTCAACCTCGATGCTTCCGCGGTTGCGGAAGAAGCAGACGAGGATCGCAAGCCCGATGGCGGCCTCGGCGGCGGCGACGGTCAGCACGAACATCGTGAAGACCTGGCCCACAAGGTCACCCAGGAAAGAGGAGAAGGCGACGAAGTTGATGTTGACCGACAAGAGCATCAGTTCGATCGACATCAGGATGACGATGATATTCTTCCGGTTCAGGAAGATCCCGAAAATCCCAATGACGAACAGCGCCGCGGCCACCGTCAGGTAATGTGTCAGTCCCACCATCTTCGTCCCTCCGGGCCTCTGCCCGTTATCGTTCCGTCCGGGCGGCCCCTTCCGGGCCGTCCCGAGAAATTCCGTCTGCTCAGAGCCCCTGCCCCGGCTTCACATCGACCAGTTCCATCGCCTTGGCCGGATCGCGGTACATCTGCGCCAGCACGTTCTGGCGCTTGACGTCCTTGCGGTGGCGCAGCGTCAGCACGATCGCCCCGATCATCGCGACCAGCAGGATCAGGCCCGCAACCTGGAACAGGAAGATGTACTTGTCGTAGATCAGCATCCCGAGCGCGTGGGTGTTGGTCGCCTGCGCCAGATCCGGCGTCACTGCCTGCCGCAGCCCAAGCGCGCCTTCCGACTGCACCCAGGCGCCATAGGCCAGCGCGAATTGCATGAGCAGGATCACCCCGATCAACAGCGCCAGCGGCATGAAGCGCGCCATTTCGCCCTTCAACTCCTCGAAGTCGATGTCGAGCATCATGACCACGAACAGGAACAGCACGGCGACGGCGCCGACATAGACGATGATGAGCAGCATCGCGACGAATTCCGCCCCGAGCAGCACGAACAGACCGGCGGCGTTCAGGAAGGCCAGGATCAGCCAAAGCACCGAATGCACCGGGTTGCGCGCGATGGTCACCATCAGGCCAGCCGCAATCAGCACGACTGCAAAGCCATAGAAGGCATAATCCGCGATGGTCATTCGCTTTTCTCCCCGGTCTCGCCGAAGACGCCCTGGGCGATCTCCAGCGCCTTCGTCATGGCGGGCACGCCGCCGAACATGCTCATCTGCCAGATCACCTCGGCGATCTCGCGTTTCGTTGCGCCCGCCTCGATCGCGTGGCGGATCGTCAGCTTCAGCTGCGGCTCGGCATGGGCGCCCAGCACCGTCAGTGCGGCAATCGTGACCAGAAGCCGGGTCTTGGCATCCAGCCCCTCACGGTTGAAGGTCTTGCCGAACCACATCTCCATCATGTCTTTCGTCATGGTGGGCCAGAGGTTCTCGAACCCCTTCACCTGGAAGTTCTCCAGCGCAGGGTTGAAAGAGCGGGCCATTTCCTGGCCGCTCTCCACCATTGCCTTGAACATCTTGGTGAACTCGTCGGTCATCTGTAGGGCGCGTCCATCTCGAGGTTGCGGGCGATCTCGGCTTCCCACCGCGCGCCGTTATCCAGGAGCTTTTCCTTGGTGTAGAACAGCTCTTCGCGGGTCTCGGTCGAAAACTCGAAGTTCGGCCCCTCGACGATCGCATCCACCGGGCAGGCTTCCTGGCAGAAGCCGCAATAGATGCATTTCGTCATGTCGATGTCGTAACGGGTCGTACGGCGGCTGCCATCCTCGCGCGGTTCCGCGTCGATGGTGATGGCCTGCGCCGGGCAGATCGCCTCGCACAGCTTGCAGGCGATGCAGCGTTCCTCGCCGTTCGGATAGCGGCGCAGCGCGTGCTCGCCACGGAAACGCGGCGACAGCGGGCCCTTCTCGTGCGGGTAGTTCAGCGTCGCCTTCGGCGCGAAGAAGTATTTCAGGCCAAGCCGCAGGCCGCCCCAGAAGTCGGCCAGCAGGAAGTACCGGGTGGCGCGGGTCCAGTCGATGTTCGCCATCAGATCAGCCTCCGATCGCCCAACGGGCATAGGCGCCGCCGAACAGTTCGAATTTTGCAAGGAAGGCCACCAGCACGACCCAGCCGAGCGACATCGGCAGGAACACCTTCCAACCGATCCGCATCAGCTGGTCGTAGCGGTAGCGCGGAACGATGGCCTTCACCATCGCGAAGAGGAAGAAGAAGAACGCCATCTTGGCGATCAGCCACAGCGCCCCGTCGGGCAGGCCCGGGATGGGCGACAGCCAGCCACCGAAGAACAGGAGCGAGATCAGCGCGCACATCAGGAAGATGGCGATGTATTCGCCGGCCATGAACAGCAGGAACGGGGTCGAGGAATATTCGACGAAGAACCCGGCAACGAGTTCCGATTCAGCTTCGGGCAGGTCGAAGGGCGGGCGGTTGGTCTCGGCCAGCGCCGAGACGAAGAACAGCACGACCATCGGCAGATGCGGCAGCCAATACCATGAGAACAGGCCATAATTCCCGTCCTGCGCCCTCACGATGTCGCCGAAGTTCATACTGCCGGTCGAGATGATGATCCCGATGATGATGAGGCCGAGCGAGACCTCGTAAGAGATCATCTGAGCGGCCGACCGCAGCGAGCCAAGGAAGGCGTATTTCGAGTTCGACGCCCAGCCACCCATGATGACGCCATAGACCTCGAGCGAGGACATGGCGAAGACGAACAGGATCGCGACGTTGATGTCGGCCAGCACCCAGCCGTCGGCAAACGGGATCACGGCCCAGGCCATCATCGCCAGCACGAAGGACAGCATCGGCGCAAGGAAGAACACCGGGCGGTCGACACCCGCCGGAATGACGATTTCCTTCAGCACGTATTTCAGCGCGTCGGCGACGGTCTGCAGCAGGCCCCAGGGACCGACGACGTTCGGACCCCTCCGCATCTGCACGGCTGCCCAGATCTTGCGGTCGCCATAGACGAGGAACAGCATCGAGATCATGACGAAGCCGATGACCAGCAGGCTTTGCCCGATGATCAGAACGGTCGTCCCCAGCCCCGTCTGCAAGAAATCAGCCATGATGCTTCTTGTCCCTCAGTCTTCTTCCGGCCGTCAGACCGTTGGTATGCCCCGTGCGCCGCAGTCGCGAACCTCGACTTCGGCATCGATCGTCTTGAGCCCCGGCGGCAGCGCCGCCGAGATGGTGTAAACCGCATCGCCGCGCCAAACGCCACCCTGATTAGTGACGTTCGTACGCACATGGCGTGCGAATCCGAAGCCTCGGATCAGCGTGTACTGCGCTGCCGCGCAGCGCGCATAATCCGCCACATCCTCGCGGTCACGGGCGCCCTTCATGGTCACCCGCAGGTTCACCAGATCATTGTCCAGCATCATCGTCTGGATGCCGAGGTATTCCGGCTTGAACTCTGACCCCGCCGCCTGCGCAGCCGGATCGGCCGCGTCCTGCGCCGGGGCGCAGGCGGCGAGGCCGGTCAGCGTTGCGATCGGAAGGGCGCGCAAGGTCATCCTCACTCAGCAGCCATCGGTGTATTGGCCCGCTCGGCAGCCATGGCCGACAGTTCGGCCATCAGTACGGACGCGCGTGCAATCGGGTTGGTCAGGTAGAAGTCCTTGATCGCCAGACGGAAATCAGCCTTTGCCGGGGCGCGAAGCTCCAGCGCGGTCCAGGCGTTCTCCGCCACCTCATCGATCCGGCCGAGATGCGGCACGGCGGCCACAAGTGCGCGGCGCAGTTCTGCCAGGCTGTCCCAGGGCAGCGTCTTGCCCAGTTCGGCTGACAGCGCCCGCAGGATCGCCCAGTTTTCTTTCGCCTCGCCCGGCGCGAAGCCAGCGCGGAGCGCCAGTTGCGGGCGGCCCTCGGTGTTCACGAACAGGCCGTTTTCCTCGGTATAGGCGGCGCCCGGCAGGATGACGTCGGCGCGGTGCGCGCCGCGGTCGCCGTGGCTGCCCTGATAGATGACGAAGGCACCCGGAGCGACCTCGACCTCATCAGCGCCGAGGTTATAGACGACCTCGGCCCCCTCCAGCGCGGCCTTCAGCCCGCCTTCGGTCACCGCGCCCACATCCATCGCGCCGACGCGGCTTGCGGCGGTGTGCAGCACCAGAAGCTTGGCCTTGCGCGCGGCGGCGATGCGCATTGCCTGCGCCAGAACCGCCTCGCCATCGGCCTCGTTCAGCGCGCCCTGCCCCACGATCACGATGCCGGGCTTGGCATCCGCCGGCGCTTCCTCGGCCAGTTTCACATGCGCCATCAGCGCATCGCGGTCGGTGCCGAAGTGGTGGTAGTCATAGGTCAGGTCCATCTCCGGCCCGATCACGCCGACCTGCGCGCCCTTGGTCCAGGCCTTGCGGATGCGGGCGTTCAGCACCGGCGCCTCGACGCGGGGGTTCGATCCGATCAGCAGAATGCCGCCAGCCATGTCGATGTCTGCTATCGTCGCCGTCCCGACATAGGCCGAGCGGTTGCCTGCAGGGAGCCGCGCGCCGTCGGTCCGGCACTCGACCGAGCCGCCCAGGCTTTCGACCAGCGATTTCAGAGAGTACGCAGCTTCGACCGGCGCGAGGTCACCGATCAGGCCGACGACCTTCTTGCCCTTCATCGCGGCAGCGGCGGCGGCCAGCGCCTCGCCCCACGTGGCGGGCTTCAGCTTGCCGTTCACGCGGATATAGGGCCGGTCGAGCCGCTGGCGGCGCAGGCCATCCCAGACGAAGCGGGTCTTGTCGCTGATCCACTCCTCGTTCACGCCGTCATGGTTGCGCGGCAGGATGCGCATGACTTCGCGGCCCTTGGTGTCGACGCGGATGTTGCTCCCAAGCGCGTCCATCACATCGATGGTCTCGGTCTTTGACAGCTCCCACGGACGCGCGGTGAAGGCATAGGGCTTCGACGTGAGCGCGCCGACCGGGCAGAGGTCGATGATGTTGCCCTGCAGGTTCGAGTCCAGCGTCATGTTGAGATACGAGGTGATCTCGGAATCCTCGCCACGGCCCGTCTGGCCCATCTGGGTGATGCCCGCGACCTCGGTGGTGAAGCGAACGCAGCGCGTGCAGGAGATGCAGCGCGTCATCTCGGTCTTGACCAGCGGGCCGAGATTCAGGTTCTCGCTCGCCCGCTTCGGCTCGCGGTAGCGGCTGAAGTCCACCCCGTAAGCCATTGCCTGGTCCTGCAGGTCGCATTCGCCGCCCTGGTCGCAGATCGGGCAGTCGAGCGGGTGGTTGATGAGCAGGAACTCCATCACCCCCTCGCGCGCCTTCTTGACCATGGGCGAGTTGGTCTTGACGACTGGTGGTTCGCCGTTCGGGCCCGGGCGCAGGTCGCGCACCTGCATTGCGCAAGAGGCGGCGGGTTTCGGCGGGCCGCCCACGACCTCGACGAGGCACATGCGGCAGTTGCCGGCGATCGACAGCCGTTCGTGATAGCAGAAGCGCGGGATCTCGACCCCGGCGACCTCGGCCGCCTGGATGATCGTCATCGCCGGATCGACCTCGACCACGATGCCGTCGATCGAGATGGGCTTGAGATTAGACATGCGCCTCTTCCTTCCGCATCCACGGGGTCAGCCATGCGCCGATCCGGGCCAGAAGCCCGACCGGCACGCGACCGTCCGCGTCATTGTCTTGCCGCGCTAGTGCGACACCTGCGAGACGGTGATCCATCTCGCGCATCATCAGTTTCGCATCGAGACTCGCGTGGCACATCCTGCTCACTCCGCCGCGATGCGGGCGCATTGATGCTGCCGGAACAGCTGCGCCTCTTGCAGATACGACCAGCCAAAGGCCTCGTCGCTGTCGCCATGCGCCTGCAGATGCGCCAGCTTCGCCAGCGCCTCGTCCAGCGTCGGCCGGTGCCCTGCCGGCACCCACCACATGACGAAATGCATCCGGCCCAGCACCTCGAACCACTCGGCACGCCGCTCGTAGAAGGCGCGGTGGACGGTGTTCCAGACGAACTGCTCCAGCGTCTCGACGCTTTCCCAGACGGTCAGGTTGGAAATCAGCTGTGGATCGCCTTCAACTTTGGCGTCGGTGTTCCCGGTCCCCGGCTCGCCCGAGCCTTCCATCATCCAGACGAAGCCCGGCATGCGTTTGCCAAGTCCATTCACCCGGTCCAGCGCCGCCATGAACTCTGCCACGCGCGGATCGTCGGTCGGCGCCAGAAGGCGGCCGACATTCAGCTCCGCGAGGTGATATCCGGGACGCGACGGTGTGACGTTCATCAGCGCCCCCGTCCCTGCGAAAGATAGCCAAGTTCACCGCCGAAAGTGCGGTCGATCAGAAGGCTAATTGCAATGAGGGCCGCAACGCCTATGACCGTCAATGCGCCAACCCGGAGCCAATCCAGCCACGACATGGTCGACCAGCGCCGCGCCACGTCATTGTCGGCGACGATCTTTCCGCAGGACACGCATTGGAAGAAACCCATATGCGGCCCATGGTTATGTCCGCAATGCGGGCACTTGCCATCGTTCGGCAAAGGCAGCGGATCATACATCAACAGCGAACGGACAGCCCGGCCAAGCCGACTGCCCTCCGCCATCGCGAACGTTCCAGTGTCGCGGGCAGCAATCCCCATGGGGCTATATGCTGCAATCACTGACATAGGTTCACGAACTCCCACACGCCATCCACGCGGTTGGCGGTCATCGCGCCGGCGATCACGGCGCTGCGGCCATTCTCGTCGCAATACTGTTGGGCAACGGCCAAGGCCTTGTCATGGTCGGTGATCATGAAAGCCCCGCCCCGCCGCGCGACGGCAACCTTCGGGCCGCCTGTCATCGGATCGGCGGGCGTGTAGGTCACGTCATAGACGGTCGCGTCCTTGTTGATCTGTACGCTTTCGGTCCGCTGCGGTGCCGAGTGCGAACTTCCGCCACCCGCCGTCGCGTCCGGGTCCCCGCAAGCCGCCAAGGCCAGAAGAGCGATCAGAGCCAACCCCGTTTTCATGCGCAGCCCCCCTTGAAGACCCAGGTTCCGCTGGCGAACTGCGCCACGGCCCCCTCATTCACCCGACCCCCGGCGTCGCCGCAGGCCTGGACCGCAGCCTTCTTGGCGGCAAGCCCCTCGTCGTATCCCATCGCCGCTCCGGCCCGCGCTACGATCACCGTGCGCCCCGGAACGGGAACCGCTCCGGCGCGGGTCAATTGCTGCCCCGCCGGGCCGGGCCGGATGTCGACCGTATAGGCCGCGCCGTCGAGCGTAACGGGATAGGTGCCGGCCGCCTTGGAAACGGCCCCCTGCGGTGCCCCGCAGGCGCTGACGCCCAAGCCAACCATGCCCATCATCGCGGCCATGCGCATCCTTACTCCGCCGCCATGGCGCCCATGCGCCCCGTGCGTTTCGCCTTGATCCGGTCCTCGATCTCTTCGCGGTAATGGCGGATCAGGCCCTGGATCGGCCAGGCCGCCGCATCGCCAAGGGCGCAGATCGTGTGGCCCTCGACCTGCTTGGTCACCGACAGAAGCATGTCGATTTCCTCGACCTCGGCCTCGCCGCGCACCAGACGGTCCATGACCCGCATCATCCAGCCCGTGCCTTCGCGGCAGGGCGTGCACTGGCCGCAGCTTTCGTGCTTGAAGAACTTCGCCAGCCGCCAGACCGCCTTGATGACATCCGTCGACTGATCCATCACGATCATGCAGGCGGTGCCGAAGGACGACTTCAGTTCGCGCATCCCGTCATAGTCCATGATCGCCGTCTCGCAGAGATCGGCCGGCAGGATCGGGCAGGACGCGCCGCCGGGGATCACCGCCTTGAGGTTCTTCCAGCCGCCGCGCACGCCGCCGCCGTGCTTCTCGATGAGTTCCTTCATCGAGATCGACATCGACTCTTCCACCACGCAGGGCGTGTTGATGTGGCCGGTCAGACCGAAGAGCTTGACGCCGGTGTTGTTCGGACGCCCGAACGAGGCGAACCACTCGCCGCCGCGGCGCAGGATCGCCGGGGCGACCGCGATCGACTCGACGTTGTTCACCGTGGTCGGGCAGCCATAAAGGCCCGCGCCCGCCGGGAACGGCGGCTTCATCCGCGGCATCCCCTTCTTGCCTTCAAGGCTTTCCAGAAGCGCGGTTTCCTCGCCGCAGATATAGGCGCCGGCACCGTGATGCAGGTAGAGGTCGAAGTCCCAGCCCGAGCCTGCAGCGTTTTTGCCAAGAAGCCCGGCGTCATAGCATTCGTCGATCGCCGCCTGCAGGGCTTCCTTTTCGCGGATGTATTCGCCGCGGATATAGATATAGGCCGCATTCGCCCCCATCGCGAAGGACGCGATCAGCGCCCCCTCGATCAGCGGATGCGGGTCGTGCCGCATGATCTCGCGGTCCTTGCAGGTCGCGGGCTCGGATTCGTCGGCGTTGATGACAAGATAGGCCGGACGCCCGTCCGAAACCTTGGGCATGAAGGACCACTTCATGCCGGTCGGGAAGCCCGCGCCGCCGCGTCCGCGCAGGCCGGATTTCTTCATCTCATCGATGATCCAGTCGCGGCCCTTGGCGATGATCGCCGCCGTCCCGTCCCAGTGGCCGCGCTTCTTCGCGCCTGCGAGGGTGCGCTCGTGCATCCCGTAGAGGTTCGTGAAGATCCGGTCCTGATCCTTCAGCATGTCTCGTCCTCAGCTGTTCCGGCGCGCGCGCCAGATGCGGGTGGTCACGATCAGCGCCCAGATGAAAGCGGCAATCGCGGCCATGTCGAACAGGAAGGCATAGCGGGTCTCAAGACCCATTTGCCCGCCCAGCCATGATGCCCCCATCCACAGGATCATCGTCGCAGCCAGGACCACCGACACCAGTCGGGCCTGCCGTGCGAGATGACGATCCTGTTCCGGTGTCATCTACGGCGCCTCAATAGTCGTTCGTCTTGGCCCGGCGGAGGAATTCCTCCATCCCGACCTCGAGGATCAGTTTCGCCTGCGCCACCCACTTGTCGCGGGTCACGCGGCCCTTGAAGCCCTGCAGGTTCTCGTCAACCCAGGCAATCTCGGACTCGGTCCATTTGGCGATCTGATCGAAGTGGAAATACCCGAGGCTGTGCAGCAGTTCTTCCAGCTTCGGCCCGATCCCCTCGATCGCCTTCAGGTCGTCGGCGATGCCCTTGCGGGCGGCCTTGAGGCCCCGCGGCTTGCGCGGCGCCGAAGCGGCGGCGATGGCGTCGGCCAGAACGCCGGTCGCGCCATCGTTCTTGCGGGCGCGCGGCGCCTTGGGCGCGGCAGCTTCGGCGACCTGCTCGGCACGCACCGGATCCTTGGCGGTCGCCATCGGCGCGCCAGGCTCACCCACGGCGGTCCCGCCGGTCGAGACACCGCTCTTGGCAGGCCGCCCCTTCGCGGTCGCGGGGGCCTCTTGCACGGTCGCGCCGGTCGCATCGGCCGGGAGGCCCTTGCCGGGCTTGGGCTCGATCGGCGTGCCGGCTGCAGGCGCCGGCGCAGCGGGCGACTTGGCCGACTTGCCGAGCCATGGCGTCAGCAGTGGCACTTCCGTCCCGTCGATGCGCTTGACCGTGTCACCGATATCCACCGCAAGCTGGACCGAGGCATTGTACTGGGTCCGGCCGCTTTCGAAGTCCTTGAGCGCGGTCAGGCCATTCAGCGGCTCGGCGGCGTAGCGGCCGTTCTGCGGGCCCGGCACCGGCACGTCGCCCTTCGAGAAACGGGCGATCAGCTCGCGCAGCTTCTGCGGGGTCAGGTCCTCGTAATAGTCCTTGCCGATCTGGGCCATCGGCGCATTCGAGCAGGAGCCGAGGCATTCGACCTCTTCCCAGCTGAACTTGCCGTCGGCCGAAAGCTGATGCGCCTTGGGCGCGATCAGTTCCTTGCAGACCGCGATCAGGTCCTCGGCGCCGCAAATCATGCAGGTCGTGGTGCCGCAGATCTGGATATGGGCAACAGTTCCAACCGGTTGCAGCTGGAACATGAAGTAGAAGGTCGCAACCTCCAGCGCCCGGATATAGGCCATGCCGAGCAGGTCGGCGACGTACTCGATCGCCGGGCGGGTCAGCCAGCCCTCCTGTTCCTGCGCGCGCCACAGAAGCGGAATGATGGCGCTGGCCTGACGGCCTTCGGGGTATTTGGTGATCTGGCCCTTGGCCCAGGCAAGGTTCGCCGGGGTGAAGGCGAAGCTCGCGGGCTGGTGGGCGTGAAGGCGGCGCAGCATCAGCGGTCGACCTCTCCGAAAACGATGTCCAGTGAACCGATCAGCGCCGAGACGTCGGCAAGCAGATGGCCCTTGCCGAGATGGTCCAGCGCCTGAAGGTGGGCATAGCCCGGGGCGCGGATCTTGGCGCGGTAGGGTTTGTTGGTGCCGTCGGCGACAAGGTAGACGCCGAACTCGCCCTTGGGCGCCTCGACGGCGGCGTAGATTTCGCCCGCCGGCACGTGGAAGCCCTCGGTGTAAAGCTTGAAGTGGTGGATGAGCGCCTCCATCGAGGTCTTCATCTCGCCCCGCTTCGGCGGAGAGACCTTGCCGCGCGCCATCACGTCGGTCTTGGCGGACGGTTCGCGCAGCTTGGCGATGGCCTGATGGATGATCGAGGTCGACTCGCGCATCTCGGCCATGCGGCAGAGATAACGGTCATAGCAGTCGCCGTTCTTGCCGACCGGGATCTTGAAGTCGAACTCGTCGTAGCATTCGTAGGGTTGCGCCCGGCGCAGGTCCCAGGCGAGGCCCGAGCCGCGCACCATCACGCCCGAGAAGCCCCATTGCTGGATCTCTTCCTCGGACACGATGCCGATGTCGGCGTTGCGCTGCTTGAAGATGCGGTTCTCGGTCAGCAGTCCGTCGATGTCGTCCAGAACTTTCGGGAAATGGGTGGCCCATTCCTCGATGTCGTTGAGCAGGTCTGGCGGAAGGTCCTGATGCACGCCACCGGGCCGGAAATAGGCCGCGTGAAGGCGCGCGCCGCAGGCCCGCTCGTAGAAGATCATCAGCTTTTCACGCTCTTCGAAGCCCCAGAGCGGCGGGGTCAGCGCGCCGACGTCCATCGCCTGCGTGGTGACGTTCAGCAGGTGGTTCAGGATCCGGCCGATTTCCGAGTAGAGAACGCGGATCAGCTGGCCCCGGCGCGGGACAACGGTGCCGGTCAGCTTTTCGATCGCCAGGCACCAGGCATGTTCCTGGTTCATCGGCGCAACATAGTCCAGCCGGTCGAAATACGGCAGGTTCTGCAGATAGGTCCGGCTTTCCATCAGCTTCTCGGTGCCGCGGTGCAGGAGACCGATATGCGGGTCGCAGCGTTCGACGATCTCGCCGTCAAGCTCCAGCACAAGGCGAAGAACGCCATGCGCCGCAGGGTGTTGCGGGCCGAAGTTGATGTTGAAGTTGCGGATGCGCTGTTCGCCCGTCAGAACGTCGTCGAAGCTGCCGTCCATCATCTTGCTCCCCCTCGGCCCGTCAGGCCTTGGCCTTGTCGTCGCCCGGCAGGATGTACTCGGCACCCTCCCACGGCGACATGAAGTCAAATTGCCGGTATTCCTGCACCAGCTTCACCGGCTCGTAGACGACGCGCTTGCGCGCTTCGTCATAGCGGACCTCGATATAGCCTGTGGTCGGGAAGTCCTTGCGCAGCGGATGGCCGCGGAACCCGTAGTCGGTCAGGATGCGGCGCAGGTCGGGATGGCCCGAGAACAGGATGCCGAACATGTCGAACACCTCGCGCTCGAACCAGTTGGCGCAGGGGTGGATCGCGATCAGCGAGGGCACCATGTCCATGTCGCCAGTGCCGACCTTCACGCGAACGCGCTGGTTCCGGTACATCGACAGGAAGTGGTAGACCACGTCGAAACGCGCCTCGCGCTCGGGGTAGTCCACGGCCGTGATGTCGATCAGGGTCGAGAAGCGGCAGGTCGCATCGCTGCGCAGGAACTCGACCAGCGCCTGCAGGTTCTGGGCCGAAACGCGCAGCGTCAGCTCGCCATTGGCGATCTCGTTGCCCTGAAGCAGGTTGCCCTTCTTCAGTTCGATATGCGCGGACAGTTCGGCGAGGGACTCGGCGATCTGGGCCTCGCGGGTCGCCCCGGTCGTTGCGGCGTCGGTCATGCGGGCCTCCTCAGCGCGTGATGGTGCCGGTGCGGCGGATTCTCCGCTGCAGCTGCAGGATGCCGTAAAGCAGCGCCTCGGCCGTGGGCGGGCAGCCCGGAACATAAACATCGACCGGCACGATCCGGTCGCATCCACGCACGACGGAATAGCTGTAGTGATAGTAGCCGCCGCCGTTCGCGCAGGAGCCCATGGAGATCACGTAGCGCGGCTCGGGCATCTGGTCGTAGACCTTGCGCAGCGCCGGAGCCATCTTGTTCGTGAGCGTGCCGGCGACGATCATCAGGTCGGACTGGCGCGGGCTGGCGCGCGGCGCGGTGCCGAAGCGTTCGAGGTCATAGCGCGGCATCGAGGTATGCATCATCTCGACGGCGCAGCAGGCGAGGCCGAAGGTCATCCAGTGCAGCGAACCGATCCGCGCCCAGTTGATGATGTCCTCGGTCGAGGTGAGGATGAAGCCCTTGTCCTGAAGCTCGGCGTTCAGGGCCTGGACGGCCACCTCGTGATCGGCACCCGCGTGGTTGGCAGAGGTGCTCACTCCCATTCCAGGGCCCCTTTCTTCCATTCATAGGCGAAGCCGACGGTCAGCACGCCAAGAAACACCATCATCGACCAGAAGCCCACCATCGAGACGTCCTTGAACGCCACGGCCCAAGGGAAGAGGAAGGCCACCTCGAGGTCGAAGATGATGAACAGGATCGACACGAGATAGAAGCGCACGTCGAACTTCATCCGCGCATCGTCGAAGGCGTTGAATCCGCATTCGTAGGCCGAAACCTTTTCCGGGTCGGGATTGCGGACTGCCAGGATCGCCGCAGCAAGGATCAGGACGATCCCGAGACCGACCGCGATGACCAGAAAGATGAGAATGGGAAGATATTCTCGGAGAAGATGGTCCACCAGGTGGCTCCTTCGGCTGGCGCATCGCTTGCACTCGGGCCGGTCAGGACCCGATCACGGTTCAGCGATCCGTTTACTCTGCCCCCTGCGCGGGGTCAACCGAAGGTGGCCGGACAAGACCCCGTTTTTCCGCAGGATCGACGGCGTTGCGTCGGAAAATCCGGGCGCTGTCCGTCCTGCGCGCGACCAGAGCGCCGCATTGCGGCATAAGCTGCGGCAACCGATCCGGTCGGGGACGATTCTTGCCCCTGCGCCGGCCTGACCGTCAGGTGCCCGACCCCTCGCCAGGGCGCGCGATCTCGCCCATCTCGCGGTCGAGGAAATAGCTGATGACCGAGCGGATCAGCACGAGAAGGCCTAGGAAGACCAGGTCAGAAAGCTGCAGGCTGAGCGCGGTCTCGATGATGTCCGACACGATCAGCAATTCCAGCCCGGCAAGAATATAGCGCCCAAGCTCCATTCTTGCCGTGTCGATGGCCGCGATCCGGCCGTTCCTGCGCCGTTCGGCCCCAAGGAAGGCGGCCGCGAAGCGCAGCACACCGGCCAGCATCACCAGGATCGCGAAAAGGTCGATCCCCGCCTCGACCCAGGTCAGGCCCTCGACAAGGCCGGGAAACCGCGTGTGAAGCAGGCTTTCCTTCCCGGCGGGCAGCAGGCTGCCTAGGTCGGTCATCGCACCCCCGATCTGGCTGGCGAAGTGTTGTGCGATTGCTGATGGATCGACGCGACCGCGTCAATGGCGTTCCCTGCACTGCCCGTCGATGGCCGTTTCAAGACGGTCTGCTGCGGCGGGTTGTCACACGGGCGAAAGGTTTGATCCAGATCATGCCGCGTTCACGAATTCGGGAGGAAGCAGATGCCACGAATTAGATAGTGGAATCAGAAAGATGAACGCGAAACTTCTCTTTTCCGCCGCCGTAATCGCCCTTGCCGCCGCCCTTCCCGCCGCGGCGCAGGAAGCCGGAACTTGGTCCCTCAGCCTTGGTATCGCGACTGTCGATCCGAAAACGGATAACGGCAATCTTGCCGGCGCCAATGCAACCATCGACAGCTCGACCCGTCCGACCATCACCGGCGAGTACTTCGTCTACAAGAATGTCGGCATCGAGCTTCTGGCGGCAGTTCCGTTCGAGCATAATGTGTCGCTGAACGGCGTGGAGGCCGCCAGCACCAAGGTTCTGCCCCCGACACTGTCGCTGCAGTATCACTTCGCGAACAGTTCGGCTTGGACGCCCTTCGTTGGCCTCGGCGTGAACTACACGCTGTTTTATGACTCGGACTCGCCCCTGGGCGATATCAGCATCGAGAATTCCTGGGGGCTCGCCGGTCACGTCGGCGTTGACTATGCCTTCAACGACAACTGGGCAGTTCGCCTTGACGCCCGCTGGATCGGCATCGAAAGCGACGTGACGCTGAACGGCGCCGATATCGGCAAGGTCGAGGTCGATCCGCTCGTTTATGGCCTTTCGGTCGTCTACAACTTCTGAAGCTCCGACCTGACTGCCTGCCGCCCCGACCCTCGCGGGGCGGCAGTGCATTTCTGGCAGTGGCAGACGCCCCGATAGATCGCCGGATGCCACGCCGGACTGAGCGGACGCCAAAATCCTTCGAAGGATTTTGGCAAGGGTTTTCTGAAAATCCTTGCGGCTACCCGGCCAAATGTTTCGAGGCTTCCTTGCGCGCGAATGGTTTCAGCCGCGCACCATGTTCGGCAAGGAAGGAACGGACCCGCTGCGGGTCATGCCTGGACAGGTCGCGTAACCACCAGGCGATGGCCTTCTGGATGAACCAGTCGCGGTCGTCGGCATAGCCTGCCGCCCAGCCGAGGACGCGCTCGCGGATGGCGATATCCTCGGGCTTCGGAAAGTTCATCTTGGTCCAGGGCAACGTCGCAACCAGCGCCGCGCGCCGCACCCACATCGACGGGTCGCGCGTCCAGCCTTCGACGACATCAAGGCGGGAAGGGTCCGCCAGCAGCCGCCGTTCGATTGCGTCGCAGGCATGGTCGGCGATAGCCCAGGCGTCGAAACTCGGCACCCACGACCGAAGCACCGTCCAGACGGCCTCGTCGGGCCGGATCCGCGCCTGGGTCAGCAGTTTTGCAGCGGCCACCCTGGCCTCGTGGATATCGGTCTGCCAGAGCGCATCCGCCAGCGCCGCCCGGGCCTCGGGCGACAGGCCCTCGCGCCAGCCGGTCGCCAGCTCGGCGATCTGGGGAACCTGCACCCCAAGATAGCGGCGCGGCGCCTTGTGATAGGCGGCCGCCCCCGCCGCCCGCTCGGGATCGCCGAGCGCCTCGAGCTGGGCCAGCGCCTCGTCGACCGTCATTCCACTGTCACCGACTTGGCGAGGTTCCGGGGCTGGTCGACGTCCGTGCCCTTGGCGATGGCGGTGTGGTAGGCGAGAAGCTGCGCCGGGATGGCGTAGAGGATCGGCGCGAAGGGTTCGGCCACTTCGGGCAGGGTCAGCGTCTTCCAGCAACCCGCGCCCGCCTCTGCCACGCCGGCAGCATCGGACAGGAGCAGCACCTTGCCGTGGCGCGCCATTACCTCCTGCATGTTCGACACCGTCTTGTCGAACAGCCCGTCGCGCGGGGCGAGCACGATCACCGGCACGTGCTGGTCGATCAGCGCGATCGGGCCGTGCTTGAGTTCGCCCGAGGCATAGCCCTCTGCATGGATATAGCTGATCTCCTTCAGCTTCAGCGCGCCTTCCAGCGCCAGCGGGAACATCGGACCACGACCAAGGAACAGGATATCCTGCGCCTCGGCCAGCTTCTCGGCCACCTTGGTGATGTCGGCGGACAGACCAAGCGCGTGGTTCATCAGCCCCGGCAGCGTGCCGAGCGTTTCGAGATGCCCGGCCAGAGCCGCGTCATCCAGCACGCCCCGGTCGCGCCCCGCCTTCAGCGCGAGCAGCGCCAGCACCAGGAGCTGGCAGGTGAAGGCCTTGGTTGAGGCCACCCCCACCTCAATCCCGGCCAGGATCGGCAGCGCAAGGTCGCTTTCCCGCGCGATGGACGAGGTCGGCACGTTCACCACCGCGAGGGTCCGCGCCACCTTGTCTTGCGCATAGCGCAGGGCCGCCAGCGTGTCCGCCGTCTCGCCCGACTGGCTGACGAACAGCGCCCATGACGTCGCGGACAAGGGCGGCTCGCGGTAGCGGAACTCCGAGGCGACATCGACATCGACGGGCAGCCCCGCCAGCCGCTCGAACCAGTATTTCGCCACATGGCAGGCATAGGAGGCGGTGCCGCAGGCCACCAGCGTCAGGCGGTCTACCCCGGTGAAATCCACCCCCGGCAGGTTCAGCGCCGTGCCGTCGGCGCTCAGGTAATGCTTCAGCGCATCGGCCAGCACCACCGGCTGCTCGGCGATCTCCTTGGCCATGAAGTGTTTGTAACCGGCCTTCTCGACGCGAGTCGCGTCGATCTGGATGCGGGTCTCGGATCGGTTGGCAAGCCGGCCGGCCGCGTCATAGATCTGCGCGCCCTTGCGGGTAACGACCGCCCAGTCGCCTTCTTCGAGATAGGTGATGCGGTCGGTCAGCGGCGCAAGCGCAATGGCGTCGGAGCCCACGAACATCTCGCCGTCGCCATGGCCGATGGCAAGCGGGCTGCCCTTGCGGGCGGCGATCATCAGGTCCTCCTCGCCGTCGAAGAGGAAGCAGAGCGCGAAGGCCCCATGCAGCCGCCCGAGCGTCTCGCGCGCCGCTTCGACCGGGGTCATGCCGCGCGCCATGTAAAGCTGCGCCAGAAGGGCGACCGTCTCGGTGTCGGTTTCAGATTCAAAGGCATAGCCGGCCTCGGCGATCTCGGCCCTGAGTTCGCGGAAGTTCTCGATGATGCCGTTATGGACGACCGCCACCGGCCCCGCCTTGTGGGGATGGGCGTTCTTCACCGTCGCCGCGCCATGGGTCGCCCACCGCGTATGCCCGATGCCCGCCTTGCCGGCGAGCGGCTCATGCACAAGAAGGTCCGACAGGTTCACGAGCTTCCCCACCGCGCGACGGCGGTCGAGCCGGCCCTTGTTCACCGTGGCGATCCCGGCCGAGTCATACCCCCGGTATTCCAGCCGCTTCAGCGCCTCCACCAGAAGCGGTGCCGCCTCGTGGTGACCCAGAATGCCAATGATCCCGCACATCAGGTCTTGTCCTTCTTCGCGGCCTTCACGGCGCGGAGCTTCTCCATCAGGCGAACGGCAAACCCGTCCTTGTTCACCTGCCGCGCCCGGCCGACCGCCAAGGCACCCGCCGGAACGTCACCGGTGATGACCGAGCCGCTGGCCGTCATCGCCTCGTCCCCGACGCGAACGGGGGCCACCAGCATCGTGTCCGAGCCAATGAAAGCGCGCTTCCCGATCACGGTGCGGTGCTTCATCACCCCGTCGTAGTTGCAGGTCACGGTGCCCGCGCCGATGTTGGTCTGCTCGCCCACCTCGGCATCGCCGAGATAGGTCAGGTGGCCGACCTTCACGCCTTCGTCGAGGATGGCGTTCTTGATCTCGACGAAGTTGCCGACATGCACGTCCTCGGCCAGTTCGGCGCCCGGCCGCAGGCGGGCGAAGGGGCCGACCTGGGCCCCGCGCGAGATGTGGCAGCCCTCGAGATGGCAGAAACCCTTGACCTCGGCCCCGCTTTCGATGGTCACGCCCGGCCCGAACAGCACGTTCGGCCCGACGATCGCATCGCGGCCCACGACCGTATCCAGCGCGAAGAACACCGTCTCGGGCGCGGTCAGCGTCACGCCGTTCTCCAGCGCCTCGGCGCGGGCGCGGGCCTGGAAGGCCGCTTCGGCCTCGGCCAGTTGGGCGCGGGTATTCACACCCATCGTCTCGGCCTCGTCGCAGACCACGACACCCGCCGACAGGCCGCGCTTGCGGGCCAGTTCCACGACGTCGGTCAGGTAGTATTCCCCGGCTGCATTGGCGTTGCCCACCTCGGCGACCAACTGGAACAACAGCTTCGCCTCGGCGCAGATCACGCCGGAGTTGCACAGGGTGATCTCGCGTTCGGCGGCGGTCGCGTCCTTGAACTCGACGATGCGGTCAAGCTCCTCTTCCCGGGTCACCAGCCGCCCGTAGCGGCCCGGATCCCGGGCTTCGAAGCCCAGCACCACGACGGCATGGCGGGCGCGGGCGTCCAGCATCGCCTGCAAGGTTTCCTCGCGGATGAAAGGCGTATCGCCATAAAGCACGATCGCATCGCCCGACGCCTGGGACAGAAGCGGCGCAGCCTGCGCTACCGCGTGCGCCGTACCAAGCTGCGGCTCCTGCACGACCACATCGACAGTCTCGTCGTACGCGCGGGCCGAGGCCGCCACCTCGTCGGCGCCATGTCCGGCAACCACGACGATCCGCGAAGGTTCGAGCGCCAGACCGGCCCGAAGCGCATGATGCAGCAGCGGCGCGGCGGCGACCTTGTGCAGGACCTTCGGCAGGTCGGAGTTCATGCGGGTTCCCTGCCCCGCCGCCAGCACGATCAACGAAACGCTTGATGAGTTGGGCATGGAACCCCTTTCCTTCGATCGGCCCCCGTTTTATCCGGGACGGGCGGGGCCGCAAGACCCCTGACTTCACGCAAGGTTACAGCAGATGCGCACGGTGGTCTTCGATCTGGATGGAACGCTGGCCGATACCAGTGCCGATCTTCTGGCCGCCGCCAATGCCTGTTTCCGCGACCTCGGCCATGGCGACATGCTGGACCAGCGGGATGCGCTGACCGCTTTCCACGGCGGGCGGGCGATGCTGCGGCTTGGCTTCAAACGTCTGGGGACACCGGATGAGGCGCTGGTCGACGCGCAGTATCCGCGGCTCCTCTCCGCCTATGCCGACGCAATCGACACCCATACCCGCCTCTACCCCGGCGCCGTCGAAGCGGTGGAGCGGCTGCGCTCGGCCGGCTATGCCACCGCGATCTGCACCAACAAGCCCGAGGCGCTGGCCGAGGTGCTGATGCAGCGCCTTGGTGTCCGCGGCCTGTTCGGCTCGCTGGTGGGCGCCGACACGCTGCCCGTTCGCAAGCCCGACCCCGCGCCGCTGAACCTCGCCCTGTCGCGGGTCGGAGGCCGCGCCGACCGGGCGATCCTGATCGGCGACACCGACACCGACCGCCAGACCGGGCGCAATGCCGGCGTGCCCGTCGCGCTTGTCACCTTCGGCCCCGAGGGGCGCGACGTGGCGCGGCTGGAACCCGAGGCGCTGCTCGACCATTTCGACGATCTCCACGGTCTGGCCTTGCGGATGCTTCCGGCCTAAGGGCTCCGATCCGCCTGCTACCGAGTTCGCGGTTGACAGATTGTCGCAGGCCCCCTAGCGTCCCGGCGCGAACATTACCGGAACATATTCATGTCTGCCTCACCCGCCTCGTCCCATGCGGTGGTCTTTGCCCTTATCACCGTATTCCTCGACATGGTGGGCTTCGGCATCATCATGCCCATCCTGCCGCGCCTGATCGAAGAGGTCGGGCATATGGACCTCGCCGCCGCCTCGATCATCGGCGGCTGGATGTTCGTGGCCTTCTCGCTGGCGCAATTCGTCTTCAGTCCGCTGATGGGCAACCTGTCCGACCGCTACGGGCGGCGGCCGCTTCTGCTGCTGGCGATCTTCGGGCTGGGCCTCGACTTCCTGTTCTGCGCGCTGGCGCCGAACCTCAGCTGGCTCTTCGTCGGGCGGGTGCTGGCCGGGGTTTGCGGATCGTCCTACGTCATCGCCAACGCCTATATCGCCGACGTGACCCCGCCCGAGGGCCGGGCGCGGGCCTTCGGCCTGATGGGCGCGGCCTTTGGCGTGGGCTTTGTGCTGGGTCCGGCAATCGGCGGGCTGCTGGGCGAGTTCGGGGCGCGGGTGCCGTTCTTCGTCGCCGCGGCGATCTCGGGGCTGAATTTCCTCTACGGCTGGTTCGTTCTGCCCGAGACCCTGACGCCGGACAAGCGCCGGGCCTTCGAGTGGCGCCGGGCCAACCCCTTCGGCGCCTTGCTGATCTTCCGCCGCTATGCCGGAGTGCTGCCCCTCCTTGGTGTGCTGACGGTGTTCTTCTTCGCCTCGTCGGTCTATCCGGCGGTCTGGGCTTTCTGGGGCATCGCCAAGTTCGGCTGGAGCGCAGCGATGGTCGGGCTGACGCTCGCCGCATTCGGAATCGTAACGGCGGTCTTCCAGGGCGTGCTGACCGGCCCGGCGGTGGCGCGGCTCGGCGAATGGCGGGTGGCACTGATCGGCCTTGTCGCGGCAGTCGCTGCGGCGGCCGGATACGGTCTTGTCACCTCGCTGGCCGGCGTTTTGGTCCTTCTGATGATCCACGGGCCCGAGGGTTTCGTCCATCCGATGCTGACGGCGCTGATGTCGAAAGCCGTGCCGGACGATGCGCAGGGCGAGTTACAGGGCGGAATTTCAGCGGTGACGAACCTGGCCATGCTTGGCGGGACCTTGACCTTTGCGCAGGTCTTCGGTCGGTTCATGGCTGACGACTCATCCTACCGGTCGCCCGATGTCGCCTTCAACCTTGCCGCGGTCCTGCTTGTCGTGACCCTCGGCCTGTTCCTGGCCATCGTCCGGCGGCCGGCTGCGGAGGCCAGGGAGGCCTGATCCATGCCCGAGGTGTTTACCGGCAGTTTCACCCAGCAGGAACCGATCCCCGAGGAAGGCATCGCGGCCGCGCTGGCGGTGCTGCGCCACGGGCGGTTGCACCGCTACAACACCGCGCCCGGCGAAATCGCCGAGGCGGCAGCCCTGGAGGAAGAATTTGCCGCGCTGACCGGGGCGAAATACTGCCTGGCCGTCGCATCGGGTGGCTCGGCGATGACTACGGCGCTTCGGGCAGCGGGGGTGAGGCCCGGCGATCCGGTCCTGTCGAACGGATTTACCCTAGCCCCGGTGCCCGGTGCCATCGCGGCGGTCGGCGGCAAACCCGTCTTCGTCGAGGTGACGGAAGACCTGACGATCGACCTGGACGACATCGCGCCGAAAGCGCGCGCCAGTGGGGCGAAGGTGCTGCTCCTGTCGCATATGCGCGGGCATCTCTGCGACATGGACCGGCTGATGGAGATCGCGCGCGCCGAGGGCCTGACGGTGATCGAGGATTGCGCGCATACGATGGGCGCTACCTGGCGCGGCGTTCCTTCCGGGCGGCATGGTCTGATGGGCTGCTATTCGACCCAGACCTACAAGCACGCCAATTCCGGCGAGGGCGGGCTGCTGATCTCGGACGATGCGCAGGCCATGGCGCGGGCGATCCTGCTCTCGGGCAGCTACATGCTTTACGCCCGCCACCGCGCCGCCCCGCCGCCCGAGGTGTTCGAGGGCGTCCGGCTGGACACCCCCAATATCTCGTCGCGGATGGACAACCTGCGCGCGGCGATCCTGCGGCCACAACTGAAGACGCTGGCCGAGCGGGTGGCGCGATGGGAGGTGCTTTACCGGACGCTCGAGACCGGCCTGGAGCATACGCCCGGCCTTCGCCTGATCCGCCGGCCGGCGGAGGAGCATTTCGTCGGCTCCTCGTTCCAGTTCCTCCTGCCCGACTGGACGCCTGAGCAGATCCGCGCGTTGATCGCCCGGTCTGCGGCGCGCGGGGTCGAGATGAAATGGTTCGGCGCCCCCGAGCCCGTAGCCTTTACCTCGCGCTACGAACACTGGCGCTATGCCGATCCGGCCCCCCTGCCCCGCACCGACCGGGTGCTGGCCGGCCTGATCGACATGCGCCTGCCGCTGACCTTCACCCCTGACGATGCGGCCCAGATCGCCCGCATCCTGCGCGAGGAAGTGCTGGCGGTCGGACAGGGCGCGCCGCTCGACCTGCCAGCCGAGGTGCCGCTGGCGGACTGAGACGCGACGCAGCGTCGCTTGCCGCTGGCGCAGTTGCGGCCTAAATCCTGTGCATGACCGTCACCGTCCCCCTCATCGACCCGTTCCAGCGCCCGATCAGCTATCTGCGCGTCTCGGTCACGGACCGTTGCGATTTCCGCTGCGTCTACTGCATGGCCGAAAACATGACCTTCCTGCCGAAGGCCGACCTGCTGACGCTTGAGGAACTCGACCGCATGTGCTCGGCCTTCATCCGGCTCGGGGTCGAGAAGCTGCGCATTACCGGCGGCGAGCCGCTGGTGCGCAAGGGGATCATGACGTTCTTCAATGCCATGATCCGCCATCTGGAAAGCGGCGCGCTGAAGGAATTGACGGTCACGACCAACGGCTCGCAACTCCGCCGCTATGCAAGCGAGCTGGCGACAGCCGGGGTCAGGCGCATCAACGTCTCTCTCGACACGCTCGAGGCCGAAAAGTTCGCCCGGATCACCCGGTGGGGCCGGCTGGCGCAGGTGCTGGATGGGATCGAGGCCGCGCGGGCTGCGGGCCTTCGGGTCAAGATCAACGTCGTCGCGCTCAAAGGCGTGAACGAGGACGAGCTTTTTCCGATCGTCGACTGGTGCGCGCGCGAGGGGCATGACCTGACCTTCATCGAGGTCATGCCAATGGGCGACATGGGAGCCGAGGACCGGCTGGGCCAGTACTGGCCGCTGAGCGACCTGCGGCGACAGCTGTCCGAACGCTTCACCCTCACCGATCTGGCCGAGCGCACCGGCGGCCCGGCGCGCTATGTGCGGCTCGAGGAAACCGGCCAGAAGATCGGCTTCATCACGCCCTTGACCCACAATTTCTGCGAAAGCTGCAACCGGGTGCGGCTGACCTGCACGGGCGAGCTTTTCATGTGCCTCGGGCAAGAGGACATGGCCGACCTGCGCGCGCCGCTGCGGGCGAGCCCCGACGATGCTGTCCTCGACCAGGCGATCCGCGCCGCCATCGCCCGCAAGCCCAAGGGCCACGATTTCGACTATTCGCGCCAATCGGTCGCCGGGCAGATGTCCCGCCACATGAGCCATACCGGCGGCTGACGGCGGTCATTCCCCAATGGTTTCCAGCACGACCGCTGCGGCCTCGGCCTCGGCCGGCGTTCCCACATACTTGAACTTGACAATGCGCGGCTTCAGCAGCGCGATTGCGTCCGGACCATTTGGCAGGTCGGCGATATCGGCAAGAATCCACAGCGCGTCGACCCGCGCCTCTTCATCCTCACCCTCAAGCGCCGCGGGGATGTACCAGAGTGCGGGGCCGGGATCTTCGTAGATCATCGCATAGGCCCAGCAGACCGCGAGGTTTTCCCGGACCGGCAGGCCGGAAAACGTCATCGCCAGAAGCTGCATGCGTTCCCGCCCCTCCGGATCCCCGATCTTGACTGCGGCAACAGCCAGTTTCACGCGCGCTTCCCGCGCGATGGTTTCAGCACTGGCGCGCCCAAGTGTAAGCTCTTCGGCGTCCTTCAACCGCTCGGGCGACATGTCCGCAGTCAGTGCATCGACGACGCAGGGCATCGCTTCGCGGGCGACCGCCCCGATCTCACCCAGCACGAACGAGGTGACGTTGAGGTTCCAGGTGCCTTCGGTTTCCAGTTCCTCGCTGTCCAGGAGTATCCGGCAGAATGCCGGCATCGAGCTTGTCCCGATCATGGCAAGCGCCCAGGCATAATCCTCGCGCGGTAGCCAGTAGGGATTGGCTGTCATCAGGTGTTCAAGTCCCCCGATCGCCGCCGGAAAGGCTGGACCCAGTCGAATGATGTCCGGTCCGGCACTGTCGCAGTCGTGACCAGTGCAGCTTTTCATCAGCCTCATCAGACGGTCTTTCTCCCACGCGAGGCCGCTTCCCCATGAAGAGAGAACCCTGAGGGCGATTTCGTCCTCGGCCTGCCGGATCTCGTCCAGAGTCATGGCAGCTGCAAACCCCCTGCGTACGGCCAGGATCCGCTGCCAATCGTCCTCAGGACCTTCCATGAACCTCAGCGAGAATTCGACATAGGCCGCCAAGGCGGACTGTTCGTCACCGGTATCGTCAACGAGTTCCACCGCTCCCGCAGACCCTGCCTTTTCCGGCAAGACAGGCGGAAATTCCGGTCTCCAGCGAGCCCATGAAACACCGGTTTCGACCGCCTCCGGTTTAGCATTGGCTCCAACGTCCGCCGACACTGCCGCCGCACACAACACCGCAGCCACGATCGAGATTGCAGCCAGACGGCCCATCCATCGATCCTCCCCCTGCGACCGATGTTAGCGGTCCCTTCGTCACAGTCGTTGATCTGTGACAAGGTGGCGCGAGGAGAAGGTGGGACCTGCGGCGACCGCTCCTAACGGTGGCATATGAAGTCAAGTCGGCAGCAAGGAGTGCTGCTAGAAGCGGGCCGTCGCCCCCGCGGCCGATACCCGGCCCGCCGCGACTGAAACGTCTGGAGATTAAGACATGAAACGTATCATTGCCCCCGTGCTGGCAACGCTGGCCCTTTCGACCCCGATTTACGCGCTGGATCTGGTGCCTTTCGGGACCTCGGGCGCCTGGCAGGTTTTCTCCGACCCCAACCATGGCAACAACTGCGTCGCTCAGGTGCAGTATGACGACGGCAGCTTCCTGCGGCTCGGCTTCCTCGACAAGGGAACCCGGACCTCGATCGTGAGCTTCTCGCCCGCATGGAAGGAGTTCAAGCTGGATCACAAGTACGAAGTCGCCTACCAGGTCGACGACGCCGCGGCCATCATCGCTCCGGCGAAGGGCATCCAGGTCGACACCATGCCGGGCGTCGAGATGCAGTTCGACACGGGAGACCTGTTCGGCACGCTGGTGACCGGCAAGGTGCTGACCTTCATCGCCAACGGCAATACCGTCGTCCAGCAGTCGCTCGACGGAAGCGCCGACGCGATCGAGATGGCGACCGCCTGCGAAGCCGGCGTGAACTGAGCGGCCGATTTCCGACAGCCGCGCCCGCCCCTTGCGGGCGCGGCTTAACTTTTTGGCGTGCGGAGCGAAATTCCCGGCTCGTCCGAGTGGCACTGCACTCGACAAGCGATTGGGAACAGCGGAAACTGCGCCCCAAGGGCCCCGCCGGGCTCATCAGATGACGGAGACCGAGATGAAGCCAGCATTTCTACTTGCCACGGCTGCGTTTTTCGCCGGAACGGCAGCGGCCAGCGCCCAGGACTGGCACTATGACCTCACGCTGTACGCCTGGGTGCCCGGCCTCAGCGCGACCACCGACACGCCTTACGGGTCGGTCTCCAGCGACAAGAGCCCGAGCGACACGCTCAGCGCGCTCGACATGGCGTTCATGGGTCACATTGGCGCACAGAACGGCAAGCTGGGCCTGGTGGGCGACCTGATGTATGCCGATCTCTCCGCTTCGAAGGCGACCCCGTTCGGCAAGCTGTTCTCCGAAGCGACGTTCGAGACCAAGCTCACGGCAATCAGCGGCTATGCGCTTTACCGCCTGGCCGACGACCCGAAGATCCAGTTCGATGCCGGTGTTGGTTTCCGCTATTTCGACCTGCAGTTCGACACGACCCTGACCGGCAATATCGCCTCGACTTGGGAGCGCTCGACCAGCAACAGCTGGGTTGATCCTCTGATCGCTGCCCGCCTGGCCATCCCTGTGAACGACAAGTGGCTGGTCAACGGGTTCGCAGACTGGGGCGGCACCGGCGACAGCGAAACCTGGCAGATCTATGCGGGCGTGACCTACAAGATCAACGAAAACTGGTCCACCCAGGCGGGCTGGCGCTACATGAACGTCAACAAGGACGTGGGCGACACCAATGCCAACGCCGACCTCGACTTGAGCGGCCCGGTCTTCGGGATGACCTACAGCTTCTGATCCCTCTGGGATCGGGCATCACAGAAACGACGAAGCGGCCCCCGCCCTGTGGGGGCCGCTTCGCTTTCCGGAGACCTACTGGTGGCGCAGCGCCTCGATCGGGTCGAGCCGGGCGGCCCGGCGCGCAGGGAAGTAGCCGAAGACCACGCCCACCAGCGCCGAGAAGCCGAAGGCCAGAGCCACGACCCCGACCTGCGGCGAGAAGGGTATCGCCATCATCCGCGACGCCACATAGGCCATGGCCAGGCCGCCCAGAATACCGATCACGCCCCCGAGGATCGACAGCACCACGGCCTCGACCAGGAACTGCATAAGCACCTGTCCAGACTGCGCCCCGATCGCCAGGCGAATCCCGATTTCTCTCGTCCGCTCGGTCACCGAGACCAGCATGATGTTCATGATGCCGATGCCGCCCACCAGCAGGCTGACCGCCGCCACCGAGGACAGCAGCCCGGTGAGGACCGCGTTGATCCCTGTCAGCATCGAGGCGATTTCCTTCATGTCGGTGATGCTGAAATTGTCGTCCTGCCCCTCGGCGATCCGCCGCCGCTCTCGCATCAGGGCCTCGATCTCGCGCTGCGCCGATGTGCTGCTGACCCCTTCGGCCAGCGTCAGGCTGATGCTGCCGACATCATCATTGCCGACAATCCGACGCTGCACCGCCCGGATGGGCATCAGGATCGTGTCGTCCTGATCCCGCCCGAAAGACGTAGCCCCCTTGGGCGTAAGAAGCCCGATCACCTCGCAGGACAGGCCCTTGACGCGGATCGACTGGCCAACCGGGTCGGTGCGGCCGAACAGCTTTTCGCGCACCGTCTCGCCGATCACGCAGTAAAGAACGCCGCTCCGCCCCTCGGTTTCCGAGAAATTGCGCCCCGTCGCCATCGTCCAGCCGCCTACAGGCACATAACCGGCGGTGGTGCCGGTGACGGTCGTGGTGACGTTGGCATTGCCGGCCACGGCCGTCACCGAGGCGCTGGTGCTGGGCGCGATCGCCGCCACGGCCGGCAGTTCCGCGAGGGCGTCGGCGTCGCGCAGGGTGAAGGCGCGGGTTGTGTCGCCTTGCGTTGGCGGGCCCATGACCCGCTTGCCCGGCCGCAGGACCAGCACGTTCGAGCCAAGGCTCTGGACGCTCGACGACACCTGCTGTGACGATCCTTGCCCGACGGTCAGCATCGCGATCACTGCCGCCACACCGATCACCACGCCGAGCACGGTCAGGAACGACCGCAGCACGTTGCGGCGGATGGTGCGGACGGCCAGGCGCAGGGTTTCCCACAGCATCGGTCAATCCCCCCGTGCCACGCGCAGGTTTTCACCCTGCACCGGGCCGTCACTTTGCACCTTGCCGTCGACGAAGACGACCAGCCGGCTGGCGTAATGCGCCATGTCCTCTTCATGGGTAACCATGACGATGGTCAGCCCTTCGTCGCGGTTCAGCCGGGTGAGAAGCTGCATGATCTCGTGCGAGCGCTGCGTGTCGAGGTTGCCGGTCGGCTCGTCGGCCAGGATCACCATCGGCGATCCGGCCAGGGCCCGGGCGATTGCGACGCGCTGCTGCTGGCCGCCCGACAGTTGCGACGGGTCATGCCCCTCTCGTCCGGCCAGCCCGACCTTCGCCAGCGCGGCGCGCGCGCGTTCGATCCGTTCCGGGCCCGGAACCCCCTTGTAGACCAGAGGCAGTTCGACATTCTCAAGCGCCGTGGTTCGCGGCAAAAGGTTGAAGCCCTGGAAAATGAAGCCGAGATAGTGGCGACGCAGAAGCGCCCTCTGGTCCTGATCCAGCTGGCCGACCTCGTGCCCCTGAAACAGGTATCTGCCGCTCGTTGGTCGGTCGAGCAATCCGATGATGTTCATGGCGGTCGATTTGCCCGAGCCAGACGGCCCCATGATTGCGACGAATTCACCCCGGCGGATTGTCAGGCTGATCCCACCCAAGGCGACGACCTCGGCCTCGCCGCTCCCGTAGCGGCGAGCGATGTCGTGAAGCTCGATCACCTGTGGGGCGATCTCGGACGACCACGTGTCGGCCATCATGCGCCCCCGCTGCTGTCGACGATCACGGCGTCGCCTTCGTGCAGGCCCTCGCCGCTCACTGCGGTCTGGCGGCCGTCGCTGTCGCCTTTGGCAATCGGAAGTCGCTGTGGCGCTCCGTCCTTGAGAAGCCAGACGGCTGGCCCGTCGCCGGAGGTGCGGGTTGCCGAAGCCGAGGGCGGACGCGGGATGATAAGCCCGAGCAGGCCATTCCTGCTGCCTCCGCTGCCGGAGGTTGCCGTCTGGGGCGGGCTGAAGCGCAGCGCGGCATTGGGGACAAGCAGCGCGTCCGACAGATCCTTGACCGTAATGACCGCCGTCGCCGTCATGCCGGGCCGCAGCAGGAGTTCGGCATTGTCCACCGACAGGATGGCCTTGTAGGTCACGACGCCATCGGTCGTTTCCGGGGCATAACGCACCTGTGTGATGACCGCCGGAAAGCTGCGACCGGGGAAGGCATCGACGGTGAAGGTCGCCGAATTCCCCTCCGCCACCTGCCCGATATCGGCCTCGTCGACATCGACGCGCAGCTCCATCCGGCTCAGGTCCTCGGCAAGGGTGAACAGCGTCGGCGCCGACAGCGACGAGGCGACGATCTGGCCCGGCTCGGCGGCGCGCGACAGCACGACGCCCTTGATGGGCGAGCGGATCACCGACTTCTCCAGATCGGCCCTCATCATCTCGAGCTTCGCCTCGGCGGTCTTGCGGTCTGCCTCGCCGATGGCGAGGTCGGCCTTGGCCCGGTTGCGCGCCGCCTGGTTGGCGACAAGGTCCAGCCGCTTGGTCACGCCGCGCTCGTCCAGTGCCGCGATCGAACGCAGGTTTTCCTCGGCCTCGTCGAGCGTGGCTTGCGACCGCTCGACCGTGGCTTCGGCCGCCAGAAGCGTCGCCTCGGCGGTGTCGACCTCGGCCTTGAGCTTGGTGTCGTCGAGCCGTGCCAGCACCTGCCCGACCTCGACCCGGTCGTTGTAGTTGACCTCGACCGCGATGATCGTCCCGGACAGCTCGGACGAGACCTCGACCTGGGTGATCGGCTCGATCGTGCCGGTCGCAGTGACGGTGACCGAAAGCGGACCGCGACTGACAGGTTCTGTCACATAGGCAATCGCGCTGGACCCGCCTCCGCCCCTGGTCAGATACCAGCCACCGGTCAGGAGCAGCAGGACCGGTATGGCCAGCCACAACCAGCGCCCCCGCCGCCTGCGCCCCTGGGCCAGCAGTTTGTCGATCCCGGGTTTTTCGTCACTCATCTCTGCCTCGTCTTGCGCCGGTCGGTGTCACCGGGCGGTCGCCTTTTTCTGTATACGCGGTCCGGCGCGATTTCCGCCGCGACGAACTGCGCATCCCCCGCCCTGCTGCGCCGCGGCGGGTCGAATTTCCAACCTGCGCGCCGCTTGCGGAACAAGAATCCGCTCATGCCCCGGAAAAAGGGAGGAAGAATCACGATGAATTTGGTAGATTAAATGCACGACTCAGCGAAACTGGGGGAGTCATGACCATCAGAACCTCGCAAAAGTCGCGTAGCCTGGCGGCGATCGCTGTCTTCGCCGCCGTCTATGTGGCTGCCATGGCACTGCTTTTCATGCCGAAGAGCTTTTTCGTGGCCGCGCCAGAACTTCAGACTTCGGGCGTGTTGCAGTAGCACTTCCGGCCGCGGACCCCAGCTTGGTCCGCGGCCATGATCCCGGCCCAAGACTTTCGGAAAATTCAGCCTCTTTCCTTGCCGTTAAGGCAGATCGGGATTGAGCCGCGCCCGGCTGTGTCCTACGAAGGGGCATGATTACGCAGAAGATGAAATACGCGCTGAAGGCGCTTCTGGTTCTGGCCGATGAAAAGGCCGGCGAGGGGCAAGCCCTGCGCATCGAGGAGATCGCTCGGCGCGCCGACACGCCGAAGCGCTTCCTCGAACATATCCTGCTCGAGATCCGCAACGCCGGCTACATCGCCAGCATCCGCGGCCGCAACGGCGGCTACCTGCTGGTCCGCGAACCGTCGGAAATTCCGCTGAGCGAGTTGCTGCGGATGATCGACGGCCCGATCGCGCCGCTGCAATGCCTGTCGCGCCGATCCTACCAGCGTTGCGAGGATTGCGCGGACGAGACCACCTGCCGCATCCGC
Source organism: Rhodobacter sp. (assembly GCA_041905595.1). Classification (GTDB taxonomy): domain Bacteria; phylum Pseudomonadota; class Alphaproteobacteria; order Rhodobacterales; family Rhodobacteraceae; genus Aliitabrizicola. The sequence continues at coordinate 76,075 of JAYRKT010000014.1, forward strand.
AAGGTCTTTGCCGAGGTGTTCTGGTCCTACCTCGTCCTCATCGAAAGCCTCACGCTCGAGGACCTGACGCGCTCGCCCGCCACGCAGGGGCAGCTTCTGGCCGCCTCGGACGCCTGACAGGACGCCAGCCGGTTCAGGCGGCGACCTCCGCCTCAGGGCGAACCGGCACACCTTCGATCCAGGTGCCGATCACCTTCGGCGCCGCGCTGCCCGGCCAAAGCGGCGACCGGTCGAGCACGGTGAAATCGGCATAGAGCCCGGGCCTGATCTGCCCGGCGATACCAGAGACCCCCGAGCCGCGCGCGGCCCGCCGTGTCAGGCGGTCGATCTTCGCGAGGATTGCATCCCTGCTGCCCGACAACGTCTCGACCGGCGCGACCTCTGCCTCGGTCGCGACCGACATCCCGGCAGAGGTCAGGATCCGGCCCTCCTCCGCGCCGATCTGGCGGGCGGGATGCAGGCACAGACCGGCAAGGCTGCCGCCGGGCCATGTCGCGGCCAGTTGCAGGGCGACCGCCAGATCACGCTCTGACGGACAATCGAAAACGGCGCCCCACCCCTGACGGTGCATCGACAGGGCCAGATCAATCTCCTCCGCCCGGGCCGGCGACGCGAAGTTCAGCGCCTCGATGCGGACCAGATCGTTTCCGTGACCAGGCGAGAGGTCTCCCTCGCGCCAGTCGTTTCGCAGACCCTTTTCCACCGCCCCGCGCAGGCGAAGCCGGTGACGTCGGTCGATCAACCCGCTCAGCGTCTCGTATTCGCGCCAGTTCCGGCCGAGCGTGGTCAGATTGACGGTCGTATACCCTGCCCGCGCGCGCCCTTCGATCCAGCGGTCGAGCGCGGCGCGATCGCGCGTCACCGGCAAGCGAAGGCCATTGCCGATGAAGCCGGGAAGGACAGCGCGCCCCTCGAGGTTCACCACCCGCGTTGCCCGGCCGCGCCGGGCCATCACCTCCTCCGTCCGCCCGACGGCCCGGATCACCCCTTGGCCGATGGCGACGGCCGTCGCCTCGGGCTGCGCATCATCCATGGTCAGGATCGGCCCGTCACACAGGATCAGGTCGGGCGGCAAGTTGGCGCCGGGCAGGAACCCGCCGCGACCCAGTTGCGGATCGTAGGGCGCCTGTTCCCCAAGCGAGGCCTGTTCGCAGAACCGGCACATGCCGCCCTCTCCCGTCCTACTTGACCACCATGACGTTCAGCGGCGCCCCCGTCGCCTCGCGCACCTTCAGAGGCGCCGCGGTGAACAGGAAGTCCCACTGCCCGTCCTCGTGGCAATCCTTCGCCAGCGCCTCGAAGTTGCAGATCTCGTTGAAGATGATGCCGAGGTTGCGCATCAGCGCGCAGTGCAGAGGGATCTGCACCCCAAGCTCGGGATCGACGTCGATCTCGTTCGAGATGGTGTCCGTGGCGAGGCAGGGGATCTCCATCTTGTGGAACCAGTCCACCACCTCGGTCGAATAGGTCAGGCCGGGTTCGTTGAAATCCTTGTAGAACACGTCCGGGCCCTGGACATAGAGCAGCTGCAGGAAGCCGATCCGCAGGCACAGGATGTCGTGCTTCTCGATGGTGACGCCCTGCTTCTCGGCGCAATCGAGCATCTCGTCCAGCCCGAAGGTGTCGCCCTTCTCCAGCGCAAACTTGCCGAAATGGGCGGCCATGTCCAAGAGCACACCGCGCCCGACGATGCCGCGCTCGGCGATCGGCAGGATCGAGGTCTTCTTCATGCCGCCGCCCGTGGTCGCCTCGACGGCGGGGTAGCCGTTCCAGACGTGGTCATCGTACCAGACATGGCCAAGCGCATCGATCTGGGTCGAGCCCTGCAGAAACATCGTGATCTTGTCGTCGGCATATTCGACGCCGCCCGGCAGCGGTGTGGCCTTGCCGCTGACGTAATCGTTCTTGTCCTGCACCATCTCGCGGACGGTCGGCTTGCGGCCGGGGAACATCGGGTCGCCCTTGGGGTTGCCGATCAGTTCGCCACAGGTGATGACCTTGCCCTGCTTCACCGCGCGCACGCCGCGCAGGACCTCGGACTGGGTCAGGAAGTTGAGAGACCCGACCTCGTCATCCGGCCCCCACCGCCCCCAGTTCTTCGGCGAGCCCGCAAGAAGCTGGCTCATCCGAACATCCTGAGCCTTCGAAAATCCACCCTGTTCCGGCATCTGTCTGGCCTCCTCTGCCATGTCTCGTGGCCCTTGCGGGCCCTCTCCCTGTCCCGAGGCAGGCCCGACCCGCCCCGGCATATCATTGGATTTCAGTCTGAAACCGATCTCCCGTTACCGGCCCGCGGAAATGCGACGCGCCGGCCCGCGCGCGGTCGCGAACGACGCGTGACCACCCCACTCGCCTGCGAAGCCGCGATGGCCCATGGCGTCAGGTCAAACCGCGCTTGCCGCGAAGGGCCGCTCGCCGTCATTGAAAGTCCTCCCCATCGGCGACTGGACATTCGGCCGCTCTGTCTCGGGCCGTCCGCCATGGATCGACCATCGTGCAGTCGATGCCAAGGTGTCAATATCTGTGATCACGGATCATCTATTATGTATTGACGGTGCAAAGTGCCGCATGCTTCACTGACCCCGTCATAGCGGCCTGGCCGCACCGCTTTCGGAGGGGGGAGGCGGTTCCCGATCTTGCTTTGGAGGAGAGCATGGACACTGCGGATTTGGCCGGCATCGACCGGATTTTGGCCGGATTGAAGCGGATGCGGGTGGTCGATCTGGCCCCTTTGCTGGAGCGGGGCATCCCGCGCTGGCCGACGCATCCTCATCTTACCATCGACAAGGCCGTCACCCACGCCCATGACGGCTATTATTGTCAGGCGATCATGATGGCCGAACACACGGCCGCACATGTCGACGCCCCGGCCCACATGCTGCCCCACCGGATGGACCGCACGATCGACACTTTCCCTGCCGATCACCTGATTTCTGCGGCCGTCCTTTATGATTTCAGCAAGCGGGACCTCAAGCCGGGGGACCTCATCACGGCAGACGACTTGCTCAAGGCGGAAGCGGACAGCGGCGTGAAGGTTGGCGCGGGCGAAATCGCCATGGTCAATTACGGCTGGATGTCGCGCTACTGGCGGACCGATTCAAAGGCGCAGTGGTACGTGATGAACGCGCCCGGAATGTCCGAGGATGCCTGCGAGTTCTTCCGCGAGCGGCAGGTCAAGGCCGTCGCCACCGACACGGTCGCCGCCGAGACGGCGATCATCGACGGGGTGCCCCAGAACAATCCTGGCCACATCAAGAGCTGGCTACCAAACGACATCCTGATCATCGAGATGCTGCGCAACCTCGAGCAGGTGACGCCGAGATCGCTGTTCGTGGCTATGCCGCTCAATATCCACGAAGGTTCCGGCTCGCCGATCCGGCCTTTCGCCTACTGCCCGACCTGAGACGATCAAGAGACGCGAAGACCCGACACGGTTCATCGCTGGCAGCGATGGGCACGGTTGTTTGTGGCCCGGATGTCGGGCTTTTGGACTGAGGGGCACACCGATGCCCGGGAGAGGAAGATGAATCTGGAACTGAAAGGCGCGAAGGTCATCGTGACGGCGGGGGCGGCCGGCATCGGCCGGGCCATCCTCGAGCGGTTCCTCGCGGAAGGAGCCGTGCTTGCCACCTGCGACATCGACGCCGAGGCGCTGAAGACCCTGCCTGGCCATGTTTATGCGGAACAGGTGGACGTGGCGGACGAGGCGGCCTTCACCGGTTTCATCGACCGGGCAATCGACCAGCTCGGAGGGCTTGACTGTCTGGTGAACAATGCCGGGATCGCCGGACCGACCGCGCCAGTGGACAAGGTCGACCTTGCCGACTGGCGCCGGACGATCGACGTGGTGCTGACCAGCCAGTTCCTTGCCGTCTCGCATTCCGTTGCCGCCCTGCGCAAAAGCAACAATCCCTCGATCGCCAATCTGTCCTCGGTCGCGGGCCGGCTCGGTTTCGCCCTGCGGACGCCCTATGCGGCGGCGAAATGGGGGGTAATCGGGTTATCGAAGTCGCTTGCCGTGGAGCTCGGGCCCGACAATATCCGCGTCAACGCGATCCTGCCGGGCCTTGTCGCCGGTGACCGCCAAAGGCGCGTGCTCGAGGCCAAGGCCCAGCAACGCGGCATCTCCTACAAGGAGGTCGAGGCGGAGGCCTTCCGCTATACCTCGATCAAGGAATACGTCCCTCCCGAAGCTATCGCCGACCAGATCCTGTTCCTGGCCTCGCCTTTGGGGCGCTTCGTTTCGGGTCAGGCACTTTCCGTGTGCGGCGACACCAAGATGCTGGCCTGAAACGGCGCTTTCTGCCCCTGTCTGACACCCACTCCCAACCTGCGGCGCTTGCACTTCTGCAAGCGCCGGTTTGTTTTTCGCGCGCCTCCGTTTTTCTCGACACGCCACCGACAAACGAAAAGATCGCCCGCAGGTGCTACAGGCGATCTTGCCGGTCATTGCAGCTTCGCGCGGCTCAGAAGTTCACCTTGTCGGGCCCTTTCAGTTCCAGGATCTCGCGCGCTTCGTCGGGCGAGGCGATCTCCAGGCCCAGCCCTTCGATCATCTTCCGCACCAGCCGGACCTGATCGGCTGAGGAGGTGGCAAGTTTCCCCCTGCCCGCCCAAAGCGAATCTTCAAGCCCCACGCGGACGTTGCCGCCAAGCGCGGCCGCCTGGGCGGCTATGCGCAGCTGGCTCGCCCCGGCGCCAAGGACCGACCAGCGATAGCTGTCGCCGAACAGCCGGTCGGCGGTGCGCTTCATGTGCTGGACATCCTCAGGATCAGTGCCGATCCCGCCAAGGATACCGAAGACCGATTGCACGAAGAACGGCGGCTTCACCAATCCACGATCCGCAAAATGTGCGAGGTTGTAGAGGTGGCCGATGTCGTAGCATTCGAACTCGAAGCGGGTGTTGTTCTCGTAGCAGGTGTTAAGAATGAACTCGATATCCTTGAAGGAATTACGGAAAACCAGATCTTTCGTCGCCTCGAGGTGCTGCCGCTCCCAGTCGAACTTGAAGTCCTTGTACTTGTCGAGCAGATGAAACAGCCCGAAGTTGATTGATCCCATGTTCAGCGAGGCGACCTCGGGCTTCAGCTTCTGGGCGGGCAGGACCCGCTCCTCGACCTTCATGAAGGGGCTGCCGCCGCTGGTCAGGTTCAGGGCCGCGTTGGTGCGCTGCTTGATCTGCGGCAGGAACCGCATGAACCCGTCGACGGTCTGGTCCGGCTTTCCGGTCTCGGGGTCGCGGGCATGCAGGTGAAGGATCGCGGCGCCGGCATCGGCCGCCGCCAGCGCGTCGTCGATGATCTGCTGGGGTGTGATGGGAAGATATTCCGACATCGACGGCGTGTGGATCGCGCCCGTCACGGCGCAGGTGATGATGACTTTGCGGGGGCCGGTTTTCGCCATGGTCTTCGTCCTTGCAAGGTAGGGGAGGTGTCAGTTGCCGATCTCTTTTGCCGCCCGACGCTTGTGGGCGATCAGCGCCATCAGCCGGCGGTCGCGCCACGCCTGACGCGCCTGCAACTGATCGGCGGCGAGCAGCTTGCGGCGATCCGCCTCGATCTCGTCGATGACCGGACCATTCCAGTCGATGCGGTGCTGGGTGCTGGGCCAGAGATTGGCGTAGAGTCCGTCATACCGTTGGCAATAGTCGCGGACACCGGCGGGAGCGTTGAGGTCGATGGTCTCGAACGGCCCCATGAAGGACCAGCGCAACGCCAGCCCGTCGCGGATGCCGATGTCCACGTCCTCGACCGAGGCATAGCCATCGGCGACCAGCCGGAACGCCTCTTCCAGCAGCGCGCCCTGAAGGCGGTTCATCACGAAGCCATCGATCTCGCGCTGCATGACGATGGGCTGCTGGCCGATGCCGCGCAGGATCGTGGCTGCCCGCTCCATCACCTCGGGCGAGGTCCAGGGTGCGGGAACAAGCTCGGCCGCGGGGACAAGGTAAGGGGGATTGATCGGGTGGACGACCACACAGCGGTCCCGCCCCGCCAGGTCGGCCGTGAAGGCCGAGGGCAGAAGCGCCGAGGTGGAACTGGCCAGAACCGCTGAACGCGGCGTCGCGGCATCGAGCATCCGGAAGACCTCGATCTTCACGTCGATCCGCTCAAAGGTGCTTTCCTGCACATAGTCGACGCCCGCCACCGCCTCGTCCAGCGTCGCGATCGGGGTTAGCCGTGCGAGCACCTGATCCGGGGTCCTGCCGTTCAGCAGATCGTTTTTTTGCAGGTCTGGCAGCAGGTCGGTGATGTAGTCCTTGGCCTTGCCGGTCGCGGCAAAATCCTGATCCCAGAGACGGACGTTGTTTCCGGCGCGGGCATGGCTGATCGCCCAGGCCCGACCGATGAAGCCTGTTCCAATAATGGCAATTTCTGCCATGTTTTCCTCCGTTGGGGGCGCCAGACCGGCGCCCGTATTTTTGTTCAGCGGCGTTCGCGCAGCGCGATGACGGCGCTGAGGATGACGAAGCCGAACACGATCTGGCGGGTGGACATCGGGAAGGTCGTTCCCGCCAGCAAAGTCTGAAGCGCGGTCAGAAGAAGCACACCGCCGATCATGCCGATGTAGTTGCCCCTGCCCCCGGTGATGAGCGTGCCGCCTACAACCACCGCCGCAATCGAGGGCAGCAGGTATTCGTCGCCCATACCCAGGCTTGCCTGACCGGACAGGCCCGACAGCAGGATGCCGACAAGGGCCGCGCAGAGGCCCGACAGCATGTAGACCATCACGACGGTCCGCTTGACGCCGATGCCCGAAAGCTCGGCCGCGCGCACTGAGTTGCCGATGGCGTAGATGCGGCGGCCGAACGGGGTGCGGGTCAGAAGCAGGACAGCGAAGATCGCGAACAGGATCAGGAAGACCACCACCGGCGTGATCCCGAGGAACCGCTGCGTCATGAAGGTTCTGAGCAGCGGCGCGGCAAAGCCATCCGGCGTGCCGCCGGAATAGAGCAGCGACACCCCCTGCAGCATCCCGTTCATCGCCAGCGTCATCACGATTGGCGAGAGGCCCAGGATCACGATTCCCGATCCGTTCAGCAGGCCGATGAAGGCCCCCATCAGCAGAACGAAGGGGATGGCGTAGATCAGTTCGGCATTGGATCCGGCGGCCATCTTGCTGACCACGATGCCTGCCAGGGCAATGGTCCAGGGGATCGACAGGTCAAGCCCGCCAGTCAGGATGACCGACCCCTGCCCCAGGGCGAGGATTGCCAGGAAGGAAGACAGGACAAGCAGCGTGTTGTAGTAGCGCCCGTTCAGCACGGCATTGCCAAGGATGACTTCCGTCGCGGCCAGCACGATCAGGAAGCAGACGAAGGCGGGCAACGCGATCATGATCGACGACCGGTTGCGCCGGATCCACTCGCGCCAGCCGATCGGCACTGCCGGAACCCGCGACACCTCACCGGGCAGCGACAGGCGCTCGCTCACGAAGTTGCGCTGCGCCGGCAGGACTCCCTCACGCCAGGCGCCGAGGCGCATGGTGAAGCGCCGCAGGTTGTTGGCCAGAACCGACTTGCCGTGGATCGCCCCGATCAACACCGCGATCAACAGGATCGAGCTTTCGGCGATGGTCGAGTAATAGGCCGAGACGTTGAGGATCAGCAGGATGTTGACCATCAGGATCAGGACGAACGCGCCGATTGCCGATCCCGTCAGGCCACCGCGCCCGCCGCCCAGAAGCGTCCCGCCGACAACGACTGCGGCGAACATCTGCAAGAGCATCGGGTTGCCGACCAGCGGGTCGCCCGCACCGGTCTGCGCGCTGATGCTGACACCCGCGAGGCCGTACATGCCCCCGGCAAGGACGTAGGTGAGGAACCGCACCCAGGCGACCGGGACACCGGCAGACCGGGCGCTTTCCGGATCGCCGCCCGCGGCATAAAGCGCCACGCCATAGGGCGTCCGCTTCAGCCAGTACCACAGCACGAGGCACAACAGGATCAGCGCCCCAGACATCGGCAGGACGTTCGGGATCAGGTCGGAGGCCATGAACTCGTACAGCGATCCGTCGATGTAACCGCCGGGATTGTCCATGACGAGCAGGGTAATCCCCTGCAGGATGAACATTGTCGCCAATGTCACCACAATAGGTTGCAGCCGCAGGAAGGCGATGAAGAAACCATTGACCGCCCCAACTGCGGCGCCGATGCCGATCCCGATCGCGAACAGCAGGGCGGGCGAGGTGATCGACCCCATCGGAAACGAGGCGAGAGAGACGTTCACCAGCGAAACGACCGCCGCCGCCGAAAGGTCGAACCCGCCGCTTAGGATGACCAGTGTCTGCCCCATCGCCGCGATGGCCAGCGTTGTGCCGCCCGAGACCAGTTGCGAGACGTCGTAATAGCCAAGCGGCGTCGCGCTGACCTTCAGGATGAAGGCGACCAGGAGGGCGAGCGTCACGAGGGCGGTGATAAGCCCGCGATGGCGCCCGAGGCGCAGCTTGTTGGCCGGAATGGAGGGCATGGTCTTCCCGGTGGGCTGAGTGATGTCCATGGTCATTTCAGACCGCCAGTCTTTCCGCCGCGCGGGACGGCGTCGAACCCAGGGCTGCGGCCAGGATGTTCTCTTCTGTCAGCTCGTCGCCCGACAGTTCCGCCGCGACGGCACCGGCATAGAAGACCAGCGTCCGATCGGAGAGGTGGACGAGTTCGGGGATCTCGGTTGAATAGAACAGGACCGCGCCCCCTGCCTCGGCATAGCTGCGCAGAAGCTGGTAGATCTCGTTCTTGGTGCCCACGTCGATACCGCGTGTCGGGTCGTAGACCAGGAGCACCCGCGCCTCGGTCAGCAGCCATTTTGCGATCGCGATCTTCTGCTGGTTCCCGCCCGAAAAGGACTCGGCCGGCATCCATTCGGCGCGGTCAGCGACGTTTACCTGCCGGAAGACCCGGCGCACGGCCTCGGATTCCTTTTCGCGATCGATCAGGCCGAACCGGGTGAAACGGTCGACGATCGGGATCGTCGCGTTGTGCGTCCCGCTCAGGCGCAGGAACAGCCCTTCGGTCTTGCGCTCTTCCGGGACAAGGCTGATGCCGATCCTGGCCGAAATGGCGTCGCGCGAGCTGGTGAAGACCACCTTCTCGCCGTTGACGACCAGATGGCCGCGCTTCAGCGGCCGGTCGCCAAAGACCGACAGGAACAGGTCCAGCTGGCCCATGCCCTGCAAACCGGCGATCCCGAGGATTTCGCCAGCGCGCAGCGAGAAGCTGGCATCGCGCAGCTTCCCGTCAGTGCCGGCATTGCGGGCGCCCAGCACCTCGGCGCCAAGCTTATGCGTGACGGCGGTGCGCGGCGGGAAGGAATGGATCAGCGACCGCCCGGCGATCATCCGGACCACGTCCTCATCGGCATAGTCCTTCACGTGACCGGTCGCGATGTGCTTGCCGCCGCGCAGGATCGTCAGCTCGTCGCAATAGTCGCGCACCTCGCGCAAGCGGTGCGAAATGAAGATGACGGTCGTGCCGCGGTCGCGTTCGCGCCGGATCACTTCGCCCATCCAGTCGACATCGGGTCCGGAAAGCGCCGAAGTCGGCTCGTCAAGCAAAAGCACCTTCGGCTTGCGATAGACGGCGCGCGCGATCTCGATCTTCTGGCGCACTGCCAGGTCAAGCTCGCCGATCTCGTCATCCAGGTCGAAGCCATGCAGACCAAGCTCGTCGAAATGCCGCGCCACGTCGCGGCGGGCCCCGGCGCGGCGGATCATTCCGACCGGCCCCACCGGGGCACGCGGGATCAGCATGTTGTCCAGCACCGTCAGGTTGCGCAGGAGTGTCATTTCCTGAAAGGCCGTCTGCACGCCCAACCGCTGCGCAGCGAGCGGCGAATGCAGATCGACCTTCTGGCCGAGGATCGCGATCTCGCCGTGGTCAGGCATGACGAGACCGGACAGCATCTTGACCAAGGTCGACTTGCCCGCGCCGTTCTCGCCCAGCAGCGCATGGACAGTGCCTTGCCGGATCTCGACCGTCACATCGTCGAGCGCGACCGTCGGCCCATAGGCCTTGCGGACGCCCGCGACCGAAATGGCTGATGCCTGTGTCATGGACTTTCCCTGCCTGCGTCATGCGCCGGTCGGCCCGAACGGGGCCGACCGGCGGTATTGATTATTCGGGCTGACCGATCAGAGCGGCCTGCAGACCGACCTCAGGTGTCAGTTCCGAGTAGATCGAGGCGAACCAGCCGGGATTCGGGATGATCGAGGGCTGGAACACGTTGCAGCCTTCCGACATCTCCTTCCAGCTCCCCTCCTGGCAAAGCTTGATTGTATCGTTGGTGACGATGTTCTGCGGCACGTCGGTCAGCGCCGGGATCTCGCCGCCTTCGAGTTTCTTCACGGCAAGCTTCAGCGCCAGGGCACCGGTGAAGTTCTGCGAGCCGGACGACCAGCGCTTTGCCCCCATCGGGCGATAGGTGCCGTTCGCGCCGTCAACCTCGGTCCCGACTGGCAGCATCTGGATGCGGCCACCGTTCGAGGCCTCACCGGCGCAGGGTCGAAGCTGGTCATCCGGAATGCCGGCTTCGGACTGCATCGAGTTGGCGGTATAGCAACCGGCCTGCATCCAGACGCCGTCGATCTCGTCCCACGGGCGGGTGGCGATGATTTTCGACAGTTCGGTGCGCGCGACAGCCTGGCTCCACATTCCGTTGGCCTCGGCAACCACTTCGATGCCCGGGTTTGCGGCGAAGACAGCCTTGGCGCCTTCGTTGCGCAGCGAGTCAACCGTGGTGCCGGGCACGCCGGTGATCATCACGACGCGGCCCTTGCCGCCAAGCTGATCCACCAGCCACTGGGCGGATTTCTCGCCCCAGGCCTTCTGGTCAATATGGACGTTGTAGGCGCAGGGCTCTTCGATGATCGAGTCATAGGCGATGACCGTCACGCCCTTGGCGCAGGCGTTCTTCACCGCGGCGTTCAGGGCGGTGGGCGAAATCGGATAGACGATGATCGCCTCCGCCCCGGCCTGCACCATCGAGTTGATCTGCTGGATCTGCTTCTGGGCATTCGGGCCAGCGACCTGCACCTGAAGATCGACCTTGTCGGCATAGGCGGGCGAAAGCGCCATCGCCTTGAGCATGTTGGCCGCCTCGGCCTGCCAGTCGTTTCCGATATAGCTCATGCTCAGGAAGATCTTGTGCTTGCCCTCGGCCATGGCCGGTGCAGCGATTGCGCCGAAGGCAAGGGCAAGCCCCAACGCCTTGCCGGCAGTCTCAAGAATCCGCTTCATTCCTCGCTCCCTGGTTTTCCGGTCGCTGACCGGCCTCCACCGTCCGGCCTTTTGCGGTCATCCAGAGCGGAAGAACGAAGGCTCCCGGAGCGCGGGCAAACCGCACCCTGCGACCTCGAAGAGGCCGTTCTGCCTGCGTTATCAGCTTTCCTCCCCGGTGACCGGCTGGTGGCCGGTTCCCATGCCGCCTCCCGACAGCACGCCCAATACAGCGGCGAGGTCATGACCTGTCAAGTTTTATCTGTGATGCGTGATCACACATAAAACTGTTCCAAACCGACACGAGGGACGCTAATTTGCCCGAACGGTCTTCCCGGTGTATTCCGCAAGATCGAGCGTAGGGAATTGAGCCGGTGCCATGGACAAGCTTTCGCCAGTCGATCTGAGTACCCTTCACGAGCGGGTCTATTCCCGGCTCCGGGAGGCGATCTCGCAAGGGGACTTCGTTCCCGGCGAAGTGCTGACGATCCGGACCGTCGCCGCTTCGCTCGGGACGAGTTCGATGCCCGTGCGCGAGGCTCTGCGCCGGCTGGTTGCCGAGAAGGCGCTGGTTCAACAGGCCAACCGCAGCATCGCCGTCGCGCCTTTCAACCTGACGATGTTCGGCGAGCTGATCCGCATCCGCATGGCGATCGAGTCGATGGCGACACGCTATGCCGCGCAAAAGGTTACGCCTGCCCTGATCTCGCGCTTGACCGAAGTGAACGACCGGATGAAAGCGGCCGTACACGACAAGGACGTCGAAGCACTGCTCGATTCCAACAAGACCTTCCACTTCACGATTTACGCCGCCGCCGAGATGCCGCAGCTGTTCGAGATCATTCAGGGTCTCTGGCTGCGCACCGGCCCCTATTTGCGCGCGGCCTATCGCAGCGTACCGGGGGCCGAGCGCCACTTCCTCGACGGGACCCGTGTCCATGCCCGCGTGATCCAGGCGCTGGAAGCAGGAAACGCGCAGCGCGCCGGGGCCAACATCGCTCTGGATATCGGCTTCACGGCCCGGCGATTCGGCCCGAAGATCGCCCAGCTTTACAGCGCGCCCGAGGATACGGCGCAGCCGACAGTCGCCTGAACCGGGCTCGGGCGTCCGGGCTGGACGCCTTCCCTATTCCGTCCGGGCGATCCCGCCCTTGACGCGGCGCAGCGGGATCGAGCTTTCCATCGAAGCAATGCCCGGCACCTTGCTCATGCGTCCGACGAGGAATTGCTCGAACTGGGCCAGCCCCTCGGTCGCGACCCGAAGCAGGTAGTCGCGGTTTCCGGTCATCAGCCAGCAGTCCACCACCTCTGGAAATTCGGCGATGGCCTTCTCGAAGGTCACAAGGGCGTCGTCCACCTGCCGGTCGAGCTTGATCGACACAAAGACCGACACGCCAAACCCCAGGGCCGTCTCGTCGATCAGTGCGGCATAACCCGTGATGACGCCGGTCTCCTCAAGTCGGCGGACGCGGCGCGCGATCGGAGTCGGACTAAGGCCCACCGATGCCGCAAGGTCGAGGAGCGAGATTCGCCCATCTTCCCGCAAAGCACGCACGATCCGGCGGTCGATCGCATCGAGATTGGTGATATTCCGCAAATCATCCCCATGTGATTGGTGGATTCCTTCAACACAAAACGCCAATGAAGGGTCTTTGGCAAGCTTCACCCTCGGATCGAAGCTAGAGTCACCCTGCAGATCGGGGAGGCAGGAATGTCCGATTATTTGAAGACTGTCGAACAGCGGCTGTTGTGGCTGTCGCATTGGATGATCCACGCTGCGAACCACCTGCGGCCCAAGGTCGACCAGATCAAGATCGGCGGGCATCAAGCCTCTTCCGCCTCGATGGTCTCGATCATGACGGCGCTCTACTACTCGGCGCTCCGGCCTGAAGACCGCGTCGCGGTCAAGCCGCATGCCGCACCGCTTTTCCATGCCATGCAATATCTGATGGGCAATCTCGACCGGGCAAAGCTTGAAAACTTTCGCGGATTTGGCGGCGCGCAATCCTATCCGTCGCGGACCAAGGACGTGGATGACGTCGATTTCTCGACCGGCTCGGTCGGGCTTGGCGTCGCGATCACCGCCTTCGCTTCGCTGGTGCAAGATTACGTCCGGGCCAAGGACTGGGGCCAGGACGTTGTCCCGGGGCGCATGGTGGCGCTGATGGGCGACGCCGAACTGGACGAAGGCAATATCTACGAGGCCTTGCAGGAAGGCTGGAAACACGACCTGCGCAACGTCTGGTGGGTGATCGACTATAACCGGCAGTCGCTGGACGGCGTCGTGCGAGAAGGCTTGTGGCAGCGCATCGAGAAAATCTTCGATGCCTTCGGTTGGGATGTGGTGAAGGTCAAATACGGCGTCCTGCAGCGGGCGGCCTTCGCCGAACCCGGGGGCGAGGCGTTGCGCCGATGGATCGACGCCTGCCCCAACCAGGACTACGCGGCGCTGACCTTCATGGGCGGCGCCGTCTGGCGGAAGCGGCTGATGGAAGACCTCGGCGATCAGGGCGCGGTCACCGCGCTGCTCGACCGCCGCTCCGATGCCGAGATTGCCGAACTGATGGAGAACCTCGGCGGCAACTGCGTCGCCTCGATGGCCGAGGCCTTCGCTTCGGTTGTCTCGGACCGCCCGACCTGTTTCCTCGCCTACACGATCAAGGGCTGGGGCACGCCCATTGCCGGGCACAAGGACAACCACGGTGGCCTGATGACCAAGGCACAGATGGCAGAGTGGCAACTGCATATGGGCGTACCGCCGGGCCAGGAATGGGACCGCTTTGCCACTGTCGAAGACATCGCGAGCTTCGAGGCCTATCTGGCCCGGGTGCCCTTCTTCGCGCCGGGGCCACGGCGGCGAAATGACAAGGCTTTTCCGCCTCCGGCGATTTCCATCGAGACCGAGCGCGAGATCTCCACCCAGGCAGCCTTCGGCAAGATCCTCGACAACCTGGCGCGCACGGATGGGGACATGGTCGACAGGATCGTCACCGCCTCGCCCGATGTCACCGGAACGACCAGCCTCGGTCCTTGGGTGAACCGCCGGAAACTCTTTGCGCGGGAGGTAATCGAGGATGTGTTCCGGACCGAGAAGATTACGTCGACCGCGAAATGGGATTTCGCTCCCGAGGGCCAGCATATGGAACTGGGCATCGCAGAGATGAACCTGTTCCTGTGGCTCGGCGCGGCGGGGCTGGCCCATTCCCTGTTCGGCCGCCGCCTGATCCCCATCGGCACCGTTTACGACCCTTTCGTGTCGCGCGGTCTCGATGCGCTGAACTACGCCTGCTACCAGGACGCCCGGTTCATCATCGTCGGCACGCCCTCCGGCGTGACGCTTGCGCCCGAGGGTGGCGCGCATCAGTCGATTGCGGCGCCGCTGATCGGGATGAGCCAGGACGGTCTGGCCGCATTCGAGCCGGCCTTCGCCGATGAGCTGGCAGCGATCATGTCCTGGGCCTTCGACTATCTGCAACGCGATGGCAACAAGGCCGAAGACCCACGGACCTGGCTGCGCGACAGCACCGGCGGCGCGGTCTATCTGCGGCTTTCCACCAACCCCATCGAACAGGTCGGTGCGCGATCGGACGAGGCGTTCCGTGCGGGCGTGATCGGCGGCGGATACTGGCTGCGCCCGCCGGGGCCGAACTGCGAGATCGTCCTGGCCTATCAGGGGGTCGTCGCGCCAGAGGTCATTGCCGCCGCCGGTCGGATCGCCGAGGCCCGACGCGATGTGGGGGTCCTGGCGGTCACATCGGCCGACCGGCTCAATGCCGGCTGGACTGCAGCGCAGCGGGCACGGGCCAGCGGCAGGGCCGATGCCCGCGCGCAGATTGAATTCCTTCTGGAAGGCCTGCCGGCCCATTGCCGCATCGTCACCGTGATCGACGGACATCCGGCCACCCTTGCCTGGCTTGGCGGGGTGCATGGCCACAGGACGGTGTCTCTGGGGGTCGAGCATTTCGGCCAGACCGGCGCCATCGGCGATCTCTATCGACATTTCGGCATTGACGCCGCGAGCATCGCAGCAAGGGCAATCGAGTTGTCACCCGGGCGACGACGGGCATGACGGCGGCAATCCGGCGAGCCGGCAGGTGAACGACTGCGCTTCGCCGAGAGCCCGATCCATCGCGGCTGCAGTGGAAGCCGTCCTCCAGCACCGTGCGACAAACCGTCTGGTCCGGACGAGGTTAGCGAGCGAATGTCAGCTTCGGCCGTCGACAGACGACTCTCATGCGCCAGAGGCGAACGACCGTTTTTCGCCTCGCGGACGGGCGGTTTCACTCCAAAACGCCGCTTGTACGGCATACTCAGCAGGCCAGAGCCTATCTGTCACATCAAGGCCGTGTCTCGGGCCGTGAGAGCCATCTGCGTTACCCGGGGATTTCAACGCCGAGAGAACCGCCTTCCTGACGCGGCGGGCATTCCTGCAGGCTTTGCAGATGCGCACCAATCAGGTCCCTGACCTGCCCGCCCCAGGCAAAGCCCATCTTCATCGCGAAATCGTCGGCGATCTGGCCACCGCGCTGCTCGAATGGGTCCATGCGCAGGTTGAACACCTTGGCACTTGGGCGCAGGTAATCGAAGAAGCCCTCGCGCACCTGCATGTGCGATTTCCAGGGGCCGATCCGCACCGCGGTCAACTCGCGTTCATTGTAGTAGATGACCGAGTTCCGCGCGGAAGGGGCGCCTTCGGTCCAGGTGGGAAGATTGTTGACCCCGTCGATGCAGACGCCTGCCTCCTTTTTCAGCCGGCTCACCACATCGGATTCGCCTGCCGCAGCCGCCAGTGTTGTGAACAGGTCCTCGTGGGTCTGGATGCCGTTCGAAACAGACATCGCCGGGATGTGCCCGGGCCAGCGCACCAGGAGCGGCACGCGAACGCCGCCTTCCCAGGTGGTGGCCTTCTCGCCGTGGAAGGGCGTGGTGCCCGCATCGGGGAACCAGGAAACCATCGCGCCATTGTCGGTCGTGTAGATCACGATCGTATTGTCGGAGATCTTCAGCCTGTCGAGCAGGTCGAGCAATTCGCCAACCTGCGCGTCATGCTCCATCATCCCGCTGCCATAGACATCGAACTCCGACGAATAGGGCGCCGCCAGGTAGCGGCTGTCGGGCTTGAGATGGGTGTAGATGTGCATCCGGCTGGGATTGACCCAGGCGAAGAACGGCTGCCCCGCCTCGGCCGCTTCGGTGATGAACTTCTCGGCGCGGCCGAAGAATTCGCCATCCACGGTTTCCATGCGCTCGGTCGTGAGCGGCCCGGTGTCGGTGCATTCCTGCTTGCCCCAGGGGCCGAAGCGCGAGTCTTCCTGCGGCGCGGCATTCTCGGTCGCGGTCGCGACGCAATCCAGCACGCCGCGCGGCCGGTAGCGCTGGTCAAAACCCGCATCCTTGGGCCACATCAGCAGTTCCGGCTCTTCCTCGGTGTTAAGGTGGTAGAGGTTGCCATAGAAGACGTCGAATCCATGCACGGTCGGCAGAAAGCTGTTCAGGTCGCCGAGGTGGTTCTTGCCGAACTGCCCGGTGCGGTAGCCAAGCGGCTTGAGCACCTGCGCCAGCGTCGGGTCGCGCGCGTCAAGCCCGATGGGCGAGCCCGGGAAGCTGACGGTGGTAAGGCCTGTGCGGATCGGCATCTGCCCGGTGATGAAGGACGCACGGCCGGGGGTGCAGCTTGGCTGCGCATAGTGGTCGGTGAACAGCATTCCTTCCTCGGCGATCCGGTCGATGTTCGGGGTCGGGACCATCATGCCGTGGCTGTAGGCGCCGACGTTCCAGTAGCCTACGTCATCGGGCATGATGACAAGGATGTTGGGCTTGTCCTGCGCCCGGGCCGGCGCCGCGAGGTTCAGTCCGGTCAGCACCGCGATCAGGTAGCAGGCGAGGGTAATGCGGTTCATGGTTGGCATCTCCTTCAGGCTGGGGCGACAAGCGGCGCCGGTACGGGGAATGGCAGGGTCAGAAGCTCATCACGATGTTGACGTAGCCCCCGGTCCAGATGTCCTCCTGCCCGCCGCGCTGCTCGATGATGCCGGCACCGGGCCAGCTTACGCCGCCACCGACGGTCAGGAATGTTTTGGGGTTAAGGATGCGGGTGTATTCGACGTAGATGTCCTGGGCCAGCTCGGCGTCGGTCACACCCGCGATCAGGTTGGGCATGCCGTTCACGTCAAGCCGTGTCCCCTGACCAAACTGCAGGGGGCTGAGCAGCTGGTTGGCGCGGATGTGGAAATAGCGGAAGGTCAGGAAGTCGCGTTCGGTAAGCGTCGTCTGGACGAACAGCTGATGCGCGGTCACGTTCGAGTTCAGGAACACGAGCGAGGCATTGGCCCCCGACCCCCAGCCGGCGGGGCTGCCGTCATAGAACAGCGGATCGAACCGTTCCAGCTGCGGGGTGGAAGGGTCGTCGCCGCTGAAGCTTTGCACCGAATAGCCGAAGACGGGCTGAAACGGCAGGTCGGAAGCGGCATAGGTGGCCACCAGACGGCCGCCCCAGGCCTGCATGTCGGGGGTGTCGTTCGTCTCGTAGGCAAGGTCGCCTGACAAGGTGATCTGCGGCGAAGGGGACCAGGATCCCCACAGGTTCAGGAACCGCATCCCGTCGCGCCCGCCCTCGATGATCGTCGGCGCACCGATGCCGTCCGGCGCGGCTTGTACCCAAGGCGCCTCGGAGGTCAGCACGACGCCGCCCGACAGGCCGACATTCAGACCATCCTCCAAGGCATGGGTGACGGTCAGGCCGGCCAACGTGGTGCCGGTGTCGTTGCTCTGCAGTTCTCGCGGATCGAGGTAGAAGGCCGAGACTGAGCTGGCTTCATCTGCATAGCTCGCGATTGCGGTCATCTCCCAGGCCTGGCGAGGCCCGAAGATCAGAGCACCGCGCTCGAACCCATTTCCCGAGCCGGCCGAGATCAGCATCCCGGTGCCGATTTCATAGCGCTGCGAGCCGAGCGAAAGATCGAAGCCGCCCCCGGCTTTGCCGACAGGAATCTCGGCCCCCAGGAAGGCGTCTTCCAGCAGGACCTCGCTGTCGTCCGTTGAATCGAACACGTCGGTGCCAAGCGTGCCTGATGCGATCAGCGAGGCAGTGCCGTAAAGGGTGACGCCGCTGTCGAGCGCGGTCGCGAAACTGACCGAGGGCTTGATGTAGCCCTCGCTCCAGCTCGGTTCGGTCTCGAAGCCGGCATCGGGGGCGAAGGTCTCGGACAGAAGCCAGAAGGCCTGGTCCTGCACCACCCATTGCGCGCCGGTCTCGATGCCAAAAGTCAGCCCGGGTTTGCGCTCCTCTGCGTTCGCCGAACTCACCAGGGCAAGTGGCGAGGCGAGACACAGTCCGAAAAATACGCCCCGCCAACCTGTCATCGGGCGAACCGAAGGGATGCCAGCGGCAGGGTTGTCATGGGACGCGCATTCCTCTGCGTGGCTGACATCGGAATCACTTCCACAGAGTTGGACGTGGTTGCATAAAGCCGGCAAGGTCGCCTATGCCCATTTTGGGGAGTTCGACGAGGTTCGGCAGGCCATGACCGAGCGAAGAGATAAGCGCGATCCCGTCCGCCCGACGCCCGAGGCGGCGCCAAGGTCGGAAATCGTGGAAGCGGCGCTGAAGCGGAACTACCCGCAGGTCCAGTACGCGTTTGTCGAGTTCATTTCCGAGCATCTTGCCGATGTCAGCCGGGCGTTCGGCGGAGACTTGCAGCTTCCCGTGCTTCTCGCCGTCCTCGGACAGGCAACGATTGAAGGCTACACAATCGCGGCAAGGGCCGGGATCAGGGTACAGGATGTCGATCCGCGCAGCATTGGCCTGACCGCATTTCGCCTGGCGGACGCGACGGGTATTCCGCGCGAAACCGTCCGGCGAAAGCTGCACCAGATGCAGCGCATGGGCTGGCTTGAACGGCGTGAGAACTACTGGGTTCTGACGATCGATGGGGACCGCACGAAAGTCCACGCCGATCTGGCCGATTTGAACGATCGCGCTATTGGGCGTCTTGCGCGTCTCTTTGTAAGAATTGCGCCGTGGTCCGGCAGCGATTGACGGACTGAAAGGGCGCGGGACGGCGAGGTCCTCTGGATCGAGCAGCCAGGACAGGATGCAGAAAGCCCAATCAGTCTCGCCCACAGGTCAACTCGACGGCCGGAAGGATGTTCAGTGAAGGCATCGCATTGTGCCCTCGTTCGCTCTCCTGACCAGGTCGGGGCGACCTTGTCGCCCTGCGTTTCCAAAAACAAAAAAGCCCCGCAATTGCGGGGCTTTAATCTATTCTTCTGGTGCCCCCAGAGGGACTTGAACCCCCGACCCCCTGATTACAAATCAGATGCTCTACCAGCTGAGCTATAGGGGCGCACGCGGGCTTGGATAGCGCCCGGGGGAGCGGCGCGCAAGTGGCTGAAGGCGGGGCGTGGCCCCGATAGGCGACCTGGACCTTGTCGGCGGCGGCCGGGCGCCATCAGGAAAGGCGTTTCCCCCTTCGCAAAAGCCCCTATAGTCAGGCAAAGCGGGGCCGGGCCCAGGACGCGGCCGGAGGCAAGACCCCGGGGAACGACAGCAGGACGAGCAGACAACCGATGCGCATCGCCTACCACATCGGCGCCCATTGCACCGACGAGGAAAAGCTTCTCCGCTGCCTGCTGAAGAACCGCGGCCCGCTTGCCGAGCAGGGGATCCTCGTGCCCGGCCCCTCGCGCTACCGTGTCGCCCTGCGGGATGCCATGGTGCAGCTCAAGGGCGAGATCGCCGACGAAGCGATGCAGGCCACCCTGCTTGAACAGATCATGGAAGCGGATGCGGCGAAAAGCATGGTCCTCTCCTGGGACAGCTTCATGGCTTTCCCGCAATGGGCGCTGCGCCGCAGCCTTTATCCCAACGGCCCCGAGCGGCTGCGCGCGCTGACCCGCATCTTCCCGCAGATCGAGACGGAATTTTTCCTGGCAATCCGCAACCTTGCGGGCTTTCTCCCCGCCATGGTCGCCCGGCAGAAGGACCGCAGCTACGAGGATGTCGTCGAGGGCACCGACCCTCTGGCGCTGCGCTGGTCAGAGCTGATCGCCCGCATCCGCTCGGTCAATCCCGAGGTGCCGCTGACCGTCTGGTGCGACGAGGATTCGCCGCTGATCTGGCCGGAACTCCTGCAGGCGATTTCGGGCCATGCACCCGGCACGGTGCTGGAAGGCGCCGATGACTTCCTGGCCACGATCATGACCCCGCGCGGTTTTGCCCGGCTGAAGGCCCATCTCGAGGCGGCCCCGCCTGCCGATACCGAGGCGCGGCGGCGCGCCGTCGCCGGCTATCTGCAACGCTTTGCCCTGCCCGAGCAGGTCGAGACCGAAGTCGATCTGCCAGGCTGGACCGAGGACTACGTGGCACGTCTGACCGAAGGCTACGACCGCGACATGGAGCGCATTGCGGCGATCCCGGGCGTCCGGCTGATCACCGCCTGACGCCCGCAGTCCCTCAGTTCATGCCAAGGGCGGCCTTGTACATCTCGAGCACCGCCTCTTCCTCGGCGATCTCGTCGGGCTTGCGCTTGCGGAGCGCGATGACCTTGCGCATCACCTTGGTGTCATAGCCCCGGCCCTTCGCCTCGGCGAAAAGCTCTTTTTCCTGCTCGGCGATGTCCTTCTTCTCGGCGGCCAGTTGTTCGGCGCGCTCGATGAACTGGCGAAGCTCGTCGGCGGTGACGTTGTAGGGATCGGGATTGCTGCTCATTCCTGCCTCTCGGGGATTGGTCGGCCTTCCCTACCCCGGCGGCGGGACCCGGTTCAAGGTCGCTTCTCCCGTTGGGGGAACGACCCTTGCCAGGCAGGCGCGAACCCGCTAGGGGCGGCGGCAGAATGTTTGCGGGGGCACGGCAACCATGGACTGGCTGATCTCGATCGGAACGCTGTTCACGCTGGCAGGCGTCGGCGCGCTTGTCTGGTGCGTGCTCGTCGCCCTGCGCGCCCGCCGGGCCAACCTGCCAGAGGATCAGCTGCGCCAGCGCCTGCAGACGGTGGTGACCGTCAACATGGCCGCACTCGGGTCCTCGGCGCTCGGCCTCGGCATGGTCGTGGCCGGCATTCTGCTGAAATAGTCAGGTCCCAAGGTCGGACAGCTTCCGCCCGTCGTGGACAAGCTGGTCGATCAGCGGCGCCACGGCCCAGAAGTCGGGCGCCTGATCGGCAAAACGCCGCAACTCGGCCCTCAGCACCAGAAGCCCGCGCGTCTCGGCCCGGAACATCGGACCGCCCTGCCAGCGCGGGAACCCCTGCCCTGCGACCATCACCACGTCAATGTCCGACGCCCGCGGCACCGCCCCATCACCAAGAATTCGCGCGCCCTCATTGGCCAGTGCCGCAAGACAGCGGTCGCGGATCTCGTCGCTGCCGATCGGGCGGGCGACGATGCCTTTCGCGGCGCGCAGCTCGGCCAGAAGCGCCAGAACCTCGGGGTCCTCGCGGCCACCAGGGCCCTGATCGTAGATGTAGTAGCCGCGCCCGGTTTCCTGCCCCAGCCGCCCCGACTCGACCAGCAGGTCGCCAAGTTCGACATAGCGCGCCGCCGGATCGCGACCCGGTGCCGCGCGCTGGCGTTCTGCCCAGTCCTTGTCGAGCCCCGCGGCATCCGACGCCTGATAGGGCCCCATTGCGAACCCCCAGGCCCTGAGAGCCATATCGACCTGAAGGGGGGTCGCCCCATCCTCGATCAGGAAATCCGCCGCCGTCCGCAGGGCGGTCTGCATCCGCGGTCCGACCAGCCCCGGGGTCGCGGCAACCCGAACGGCCAGCTTTCCGGTCTTGCGAGCCACGGCGACGGCGGTCGCCACTGTCTCGGGCGCGGTTTCCGGCCCGACGCCGATTTCGGCCAGCCGCGCACGGTCTGCCGGTGCGGGCAGGCGCAGGATCACCGTGTCCCCCGGACGCCCGGTAAGCCGGCCCAGATGATCCCCCGCCAGGAACGTCGCCGAGGTCGCCAGGACAGCCCGCGGATTGAGCGCCGCCGCAAGGCCCGCCATCACCTCGGACTTCGACCCGAGATCGTCAGGCACCGCCTCGATCACCAGATCGCATTGCGACAGGGCCGCCAGGTCGATCGCCGGGGTCAGCCGTTCCCAATCCCGGTCCCGCGCCTCGCTGGTCAGGCGGCCGCTGGCGACGGCCTGCTCCTGCAGGTCCGACACCCGCTCGAGCCCGGCGACAAGCGCCTCGGCATCCCGTTCGGCGGTGATGACGCGGTAGCCGCTGGCGGCCATCTGCAAGGCTATCGCCGCACCGGTGCGGCCAAGACCGACGACACCCACGGTCTGCACCAGTCGGGAGGCAGCACCCGCTTCGGGATAGGTCGCGATCCGCCGCTCGGCAAGAAAGGCATACCTCAAGCCCGCGCTTTCAGGGCTGGTGCGCAGGTCTTCGAAAGCCGCGCGCTCAAAGGCCATGCCTTGATCGAAGGGCAGAAGCTGGGCCGCCTCGACGCATTCCACGATCCGTCCGGCGGCGGGAAGCTTGTCCTTGGCATGGGCCGCGCGCGATGCGGCCACGGCGCCCTGATAGGCCGCGGCGTCGCGCATGCCGTCCATTCGATCGCGCGTTCGCGACAGGGTGCGGCGGCCCGCGGCAACCTCGGCGGCGATTTCTGCGGCAAGGGTGACGGCGGCCTCGCGCAGACCGTCGTCGACCACGCCGTCAATCAACCCGAGCGACTGCGCCTCGGCAGGGCCGATGGCACGACCGGACAGCATCAGCCGCAGCGCCCCCTGCGCTCCGATCAGCCGCGGCAGGCGTTGCGTTCCCCCGGCGCCCGGACATAGGCCCAGACCGACTTCGGGCAGACCGAACCTTGCCTGCGGACCCGCGATGCGCAGATGGCAGGACAGCGCCAGCTCCAGCCCCGCGCCAAGCGCGCTGCCGTGGATGGCCGCGATAACCGGCTTGCCCGCCAGCTCGACCCGGTCACAGATCGCGGACATGAGCGGCACGGCGGGATCGGCGGGCTGGTCGAATTCGCGGATATCGGCGCCGCCAGAGAAATGCCGCCCCTCGGCAGCGATCACGATCGCCTGAATGGCCGGATCAGCGAGCGCCTGCTTCAGGCTGGTGTCCAGCGCGGCGCGCAGAAGACGGCCCATCGCATTGACCGGCGGCGCATGGATTGCCAGAACGGCAACCCCGCCGTCGCGCGTGACCCGCACCCCTTCCGTTTCCGGCCCCAGATCTTTCGACCCTTGTGCAGGCCCGTTCATCGTCATTCCCCGCCGTCCCGCCTTTGTCCTTTCCCCTCTTTGTAAGGGCTCAGGCGAACTTGGCAACGGCAAGAGTGACGGGGCGAGGCGGCGCTGCGCCGCATCGCCCCGCCGGCTCTCAGATCGGCATGTTGTCGAAGCCGGCCTCGATCTCGGCGTCCATGGCTCGCCGCTCTTCCTCGGTCAGCGGTTTGTGCGTCCCGGGCAGGACCGAGGCGAGCGCCTGCATTTCGCTCAGGACAAAGGTCGCCGCACGATCTGCACTTTCGACCAATTCATGCGCCAGTTGCTCGGCCACATCGGTTGGCCCTGTCGGTTCCTTTGGATCACTAGCCATTCTGTCCTCCCCCTTTTCTTACGGCGCGCAGTTGCGGCAGAACGGCGTGTAGGGCAGCGCATCGAGCCGCTCATCGCTGATCTGTTCACCGCATTTGGCGCAGAAGCCGTATTCGCCGATCGCAACCCGCTCAAGCGCCGCCTGGATCTGGCGAATCTCGTTCTGCGCCGAATGCCCCATGCCTTCCAGCACTTCGTCATCCTCACGCTCGGTCGCAAGCTCTTCCCAATCCTTCGCGTCATGCGAGTCGAGTTCCATCTCGATCCCGGCGAGACGGGCGTTCAGATCGGCAAGCCGCGCCTCAAGTTGCGCGCGCCTTTGCTGAATGGACGGCATGACACTTCCTCCTCTTATCCGCTTCCTTCTTGAAAGCCTGACCGGCATCCTACCTTGATTCATGTCAAAACCCTAACCCGTGCGTGGCCTGCGGGTTCGGAAAGCAACAGTGAAGCCGCTCTTCCTTGTCCCGGCGACGGCAGCTATGGTGCCGGCGCCCCGACAAAGGCGCGGTGTGCCGCTGCCTGAAGCCAGTTCCACGACGTGAAGGAAACCGCATGGACATCCGCGCCCTGACCGAAAGCTATGCCGTCTCGCCCCAGATCTCGCCTGCCGATCTGCCTGCGATCAAGGCCGCCGGCTATGTCACCGTCATCGACAACCGCCCGGACGGCGAAATCCCGGCCGAACTGCACACCGAGACAATGCGCCATGCGGCCGAGGCGCTTGGCCTGACTTTCGTCGCCAACCCGGTCATCGGCGGGGCCATCACCCCGGCCAATGTCGCGCTGCAGCGCGAGACGCTGACGGCATCTCCCGGCCCGGTCTTCGCCTATTGCGCCTCGGGCAACCGCTCGTCGATCGTCTGGGCGCTGGCCCATGCCGGCCAGCGTCCGGCCGACGAGCTGATCGCGATCCCGGCGAAATTCGGGTACAAGCTCGACCACCTGCGCCCGCAACTCGAGGCCCTTGCTGCAAGCTGACGCCCGTTACGCGACGGTCTGTTTTTTGCGTAAAAACCGTGGCTTCGACACCAG